>UBTA01000015.1 GCA_900468065.1 Hyphomicrobiales bacterium | reverse complement strand
CCCCTCCCCAACCCTCCCCACAAGGGGGAGGGAGCGCCTTGGAGCATGCCGCGCTCAAGGCACATAAAAAAGGAGGGATTTGATATGAATTTCGCACTGACCGAAGAACAGCAGATGATCGTCGACACCGTGCGCGGCTTCGTCGAGACCGAAATCTATCCGCATGAGAACGAGGTGGAGCGCACCGGCATCGTACCGAAGGAGCTTGGCCAGGAGATTGCGCAAAAGTGCAAGGATCTCGGCTTCTTCGCCTGCAACATGCCGGAAGAGGTCGGTGGCGCTGGGCTTGATCACCAGACCTTCACGCTGGTCGAGCGCGAACTTGGCCGTGGCTCGATGGGCCTCACCGTGTTCTTCGGCCGCCCCTCCGGCATCCTGATGGCCTGCAATGAAGAGCAGCGCGAAAAATACCTGATCCCCGCCGTCAAGGGCGAAAAATTCGATGCGCTTGCGATGACCGAGCCGGATGCCGGTTCCGACGTGCGCGGTATGAAATGTTTTGCCAAGCCCGATGGCGACGACTGGATCGTCAACGGCACCAAGCATTTCATTTCGCATGCCAATATCGCCGATTTCGTCATCGTCTTTATCGCTACGGGCGAAGAGGAAACTCCGCGCGGGCCAAAAAAGAAGATCACCTGTTTCCTGGTCGATCGCGGCACGCCGGGCTTTGAAATCCGCAACGGCTACGATTCGGTCTCGCATCGTGGCTACAAGAACTGCATCCTGTCGTTTGACGATTGCCGCCTGCCCTCGTCCGCCATTCTCGGCGAAGTGCACAAGGGTTTCGACATCGCCAATGACTGGCTCTATGCCACCCGCATCACCGTTGCTGCCACCTGCGTTGGCCGGGCACGGCGGGTATTCGACTATGCCCTGCCCTATGCCGCAGAGCGCAAGCAGTTCGGCAAGCCGATCGGCGCCAACCAGGGCGTCTCCTTCAAGCTTGCCGACATGATCACCGAGATCGACGCCGCTGATTATCTGACGCTCGCAGCAGCTTGGCGGCTCGACCAGAAGCTGCCTGCCAACCGCGAAATCGCCTCCGCCAAGCTCTACGCCTCCGAGATGCTGTCGCGCGTCACCGACGAGGCGATCCAGATCTATGGCGGCATGGGCCTGATGGATGACCTGCCGCTTGCCCGCTTCTGGCGCGATGCCCGTGTCGAACGCATCTGGGACGGCACCTCGGAAATCCAGCGGCATATCATCAGCCGCGACCTCCTGCGCCCATTGGGAGCATGAGGATGAAGGCATCTCAACGGCAGCCGCTCGCTCCCTCTTCTCCCCTGCGGGGAGAAGGTGCCCGAAGGGCGGATGAGGGGGCGGCAGAACGCGATCCTTCAGAGAACAGAGAACTAGCAGGCGGCCAGATGGCTGCGAGACGTCATAAGGCATGCTCGCCGCCTGTGGCTTCGCCCCCCTCATCCGGCGCGTTGCGCCACCTTCTCCCCGCAGGGGAGAAGAGGAAAACTGCCTTCGGAGCATGTGCATGACCCGATCCCTCGACCGCCTTATCCGGCCCAAATCCATCGCCGTCTTCGGCGGCAAGGAAGCGCGCCGGGTCATCGAACAATGCGACAAGATGGGGTTCACCGGCGATATCTGGCCGGTGCACCCCAAACAGGACGAAATCCTCGGCCGCCGTTGCTACCGCTCGGTGGCCGAACTGCCGGCCGCGCCCGACGCCTCCTTCGTCGGCGTCAACCGTCAGCTCACCATCGAGATCATCCGCGATCTGTCCGCCCGCGGTGCCGGCGGTGCCATCTGCTACGCCTCCGGGTTTCGCGAGGCCGTCAGCGAGCTCGCCGATGGCAACGACCTGCAGGAGGCGCTGGTCACAGCCGCCGGTGACATGCCAATCGTCGGCCCCAATTGCTATGGCTTCATCAATGCGCTCGACGGCGCCCTGCTCTGGCCGGACCAGCACGGCATGCAGCGGGTCGAACGCGGTGTCGCCGTTCTCACGCAGTCGTCCAACATCGCCTGCAACATATCGATGCAGATGCGCGGCCTGCCGCTCGCTTATATCATGACGGCGGGAAACCAGGCACAAACCGGCCTGTCGGAACTTGCGATCGCAGCGCTCGAAGATCCGCGTGTCACGGCCGTTGGCCTCCACATCGAAGGTTTCGACAGTATCGAAGCCCTGCAGCGTCTGGCGGCGCGGGCGCGGGAACTGAAGAAGCCGGTCGTCACCCTGAAGGTCGGAAAATCCGAAGCCGCGCAACTGGCGACGGTTTCACATACCGCGTCTCTTGCGGGCAATGACGCCGTTTCCGGTGCAGTCCTCGAACGTCTCGGTATTGGCCGGGTCGATACGCTCCCAGAACTTCTGGAAACGTTGAAACTGCTCCACCTGCACCCGCCATTGAAAAGCTACGATGTTTCCTCGATGAGTTGCTCCGGTGGCGAAGCTTCATTGATGGCGGACGCCGGGGTGAAGCGGAAAACGGTGTTCCGGGCGCTGAAAGACGAACAACGCCAGCCGCTGCGTGAAAGCCTGGGCGAAATGGTGACCATCGCCAATCCGCTCGACTACCACACCTTCGTCTGGGGCAATCTGGAAAAGCAGACGATCGCCTTTACCGCGATGATGAAAGGCGATTACGCGCTCAATCTCATCGTACTCGACTTCCCCCGCCAGGACCGTTGTGACGCCAGCGACTGGAACACCACCTGCGAAGCCGTCATTGCCTCGGCCAAGGCCACCGGCGCCGTTGCCGGCATCGTCGCCAGCCTTGGTGAAAATATGCCCGAAGACACGGCCCTGTCGCTGATGGCGTCTGGTGTCGTCGCCTTTTCCGGTATTGACGAGGCGCTGGCCGCTGCCGAAATCTCGGCCGCTATCGGTGCCATCTGGGCAAAACCGGCCCCGGCACCGCTTCTGTCCGCACATGCGGAAGACGGCGAGATCATCACCATCAGCGAAAACGAGGCAAAGGCCGAGCTGGCAAAATTCGGTCTAGCGGTCCCGACGGGCAAAGCAGCCTCCACTGCAGATGAGGCAGCAGATGCCGCTGAAATGCTCGGATTTCCCGTGGTGCTCAAGGGCCTCGGCGTCGCCCATAAGACTGAAGCTGGCGCCGTCAAGCTCAATCTTGGCGACCGCCAATCGGTTCTGGACGCGGCAGACGCCATGAAAAGCGTCGCATCCGGCTATCTCGTCGAAAAAATGATCGCAAAACCCGTCGCCGAAATCATCGTCGGGGCGCTCCGCGATCCCGTTGCCGGTCTGGTGCTCACCATCGGCGCAGGCGGGATTCTGGTGGAATTGCTGGACGATTCGGCGATTTTGACCCTTCCAATGACGCCGGAAGCGATCAACGAAGCCATTTCCGGCCTGAAAATCAAGAAACTGCTCGATGGCTATCGCGGCGGCCCGAAGGGCGACATTGCAGCGCTCGCAACCGCTGTCGCTGCCGTCGCATCCTATGTCGCAGCAAACGCTACAATACTCGAAGAACTCGATATCAATCCTATCATGGTGTTGCCGCAAGGGTCTGGAACCGTTGCAGCCGATGCCCTGATCCGTCGAAGGAAATGACGCCTATGACCGGACCTATCAGAACACGCCGCGAAGGCGGCATTCTCGAAGTCACCATCGATCGGCCGAAGGCCAACGCGATCGATCTGGTGACCAGCCGCATCATGGGCGAAATCTTCGCCGGTTTTCGCGATGACGATACGTTGCGCGTCGCCATCATCACCGGCGCCGGGGAAAAATTCTTCTGTCCGGGATGGGATCTGAAGGCCGCAGCCGGCGGTGACGCCGTCGATGGCGACTATGGCATTGGCGGCTTCGGCGGCATGCAGGAATTGCGCGACCTCAACAAGCCGGTCATCGCAGCCATCAACGGCATCTGCTGCGGCGGCGGCCTGGAAATCGCCCTGTCGACCGACATGATCCTTGCCGCCGAACACGCGACCTTCGCCCTGCCGGAAATCCGCTCGGGAACCGTGGCCGATGCCGCTTCGATCAAGCTGCCCAAGCGCATCCCCTATCATATCGCCATGGACATGCTGTTCACCGGCCGCTGGCTGGATGCGGCGGAGGCCCACCGCTGGGGCTTCGTCAACGAGATCCTGCCCGCGACCAAGCTGATGGAGCGCGCCTGGGAGCTCGCCCGTCTGCTCGAAAGCGGCCCGCCGCTGGTCTATGCTGCCATCAAGGAAGTGGTTCGCGCTGCCGAAGGCGAGGATTTCCAGACGACGATGAACAAGATCACCAAACGCCAGTTCAAGACGGTCGACATCCTCTATTCCAGCGAAGACCAGCTGGAAGGCGCACGGGCTTTTTCGGAAAAACGGGATCCGGTCTGGAAGGGAAAATAACGGCCGGGAAGTGTTTGCCGCCAGGAAAGACGGGCCGGCAAAGTGCGCCAGATTACCATAAGCCTGATTTATGATAATTGCGGAATTTTTGTATGAATACAGAATACTACTGAGACGATACCCTTAATTCTAACGGCATTTCCGGCAACGGAATGCCCCTATTTTGGAAAGGTTTTGAATCGCGGCTGACCAATCCGCAAAAGTGACTGGCATCACTGCCTTCGGGCATGCATTCTAGCAACTACCTGATCGACATCGATCGAAAAATAATAATCAAAAACGGCGAAAAGCCATTCAACAAAGGGAACAGGGGAATGAGCGATTACAAGAACTACCTCGCCAATCAGGTCATGATGGGCAAGATGAACCGCCGCGAATTCATTGGACGCACCGTGGCCGCAGGTGTCGCGCTCTCCAGCGCCAGCACGTTGTTTGCCACCAGCGCCTCGGCGCAGGAACCAAAAAAAGGCGGTCACCTCAAGCTTGGCCTGGAAGGCGGCTCGGCCACCGACAGCAAGGATCCGGGCAAGAACCTGTCGCAGGTCACATTCGTCACCAGCCATAACTGGGGCGACCTTCTCGTCGAATCCGACCCCTTCACCGGCGCGCCCGTCCCGTCGCTGGCCGAATCCTGGGAGCCATCGAAGGATGCCGTGACCTGGACCTTCAAGATCCGTAGCGGCGTCAAGTTCCACAATGGCAAGGATCTGACCGTCGATGACGTCGTCGCGACGCTGAAGCGGCATTCCGACGAAAAATCAGAATCCGGCGCTCTTGGCGTCATGAAGTCGATCAAGGAAATCAAGGCCGACGGCGGCAATTTGGTGGTTACGCTCAACGAGGGCAACGCCGACATGCCGTTGCTGCTCAGCGCCTATCACCTTGTCATCCAGCCGAACGGCGGCATCGACGATCCGGAAGCCGCCATCGGCACCGGGCCTTACAAGATGACCAGCTGGGAGCCGGGCGTCCGGGCGACCTTCGAAAAATTCCCGGAATATTGGCGTACCGATCGCGGCTTCGTCGATTCCGTCGAAATCATCGTCATGAACGACGCGACTGCCCGCATGGCAGCCCTGTCGTCCGGCCAGGTCCACTTCATCAACCGCGTCGATCCGAAGACCGTCGGCATGCTCAAGCGCGCACCGAATGTCGAAATCCTGTCGACTTCCGGCCGCGGCCACTACGTTTTCATCATGCATTGCAACACGGCGCCGTTCGACAACAACGACCTGCGCCTGGCACTGAAATACGCCATGGACCGCGAGACGATGGTCGACAAGATCCTCGGCGGCTACGGCAAAGTCGGCAACGACTTCCCGATCAACTCGACCTATGCCCTCTTCCCCGACAGCATCGAACAGCGCGTGTACGATCCGGACAAGGCGGCTTTCCACTACAAGAAATCCGGCCATGACGGTTCGGTTCTCCTGCGTACGTCCGACGTCGCCTTCCCGGGTGCCGTCGATGCGGCCGTCCTCTATCAGGAAAGCTGCAAAAAGGCCGGCATCAACATCGAGGTCAAGCGCGAACCGGGTGACGGCTACTGGACCAACGTCTGGAACGTGCAGCCCTTCTCGACCTCCTACTGGGGTGGCCGTCCCACACAGGACCTGATGTATTCCACTGCCTATCTCTCGACGGCGGACTGGAACGATACCCGGTTCAAACGTCCTGATTTCGACAAGGTGCTGCTCGAAGCCCGCTCCGAGCTGGACGATGGCAAGCGCAAGGAACTCTACACCGCGATGGCAACGATGGTCCGCGACGAAGGCGGTGTCATCCTGCCGATGTTCAACGACTTCGTGAACGCCAGCACCAAGCAGGTGAAGGGCTACGTCAAGGACGTCGGCAACGACATGTCGAACGGCTTCGTCGCAACCCGCGTCTGGCTCGACGCCTGATGGCGGGCGGACCGGTCTCGGGTCCGGCGCACACAACGGGCACTGCTGCGGGAGGCGAAAGCCTCTCGCAGTCGCCGCCCGTTTCCGGAACGATGCTGACGCCACCACCCGGCGTCGTCACCGGCACGTTCTGGCGCCGTTTCACCCTGCGCCGCCCCCTGGCGGCGCTCATCATCCAGCGGCTGGGTTTAAGCGTTGGCCTCCTCTTTGCAGTGTCGCTGATGATCTTCGGCGGCGTGGAAGCCCTGCCCGGCGATTTCGCCACGACCTATCTCGGCCAGTCGGCAACGCCGCAGGCTGTCGAAAACATCCGCAAGGACCTCGGCCTCGACCGCCCCGTGACCGAGCGTTATTTCAGCTGGCTCGGCGGCGCCCTGCAGGGTGACTTCGGAAAATCCTGGGCCAGCCGGAACTCCGTCAGCGAGCAGATCGGCAAGCGGCTTGGAAACTCCCTGTTCCTTGCTTTCTTCGCTGCGATCATCTCGGTTCCGCTGGCGGTCGGGCTTGGCATGCTCGCCGTGCAATATCGAAACCGGCTGCCGGACAAGATCATCAATGTTGTCTCCCTGGCCGCAATCTCGCTGCCCGAATTCTTCGTCGGCTATCTGCTGATCCTGTTCTTTGCCGTTCAGATGGGCGTGGCGACCTTCCCGGCCACCGTTTATGACGGCATGAGCTTTGGCGAACGTCTCTCGGCCATCGCGCTGCCGGTGGCAACGCTCGTGCTGGTCGTTCTCGCCCACATGATGCGCATGACCCGCGCGGCTATCCTCAACGTCATGGCGTCTGCCTATGTGGAGACGGCGGAACTCAAGGGGCTCAGCGCCTTCCGTATCATTGCCCGGCACGCCGCTCCCAACGCCGTCGCCCCGGTCATCAATGTCATCGCGCTCAACCTCGCCTATCTCGTGGTCGGCGTCGTCGTCGTGGAAGTGGTGTTCGTCTATCCGGGCATGGGCCAGTACATGGTCGATGCGGTCACGGTGCGCGACATGCCGGTGGTGCAGGCCTGCGGCCTGATCTTCGCCGCCTTCTACATTTTCCTCAACATGGCTGCGGATATTCTCGCCATCCTCGCCAATCCGAGATTGAGGCATCCACGATGAGATTGAGCTCCATTCCCCTCAGCGCCTGGGTCGGCCTTATTGGCATCGCCGTAGCCCTGTTCTGCGCCATCTTCGCGCCCTGGATCGCGCCTTTCGGCGAACGCGATGTCGTCGGCGATATCTGGCTTCCCATGGGTGGCGACTTCCTGCTTGGCACCGACAATCTCGGCCGGGATCTGTTGTCCCGCCTGATCTTCGGGGCCCGAACGACGATCTTCGTTGCTCTGGCCGCAACCGTCATCTCGTTTTCGCTCGGCATGCTCCTGTCGTTCACGGCGGCCGTCACCGGCGGCCTGATCGATCAGCTGTTCTCGCGCTTCAACGATCTGATGATGGCCATCCCGACGTTGATCTTCGCACTGGTCGTGCTCGCCGTCCTGCCGCAGCAGCTGTGGATCCTGATCCTGGTCATGGCCATCCTCGACAGTACCCGCGTCTTCCGCATCGGCCGTGCCGTGGCACTTGATGTGGCCGTCATGGAGTTCGTCGAGGCGGCACGGCTGCGCGGCGAAGGCACCGGATGGATCATCTTTCGAGAAATTCTGCCCAATACGCTGTCGCCGCTTCTGGCCGAATTCGGCCTGCGGTTCGCCTTCTCGATCCTGTTCCTCTCCACCCTCTCCTTCCTCGGCCTCGGCATCCAGCCGCCGGCCGCAGACTGGGGCGGCATGGTCAAGGACAACAAGGACGGCATCATCTTCGGCATCTCCGCAGCTCTCGTGCCGGGCGGCGCCATCGCCGGCCTTGCCATCTGCGTCAACCTCGTCGTCGACTGGCTGATGAAGCGTACCTCGAGCCTCAAGGGAGGGCGCGGCGATGCCTGAATCTTTGCCTAAGAACGGTCTACTGTCTGTCAAGAATCTGAAGATCGAAGCGACAAGCTATCCACCGGGCGAGCCGCCCAAAACCGTGACCCTGGTCGAAAACGTCTCCTTCAATGTCCAGAAGGGCAAGGTGCTCGGCCTGATCGGCGAAAGCGGTGCGGGCAAGTCCACCATCGGCCTCTCGGCCCTTGCCTATGGCCGCGGCGGTGCCGCGATCACCGGCGGTCAGGTCCTGCTCAACGGCAAGGATATCCTCACGCTTGGCCGTGACGGTGTGCGCACCATCCGCGGCTGCAAGGTCTGCTATGTCGCGCAGTCGGCGGCGGCCGCCTTCAATCCGGCTCACAAGCTCGGCGAACAGGTGATCGAGGCGGCCCTGCGCCACAAGATCATGACTCGGCCGGAGGCGGAAAAACGGGCCTTGTATCTGTTTCAGGTGCTCGGCCTGCCCAATCCGGAAACGTTCGGCGACCGCTATCCGCATCAGGTCTCCGGCGGCCAGCTGCAACGCGCCATGACCGCCATGGCGCTTTGCCCCAATCCCGAACTCATCGTCTTCGACGAGCCGACCACGGCGCTCGACGTCACAACCCAGATCGATGTTCTGGCCGCGATCAAGCACGCGATCGAGGAGACCCATACGGCCGCCCTCTACATTACCCATGATCTCGCCGTCGTCGCCCAGATTTCCGATGACATCATGGTGCTGCGCCATGGCAAGACCATCGAATACGGAACGACCAAGCAGATCATCGAGGCTCCCAACGAGGATTACACCCGCGCCCTCGTCAGCGTCCGCCAGACCAAGCGCGAGGAAGCCCGTGACCAGAGCAACACGCTCCTGAAGATCGAGCATGTGAGCGCCGGCTACGCCAATGGCTTCAAGGTGCTGCACGACGTTTCCATGCACCTGCCCAAGGGCCAGACGCTGGCGATCGTCGGCGAAAGCGGTTCCGGAAAATCGACGCTCGCCCGTGTCATCACCGGCCTCCTGCCGCCCTCCGAAGGCACGATTACCTTTGACGGCAAGGTGCTGCCGAAGGCGCTCAGCGGACGCAGCAAGGAAGAGCTTCGCCGGGTGCAGATGATCTACCAGATGGCCGACACGGCGATGAACCCGCGCCAGACAGTGCGTGACATCATCGGCCGTCCGATCTCCTTCTACTACGGCCTGCATGGGGCGAAGAAGACGGAGCGGGTGAAACAGCTGCTCGACCAGATCGAGATGGGCGACCGTTTCCTTGACCGTTATCCGGCCGAACTGTCGGGCGGCCAGAAGCAGCGCGTTGCGATCGCAAGGGCGCTGGCGGCCAAGCCGGAACTGATTCTCTGCGACGAGCCGACCTCGGCGCTCGACCCGCTGGTGGCCGAAGGCATCTTGAATCTGCTTCTGAGGCTTCAGGAGGAAACCGCTGTTTCCTATGTCTTTATCACCCACGACATCGCCATCGTCCGCGCTATCGCCGACTCTGTCGCCGTCATGCATCGCGGCAAGCTGGTGCGCTTCGGGGCAAAGTCGAAAGTGCTCTCGCCACCGTTCGATGACTATACCGACCTGCTGCTGAAGTCGGTTCCGGAGATGGAAATCGGCTGGCTGGAAAAGGTCCTGACCACCCGCCGAATGGAAAGCGCCGGAAACTGATCAGACGCAAATGGCCTTCCCTTCACGCTGCCTCGAAGGGAAGGACTACCATCACTTGCTGGTGCAGTTCACATCACCCAGCCGCTGCATCGGCTGGCCGTTTGCCGTCACCGTCGTTTCGCCCTTGGTGGCGCAATCGGCCTTTTTTGACGATCCGGAACGCACCCGGACCAGCGGCTGCCCCTCGATCATGATGCCCGGAACGATTTCGTAGAGATCGGCCGGGCAATTGACGACATCCGACAACCTCAGCGCCGGCGCGCCGCCGATGAAGACGCTGGAGGCGCCGGACAACGCGCAACCGGCAAGTGGCGAAGAGGATGTATCTTCGGCAGCGACCGGTAGGACGGAAAGACCGATCAGCATCCATCCAGCAACGACAACCTTCGACATCACAACATCCTCCCTCCTTGCGCCGCTCAAATCCTATGACGAAACGGCCAACAGTGCGACGATCCGCTCAGAAATTTTCCGGCACGGACAGAATGCCGGACGACGGTCCTTCGAGATAGTCACGTACAGTTGCCGGCAATTGCCGCGAGTTTTCCGGCAACACGCCGCAGCGCGATAGAACCTGGCGCTTGTCGGGATTGATACCGAGATGACGCCAGATGACCCGCGAGGCGTAAGGCAGGTTTTCCTTGCGCCACGAAACCCCCATCGTGACGCCGCGCAGATAGACCCGCTGGTGCACCTCGAACGGGATCAGGATCGTCTGCGACATCATCGGCTGGCGGCTGACGCTACGTTCTGTAATAAAAATACGGTTTCTCAGGAAAGCCGCAAGCCCGACATATTTCGAGTATTGCCGGATTTCATGGACCGCATCGCGGATGCGCTCGATCGATTTGACGTGAACGGAGCCGTGTTCCTCCAGGAGCCGGGCGCAGGAGCAGACGATAAGCCCAGGCCATGACGGCGAAAGATGGTAGGTCTGGAAGTAGCCCAGATGCCGGCGAAGCGAGGGCAGATCGCCCGGAAGCCCCTCCAGCAGCAGTCCGCCATCCACCCTGCGCTGATCCGGGCGCGTCATGCGTGTCTGGAAGACGGGCGCGGTAAGGGAAAAATCCTGGGCACCTACTCCGAAGAACGCAGCAATACGGGAAAGATTGTGCGCCGACGGCCGGGCCTCGCCGGAAATATAGCGGTTGAATTGCTGGCGATTGACACCGATTTCCCGGCAAATTTGCGAAATCGACGGCCGCGTAGCGCAGGCAAAGCGCAGATTTTCGGTAAAAGCATCGACATCGGACACGGACAGTTCCCTTCGCAATTTACCATAGCGTAAAGTCGCGTAAACAAGCGTCAAGTCGCGAAATTGTGCCCATCGCTTTTACCGCTACGTTTCCTGACGAAAAACAGCGATAAAGGGAACAGCGAATGCGTGATTTCACCCAGAAGCCCGACAGCATGATTGCAACCACCGAGGTCAATCGCCGGACCTTCCTCGGCGGCACCGTGGCACTCGGTCTCGCAGCCGGTTTCTCCGGCACATTCATCCCCAGCAAGGCGCGCGCCGAAGAGCCCAAGCGCGGCGGTCACCTCAAGCTCGGCCTCAAGGGCGGCGCCACCACCGATTCGCTCGATCCAGCCACCTATAGCGGCTCGGTCCTCTTCACCATCGGCCATCTCTGGGGCGATACACTGGTTGAATCCGATCCGGCGACAGGCGCAGCGCTACCTTCCCTTGCCGAGTCGTGGACTCCCTCGCCCGACGCATCGGTCTGGACATTCAAGCTGCGCAGCGGCGTGACGTTCCACGATGGCAGCCCGCTGACCATGGCCGATGTCATTGCCACCCTGAAGCGTCATGCTGACGAAGGCTCCAAGTCCGGCGCGCTCGGCCTAATGCGCTCGATCAAAACGATAGAGGACAAGGGCGGCGAACTCGTCCTGACGCTGACCGAAGGCAATGCCGACCTGCCGCTGATCCTCACCGACTACCATCTGATCATCCAGTCGGGCGGCGGTGTCAGCAATCCCACCTCGACAATCGGCACCGGCCCCTACAAGCTTGCAAGCTATGAAGCCGGCCTGCGCGCGACCTTCGAAAAGAACGCCGCCGATTGGCGCTCGGATCGTGGTTTCGTGGATAGTGTCGAGATCATCGTGATGAACGACAACACGGCACGGGTCGCGGCACTTGCTTCCGGCCAGGTTCATTTCATCAACAATATCGATCCGAAGACCGTTCCGATGCTGAAGCGCGCGCCGAAGGTCGAGATCCTGAAAACCGCAGGCAAGGGCTTCTACAGTTTCCTGATGCACTGCGACACCGCGCCGTTCGACAATAACGACCTGCGTCTGGCGCTGAAATACGCCATCGACCGCCAGGCCATTCTCGACCGCATCCTCGGCGGCTACGGCAAGATCGGCAACGACTATCCGGTCAACGAAAACTATGCGCTGGCGCCCGAAGGTATCGAACAGCGCACTTACGATCCGGAAAAGGCGGCATTTCACTACAAGAAATCCGGCCACGACCGGCCGATACCGCTGCGCACCTCGGACGCCGCCTTTGCCGGTGCTGTCGATGCCGCCGTGCTGTTTCAGGAAAGCGCGAAAAAGGCCGGCATTCAGATCGAAGTCCAGCGCGAGCCCGAGGACGGCTACTGGACCAATGTCTGGAACGTCCAGCCGTTCTGCGCCTCCTACTGGGGCGGACGCCCGACGCAGGATTCGCGCTACTCGACATCCTACCTCTCGACCGCCGAATGGAACGACACCCGCTTCAAGCGGCCGGATTTCGACAAGCTTCTGCTGCAGGCACGCTCCGAACTCGACGAAATCAAGCGCAAGGACCTCTACCGCACCATGGCGCTGACGGTCCGGGATGAAGGCGGCCTCATCCTGCCTGTTTTCAACGACTATGTGAACGCCGCGTCCACATCGCTGAAGGGCTTCGTTCACGATATCGGCAACGACCTTTCCAACGGCTATGTGGCAAGCCGCGTCTGGTTCGACAACTGAAACGCGGAATGACGAAGATGGATAGCATGTCGAAACGCAGCTTTACCCTGATCGAGAACGAGTGGATCATTCTCGCCGACGGCACCCGGCTTTCCGCCCGCATCTGGATGCCGGATGGCGCCGACGCCAGCCCCGTTCCGGCGGTACTCGAATACCTGCCCTATCGCAAGCGCGGCGGAACCAATGCCCGTGACGAGTCCACCTATCCGGTCTTTGCGGCCGCCGGCATTGCCGGTGTGCGTGTCGATATCCGCGGCTCCGGCGAAAGCGACGGCGTCATCGACGGCGAATACACGCCGCGCGAACTCGCGGACGGTTGCGAGCTGATCGCCTGGATCGCCGCCCAGCCCTGGTCGAACGGCAATGTTGGCATGATGGGCATTTCCTGGGGCGGCTTCAACTGCCTGCAGGTCGCGGCCCTCAAGCCCCCGGCGCTGAAAGCGGTGATCTCCATCGCCTCCACCGTCGATCGCTACAATGACGACATCCACTACAAGAACGGCACGCATCTGTCCGCACAGCTCTCCTGGGCTGCAACCATGCTTGCCTACCAGTCGCGCTCGCCCGATCCGGCTCTGGTGGGTGAAAAATGGAAGGACATGTGGCTGGAACGGCTGGAAAACGAGCCCTATTTCATGGAGGAATGGCTCCAGCACCAGCGCCGCGACGCCTTCTGGGAACATGGCTCGATCTGCGAGGATTTCGAAGGCTTTCCGGTTCCCGCCATGGTTATCGCCGGCTGGGCCGACGGCTACCGCAACACGCCGATGAAGGCAGCCGAAGGCCTGGGCGGCAAGGTGAAGGCCCTGATCGGTCCATGGGTACACAAATATCCGCATTTCGCCTGGCCAAAACCGCGCGCCGATTTTCATGGCGAGGCGCTCGCTTGGTGGAACCACTGGCTGCGCGATGAAGAGACCGGCGTCGAGGCACTGCCACAGATGCGGGCCTTCATCCTCGACGGCCCGAAGCCTGCCCTGCGCCGCAATGCCGATCCCGGTTTCTGGGTGGCCAAGGACGAATGGCGTCCCCCTGAAATGCAGACCTTCTATATCGACCAGTTCGGCAGTCTCAACGAGGGCATGCCGATTGCCGGCGCCCACGATCACAACATCTACCTGAAATCGCCGCTCGACACCGGCACGGCGTCCGGCGAATGGTTCACCCTGAAACCCGACGCTGAAATGGCCGGCGATCAGCGCATCGACGATGCCGGTTCGCTAACGTTTGACACAGCGCCGCTGACGGAGCCCCTCGATTATCTCGGCCAGCCGGTGCTGACGGTCGAGCTTTCCTGCGACGCCGATTGGGCCAATCTTGTTGCCCGCGTCGTCGATATCCACCCGGATGGCAGCGCCACGCGCGTCACCTTCGGCGTGCTCAACCTTGCCCACCGCGACGGCAATGCCGAACCCAAGCCGTTGGAGCATGGCAAGAAGACCAGGGTTCAACTGGTCCTCGACGCCTGCGGCTACCGGTTTGGCGCCGGCCATCGCATCCGGC
The DNA here is from genome assembly GCA_900468065.1 of Hyphomicrobiales bacterium. Lineage (GTDB taxonomy): Bacteria > Pseudomonadota > Alphaproteobacteria > Rhizobiales > Rhizobiaceae > Pararhizobium. Next base: position 19,377 of record UBTA01000015.1, on the reverse strand, counting down.
TGTCACTCTCGACCGCCTACTGGCCGATGATCCTGCCCGCCCCGTCCGATCCCGGCCTGACGTTGGATCTCGCCTCGCTGGGCCTCGCCCTGCCCAAGCTTGGCGATCATCGGGTCATCACCATGCCGGAGCCCGCCAATCCCGATCCGCTGCCGAAATATATCGAGCACACCTCCGGCAGCACCAGCCGCCGGGTCGAGCGTGATATGACGGCAGGCCAGACGCGTTACCATATCTATGAGGATGGCGGCCTGACCGAGCATCCCGATACCGGCCTTGCCACGCAGGATATCCGTGACGAAACCTGGACGATCGCCGCTGACGATCCGCTATCGATGACGGGTGTTTCGACCTGGACCTGCATCGCCAGCCGTGAAAACTGGTCGGTCAAGACCGTGTCTGTGTCGCGCATCGCGTGCACGGCAACCGAATGGCTCACCTCGGCGTCCGTGAGCGCCTTCGAAGGGGAGACGCAGATCTTCGAAAAAACGTTCGAAGAGACGCGCGTGCCACGCGACTTCATGTGAGAACGGGAGTGGCCTCTGCCAGGGCCGCAAGCGCCCGTTCCGCATCATCCGCAGGCACGAAAATGTGGTCGTGGTGATAGGCCGCGACCACATTGGCGCTGATGCCATGCCGCGTCAGCGCCACCGCAACCGCCGCCGTCAGCCCCACGGCCTCCAGGGCGGAATGAACCGTCAGCGTGATACAGCGCATCACTGGGCCATAGGTTAATCCGGCCTTGTCGGCTTCCATCTTTTCGACAATCAGCGTCCGGCCCTCGTCCTCCCGAAAGAAGCCCAGCGGCTTCAGGGAAAGCCATCCGGTCTCATCAACCGGTACGCTGCAATAGACATAGTCACCCGGACGCAGATCCGGACGCATCTCGCGCAAGAGCGTTTCGAGATCGGTGGTGCCACTCATGTGTGTCTCCCTGCCCCACTCCCTGCTGGATCACATGGATGTGTATCCGCATCTATAGCCTGTCACATTGGCGTTACGCACGCATTTGCGATTTGACCAGCCAGCTTCTGTTGGCCACAGTTTGCTCATAAAGCAAGGCCGCATATCGCCGTCGCCGTCCGCCGGGTGCCTTGCCCTATTAAAAGTCATCGAAGGAGCACGAGCATGCCACAGCTTGGAAAAGACACGCTTTCAAAAGCGACCAGACGACCGCTCGCTTTCGGGTTTGCCGGCGTGACGGCCGTCGCCGGCTGCCTGTTGGCAATGTCCTCGACTTTCAGCAAGGCAGCCGAAGAGGCCGTGGTCATTCCGCCACCAGCCATCGATGAGGCAGCGACGGCCACCACGGAAAAGGCCGTGTTCGCCGGCGGCTGCTTCTGGGGTGTGCAGGGCGTGTTCCAGCATGTGAAGGGCGTCAAGAATGCCGTTTCCGGCTATTCCGGCGGCGCCAAGGACACCGCCGTTTACGAAACCGTCAGCGGCGGGGACACCGGCCATGCCGAGGCCGTCGAAGTCACCTATAATCCGAAGATGGTCACGTATGGCCAGTTGCTGCAGATCTATTTCTCCGTGGCGCATAACCCGACGCAACTGAACTATCAAGGCCCAGACCACGGCACGCAATACCGCTCGGAAATCTTCGCGACAAACAGCGAGCAGAAGAAGGTCGCTGACAGCTATATCGCCCAGCTCGACAAGGCAAAGGTCTATGGCGAACCGGTCGTCACCAAAGTGTCCGACATTACCGCCTTCTACCCAGCCGAGGAATACCACCAGGATTTCCTGACGCTCAACCCGACCTATCCCTACATCGTCTACAACGACATGCCGAAGATCGAGAACCTCAAGGCGCTGTTCCCGACGGAGTTCAGTGCCACTCCGGTTCTTGTTCTGAAAGCCAAGGGCTGATCAGAGCGTTCCGACGAGATCGCTGACACCACGGCACAGCCGCCCAAAGCCCTCCCGCGCGCCCTCACTCATATGACGGGCGCGCAGCCACGCATGGATCATCTGCGGTTCTTCACGGTAGGTGACGTTGACGCCCGCAGCGATCAGCCGCTGCGCATAAAGAGCGGCATCATCGCGCAGCGGATCGAAATGCGCCGCGGTGACATAGGCGGGCGGCAGCCCGGAAAAATCGGCTGCCTTCAAGGGGTGGGTAAAGGCATTATCTGCCGGCGCCTTCAGGACGTCACGATAATAGGCCACATCGGCCGTCGTCAGGCCCGGCGCCTCTGCCATTTCGACATAGGAACCTGAGACAAGATCGCCACCGAGCCCCGGATAGATCAGCACTTGCCCGACGATGCCGCCGATTGCCTTTGCCTTGGCCTTCAGCACCATGCCCGCGGCAAGATTCCCACCAGCGCTGTCACCCGCAACCACCAGCGGCCGGCCATCGGCAAGCAGCCATTGCAGCACCTCAAAACAATCGTCAAACGCCGCCGGCCAAACATGCTCGGGTGCCAGCCGGTAATCGATGGACACCAGTTCCGCCTTTGCCGCATGCGCAATCTCGGCGCAGATGGCATCATGGCTATCAAGCGATCCGACAACGAAACCGCCGCCGTGAATGTAGAAAATCCGTGTTTGCGTGGCGATCTCGATAGGCCGGTACCGGCGAACGGAAACCCTTCCGCCCGCAATCTCATTGCGCCGGGTCAGCCCTTCCGGCGATGGCGCATCAAACTCGGCGCACAGCGCGTCATACCACGCCCGCTGCTGCTGGATCGACGCATCGACCGCATCGGCCGGATAGAAATCCTGGCAGCGTTTGTGGAAGGCGAGAATGCCCGGTTCGGTGGGGCTTGGTTTTGAGACTATCGAGTCCATTCGCTTTTCCTGCATTCAGTGCGGCAAACCTATCAAATCCATCTCTACGCGCTATCCGGAAACCGGCATGCTGCAACGCTTCTGACACTGACGGTGGGAGTGAATGAGTGTCAAAGGCAAGCTGTCCGGCATCTTGCCATCTCCCCCGTCAACCGTGTTAGCTAGACCATGGCCTTCACCCTTCGTCAGCTCCAATATTTCATCGCCGTCGCCGAACAGGGTTCCGTTACCCGCGCGGCGCAGAACATGTCGATCTCGCAATCCTCGATTACCGAAGCAATCAAGGAGCTGGAGACCGATCTGGGCGTCGAACTGTTCGAGCGCCATCCGCGCGGGCTGCATATCACCCATAACGGCCACCAATTCCTGCGCCATGCGACGAAAATCCTTGCGGGTGTTTCCGACGCTCGCCGCTCGTTTTCGCAGGAGCGGGAGGAGCGCACCGGCGGCAAGCTCAATCTCGGCGTCACCTCGCTGGTCGCCGGTTACGTGCTCTCCGATCTGCTCGCCCGCTACCGCCGCGCCTGCCCCGGCGTCGAGGTCAGCGCCATCGAGGATAACGGCTCCTATCTCGAGCACCTCCTGATCGGCGGCGAGCTTGATGTCGCCGTCATGGTCATTTCCAACCTGCGTGACCGCATGGCGCTGCAGGCCGAAATCATCGAAACCTCCCCCTACCGCCTCTGGCTGCCGCTTGGCCATCGCCTGGTTTCGGCCGATATTATCTCGGTTGCCGATATCGCCAAGGAACCGTTGATCATGCTGACGGTCGATGAAATCGAGGAAAATACCGGTAAGCTTCTGACAGCGCTCGGCGCCCGCCCGCACGTCGCCTTCCGCACACGGTCCGTCGAGGCGGTGCGCAGTCTGGTCGCCACCGGAGCCGGCATCGCGCTTTTGCCCGATCTGGTCTATCGCCCCTGGTCGCTGGAAGGGGACCGCATCGAAAGCCGCGATGTCTCCGGCGCCCTACCCGTCGTCCAGGTCGGCATGGTCTGGCGCAAGGGATCGGGATTGCCGCAATCGGCCAGGGATTTTATCGGGGTGGCGGAAGCGCTGCGCAGTGGCCGAGCGCGATAAAATCGATCAATATCGGAAAAACCGATAGCGCCATTCTGATTAATGAATTTGCGAAAGCGGCGAAATAGAGGCACCTTTCGTTTTGGGAACAAGACCGAAAAATTCGGACACCAAAACGGGAGACTGAAGATGAAGCAGATTCTGAAATCCTGCACCGCGCTCACCCTTTCGCTTAGCTTCGCCACCCATGCTTTCGCCGCCGAACCACTAAAAGAACTCGGCAAGGGCGAAGGCGAACTGTCGATCGTCGCCTGGGCCGGCTATATCGAGCGCGGCGAGACCGACAAGGCCTATGACTGGGTCACCGGCTTCGAAAAGCAGACCGGCTGCAAGGTCAGCGTCAAGACGGCGGCGACCTCAGACGAAATGGTCGCGTTGATGAACGAAGGTGGCTTCGACCTCGTCACCGCCTCCGGCGACGCCTCGTTGCGGCTGGTGGCCGGCAAGCGTGTCCAGCCGATCAACACCGACCTGATCCCGAGCTTCAAGACCGTCGACGAGCGCATGCAGTCGTCGCCGTGGTACACCGTCAACGGCGTGCATTACGGCGTTCCCTATGTCTGGGGCCCGAACGTGCTGATGTACAATACCGAAGCCTTCAAGGGGCAAGCGCCGAAGAGCTGGGACGTCGTCTTCAAGGAAATGACATTGCCGGACGGCAAGTCCAACAAGGGCCGCGTCCAGGCTTATGACGGCCCGATCCACGTGGCCGACGCAGCCAACTACCTGATGTTCCACAACAAGGAACTCGGCATCAAAGACCCCTACGAGCTCAACGAAGACCAGTACAAGGCAGCGCTCGACGTTTTGCGCGTCCAGCGCACGCTCGCCAGCCGCTATTGGCATGATGCGATGATCCAGATCGACGACTTCAAGAACGAAGGCGTCGTCGCCTCGGGCTCGTGGCCGTTCCAGGTCAATCTACTGCAGTCCGAAAAGCTGCCTATCGCCTCGACCATCCCGGAAGAAGGTGTCACCGGCTGGGCCGATACGACCATGCTGCATGCAGAAAGCGCCCATCCGAACTGCGCCTATATGTGGATGGAACATTCGCTGTCGCCCAAGGTCCAGGGCGATGTCTCCGCCTGGTTCGGCGCCAACCCGTCCGTTGGAGCAGCCTGCAAGGGCAATGAGCTCCTGACCGACGGCGGCTGCAAGGCCAATGGCTATGACGACTTCGCCAAGGTGAAGTTCTGGAAAACGCCGACCTCGAAATGCGCCAGCGAAACTGAGTGCGTCCCCTATCACCGCTGGGTCTCCGACTACATCGGCGTCATCGGCGGGCGTTGATTTTACCTCCCCCTTGAGGGGGGAAGGTCCCGCGAATGCGCGGGTGGGGTGACCCACCCCATCAACAAGAGATCACCCCACCCCGGAGCTACGCTCCGACCCTCCCCCTCAAGGGGAGGGTATTGAACCGCCATGCCCGGTTCGCAACACACCCATTTCTGGAGTACCCCATGACCGCCGCCGTCCTGTTCGAAAACGTCTCGCGCCATTTCGGTGCCGTCAAAGCCGTCGATGCGGTCGATCTTGAAATCGCAGCCGGCGAATTCTTTGCAATGCTCGGGCCGTCCGGCTCCGGCAAGACCACCTGCCTGCGCCTGATGGCCGGTTTCGAACAGCCGACAGGCGGCCATATCGAGATTTTCGGAGAAACCGCCGAAGGCGTGCCGCCCTATCGCCGCAGCGTCAACACGGTGTTCCAGGACTATGCCCTTTTCCCGCATCTCTCCATCCTCGACAATGTCGCCTATGGGTTGATGGTCAAGGGTATCGGCAAGGAGGAGCGCCGCAAGGCAGCCGAAGACGCGCTTGCGATGGTCAAGCTTCCCGGCTACGGCCAGCGCCGCCCGGGCCAGCTCTCCGGCGGCCAGCGCCAGCGCGTGGCGCTCGCCCGTGCCCTCGTCAACAAACCCAAGGTGCTTTTGCTGGATGAGCCGCTCGGCGCGCTGGATCTCAAGCTGCGCGAGCAGATGCAGGAGGAACTGAAAACTTTGCAGAAATCGCTGGGCATCACCTTCGTCTTCGTCACCCACGACCAGGGTGAAGCCCTGTCGATGGCCGACCGCATCGCCGTCTTCAACGACGGAAAGATCCAGCAGCTCGGCACGCCGGAAGATATCTACAAGCGGCCGCAGACCCGTTTCGTTGCCGATTTCGTCGGCTCCTCCAATGTGCTCTCCAGCGCCACCTGTGCCCGGCTCGGGGTTCCCGCAAAAGCCGCCAGTCTGCGTCCGGAAGCCATCGCCATCGGTACCTCCTGGGCCGAACAGCTGAGCCTGCCCGGCACCGTTACCGCCCGCAGCTTTTTGGGCGCGACTAACCGCGTCAGCGTCGATTGCAGTGGCGAAAAGATCATCGTTGCCAGCCCCGCCGCCATGCCGGTTCCCGATATCGGCGCCGAGGTGCAGCTTGCCTTCTCGCGCAACGACCTTCACCTGATGGAGGAAGCATGAGCGCGCTCGTCACTCCCGCGACAATCCTCCCGAACAGGCCAAGCCTGACGGGACGGCTGTCGGACTTCCTGTGGAAACACCCGCACGTTCTCCTCGCCATCCTGCTCGGACCGCCGGTGCTGTGGCTCGGCATCATCTATCTCGGTTCGTTGTTTGCGCTGTTGCTGCAGAGCTTCTTTTCGATCGATGATTTCTCCGGCCTGATCAATTACGAGTTCACGTTCGCCACCTACATGCAACTTCTGTCGGACGCCAATTTCGACATCATCGTCCGCACCGTGACGATGGCAGCCGTGGTGACGATCTTCTCGGCGCTCATCGCTTTCCCGATCGCCTACTACGCGGCGCGTTACGCCAAAGGAAAATGGAAGGCCGTCTTCTATCTCGGCATCATGCTGCCGCTCTGGTCGAGCTATCTGGTCAAGATCTACGCCTGGAAGCTGATCCTCGCCAAGGAAGGTATCCTCACCTGGGCCTTCACCAAACTTCACCTGCTCTGGCTGCTCGACGGCTGGCTGTCGCTGCCGATCATCGGCGGCAATTCGCTCTCGGTCAGCTATACCGGCACCTTCCTGGTCTTCGTCTATGTCTGGATGCCCTTCATGATCCTGCCGATCCAGGCAGCACTGGAGCGCGTCCCCGGAAACCTGATCGAGGCCTCATCCGATCTCGGTGGCACACCGCAACAGACGTTTCGCCACGTGCTGTTTCCGCTCGCCCTGCCCGGCATCGTCGCCGGCTCGATCTTCACGTTTTCGCTGACGCTCGGCGATTACATCATCCCGCAGATCGTCGGCTCGTCGCGGCTGTTCATCGGCCAGGCCGTCTATGCGCAGCAAGGCACCGCCGGCAATATCCCGCTCGCTGCCGCCTTCACTGTCGTTCCGATCGTCATTATGGGCCTCTATCTCTGGATGGCCAAACGCATGGGAGCCTTCGATGCGCTCTGACCGCTCCGCCTCCGCGCCGCTCGGGCTGAAGATCGCCGCCATCGGCGGCCTCGCCTTCCTGCACATCCCGATCCTGTTGATCTTCCTCTATGCCTTCACCACCGAGGAAAAGAGCTACCAGTTCCCACCGCCCGGCCTGACGCTGCAATGGTTCGCCGTCACCTGGAACCGGCCGGATGTCTGGGCAGCCCTCACCCTGTCGGTCAAGGTCGCAACCATCGCCACGGCGATTGCGCTGGTGCTCGGCACGCTCTGCGCCGCAGCCGTCAGTCAGACGCGCTTCTTCGGCCGTGAGACGATCTCGCTGCTGGTTATCCTGCCGATTGCCCTTCCCGGCATCATCACCGGCATTGCGCTGCGCTCGGCCTTCTCGTTTGCCGATATCCCCTTCTCGTTCTGGACCATCGTGCTCGGCCACGCGACCTTCTGCATCGTCGTCGTCTACAACAATGCGGTTGCCCGCTTCCGCCGCGTCTCTGGTTCGCTGATCGAAGCGTCGATGGATCTCGGTGCCGACGGTTTCCAGACCTTCCGCCATATCATCCTGCCCAATATCGGCACGGCACTTCTGGCCGGCGGCATGCTTGCCTTCGCGCTGTCCTTCGACGAGGTGATCGTCACCACCTTTACCGGCGGCCAGCAATCGACCCTGCCGATCTGGATGCTGGAAGAACTCATCCGCCCGCGCCAGCGACCGGTCACCAACGTTGTCGCCATGGTGGTGATGCTGGTCACCTTCCTGCCGATCCTGGCCGCCTATTACCTTACGCGCGACGGCGACCAGATCGCCGGTGCCGGCAAATAATCCGAACTTCAAGGGAGAACTTCTATGGATACGCAATTGCTGATCGGATCGACATTCGAGGCCGGAACCGAGGCCGAAGAACTGATCCTCAATCCGCGAACCGGCGCCAAGATCATTGATCTCGCCGAAGCCTCGCAATCGCAGATCGAACGCGCCGTCGATGCCGCCGAAAAGGCTTTCGTCACATGGTCGATGACCACGCCCGGTGAGCGCTCCGGCTATCTATTGAAAATCGCCGACGCCATTGAAAAGGACGCCGATGCCTTCGCGGCACTCGAAGCGCTGAACTGCGGCAAGCCGATCAATGCCGTGCGCAATGACGAACTGCCTGCCATCGTCGACTGCTGGCGCTTTTTCGCCGGCGCCATCCGCTCGCTGCATGCCAATGTCGCCGGTGAATATCTGCCCGGCCACACCTCGATGATCCGCCGCGATCCGGTCGGCATCATCGGCTCGATCGCACCGTGGAATTATCCGCTGATGATGATGGCCTGGAAGCTGGCGCCTGCCATTGCCGGCGGCAACACCGTCGTCTTCAAGCCGTCGGAACAGACGCCGCTAACGGCGCTGAAGATGGCACGCCTGCTGGCTGACATTCTTCCGGAAGGCGTCGTCAACGTCATCCTTGGCCGCGGCGACACGGTGGGCAACACGCTGATCAACCATCCAAAAATCGGCATGGTCTCGATCACAGGCGATATCGCCACCGGCAAGAAAGTGTTGCAGGCGGCCGCCAAGACCGTCAAGCGCACCCATCTCGAACTCGGCGGCAAGGCCCCGGTCATCGTGTATGATGACGCCGACCTCGAAGCCGTCGTCAACGGCATCCGCACCTTCGGCTACTATAATGCAGGTCAAGACTGCACCGCCGCCTGCCGCATCTATGCGCAGGACGGCATCTACGAAAAGCTGGTCGCCGACCTCACCTCCGCCGTCTCGACGATCAAGTACAATCTTGCCGACGACACCGAAAACGAGATCGGCCCGTTGATCTCCAAACGCCAGCGCGACCGCGTCGCAAGCTTCGTCGAGCGTGCCACCGAGCAGAAGCACATCGAGATCACCACCGGCGGCAATCTGGGCAGCAAGGACGGCTTCTTCTTTCAGCCGACCGTCGTTGCAGGCGCCACCCAGGAAGACGAGATCGTCCGCCGCGAAGTCTTCGGCCCCGTCGTCTCCGTCACCCGCTTCACCGAAAACGACCAGGCGGTGAAATGGGCGAACGACAGCGACTACGGCCTTGCCTCTTCCGTCTGGACCAAGGACATCTCCAAGGCGATGAAGGCCGCCTCCCGCTTGCAGTACGGCTGCACCTGGATCAACACCCATTTCATGCTGACCAACGAAATGCCCCATGGCGGCGTCAAGCAGTCCGGCTACGGCAAGGACATGTCGATCTATGCGCTGGAAGACTACACCGCCGTTAGGCATGTGATGATCAACCACGGATAAGCTTCCAGCTTATCATTAGATGTCCATTGCCCTATCATAAAAAAACAAGGCCCCGTTCTCTTATCATGAGCGGGGCCTTGTTTGTATCCGGGACTGCGGTTGGCGGATTTCCATGACCATCGCCTGCTGTTGCCGGAAGCGCACAGATAAAAAAACATGAACTCGACTGAATAGTTTTGCTTTTCCGCTCGGTGAAACTTGATAAAAGAAGTCACCTTAGAGGACGATCTGAAGAACGCTCCGCTTGGCCCACTTGCGTTGTGCTGGCGCAGCGATGATCCGCCCATCAAAAACTGCTGGTGACCATTTGACGACCGCGACTGCCAATCACGATACCCACACCTCCTTCAGGCCTTCCGGCCTGAAGGAGGTGTTTGCCGGTGAGCATGCCTGGTGCGGCGAGAAGATGATGCTGTCGTCGGAACTGGAAGGCAGCGTTCCCCTTTCCGAGTTTTTCGGCTCCGGCGGTTTTTCGGCTGCCCTTGATACCTATGCGAGCGCCCATGGCGGCACCGACCGGCGCGCGGTCGCCTCGATGTGGTCGCTCTATTATTTCTCGATGCTGACGATCCCCTATATCGTTGCCCGCCGTGCCGATCATGTTCTGCCGGTCGCAGCCGGCGACATGACCATCGCGCTTGCCGAAGACGGGCTGCCGCGAGCACTTGGTCTCGCCCGCGAAGGCGACTGGAACGAAGGCTGCGGCGCCGATCTTCTGGCCTTCGTCATGCCTCTGGTCAGCCAGCATCTGGGCGAAATCATCGTGCAACTCAAGTCGGTGGGCGGCATCGCGCCAAAGCTCGCCTGGAACAACGCCGCCGTCTATATTGACTATGCCTTCAACGCCACAGAGCGGGAACGGCCGGCCGATGGCGACGCCTGGGCATCGCGGGCGCTGTTTTCGCAGACGCATCTGCCGGACGGTTCCGCCAACCCGTTCCTTGGTTGCCTGCGCCACGAACTCGACGGGGAAGAAACCGTGTGCCGCCGCAAGATCTGTTGCCTGCGTTATCTCTTGCCCGGCATACCGAGCTGCGGCGAACTCTGCGCCCTGCCCGCCCAAAGAAAGCAATTATTGTGAAACGCCTCCTTCTTCTGAGCCTTGGCCTGTTTCTGGCCTGTGCTGCAGTGTCGAACGCGCAGGAACGCTGGCCGTTGACGTTGACCGACGGGATCGGCCGGCAGGTGACGATCAAGGAAAAACCAAAAGCCATCCTGCTCGGCAGCGGCTTCAATCTGGTCGCGCTGTCGCTGATCCATCCCGATCCCGTCAGCCTGCTTGCCGGATGGTCGGGAGACCTGAAGGGCGACAACCCGGAAATCTACAAGGACTTCGTCGAAAAGTTTCCAGCCCTTGCGGACGTCCCGATCATTGGCGATGGCACCGGCGACGGCCTGTCCTTCGAAACCATCCTGTCGCTCAACGCCGATCTTGCCATCATGGCCAACTGGCAGGCCGATACCGATCTCGGCAAGCGGGCGATCGACTATCTCGAAAGCACCGGCGCCCCGGTCTTCGTCGTCGATTTCAACAGCGATCCCTTGAAGAACACGCCCGGCAACATGCGGCTACTCGGCAAGATTTTCGAGCGCGAAGAACAGGCAAATGCCTTTGCCGATTTCTATGAGGAACATCTGAAACGCATCACCGATCGGGTCGCCGCCAATCCGGAGCCCGGCCCGACCGTACTGATGGACGCATTCCCCAATCCGGATCGCTGCTGCTATGCCTATGGCACCGGCGGCCTCGGCGAATTCATCGGCATTACCGGCAGCCGCAACATTGCCAATAAGAACCTGCCGCGCCAGGGCGGCATCGTCAGCAACGAGTATCTGATCGAGGCTGACCCGGAAGTCTATATAGCCACCGCGTCACCGGGTGGCACCTACAGCGTCTTTTCCATCGGCCCCGGCGTTCCCGCCGACGAGGCCCGCAAGACACTTGGCGAAGCCGTAAAAAATCCTGTTCTGGCCAACCTGTCGGGCGTCCAGAACGGCCGTGTGCACGGAGTGTGGAATTTCTTCAATGCCGTACCGCTGAATATTCTGGCAGCGGAGGCCTTTGCCCGCTGGCTGCGGCCGGAGATTTTTGCCGATATCGATCCCGATCAGTCGCTCAAGGAAATCAACGCGCGCTTTGCTGCGGTTCCGTTCCGTGGCGCCTACTGGATCAGCTTGAAATAGAAAATTGGCCGGAGATAGGGTCTCCGGCCAATTTGGAGCGGTCCCGTTATGCAGCTTTTTTCATCGCCGTTGCATTGACCGACGCTTCAGCCAAGGCCGTCAGCGCGTGATCGGTAGCGCCTTCCTGCTGCAGGGTCTCGTCGAGCAGCTTGACGGCATCCTTGAGGCCGAGCATGCCAGCCCAGGTCTTCAACGTGCCGTAGCGGGCCATTTCATAGTGTTCGACAGCCTGCGCTGTGGCGAGAAGCCCGGCATCGAGAGCGGGTGAGCCCTTGAATTCTTCGAGGATTTCCTCGCCTTCTTCGACGATGCCGTCGATCGCCGGGCAGGTCTTTCCGACGGCGCGCTTGCCGAAGATTTCAAACACTTGCTGCAGGCGCTCGATCTGGCCTTCGGTTTCCTCATGGTGCTTTTCGAAAGCGGCCTTCAGCTTCGGGCTCTGCGCGCCCTTGGCCATTTTCGGCAGTGTCTTCAGGATTTTGCGTTCAGCGTAATAGACATCCTTGAGCATGTCATAGAACAGGTCTTCCAGGGCTTTTGTGGCCATAGGTCTCTTCCTTTTCAGCAATTGGAACATGTCGGGGGCGACGAGCAAGAAACGAGCGACTGGGTGCTTTGTTCCCCCGTCCCCAGACAATCGCCGGATCGTTCCGCGCAGCGCTTCCATCCCGGCACCGCCCCGCCTATATAGAAGTCCGGAGGACTTTGATGATCTGGATTTTCCCTGCGATAGCAGGCCTTTTGATCGTGTATTTCGCCATGCGCTCATCGCGCTTCCGGCGTTTTGCCGAACCGGTGCTCAGCATTCTCGTCGCATTGGGGCTTGCTTCGGCTTTCGTGGTCTGGCTGCGAGACGGCAGTGGCGAAAGCAACGAGACCGATCCGCCGCCCTTCACCCAGGACCGTCCGGTCATTCAGCCGGAAGACCTTGCGCTGGAGAACCTGCAGTTCACCCGCAACCGGCCGGACACGAGCTACCGGGTCACCGGCACAGTCCTAAACAAGAGCGCGGCCAATCTGACCAATTTCAATCTGACGGTGGCGCTTGAAGATTGCCCGAACGATACCTGCAAGACAGTCGGTGAAGACACGGCCCTGATCCTTGCGCGCGTCCCTGCCGGCAAAGAGCAGGCGTTCGACACCTTCTTCACCTTCCCCAACCGCTTCGGCGTTGAACCCACCGCACCGAAATGGACGACGCGCATTTCAAATATACACGGTGTCGCGGCGCAGTGAGGTGTCGCTTACTCGTCAGGCCCGGCTGATCTCGTCGAGATACCAGTTGATATAGCGCAGTTCGTTCTGCTCCATCGGCGCGATCGGGCCGGGGACGAAATAGTGCGAACGCACGCCGCGCGAGGTATGCTCGATGATCGACTTGTCCTCGTCGGTGGTGACCGTCCAGAGCCATTTCAGCTTTTCAAGATCGTAGTCGATACCCTCTTCCGCCTCGCCATTGACCAGCCAGATCAGCTCCATCTCGCAGGCTTCCGGTCCCTTCGGAATGAAGCGGTAGATCATGCCGTGGTCGGGGTAGCAGACAAGGAACGACGTGCCTCCGAGATGCACGGAGGTGACGCCGCCGTCGAATTCGGTAAACCGGCCCATCAGCGGAGCCAGAGGCGAACCGTCCTGGCTGCCGGTCTTGACGCCATCATAAAGCGCATAGCGGAAGGCATGGATGGTTTCCTTGCCGTTTTCCGACGTCTGCCAGTGGTCGCCGGAACCGACCTGGATGCCAAGCGCACAGGTGCGCTCCTCCATCGCCGCATTCAGAGCCTCGATCATGTGCAGCGGCTGCTCAAGCGCGTGGGTCTGCGAATATTCCGGATGTGCCGGACCGCAATGATAGCACTCGACATAGTTCTCGACCGCCAGCTTCCAGTTGGCATCGACCGGATAACTCTGCCGGTAGGCAACCTTGGCCTGTCCCCAGCCATATTGGCCACAGGTGGCATGGAGGAGGTTTTCGACCTCGGTGAAATCGAGCGGATTTTCGGCAAAGGAGATGAAAACGAGGCCTTCGACGACGCGGACGTGCAGTTTCTTCAGCCCATGGTCTTCACGCTTGAAATCCTTCGGCATCAGCCGGGCCGCCCGCAGGGATCCGTCATTGCCATAGGTCCAGGCATGATAGGGACAGACGAAGACACGGGCATTGCCCTTGTCCTTGGTGCAGACCTCGGCGCCGCGATGGCGGCAGACATTGAGGATGGCATGAACAGTCCCATCCGCATGCCGCGTCAGGATCACCTGCTCGGAGGCCATGCGAAAAACTTCGAAATCGTTCGGCTTGGGGATAACGCTCTCATGCGCAACGCAATGCCAGTGACGCCGGAAGACGCGCTCCAGATCGCGCTCGTAAATATCCTCGTCCCGGTAGAACGGCCGCGTGAGGCCATGGCCGGGCTTGTGGGCGGCAACGAGTTGGTCGATGCGGTCGGTCGGCTTTTCCGTCGTCTTTGTGTCTGGCGCGAGCATGGGAATTCCCCTTTTGCACAATCTATTGCCTCGGTTGCTCTGATGGAGCGGCAGTCTCGATTATCCCTCCCCCTTGTGGGGAGGGTGGCCCGAAGGGTCGGGAGGGGTTTTTCTTGTTGGAAAAGAAAGTCCCCTCCCCACAAGGGGGAGGGGCTAAACCCTCACCCGTTCCGACTTCGGATCATACATCGGCGACAGCGACGCCTCCGCCCTCACCCGTGTTCCGGCAATTTCGATCTCGTAAGCCGAGCCCAGCACATCCGCCTCGCTCTCGCCCTTGCACGGCACATAACCAAGCCCGATCGCACCGCCGAGATGGTGGCCGTAATTGCCCGATGTGATCGTGCCGACGATCTTGCCGTCGCGAACCACCGCCTCGTTGTGGAACAAAAGCGGCTCCGGATCGGTCAGCCGGAATTGTAGCAGCCGGCGCGACAGCCCGCTGTCCTGCTTCGTCAACACCGCATCGCGGCCGATGAACTCGCCCTTCCCCGGCTTCACCGCAAAACCAAGACCGGCTTCCAGCACATGATCCTCATCGGTGATGTCATGGCCGAAATGGCGGAAAGCCTTTTCGATGCGGCAACTGTCGAGCGTATGGATGCCGCAGAGTTTCAGGCCGATATCGGCGCCTGCCGCTTCCAGCGTCTCGAACACGTGCGCCGTCTGGTCGGTGGAGACGTAAAGCTCCCAGCCGAGTTCGCCAACGTAAGTGACGCGGTGCGCGCGGGCGAGACCCATGCCTATTTCGATTTCCCGTGCCGACCCGAACGGATGGGCGGCATTGGAAAAATCGTTGGGGCTGACCTTTTGCATCAGCTCGCGCGCCTTCGGCCCCATGACGCAGAGCACCGATTCCGCCGCGGTCACATCGGTGATGACGACGAATTCATCGGCGAGGTGCTTGCGCAGCCAGGCAAGGTCGCGCTGCAGCGTGGCGCCAGGGACGATCAGCAGGAAAGCGGTTTCCGACAGCCGGGTGACCGTCAGGTCGCTTTCGATGCCGCCACGGGCATTGAGCATCTGGGTATAGACGATGCGGCCCGCCGCGACATCCAGCTGGTTGGCACAGAGCTTCTGCAGGAAGGAAAGCGCATCGCGACCCTCGACACGGATCTTGCCGAACGAGGTCATGTCGATCAGGCCGACGCCGCCCCGGATGGCCAGATGTTCGTCGCGCTGGTTGTCGAACCAATTCTGCCGCTTCCAGCTGTATTTGTATTCCCGCTCCTGGCCTTCTCTGGCAAACCAGTTGGCCCGCTCCCAGCCCGCGACTTCGCCGAACACGGCGCCACGCGCCTTCAGGTGCTCGTGCAAGGGTGTGCGGCGAACACCGCGTGCCGTCGCCATCTGGCGATAGGGGAAATGGTCGGCGTAGAGCAGGCCGAGCGTCTCGGTCACCCGCTCCTTGAGATAGGTGCGGTTCTTCTGGAACGGCTGCGCCCGGCGGATATCGACTTCCCAGAGATCGAACGGCGGCTCGCCATCGTTCATCCACTGCGCCAGCGCCATGCCGGCGCCGCCGGAAGAGACGATGCCGATGGAATTGTAACCGGCCGCGACCCAGTAGCCTTTCAGCTCTGGCGCCTCGCCGAGATAGTAGCGGTCGTCGGGCGTAAAACTTTCCGGGCCGTTGAAGAAGGTGTGGATCCCGGCCGTTTCCAGCATCGGCATACGGCCAACCGCCTTTTCGAGGATCGGCGCGAAATGGTCAAAATCCTCCGGCAGCTGGTCGAAGCAGAAATCCTCGCTGATGCCGTTCATGCCCCAGGGCTTGGCCTTGAGCTCAAAGGCACCGATCAGCATCTTGCCGGCATCCTCCTTGTAATAGGTGCATTCGTCCGGCACGCGCAGCACCGGCAGGCGCTGCAGCCCGGCAACCGGCTCTGTGACGATGTAGAAATGCTCGCAGGCATGCAGCGGCACGGTGACGCCGGACATGTTGCCGAGTTCCCTGCCCCACATGCCAGCCGCATTGACAACGTTCTCCGTCTCGATCGTAAATGTCTCGCCGTTCTGCTCGCAGGTGACGCCGGATACACAGCCGTCCTTCTTGTGGACCGCCGTGACCTTGACGCCTTCGAGAATGGTCGCGCCGTTCTGCCGCGCGCCCTTGGCCAGCGCCATGGCGATGTTGGCCGGATCGCACTGGCCGTCGAGCGGCAGGTGCACGGCGGCAGTGACATCCGAAATATTCAGATGCGGATACATCGCCTTGACCTCGTCGGGCGAAATTTCCCGCACGTCGACATCGAAGGCCCGGGCAAGCGAGGCCTGCCGGTAGATTTCCTGCTTTCGCTCTTCAGTGAGCGCCACGGTGATCGAGCCGCACTGCCGCATACCCGTGCCGATGCCGGTCTCGGCCTCCAGCTTGGTGTAGAGATCGGCCGAATATTTGGCGAGGCGGGTCATGTTCTGCGAGGCGCGCAACTGGCCGATGAGGCCGGCCGCGTGCCAGGTCGTGCCCGATGTCAGTTGCTTGCGCTCCAGCAGGACCACGTCCGTCCAGCCCAGTTTCGCCAGATGATAGGCGACCGAACAGCCCGACACGCCGCCACCGATGATGACCGCGCGGGCCTTTTTGGGGATAGGCTTGCTCATGCGCGCAGTCTCTCATTCTTGGGATCGAACAGCGGCTCGTCCGCATGCACGACAGCCTTGAAGCGGTCGCCGTAGATTTCGACTTCAATTTCAGTACCGGGCTCGGCCAGATCGGCGCGCAGCATGCCGAGCGCCACCGATTTGCCGATCCGGTAACCCCAGTTGCCGGATGTCGTTTCGCCGACCACCTTTCCGCCATGCCAGAGCGTCGACATATAGGGCGCATCGCAATCGCCTGCGTCCACCACCAGCGTCACAAAGCGCTTGGTCACGCCCTGCTGTTTCTCGCGTTCCAGCGCCGCCTTGCCCTTGAAGTCGGGCTTGGCCCAATCGACAAAGCGCTCAAGCCCGCCCTGCAGAATGGTGTAGTCGGTGGAAAGATCACCCTTCCAGGCACGGTATCCCTTCTCGATCCGAAGCGAATCCAGCGCTTCCATGCCAAAAGGCTTGAGCCCGTGCTTTTGCCCGGCAGCCCAGACGGCATCGAAGATTGCAACGGTATCATCAATCTTGGAATGGATTTCCCAGCCGAGTTCACCGGCAAAGGACACGCGCACCAGCTGGCACCACAGCCCGGCGATCTGCACCGACTGATGCGTCAGCCAGCCTTTCGCCAGATCGGCATTCGAAACCTCCGCGAGAATGTCGCGCGATTTAGGACCCGACAGAATTTGGCAGGTGAAGCTTTCGGTGACATCATCCAGCGTAAACGCCGCATCCTTCGGCAGGTGCTTTTTCAACCATTCGAAGTCATGCCACTGCGCCGTCGCCGCCGTGATCAGGAAGAAGAAATCCTCCTCCAGCGCCATGACCGACATTTCGGTGACGATGCGGCCTTTGTCGTCGGAGAAATAGGCAAGTCCGATCCGGCCGGGCTTCGGCACCTTGCCGGTGGTCAGACCCAGCAGCCAGTCGCGCGCACCCTCGCCTTTCAGGCGGAACCGCGAAAAGCCCGGCAGATCGAGAATCCCGGCGGTATCGCGCACCGCGAGGCACTCTTCCTCGATGCGCTTTTGCCAGGGACCCGCACGATTCCAGGTCTGCGTCGCCTGCTCGGAAAGATCGTCGCCCGGCTTGGCGTACCAGTTGGCGCGCTCCCAGCCATTATACGGTTTGAACTGCGCGCCGAGGGCCGCGATCCGGTCGTGGATCGGCGACAGCTTCTTGTTGCGTCCGGCGGGCCAGGCATGCTTGGGAAAGTGCATGGCATATTCATGGCCATAGATTTCCATGCCCTTGGCGATGCAATAATCCTGGTCGGTGAAACTGGTAAACCGGCGCGGATCGCACGACCACATGTCCCACTCTGTCTGCCCCTCGGTCACCCATTCGGCCAGCACCTTGCCCGCACCACCCGCCTGGCAGATGCCAAAGGTGAAGACGCAGGCCTCGAACGCATTCGGCACGCCCGGCATCGGCCCGATCAGCGGGTTGCCATCCGGCGCATAGGGGATCGGCCCGTTGATCATCCGCGACAGACCGGCCGTGCCAAGGATCGGGACGCGCTCGACGGCATCGTTGAGATACCATTCCAGCCGCTCCAGATCGTCGGGGAAAAGCTGGAACGAAAAGTCCTCCGGCATCGGATCATCCGGCGTGATCCAGTGCGCCTTGCAGTTCTTCTCGTAGGGGCCGAGATTCATCCCGGTCTTTTCCTGGCGCAGGTAATAGGAACTGTCGACATCGCGCAGAAGCGGCAGCTTGTGTCCGGCTTCCTTCGACCATGCGGCCAGTTCGGGAATTTCCTCAAACAGCATGTATTGATGGCTCATCACCATCATCGGCACATCGCGGCCAAACCATTTTCCGACCTCACGGGCATAATAACCGGCGGCGTTGACGACATACTCGCAACGGATCTCGCCTTGCGGCGTCGAAATGATCCACTCGTCATTTTCCCGGCGCGCGCCGGTGGCGGGACAGAAGCGGAAGATCTTTGCGCCGAGATCACGCGCGCCCTTCGCCAGCGCCTGTGTCAGCTGCGCCGGATCGATATCACCGTCATAGGGATCGTAGAGTGCGCCGGCCAGGTCATGGGTTTCGACGAACGGATATTTCGATTTGATCTGATCGGGCGACAGGATATCGAGATCCATGCCCTGATAGCGGCCCATGCCGACGACGCGCTTGAATTCCTGCAGCCGCTCCTTCGAGTGACCAAGCCGGATCGAGCCGGTGACATGATAATTCATCGGATAATCGACGAGATCGCCGAGTTCGCGGTAGAGCGACGCCGAATAGCGCTGCATGTTCATGATCGACCAGGACGACGAGAATGTCGGCACATTGCCCGCAGCATGCCATGTCGAACCGGCCGTCAGTTCGTTCTTTTCGAGAAGCACGCAGTCCGTCCAGCCAGCCTTGGCCAGATGGTAAAGACAGGACGCCCCGACCGCACCTCCCCCGATGATCACGACGCGCGCATGAGACGGCAAATTCGACATGTCTGTTCCCTTGTTTGGGACAAGTTTTCGCAATGAAGCAGGCTGGCATCAAGCGGTCAGAATTCGCTTTATTGATCGAAGAATTCGATTAGATTGAAGATTAGGAAAGACCCCTCCCCAACCCT
>UBTA01000084.1 GCA_900468065.1 Hyphomicrobiales bacterium | reverse complement strand
ATTCTTGCCGGGGTGGCGGGGTCACAGCTGTTCAACGCGCTAACCTCCTACATCGTCACCACGTCGGCCAGTGCTGAACAGGCGCGCGGCGTGATGTTCTGGCTGCTTGGCAGTCTTTCCGGTGTGCGCTGGCCGGATGTGTACCTGGCAGGACCGGTGGCAATCGCGGGCTTTGTGCTCTGCATGTTCTATGCGCGCGCGCTCGACGCGTTTACGTTCGGCACCGATGCTGCCGCAGCACTGGGCGTTCCCGTTGCCCGGGTTCGCATCGTTCTTCTCGGCGTCACGGCATTTTTAACTGCGACCGTGGTCAGCATTGTCGGCTCGATCGGCTTTGTCGGCCTCGTCATTCCCCACGCTGCGCGCTTCCTGGTCGGGCCGGGTCATGTTCGCCTTCTGCCCGCGACAGCAATGATCGGCGCCATCTTCATGGTCGTGGCGGATATCGTCTCGCGAATCATCATCCCGCAGCAAATCTTGCCGATCGGTGTCGTGACCGCCTTGTTCGGCGCCCCCGCATTTGCCTTGATCCTCTACAAGGCGAGGAGACCCGTATGAGCATTTCAGTTCAAGATGTGCACTGGGCGACGGCCGGCGTTCTTGTCGTCAACGGCATAAGTCTGGATGTCTCTCCGGGGCGTACCCTCGGCCTTCTCGGCCCGAACGGGTCGGGGAAATCCAGCCTGCTTCGCTTGATATGCCGGTTGAGGAAGGTTGCCAGCGGCGTGATTTCCCTTGGGGATGTCGATATCGGTTCGATGAGCCGCCTGGATATCGCCAAGCGGATCGCCTTTGTCGAACAACAGGCGACGACGGAGGCGCAGGTTACCGTTCTTGAAGTTGTCAAGCTTGGCCGGACGCCACATCGCGGGGCGTTGAGTCCGTGGGGCACTTCCGACGACGGCGCTGTCAACGATGCGCTTGCCCATGTTGGAATGATGCAGAAAGCCGGTCAACTTTGGCACACCCTCTCGGGCGGCGAGCGCCAGCGGGTGCACATCGCCCGGGCACTCGCGCAGACACCGAGCGAGCTTTTGCTCGACGAGCCGACCAATCATCTGGATATCCAGCACCAACTGGAAATCCTGTCCCTGGTGACGAAACTGCCGATCACCAGCATCATCGCGCTGCATGATCTCAATCTGGCATCGATGTTCTGCGACACGATCGCCGTTCTCAGCCGCGGGCAGGTCGTGGCCGCTGGGGCTCCAGAGGATGTGCTGACGGAGGAGCTGATTTCCGAGGTCTTCGGGGTGCGGGCCTTTGTCGAGCGCTCGCCACATCATGGCCGCCATCATATCCAGTTTCTCGGCAGCAATGCATGACGCAGGCCAATTTCGACCTGAAGGAAGAAATCCGGGACTATTGGTCGAGGCGCTCCGAAACATTCGACCTGGCCTTTGGGCACAGGATTCCGCGCGGGCCGGAATTCGACGCGTGGCAAAAGCCGGTTCGCGATCATCTCGGGCTGGAGCCATTGCGCATCCTGGAACTGGCCTGCGGTACGGGGGAGGTCACCGCACTTCTGCATGACCTCGGGCATGACATCACGGCGCTCGATTTTTCCGAGGAAATGCTCGCCGTCGCCCGCCGCAAACATGCGGGCAGGGACAGGCTGCGTTTCATTCTCGCAGACGCTGAAAATCCGATGGAGCCTGATGCCAGCTTTGATGCCGTGGTGTGCCGGCACCTCGTCTGGACATTGACGGATCCCGCTGGCGCCTTTGTCGAATGGCGGCGCGTCTTGAAGCCCGGCGGAAAATTGATCGTCTTTGATGGTGACTGGGCAGGTCTCGTGGCTGATCGGCGTCATCGATCGGGTCAATGGACCCGATCTGAATTATGATGGCGCCCTCAGCGCGCGTCATGAGGCGATCATGTCGGCCCTTCCCTTTGGTGGAGGACTGAGACCGGAGACGATCATTCCAATGCTTGTCAATTCTGGCTTCCGGGATCTCCAGATTGGTTCGCACACACCAATCGCCGTCGCGCAGCGCAAGACCGCAAACCTGCGCAACCGGCTGAGAACCCTCTTCTACCGGCGGTTCATACTCACCGCGACGGTCGAGTAAGTGGACGAGGCAGGGGGCAAGAGCGGCACAAGCAATCTGCCAGTACCGCCCCGGTCTTCACGCGTGAGAGTGGAGCCCCATTTTTCGGTACAACCAAAGCATCAACCAGCAAACCATGAGCCATGCAAGGACGACATCCGAAAGGAAGTGTGCACCGAAAACGACCCGGTTCAGGGCGACCATGATCGACAAAGGAATAATCAAGGCAGCGACGTAGTCGCGGTATGTTTTGGGCACGAACACCAGAACAGCCAGAAATGCTGCTGCGGATGCTGCTTCGCCGGACGGGAACGAGCAATTGCGCTCACACATTGATGCGAATTGCCATGCTGGCGTAAAGTCCATTGTCCCACCGAATTCGGTCAAACTTCTGGGCCTGGCCCTGGCGAAGAACGTTTTAAACGTATGAACGATGATTGTTGGTCCCAGGATATAGCTGACGATCACAAACCAGGCGCGCTTTGATAGCAAGCGTGTGGAACGATGGAAGGGTCTCACCATCAACAGAACGAGCATTGGGATCAAAACAATGATCGGAAGCATCCGGTTCGCATCGCGGATAGACAGCAGGGCCGGATTTTCCGACAGGGGAAATTGGGTACCAAGCGCAAAGAACCGCGAAACGCTCATGTCGATTTGTGGAAACATGACAAACATCATGCTGGAAAAAAGGATAAGGAATCCGAATGCAGCCAGGGGGTGTGAAGAGCAGTAACGGGTGAGATGACGCCGCCGACGGCTAGGTCTGTCCTCGACGCGCAGGGGAGAGGGAAATGCACCGTAAGAGCGGCGATTGATGTCTTTTGACGTTGGAGATGAAACTTGCACTGTGACCATCCGCTGAAACACCGGGCCCATGCCCGTGGCGGTCATTGCGGATAGTTTTGTCAAGGAACTGTCAGGTCACAGCGAGGCGTCTGCAAAGTGCGGCGCGATCGAACGCCCAAATCGACAAAAAGCGTTGCGGCGAGCCACGTTTCTGCCCTACCAAAGTCATGATATTCGAATGCAGAGGCAACACTCTTGACGGAAAACAGCCTGATACTCATCGTCGAAGACGAAACCCAGATCGCGCAGATTCTGGAGGCTTACTTGATCCGCGAGGGCTACCGTACGGTGTGCGCTTCAGACGGCGAGACCGCCCTGCAGCATCATGCACGGCTTTCACCCGATCTGGTTCTGCTGGATGTCCGTTTGCCCCGTCTCAGTGGCTTTGATGTACTCGCACAGTTGCGGCAGTCCAGCCGTACCCCAGTCATCATGGTGACCGCTCTTGCCGAAGACATCGATAAATTGTCGGGCCTTCGGCTTGGGGCTGACGATTATGTCGTCAAGCCGTTCAATCCGCAGGAGGTGGTTGCCCGTGTCGGCGCCGTACTCAGAAGATCCCGGGCCATGGGAACAGAAGCGGTGCGGCGCTACGACGATATCGAAGTGAACTTCAGTGCCTATACGGCAGTTGTTCAAAATGGAGAACAACGCCAGCTTGTGCCGCTGACGCTCAGTGAGTTTCGCATCCTGGCCTATATGATCCGCTGGCCCACGCATGTTTTTCAACGGGCCGATATTTTGGATGCCTGCCTGCCGGAAAGCGATGCGCTGGCCAGGACGGTGGACATGCACATATCCAATGTCCGCCGCAAATTGGAGGAGCTCGGCAAGGTGGGATACTTCTCCGCCATCCGTGGCGTCGGCTACCGGTTTGCGACGCCGCAATGAGATTTTCCCGTTGGTCGATAGCGACCCTCACAGCATTGACGATCACCACGATGCTTCTTCTCAGCATATTGATGCTGTATCTGGGCGTGCTTTTGTACACGGGGTATCAAGAGCGCAATCTGCTGGAGGACCTTCCAGCAGGAGGCGCCCAGGCTTACCTTGAAATTAGCGCGGGTGTCGTGCCCAGCAACGAGCACATGACCGCTCTCGTAGAAGGCCTTCAAAAGCTTGGCGGGTCGACGGACACCAACCTTTATATGTTCATTCTTGTCTTTGGGCTTGGTTGCGCGCTGTTTTGCAGCTTCGTCGGCATCGTGCTCACAAGGCGAATTACACGCCCCATCGCCGAACTGATCGCCGCGACGGAAGGGCTGACAGGAGGTAATTTCTCGCTTCGTGTCCCGACGCAAACGAGTTCGAGGGAGGTCGTCAGCCTTGTTCAGAATTTCAACGAACTGGCGACCAGTCTTGAGCGGATGGAAGGTCGGCTGCAATTCAACAATATGGCCGTAGCACATGAATTGCGCACACCATTGACCATTCTCCGAGGATCGATCCAGGGAATTCAGGACGGCGTGTTCGAGGGCGACAACGCCATGCTTGCCTCATTGCTAGAGCAGGTCGAAGGTCTGTCCAGGCTCGTCGAGGATTTACGCACACTCTCGCTCGCGGTCGGCCAGAAGCTTCTCGCCGACCGGGAAATACGGGACGTCGGTCTTGAGGCTAAATCGGTGTTTGAGGCGGCGAGACCGCTCATCGAGGCTCACGAAATGACCATCGAATGGCAATATACCCCCGCTTTTGCATTGATCGACCAGCAACGGATCCGCCAGGCGATTTTAGCGCTTTTGGAAAATGCCTGCGTCTATGCCGGCCCAGGTAAGCTCATCAGATGGGAAACCGGTTTGGCGTCCAACCGGGAAATCTCCATCCGGATCATTGATCATGGTCCGGGGTTCGCGGACGTGGCACAGCCAAGTGCTAAGATAGACCTGTTCTGGCGGGGAGAGCCCTCAAGGTCGCGTTCAAGCGGCGGTACAGGTCTCGGTCTTTCGATCGTCAAGGCGATTGCTGTCGCCCATGGCGGAAGGCTCGACATTGGGAGGTCTCCTGCGGGCGGGGCGGTCGTGTCGCTCACCCTTCCGGCCGCAACGGCCGTGTCCGATAACCAGGTGGACCATTGCGGGTCTTGAATGCGCCCGACCTTTGACTGCGACCGCTTCGACACTCCACTCTTCCAACGACCTGGTCTGCCCCAAGTCTCATCAGGCTTGCTGCTCACTCCGGCGGGTTTCACAGTAACGCCCCGCACCAGCCAGAATTCCCAGAGCGTCGGCAACAGCGGTGCGGCGATAGGATTCTGAGACGATACCGTCCTTGCGCAACTGTTCGCGCCGCTGCTCGATCGCAATCCGGTGGTCCTCGGTCACGTCGTCTTTTCGCTCCCGCAGCCAGTCCGTATAGGACGTATCGGTTTCCTTTACCGGTCTTGCTGTTGTTGATACGGCGGACGAACTGCGCTCTGGGGAAAATGGGCGCAGGGCCTGCCGTGGATTGTACTCCGTCCGTTTGTCATTGCCCGCGATGACAAAGTCGGCATTCTCTACCCGTCCGCCTGGCGAATAAACGAAGGCAGAGACGATCCGGTCGAGTGCGGCGTCCTCTTCCTTTGGGCGATGCTCGACCTGTCTGGGTTTGCGGTCTGGAACGGCAAGGCGGGTGATGCCGCGGTCGTTGATGGCATCAAGAATTTCCCGATGATCGTTCGAAAGAATGACCTCGCGCCGCGCTGGCCAGAAATCGTAAGGTGCATGGGCACCGTGGCCTTTGCCGATATGAAACGCATAGATTTCCGGGTAGACCGCCAGCGTGGTGCTGGCGGCTGGGCTTGACGTCGTAGAACAACGTCATCGCCAACTGCAGCAGGTGCGTTGCGCCGATGCCGCCAAATGGTTCGTCGATCACCAGACCGAAACGGTCATGGGCATGCCAATCGGGAAAAACATCTGCGATCGCCGCCGGTTTTCCTTCAATCTGAACGTCGAACATTCCGCTTTTCAATAGGCTCACGACATGCATGCGAAACCCTCTCTCTCAAAGGAACGGCATTAGCTCTTATTCGGCATAGGCACCCCGTCGCATGCCTTCGACCCAGTTGCGGCAGAGCGCAATTCCATCTTCCGGGCGGAATGCGGCCGGATTCAAGCACCAGGCAAGCCAAAGGCCGTCGAGCAGGGCGGTAAAGGCAATCGACGTCAGTCGCAGGTTGCCGATGGCAAAGCCTTCCGCGTTGGCGAGATCGGACAGCAGTCCCTCGACGGTGATAACATAGGACGAATACTCCCCCTGCTGTGAGGCACTCATGCGCGGCGAATGCAGGATCAGCCCCCAGAAAACGACCCAGACGCCGAGCACATCGCGGTCGAACAGCATCGGCGAGAACGAGGTCTCGATGAAGGCGTCCAGCCTCTCGCGGGGCGAGGGCGGGGCGGCATCGACCGCTGCGATGATCGCCTGCAGCAAGCCTTCCGACATGATGTCGAAGGCGTATGCGACAAGTTCGTTGATCTCACCGAAATGATGGGTGATGAGCCCTTGCGTCACACCGGCTTCAGCCGAGATCTGGCGCACCGAGACACCGGCGTTGCCGTGTTTGACGATGCAGCGCAACGCCGCTTCTCCCAACTGGCGACGGCGGTCTCCCGGTGTTTCTCGCCGGAAGCGGGTGGAGGGTTTCTTGGCCGGGTTGTTCTTGATCACAGGGGCTGAGGTTCTCGTTTGGCATAAGGCTTACCATCTGCATAGAGGTATTTTCAAAGAGTTTCGACCCGCTCCAAACATCGAGCTGCGAGACCCCTCAATGAGAGATGGCAGCAAAGAATATCCATAAATAAAAGTAAATACAATTCCTTACAATAGAAATTATAAGGTCGTATAATTTCTATTGCGCGAATTTTTTTTCATGCCTATCCTTTTGCTTAGCCGCCAAAGAGCGGCGGGGAACGAGGTGAGGCCATGACGCGGGATGCCCGTTACGACGTGCTGTTTGAACCTTTGAGGATTGGTCCGGTGACGGCGCCAAACCGTTTCTATCAGGTGCCGCATGCCAGCGGCATGACCAATGCCCTTCCCAGAGTGCGCGCCGCCTTCCGTGAAGCCAAGGCTGAAGGTGGCTGGGGTGTCGTTTGTACCGGCGCCTGTTCCACTGATCCGAGCTCGGACGATGCGCCGCTGCCGATGGCGACAATGTGGGACAACAACGATATCCGCGCCCACGCCCTGATGACGGACGCCGTTCACAGGCACGGCTCGCTTGCCGGGGTTGAGCTCTGGCATGGCGGTGCTGCGGTGATGAACCGCGCCAGCCGGTTGCCGCCGCTCTCGCCGTCGGGCATTCCCTGGATGGCAACCCATATCGGTTTCATGGGCAACCTGCGCCCGAAGATCATGGACAAGTCCGATATCCGTGACGTGCTGAAATGGCAGGCAGAAGCGGCCCGCAAGGCCCGCAGCGCCGGGTTCGATATCGTCTATGTCTATGCCGGCATGGGCTATCTCGGCTATGAATTCCTGCTGCCGGAATACAATCACCGCACCGACGAATATGGCGGTTCGATCGCCAACCGGGTGCGTTTCGTGCGCGAACTGATAGAGGTTACCAAGGATGCGGTCGGCCAGCATTGCGGCGTCGCCCTTCGTGTCAGCCTGGAAGAGCTGCGCGGCCGGCCGGGGACCCATCAGCCGTCCGAAGCCCATGAGCTGATCGAACTTCTGGCTGATTGTCCCGACTTGTTCGATGTCAAGATGGACTCAAGCCCGACAGACTGTTCCGCCTCGCGGTTCACCGGCGAAGGCAGCCACGAGCCGGTGATCGATTTCGTCAAGACGATGACGAAAAAGCCGGTGGTCGGCGTCGGCCGCTTCACGTCGCCGGATACGATGGTATCGCAGATCCGCCGGGGTATTCTTGATTTCATTGGCGGTGCACGCCCGTCGATCGCCGATCCCTTCCTGCCTGCTAAGATCAGGGAAGGCCGGGTGGAGGAGATCCGCGAATGCATCGGTTGTAATATCTGCATTTCCAGCTGGCATGATGGCGTGCCGGTCCGCTGCACGCAGAACCCGACGGCCGGCGAGGAATGGCGGCGCGGCTGGCATCCCGAACGCGTTCCATCGGCTGCCAACAAGGAAAAAGTGCTGATCGTCGGTGGTGGCCCGGCCGGACTGGAATGCGCCCTGACGCTTGGGCGCGCCGGTCACGACGTGACTTTGGCCGATGCGAACAGAGCCTTCGGCGGCCGCCTGATATTTGAAAAGACGTTGCCCGGCCTGTCGGCCTGGAACCGTGTTGCCGAATACCGGCTCGGACGCCTGAACGAGATGAGCAATGTCTCGATGTATCTGGAAAGCACTTTGGGCGTCGATGAGATCATCGATCTTGCACCCGATCGCGTCGTGGTCGCAACTGGTGCCCGCTGGACGAACATGCTCTACTCGACACTGGAAATCCCCGTTGGCAGCCTGGAGCATCCTCGCGTCTTTACGCCCGACGATATCGCCGCCGGCCAGATTCCTGAGGGTCCGACGCTCGTCTTCGATTTCGACAATTATTACCTGGGCGGCGTGCTCACCGAGCATCTGGCGTCGCTGGGTATCAGTGTTTCCTATGTTACGCCCGCCGGGCAAGCGTCTGCCTGGACGATCATGACCAACGAATTGCCGCTGGTCCACAAGGCGCTTGCCAGACGCAATGTGCCAGTGACCACCCTGCACATGGTCTCCGCCTTTGACGGCGAGATCGCGACGCTGACTCACCTCTTCAATGGAGAACAGACGACTGTCGCCTGCAAGTCGGTCCTGATCGTCGGTATGCGGACCCCGCGCGGCGAACTCTATGCTGCGCTGCTGGCCCGCTTAGATGAACTGACTGCAGCGGGTATCCGCAGCGTCGAGCGTATCGGCGACACGCTGGCGCCGGGCGCCATTGCCCACGCGGTTCATAGTGGCCACAAGCTCGCCCGCGAACTCGGCACCGCCGATACCGGCAAGCCCTATCGCCGCGACACGCCCTTCGTCGATGCCGAGCCGGCCTTTGCGCCGCGCGTTGCCGCGGAATAGGGGCCGGTTGATGAGCCCGATCCCAAGCCTGTCACCATGGTCGATCGCTTCCCCGCTTGCCGGCGGCGCGCTCCATGCTGCCGGTTCCGGATTGTTCCATACGCTCCTGCCGCTGCGCATCATCGCCAACGGCGACGGCGCAAATATCGTCGGTCTCGTCGTCATGGCGGAGGGGGCTGGTTTTCTCGTCGGCTGCATGGGGTCCATCGGATTGATCCGCTCGGTTGGTGAGGTGCGTGCCTATGCGGCGTTTTCCGCGCTTTCCGCGGCGCTGCTTCTGTCGCTTGGCATCGAGCCGGGCGTTGCCGTGTTCATGGTCATCATGGCGGTCATGGGTTTTGTCAACGCGGGACAATCGGTGATCATCGAAAGCTGGTTGAACGCGATGGTGCCGAATGCGGGGCGCGGGCGTACGCTCACCCTCTATGTTCTGGTCCTCGGCCTATTCTACGGGCTTGGACAATTGCTGGCCCGGGACATTGATCCCGCCGGTGACGGCATGCTGATGATCGCCGCCGCTTTCTATGCGCTGGCCCTGGTTCCTGTCACCGCTGTCTGGGTTGGTGAACCACAGCTGCATGCACCGGTCGGCGTGCATTTCCTCAGGGCTTTCAGGACGTCGCCGCTCGGCACGCTCGCCTGCCTGATGACAGGGCTGATTTCCTCGACCTTTGCCAGCATCGGTTCGCTTTACGGGCTTGAGCTTGGTTTCGCCCAGGACCGCATCGTCGTCCTGATGGCTGCGGTGGCGCTCGGCGCGCTGTTGCTGCAATTTCCGCTCGGAGCACTGTCCGACAAGCTCGACCGGCGCAACATGATGCTCTGGTTATCGCTGGTTCTGGCTGCCGTCTGCGGGCTGTTTCTCGCCATCGATGTCACAACGCCGTTCTGGATGCTGTTGATCCTGTTCTCGGTTTTTGGCGGCGTGTCCGAAATTTTCTACCCACTTGGCGTCGCCCATGCCAATGACCGTGCCACCTCGTCCGAATTCGTCGCCCTGTCGTCCAATCTGTTGCTCGTCTGGGCGCTGGGCGGTACGATCGGTCCGGCCATCGCCGCAACCGGTGTCGAGCATTTCGGCGCCGCCTCCTTCTTCTGGTACGCCATCGTCCTGTCGCTCGCCTTCGCAGGCTTTGCCCTTTGGCGCACTCTGCAGCAGCCGAAAGTCGATAACCGCGAGGACTTCGTTGCCTATCCGCAAACCTCACCCGCCGTCTACGAATGGTTGCCGCGCAAGGATAATGGTGTCTTCCCGAACGATACAAAAGGGGAGGCGCCATGAGTATGGTGGTCGAAAGCGCCCCCCGCACCGTTCGTTGCCTCGATCCGGTGTTCATCCCGATGAAGGACGGCATACGGCTGGCGGCGACCATTTGGCTGCCGGAGGATGCCGAAACGGTGCCGGTTGCGGCAATCCTCGAACTCATCCCCTACCGCCGCCGCGATGGTACGGTGTTTCGCGATGTGAAGATGCATCCCTATATCGCCGGTCATGGCTTTGCCTGTTGCCGCGTCGATATTCGCGGATCCGGCGATAGCGAAGGCATCCTGTACGACGAATATACCGAACAGGAATTCGACGACGCCGAGGAGATCATCGCGTGGCTTGCCGTACAACCCTGGTCCACCGGCGCCGTTGGGATGACCGGCATTTCCTGGGGCGGCTTCAATGCGCTGCAGGTTGCAGCCCGCAGGCCGCCCGCACTGAAGGCAGTGATCGCGCTCTGTTGCTCGGATGATCGCTATGCCGATGACGTGCACTATTATGGCGGCTGTCTTCTGACCGAGGATGCCATGTGGTCGTCCTTTATCCTCGGGCTTGGCGCTTTGCCGCCGGACCCGCAGATTGTCGGGGAGCGCTGGCGGGCCATGTGGCAGGAGCGGCTGGAAAACACCACCTGCTGGTCGGAGACCTGGATGCAGCACCAGCGCCGCGACGCCTATTGGCAGCGTGGTTCGGTCTGCGAGGATTTTTCGAAAATCACCATTCCGGTCTATGCGATCAGCGGCTGGGACGACACCTATTACAACGCCGTGCCGCGCCTGATGCAGGGGCTGTCCGGCCCACGTAAGGGATTGATCGGCCCCTGGAGCCATGCTTATCCCTTCCTCGGTGACCCCGGGCCGGCAATCGGCTATCTGCAGGAGGCGATCCGCTGGTGGCGTCGCTGGCTGGATGGCACTGAAACCGGCATCATGGACGATCCGGCCTATACGGCATGGATAACCGAGCCGCATGCACCGGCGCCTTTTTATCGCGATCATCCCGGCCGTTGGGTCGCTGAGCCTTCATGGCCATCGCCGAATATTTTGCAGCGGCTGCTGCATCTGAATGAGGGTGCGCTCGGAGAGACAGCGGAGCAGGGCAAAGCCATGCTGCTGTCATCACCGGTCACGACAGGCAGCGATTTCGGACGGTATGGTGGTTATGGCGGCTCCGTGCCTGACATGGCGCTCGACCAGCGCCGCGAGGACGGCCTCGGCCTGTGTTTCGACACGCAGCCATTGAGCGATGATTTTGACATGCTCGGGGCGCCATTCATCGCGGTGACGGCCTCCTGTAACAGGACAGACGCCTTTCTGGTCGCGAAAATCTGCGATGTCACGCCGGACGGCACTTCGACCCTGGTCACATGGGGCGCGCTCAATCTCACCCACCGCAACGGCAGCACCGAGCCGGCGAAGCTGGTTCCCGACGAAGATTTTACCGCCCGCATCGCGCTCAACCATACCGGCCGCCGGTTCCCGGCAGGCCACCGGCTACGCCTCGTGCTGACCACGCAGCTCTGGCCGATCCTGTGGCCGTCACCGATTTCACCGGCGCTCTCCATCAAGCCCGGTACGTGCACGCTCTCTTTGCCGGTCCGAAGTTCGGTCAAAGACGAGATTGCCCCGATGTTTCCGCCGCCCGAAACCGCCCCGCCCATGCCGCTTGTCGAGCTCGCACCTGAAGAGCATCGCCGTGAGATCGCGGTTGACGTGGGCCGCGGCTTTCAGTCCGTCACCCTGACCAGCGATTTCGGCCGCCAGCACCTGACAGACCGGGCCATCGTTACGGCCGCCCGTGTCGTCGATCGCATGCAGATCACCGAAGGCGATCCGTTGTCGGCGCGTCTCGATACCGGCTGGGACCTGAGCTTCGCCAGCGGTGATGCCGACGTGACAACGCGCTCGAAGGTGACGCTCACGTCGGATGCCCGTCAGTTTCATCTGGCCTGGCGGCTGGAGGCCTATGAGCGGGACGTGCTTGTCTTTGAAAGGGAGGGCGCGACATGTTTCAACCGCGACCATCTCTGATGCGCCCGTCAGCGAAAACGAGGGCTGGCCTATGACCTTTTTCATCCTGCGTCGCATCGGGCTTGGCCTTGTGATCCTGCTCATCGTTGCGCTGCTCCTGTTCGGGATGATGCACATGATCCCCGGGGATCCGACGGTGGTGGCGCTCGGGCCGCGCTCGACGCCAGAGATGCGGGAGGCCTTTCGCCAGTTGATGGGTCTCGACCGGCCCATTTTCGAGCAGCTCGGCCTGTTTCTCGGGCGCTTGTCGCAGGGCAATCTCGGAGAGGATGTCTGGAGCCGCCGCCCGGTTCTGACCATGATCCTGGAAGTGCTGCCCTATACGGTGACGCTGGCGGTCGCCAGCTTCATCTGGGCCGTCGCGCTCGGCATTGTGCTGGGTTGTGCCGCCGTTGTGCATCACGGCCGCTGGCCGGACTGGCTGATCGGCGTGCTTTCGGTCGGGCTGGTTGCCGTTCCGTCCTTCGTGGTTTCGCTCTATTCATTGCTGATCTTCGCCGTCACGCTCAACTGGCTGCCGGCGATCGGCGCGGGCGAGCCCGGTGATATCATGGGCCAGGCGCGAGCGCTGATCCTGCCATCCTTTGCCATTGGCCTCGGTTGGGTGGGCTACGTCTCGCGCATCGTGCGCGCCGCGATGATCGAGGCAATGGGGGAGGCCTATGTGCGTACCCTGCGCTCGTTCGGTGTTCCGGAGCGCAAAATCATCTATCGATATGCGCTGAAGCAGGCATTTCTCGCGGTGCTGTCGGTCATCGCCATCGGCTTCGGCGGGTTGCTGACCGGCTCGGTCTTTGCGGAGATTGTTTTCTCCCGGCCGGGTCTCGGAAAGATGACCTATGACGCGGTGATTTCGCGCAACTACCCCGTCGTCATGGGAACTGTGCTGATGACCTCTGGGCTCTACGTCACGTGCATGATCATCGCCGATGTGGTCACGGCTTTCCTCGACCCGCGCGTCAGGAGCGCTTTGTAACATGGCACTCGCAGCACCGGACATCACGACCCGCGCTGCCAGCGCCGAGCCCGGCAGGATTTTCCGGATCACCTCTACCCTGCGGCAGGTGGTCTCGACCCCGCTTGGTACCATCGGTTGCGCGCTGGTGGCTTTGATCGTGCTGACCGCTCTTTTTGCGCCATGGATTGCACCCTATTCACCGACGGCCATCAGCGTCAAGGAACGGCTCGCCGATCCGTCCTGGAGCCATCTGCTCGGCACTGACCAGCTCGGCCGCGATCTGTTCTCCCGCGTCATTCTCGGAACGCGCACGGCGATGACCGTGGCGCTGGTATCTTTAGCCGTGGCACTTGCCGCAGCTTTACCGCTGGGTCTAATCGCTGGTTACGGTCCGCGCTGGCTCGATGCCGGCCTTATCCTCGTTTTCGACAGCCTGAGTTCCCTGCCGATGATCATGTTCGCGCTCGCCACGGTCGTGCTTCTGGGGGCTGGTCTTTCGACGGTCATTCTCGTCATCGTCATCTATTCGGTCCCAAGCTATGCACGGCTGATCCGCACGCAGACGCTCAGCATCAAGGCGCGCGACTTCATCAAGGCGGAGCAGGCGATGAATGCCGGTCTCGGCCGCATCCTCTTCGTCCATCTGCTGCCCAATGTCATTGGTCCGTTGCTCATCCTTGCCTGTCTTGACCTGTCAACCATCATCACGCTCGAGGCAGGACTGTCGTTCTTGGGGCTGGGCGTCAAGCCGCAGATTCCCAGCTGGGGCAACATCCTATCGGATGGTTTCGCTGTTATCCGCACCACCCCGCTGCCGGTCATCGCCGGTGGACTGCCGCTGATCCTTGCCACTATCGGGTTTACCTTCTTCGGCGAGGCACTGCGCGATGCGCTCGATCCGAAGCTTGCGCGGGAGAGCCGGCCATGAATCTCGAATTCGGCTTCAACCGCGTGACGGGTGCGGCATTGGCCGAGCCGGTGCTCGATATAGGCGACCTGACGATTTCCTATGGCGGCGGAACTCCCGCAGTCCAAGGGGTCCACCTCACCGTCCGGCCGGGCGAGGTCGTCGGCGTCATTGGCGAGAGCGGGTCGGGCAAGACCTCGCTCGCCCATGCGGTCCTGCGGCTGCTGCCGCAATCGGCCGTCATTACCGGACAGCACCTTTCCCTCTGCGGCACGGACCTGCTCGGTGCGCCCGACAAGACCGTGGCATCGTTGCGCGGTCCGGGTGCTGCGATGATCTTCCAGAACCCGATGACGGCGTTCAGCCCGCTACACACGCTCGGCCACCAACTGACCGATCTGCTCTGGCGCGATCGGACAGCAAGCAAGGAGGAGAAGCGCGAGCGTATCCTGGCCGTCTTGAAACAAGTCGGATTGCCGGATCCCGCTGCCCGGCTGGAAACCTATCCGTTTCAACTTTCCGGCGGCATGCTCCAGCGTGTGGCGATCGCAGCGGCACTTCTGATGCGGCCATCGCTGCTGATTGCCGACGAGCCGACGACCGCGCTCGATGTCACCATGGAGGCGCAGATCCTGCATCTGATGCGCGAACTGCGCGCTGAATCGGGCGTCGCCATCCTGATGATTTCGCACCATCTGGGCGTCATCGCCGAAATCTGCGACCGGGTGGCAGTCATGTATGCCGGCCGCATCGTCGAGGAGGGAACGGTGGAGGCAATCTTTGCCGACCCGCGTCATCCCTATACCAAGGCGCTGTTTGCCTGCGAACTGTCGCTGATCGAAACGGGCATCAGCCGTATGCCTGTCATCGACCATGAGGCGTTGCGCCGGATTGCGCCTGTGATGAGGGGGGCGCAATGACCCTTAAAAACCCGGTGATATCGGCCGATCATCTGACCGTCAGCGTGCCGGAGGGACCGCATTATTTCTTTCAGCCGACCTACAAGCTCGATATCCTCATCGACGTATCGATTGCCGTCCGCCCTGGCGAGATCGTCAGCATTGTCGGCGAAAGCGGATCGGGCAAGACGACGTTCGGGCGCGCACTAATCGGCCTGATGCGGCCATCGGGCGGGCAGATCAGTCTGGATGGTGTCGCCCTTCCGGATTTCTCCAAAGGGAGTTTTCGCAAGGTTCGTCGCGAGGCCGCCCTTTTGTTTCAGGATCCCGCGTCCTCTTTCAATCCGCGCCAGCGCATCGGCGCGATGATCGCGGAGCCTCGCCGCATTGCAGGTCAAGGCGGCATGAGACGGAACGATCTGCAGGATCTCGCAGCAACGGCTGGTCTTGGGTCAAGCCTTTTATCGCGTTTCCCGCATGCGCTTTCGGGCGGACAGGCCCGCCGCGCCGCCGTGGCCCGCGCGCTGTCGGTCGTTCCGCGGCTGATCATTGCCGACGAACCCACCGCAGGCCTCGATGTCTCGGTGCAGGGCGGCGTGCTCAACCTGTTCCTGGATATTCGCGACCGGCACGACACGGCTTTCCTTTTGATCACCCACAATCTCGCCGTCGCCCGGCACGTCTCCGATCGTATCGTCATCATGTATCTCGGCCGTGTTCTTGAAAGCGGCCCGACGGCCGAGATTTTTCGCGCACCCCGCCATCCCTACACAAGGGCGCTGCTCGACAGCGAGCCTGTTCCGGACCCAAAACGGCGTCGCGCTGAGCCACCCGTCATCGGCGAAGTGCCGAGCCTCATGAACCGTCCATCCGGCTGCGAATTCCATCAGCGCTGCCGTATCGCGCGTGATCGCTGCCGGATCGAGGCACCGGCGGAAACGCCGTTTGCCGATGGACATACCGTGCGCTGCCATTTTCCGCTCGACACGCCGGCTGGCGTCTGCGCCATGGCAGCGGGATAAAGGCATAAACGCAGAAAAATGCATCAAGAAGAACCATAAGGGGATACGCATCATGACAACGAACATGCCGCTGAACAGACGACAGTTTCTGACTGCCAGTGCCGCCGCTGCCGCCGCTATCACCCTTCGTCCAGGTCTCAGTTATGCCGTCGAAGACGATACGCTGGTGATCCGCGGCGCCTCCGATATCGAGGTTCTCGATCCCGCTTTTCAGAACGGCCTGCTCGAGGAAGAGATCGGCCGCTGCCTTTTCGTCTCCCTCAACCGGCTGAACGATGTGCGCGAAGCGCCGGGCTGGCAGCCCTATGCCGCCAAGATGCTCACGCAGAAATCGCCGACGCAGATCGAATTCGAACTTCACGACTGGCTGGAATGGACCGGCGGCTTCGGTCCGGTCACCGCCGACGATGTGAAGTTCTCTTTCGAGCGCGTCGCAGACCCGGCCAAGACATCCGCCTGGGCCTATGCCTTCGAGGCGATGGACAGGGTCGAGGTCACAGGCGAGCGCACCGGCATCATCCACATGAAGACGCCGTCGATCCCGTTCTGGGTGACGACGCTGCCCTATTACATGGGTCATATCGTCAGCCGCAATGCGGTGGACAAGGCCGGCGGCAAGTTCACCACCGAAGTGCCGGCCAGCGCCGGTCCGTACGTCATCGAAAAATGGGTGCCGAAGCAGAACCTTCAACTCTCCCTCAATCCCGGCTGGAAAGGCGCACCACCAGCGTTCTCCAGGGTTAAGTTCGAGATCGTTACCGATGACGAAGCGGCGGCGCTCGCCTACGAATCCAAAGCCGTTGCCTACACCAAGATCAGCCTCAATACACTGTCCAGCTATCGCACCACGCTTCCGGCCGATACAACGCTTATCGAAATGAACGGCAACCGCTTTCTCTGGCTGTCGATCAACCTGATCAATCCCAAATTCAAGGATGAGCGGGTGCGCCGCGCCATACAATATGCGCTCGATGTCGGTCAGATCATGGACGGTTCCTATTCCGGGCTTGCGGCACCTGCGACCGGCGTCGTGCCGCCCGGCATGATCGGCCACCGCGATGCGATCCTCTACGCGCCGGATGCAGAAAAGGCGCAGGCTCTGCTGGAAGAGGCGGGTGTTTCCGATCTCACCATCGAACTGGCCGCGATGAACGACAAGACCAGCCAACTGACCTGCCAGATCGTCCAGGCGCTTCTTGGTGCCATCGGCGTCACGGTCGAGATCAAGGCAGTCGACGAAGGCGTCTACTGGACGCTGGGCGATAAGAACGGCGAGACCTGGAAGACGCTCGACATGGTGCTGATGGGCTTTGCCGGCGGGGTCGATCCGTCGGAAAATCTCACATGGTTCCGCCCGTCGCAGATCGGCATCTACAACTGGTCGCAGTTCGACAGTCCGGAATTCGAAGCACTTTACCAGCAGGGCACCAACGAACCAGACACGGAGAAGCGCGGAGCGATCTACAAGAAGATGCAGGACCTGATGGAGGAATCCGGAGGCTTCGTTTTCCTCACCCACGAGACCTTCGCGGCGGTAACGCGCGGCGACCTGAAGCCATGCATTCTGGCCGATGGTTACCTCGATGTTCCGCGCTTTGCCAAAGGGGCGATTTAGCAG
The DNA here is from genome assembly GCA_900468065.1 of Hyphomicrobiales bacterium. Taxonomy (GTDB): domain Bacteria; phylum Pseudomonadota; class Alphaproteobacteria; order Rhizobiales; family Rhizobiaceae; genus Pararhizobium. The sequence continues at coordinate 15,035 of UBTA01000084.1, read as the reverse complement.
GCAGGCCGACGGTCTCGCATCGGCGTGGCCATTGTTACCATGTGGGCCGGAGGCACACCGTTCTGTGATCCGGCCACACGATGCAATCGAGGGAGTTCAGACATGAATATTGCCCAAACCGCTCCACCTGCGGAGTTGCAAGCCAGCCTGCCATCGTCCTGGTATCTCGAAGACCGGATCTTCGAGTTGGAAAAGCAGCGGATATTTCTCAACGAATGGACCTGCGTCGGCCGCGTCGAGGATATTGATATCGCCGGTGGCCACAAGGTTTTCCAGGTGTTCGGACAAAGCGTGTTGGTGGTCAGCAACCGCGACAGCGTGCTTAGAGCCTTCTACAATGTCTGTCGTCATCGCGGCGCCGAGCTTTGCGTCGCCGCGGAGAAGGAAGAGCGCCCCGGCCGGTCGCCTCTGAAAGGCGGTGTGGTCGGCAAAAATCTGATCCGCTGCGCCTATCACTCCTGGGCCTACAATTTCGACGGTGCGCTGGTTGCGGCCCCGCATCTGGCCGAAGGCGTGTCGATCAAGAAGGAGGATTTCTCGCTCTATCCGGTTGGGGTCGACAGCTGGGGTGGATTCCTGTTCCTGCACCTGACGCCCGAAGGCGCGCCGTCCCTGGCAGAGCAGTTGGGGCCGATGCCTGGGCGTATCGCCCGTTATCCTCTCGCCGATCTGCGCGTTGGCGCAGCGCTTCACTATGAGGTTGATGCCAACTGGAAGGTCATCGCCGAAAATTACAACGAATGTTATCACTGCGCCGGCGTGCATCCGGAACTGTGTGCCGTGGTTCCGGCCTTCCGTGAAAACGGGGGGGCAATGCTCGACTGGGAGAACGGCATCCCGCATCGGGAAGGGGCCTATACGTTCACCAGATCAGGCACGACCAGCCGCCGCCCGTTTGCGGGCCTCGATGAGCATGAATTGACCCGGCACAAAGGTGAATTGGTCTATCCGAACCTCTTCGTCAGTCTCGCCTGCGATCACGCGGCCTGTTTTCTGTTGACTCCGAAAGGACCGAACCGGACCGATATCGACTGTCTCTTCCTGTTCGAGCAGCAGGAAATCGAAAAGCCGAACTTCGATCCGTCCGATACCGTCGACTTCTGGGATTTGGTGAACCGGCAGGACTGGTCGGCCTGCGAACGGGTTCAGCGCGGCATGTCCAGCCGGGTTCATCATTTCGGCTATTACGCGCCGATGGAGGACTGGAGCTTGGACATTCGAAACTATGTCCGCAGCCGCGTCGGCGAAGCCGCCGAAGGCCCAGCTGCGGTTTGACGGCGCGTGCGAACGCATGTCTGGCAATGAAATGAATGAAGGGAATACGATGAAAGTTCTGGAAACCGTCAAGCGTGTCGTCTATTACAACGTGAAGATCCGGGTCAGCCGGGTGGTTCGGGTATCGAGCTTGCCAATGTGAAGATGTTGATGAACCCGTTCGACGAGATTTCGGTCGAGGAGGCGTTGCGGCTGAAGCTGCCGTCGGCGCATCGCGCGCTGCGTCGATGCCGGCTATGCCCCGAACGACCGGCAGGTCGGCCAGACCGGCAAGGTCGTCGCCCCACAGCTCTATATCGCTGTCGGCATTTCCGGCGCCATCCAGCTTCTGGCCCGATGAAGGACAGTAAAGTCATCGTCGCCATCAACAAGGACGAGGAAGCCCCGATCCCCAGGGTGCCGACTACGGCCTCTTCGGCGACCTCTTCACCATTCTCCCCGAACTCGAAAGAGCACTTTGAATTGCCAGCCGCTGCGCGACCTTCCGGCCCGTCCAGAGGCGGCCCTGAGCACTGCGTGTTGTCCTAGCCCCCGATGGCGTTGGCAGCCGACCGGATCAGGGCAATGTCCTCGCGCATGAACGGTACGGCATCTCTCGAGGGCGTCGTTCCGAATTCACGCGCATATTGATGACCCGAATAGTTTGCAGCAGCAATCAGCCCTGGTGCCAGGCAGTCGCCGATACGGGTCACGGATTCTATACCCGCATCCGCCCATTCATCGCGGCGCGCGCTCAGGTTCAGCCAGAGGCTTTCATCGGGAAGACGGGCTGTGACAGGGACGAGTGCGGCGCAGTCGATACGCCGGGTTTTCCCGCTGTATATGCACGCGACTTCGATGCTGTCGGCCGTGCGGCCGACAAGACAGTGGGCGGTGATGATCGTCACATCCAGATCGATCAGCCGCCGCTGGATGCGGGCCTGTTCCAGTGTGTGGTTGCTCCACGGCGCAACCTGAGCCTCCGGTGTCACAAAGGTCACCTTCCGCCCCGACGCCGCCAGTTGCTCGGCCAGCACGCTGCCCATGTAGAAACAGTCATCGTCGAAAATGACGACCGGAGCATCCACGGAAATAGCCTTCACCCCCTCGCTCATCAGGCTATCCGGAGATAGGGTGACGCCGGCCTGCAGGTAGTCCAGCGGCAGGCAATGCGTACGCCCGACACCGTCGCTTCGCCAACGGGACCCGGTGGCGATGGCAATATGGGGAATGCCGTATTGCAGGATATCGTCGGCGCTGAGTGGGCTTTGCAGGTACATCTGGGCATTTTGGTAGGTCTTCAATTGCCCGACCCGCCAGTCGCGCACACGCGCCCATGTGGCAAGCCCCGGCAGCCTGCTCTCGCGGCTGACACGGCCGCCCCATTCCCGTCCCGCTTCTGCCAAGGTCACGTCCAGGCCGCGCTGCGCCAGTGCGCGTGCCGCTTCCAGACCTGCCGGACCGCCACCCACGATGAGAACGGCATCGGCTTTCTCGGCGGCTGCGATTCGTTCCGGGTGCCAGCCCTTGCGCCACTCTTCGCCCACCGTCGGATTTTGCGTGCAGCGCATGGGCACGGAGGTATTGTCGCCGGAGGTGCAGATGTTGCAGCCGATGCATTCGCGGATGTCATCAATGCGGCCTTCCTCTATCTTCACGGGCAGAAACGGGTCGGCGATGGATGGGCGCGCCGCGCCGATGAAATCCATGATGCCCTGTTTGATCACCCGCGCCATGCTATCCGGCGAGGTGTAGCGCCCGACGCCGACGACGGGCTTGGTCGTCACCGATTTGACGAAACGGATATAGGGCTCCTGGAACCCTTCTTCGGAAAACCTGGATGTCTGGCTGTCGTTCGACCAGTTCGACAGGTTGACGTCCCAGAGGTCGGGCACCTCGGCCAACGCTTCAATGATGTCGCGGCCTTCGCCCTCACAGGTAATGCCGGAAGGACCGAGCAGTTCGTCGACGGCGAGGCGGACGGCAAGTGCACAGGTATCACCAACGACGTCGCGGGCATCGCCCAGAATTTCCCGGAACAGCCGCAGCCGATTTTCGAACGAACCGCCATATTCGTCCGTCCGGTGATTGTGCCGCCGGGACAGGAAGTGCTGGATCACGCTCATGTCATGGCCGGAATAGATGTATATGATATCGAAACCGGCCTGTTTGGCGCGAATGGCGGCGTTACGGTACCAGCGGCGCATATCGGCGATATCGGACTTGTCCATCGACCGCGCCTGAACCGGGTCCAGCCCGTCGCCGACCACATGCGAAGGGGCGAGCGGGATCATCCGGCTGAAACGATTGGCGACGTGAAGCCCGTTGTGAACCAGCTGGATTGCCGCCAGGCTGCCATGCGCGTGGATCTTGTCGGCAACCAGCGACAAAGCGCCGATATCGCCATCATCCCAAAGCCGTGCCTCGTTGGCCGGTGTCAGGTCCGACGTCGGATGGATTTCCGCCTCCTGCGTCGAGATCACAGCCCAACCGCCCTCCGCCTTGATGCCGCGCATATAGGCTTCCGCATTGGGATAGCGATAGCCCATGCCGGAACAGTGGGGGACCTGATAAAAGCGGTTTCGCGCGGTCAAAGGTCCGATTTTCACGGGTTCGAAAAGCACGTCGTAGCGGGGATCTCTCGTCATGGTCGACTCATCATTGGCGGGCACTCAGTGCGCATGCAATGACCAGAGAATACCCATACCGGCATTTCGAGCAATAGAAATTATACGCTCATATAATTTCTTAGTTATCATATTGGTTTCTATTTATTTTTTTAGCGTTCCGCTGGAATTCCGCATCGGGTGCGCAAGCCGCTCAACAGAAAACGGAATGTCATGGGGGAAGCCGCATCTCACCGCATAAGGTCCCGGACCAGCGAAAGTCGCGGGTTGGCATCCTAACGTCCTGAAATCCTGCCGGACTTTAGAGATGCATCAGATTTCTGACTTTCAGTTGTGCCGCGGCCGCCTCAAGTTCCTCTTCTACAACTTGCGCATCCCAGCCGTTCGCGAGGCCCGTGACGGCCGCAATCGCCTGTAGATCCCGGCTCGTCAGCGAACCGGTAACGGCCAATGTCGTGCGGCGCATCACCACGTCCTGTAGATGTTCGACAAATTCGTTGCGGACGATGTAGTCGATTTCCGCCAGACTGTAATCGTGCGAATCCGGCAGGCGTTCGGTATTGTTCCAACCACTTTCGTGCAATGCGACCTGCAACGCCCGGGTCCCGTAGCGCGACAGGAGCGTTTCGATGCGCTGCGGAGCGAGACCGGATGCTGCAGACGCCTCGGTCAGCCATTTCGAACGTTGCGCTGCATCGACCGGGAAATTCCTGCCGCCACCGATCGGCATCGCGCGGGTGCTGACTGATCGGTTGCGTCCCAGGCGCTTGAGCGCCGTATCGGCAACTTCTTCGGCAAAGCCGCGGAATGTGGTCCACTTGCCGCCGATCAGCGAGATGATCGCAAATGGGCGTGTTTGATCCGGCTCGCTCACCGGCGCCGAGTGATCGCGGCTGATCAGGCCGGCCACGGAGGCGTCCGAGGCGGGCAGGGGCCGGATGCCACTATAGGCATAAACGATCTGGTCGCGCCCGACATGCACTCCCGGCATGAGCGCGCTAACGCTTGCCAGTAAATAATCGACTTCATCCTGTTCGCAGCGAACCGTATCCGGATTGTCCGCCTTCGTATCGGTCGATCCGACAAGGGCGCGGCCGAGGTATTCGAATACCAGGCAGATACGCCCGTCATCGGCCTCGAAATAGACCATGCGGCCGGCAAGGCTTCGCACCAGTTCGTCGTTCTTGAGCAGAATGTGCGAACCCTTGGTGCCGCCGATCATTTTGGAGGGCGCGCCGAGCGAGGCGTTCACATGGTCGATCCAGGGGCCAGCGCCGTTCACGACCAGCTTTGGCCGCACCGAAAACGTGCCACCCTTCTGGGTCTGGAAGGTCAGAAGGCCGTTCGACGCCGAACTCATCGTGGTGTAGTTGGCCGCCGCCGCGGTATTGCTGGCGGTCAGGCCGTCCTCGATCAATTCAAGAACCAGACGCTCTGGATGGCTGATTTTCGCATCGTAATAGGTTCCCGCAGCAACGATAGACTTCGTCAGAACAGGCATTTCCCGCAGCGCGCGGCTTCGGCCGACCAAGCGATGGCGCGGCATGACGCGGTCGCGCGATCCGTAGAAATCGTAGAGTGCCAATCCGATTTTTATGAGGACAGCACCACGGCTGCGCGGTGCGCTGGTCGACCCGAGCAGCGTGCGCAGAGCAGCGGTTATGCCGTTGAACCACGAAAAGATCGGGATCAATGTCGGCAGTGGACTGACATAATGAGGGGCGTTTTTGAGGAGCAGGTTACGCTCCAGCGTCGATTGCGCAACAAGGCCGAATTCGCCGGTTTCAAGGTATTTGAGGCCACCATGGATCAACCTGGAAGGTGCAGCACTTGTGCCGGAACCGAAATCCCCTTTGTCAATGATGAGGCATCTCAGCCCCTGCGCGCACAGATCGCGGAACAGCCCGGCGCCATTGATGCCGGCACCGAATATGACGACATCAAAATCCTCTTCTTTGCCCAGGGCAGTCAGGCGATCGGCCGGATGCGAAGATGTTTCGTTTTGCAGTTGGTTCATGCCGAGGTTGTCCTGACGACGCGCAGGCGCACGCCCGCCTGTTCGAGTTTCTGCGCATGAGCGTCGCTGATGCCGTCGGTCACCATGACGGTGTCGAATGCGGTGAGTTCATCCAGGGCATGGAGAGCGACATTGTTGAACTTGAAATGATCAACCAGCAGAATGCGTTGGTTCGAGGCCGCCATCATCGCCTGCTTGACGCGCACCACCTGTGGATCCTGGATATAGGTGGTGGTGCCGGTAATGGCGGAAACCGAGCAGAAGAGCACATTGGCGCGCAGTCTGGAGACGGCATTTTCGCAGACGATGCCAATATAGGCATTGTATGTCCGGTGATACTGGCCGCCAAGGCAAATGAAGTCGATATCGTGGGCAGCAGTCAACAGCGCGGCTGTGGACAGGCTGTTGCTGATCACCGTCAGCGGTTTGATATCCAGCAAAAGCGGCGCGATGGCGCAGGTCGTGGTCGAATCATCCAGCATCACCACCTGACCGGCTTCGACATAGTCCAGAGCGGCGCGTGCCAAAGCGTTCTTTTCGGCAGTTCCCACCGTCATGCGGTAGCGAAAGGCGCTTTCATAGACACCGGATGGCTGCGCGGTCACAGCGCCGTGGAGCTTGCGCAACACACCTTGCTGCGCCAGGTGGTCGATATGGCGGTGGATGGTCATGCGCGAGACACCGAAATGCTCGGCCAGATCGTCAAGCCGGACCTGGCCGAGCTTGATGACATAGTTGGCGATTTCCTCCCGCCGTTCGTCAGCCTTGATCACGTGCCATCCCCCTCGGTTTTCTCTGCTAACTGTTCGATATCGGGCCAAACCGGCTTCAGTGTTTCAGCAAGGCGGCAGTAGAGCGCGAAGCGACGGTTGAAGTCTGCGCTACGGGCCGGATCGGGCTGGTATCTGCGTCCGGTCGCATCGAGGTCACGCGGATCATCGTGGGCTGAGGCGAACAGGCCGACGGCTGCGCCAGCACACAAGGCTGCGCCAAATGCAGCAGCCTCGTCGGTCGATGTCACGGTTACTGGCATGTCGAGGATATCAGCAAACATCTGCGCAAAGGCTGGGTTGCGCGATGCGCCGCCGGTCAGGCGTACCTCCTGGAAGGCAAAGCCGTCGCGCAACGCATCGACATGGGTTCGATGGTTGAAGGCGATGCCTTCGAGAACAGCTTTCAGCATGTCGCCGCGATCGTGCCAACCATGCAGCCCGAGAAAACTGCCACTGGCAATATTCCCATGGGGCGAGCCGAAGAGATAGGGATGGAAGAGAATGGTCGATGGTCTTTGCAAGGCGGCATCGACCTCATGCGCCAGGGTTTCATGGATCGATGTGCAGCCTTCGAGAGCCGCTTCCTGGTCACTGCGGCACAGCGTGTCGAGGAACCAGTCGTAATTGGCAGCAGAAGCCGGCGAGATCGCCATGTTGTTCCATCGCCCTGCATCGATTGCATTGCGGCAGAACCATCGGGGGTCGACACGCACATCCGTGGAAACAACTTGGTTGATCGAATAGGTGCCCGCTACGATGCTGATGACATCATCGGCATGGCCGCCAATGCCGAGTGCTGACGCGGTGACATCATGCAGACCGAACGCAACCGGCGTGCCCGCCGCGAGCCCTGTCAGCGTTGCAGCATCAGACGTGACGTATCCTGCGATCTCGGCGGAATGCGCCATTGGCGGCAGGGATTCGAACAATTCCTCGAGGCCGAACAGGCGCATTGCTTCCGGCGAAAAAATCTGGGTGTTCACATCGGTGAACGACGTGCTTGCCTCGGTCCGATCGGTTCCGATCGTGCCCGTGAGGCAGAAGCGCAGCCAGTCCTTGCAGCCAAGCACATGACGGATGCGTTTGTAGCGATCTGGCTCATTCTGCTTGATCCAGGCGAGCAGGGCGGACGGTGCGGATACGTGCGGAATTTGACCGGTCAAAGCCAGTGCTTGGCTGAACACGGCACTCCCGGACCACTGGTCCATGACTGCACCAGCACGGCTGTCGAGCGAAAGAATCCCCGGACCCAGAGGCAGTTTGTCTTCATCGAGCAGATAAAGTCCGTCGCCGTGCGCCGTCGCCGCGACAGCCTTTATATCTGACGCCGGCCTGCCGCTCAGGGTAATCGCCTCGCGGATCGCCTCGGCCGTGGCGCTCCAAAGTCCCGCCATGTCGCGCTCGACGAAGCGCGCCTGGGGCATGGATTGCGGCACGCGCCGCCGCGCGACAGAAAGCTGCGTGCCGTCGGCGTCAAAGATGACAGCCTTCGTTACCGTCAGTCCGTTGTCGATCCCCAGCAGGCTCGCCATGGTTTTCCTCTTCGTTGATCAAACATCGAGATACTGTCATCCAACGCAGAAGACGATACCATATGTGATACGGTATCGTATTTCAGTGTTAAATTAACGTCAAGGATTGTTATGTTTTTGAAAAGGCTTTTTCGGGGAGATGCCGTCGTCTGTGACCATAGCGCGCGCCGGGGAATGCCTTGCGATTCCGGCGATGACAGACACTACACCGCAGGAGAGCAATGCCAAGAATGGGATTCAATGCAGAAGGCGCTGGGGATAACGCGATGGCCACCGTCAAGGCTTCTTCCGTCATCCGGAAGCCGTCGATCGATGATTTGCCGATCGGAAGTTGAGATTGAGGGCGCCCGGAGGCGCCCTCGGATCGTGTTACTCGGAGAGCGTGAACGGCGCCGTGTACTTGTCGACATTATCCTTGGTGATCAGCAGGCAATCGAACAGCTGCTTTTCGGTTGCAGCGCCGGTCTTGCCCGTCTTGATGAAGGAATCGGCCTGCTTGACGGCTTCCGCCGAGAAGATAGCCACCGGCTGAAGCACGGTATATTCCAGTTCGCCAGCCTTGATAGCTGCCACTGCGTCCGGGGAGCCGTCGAAGCCGCCGACCTTGATGTTGGCAAGCTTGCCGGCTTCCTTCAGTGCCGCGATCGCGCCGAGTGCCATTTCGTCATTGCCGCTGATCAGGCCGATGACATCAGGATTGGCCTGGAGCAGGCTCTGCATCTTGTCGTGACCTTGCGTACGGTCCCAGTTGGCAACCTGCGAACCGACCTTTTCAAGGTCAGGATACTGGCTGAGGACGGTTTCGTAACCATTCGAGCGGGTGGCCGCATTGTTGTCCGAAGGCGCGCCGAAAAGCTCGACATATTTGCCCTTTTCGCCGATGCTCTGGACCCACTGCTGGGCACCGAGGGCTGCACCCTGCGCGTTGTTGGAAACGAGCTGTGCCTTGGCCAGGCCTTCCTGGTTGATCTCGGCGTTGACGAGGAAAACCGGAATGTTGGCAGCAATCGCCTTCTTCACGGCGCCGATGGAGCCATCAGCATTGGCCGGGTCGAGAATGATCGCCACCGATTTGTTGGTGATCGCTGTATCGATCAGGTTACTTTCGGTGTTCGTGTCACCCTTGGAGGCACCAACTGTTGCGGTATAGCCAAGTTCCTTGGCCTTCGCAGCGGCCACTTCGCCCTCGGTGAACCAATAGGGGTTCGACGGGTCGTTGACGATGATCGAAATCAGGCCCTCGGCCGATGCAGCCGTTGTCGACAGCGCCATGACCGGTGCAGCCAGGATGAAGCTGGCCAGCAGCATTCTCTTAGTCAGTTTCAACATTTTACTCTCTCCCTTGATGGTTGGTCATATGCCAGTCAGCTGGCGATCTTCCCGTGAGTGGCATCGGCGGTCTGGCCTTTGCCGGTCGGTTGCAGAGAAGCGGATGGGCCGTCAGTCTCGGTCGTCTTCTTGACGCGGCGGCGATACTGGACGGCATTGAGCAGCACCGCGAGCACGATGACCGCGCCGGTGAAGACTGTTTGCCAGTAGGAGGAAATGCCGATGATCACCAAGCCATCGGACAAAAAGCCGATGACGAAGGCGCCGAGCAGGGTTCCGCGAATATTGCCGCGCCCGCCCGTTAGGGCAGCGCCACCGATGACAACGGCGGCGATGGCCGTCAGCTCGTAGGATGTACCGGCCGTAGGACCTGCAGAGGTCAGTTGCGAGGACAGGATGAGGCCAGCGATGGCGGCGCAGATCCCGGACAGCATATATACTGCCACCTGAACCTTCTTGACCGGTACGCCGCTGAGTTCTGCAGCCCGTTCGTTACCGCCCGTGGAATACAGCCAACGGCCGAAGGCCGAGCGGTTGAGCACCAGGCTGATAATGAGCGCCAGGACGACCAGAACGACGACGCCGATCGGAATGCCAGCGAGACGATTGAACCCAAGCCAGTCGAAGCCGGTGTTGCCCAACTCCGCCTTGCCGCCAAGATTGTTGTAGGTGAGGCCATTGGTCATCAAAAGCGCAAAGCCGCGCGCGACATACATCACGCCCAGCGTTGCAACGAAGGCCGGCACTTTAAAACGCGCTATGAGAATGCCGTTGATCATGCCGACCAAGGCGCCCAGTGCGCAGACAAGCAAAACGACCACCCAAATCGGCGGGTAGAGCACCACACCAAGCGCGTTGAGCGTCACACCCTGCATCAGGAATCCTGCAACGACGCCTGCAAGACCGAGCGTGGAGCCGACCGACAGGTCGATGCCGCCGTTGAGGATGACGAGCAGCATGCCGATCGCAAGGATCCCGTAAATAGCCACATGCGACGACATGATTAGGAAGTTGCTGACCGAGAAATAATAGGGCGACAGGAACGAGAAGACGACGATGATGACGATCAGTGCGAAAAATGCCCGTCCTTCAAGCAGCAGCCTGCCCAGGTCAAAGCCATCGCGAAAAAGACCTGAACGAGGTGGGGTAGTGACTGAACTGGCCATAGTCAGGGCTCCATTAAACTCGGTAATCAGACATGCACGGCTTCGCCCGAGGCGGCCATGATCTCTTCTTTTGAAACATCTGCGCCGAACTGCGCTGAAATCTTGCCGCGCCGCATCACTATAATGCGGTGAGCAATGCTGAGGCATTCGGCGACTTCGGACGTGGAGAAGACGACGGCGAGGCCCTTGGCTGCCCGTTCGCTCAGCAGGCGGAACACCTCGGCCTTGGCGCCGATATCGATGCCGCGGCTTGGCTCGTCGAGAAGGATGACGCGCGGGTTGGTCGCCAGCATCTTGCCGATGACGACTTTCTGCTGGTTGCCGCCCGATAGCGAGCCGATTGCGGCCCGTCCGCCATCGGTCTTGATGTGAATCTTGCGGATCGCGTCGTTGACGACTGCCTGTTCGCCTGACCGCGACATCAGCATGCGCTTGGTAAAGCTTGCGATGCTGGCAAGCGATAGGTTCTGGCCAACCGACATCGTCTGAACCAGACCGTCCCGCTGGCGATCTTCCGGAACGAGGACAAGGCCCCTATCGATGCGCTGCGAGATGCTGAGGCGTGTAACGTCGTCGCCTTCAACGATCACCCGGCCACCGCTGAGCGGCATCCGCCCGGCGACGGCTTCCAACAGCTCAGTGCGGCCGGCCCCCATCAGACCATAGATGCAGACGATCTCGCCGGCCTTGACGTCGAGCGACAGGCGATCAACGACCGAATAGCCGGATCCGGAGGCATCGGTGACGCTGACATCCTCGATCGACAAGGCGGTCTGGCCGAACGCGTAGCCCGTGGGCGGGGAACCGAGATCGAAATTCTCCCCCACCATGTTGCGGACGATCCACTCCAGGTCGATGTCTTTTGCCTCGGCATTTGCCGTCATGGCGCCATCGCGCAACACCACGGCATAATCGGTGATCTGCAACGCCTCTTCCAGATGATGGGATATATAGACGATCGAAACGCCTCGACTGGTCAGGTCACGGATCACCTTGAACAGGACTTCGACTTCGGTTGCACTCAGCGCCGATGTCGGCTCGTCCATGATCAGAATACGGGAATCAACCGACAAAGCGCGGGCGATCTCGACGATCTGTTGCTGCCCGAGCCGCAAATCCTCGACAAGGGTCATCGGGTCGATGTCCTCCTCAAGGTCGGCCATCAGGGCTCTCGCCTGCCGCGCTTCCTCGGCAAAATCGACACCGGTTGCCGTGCGGATTTCCCGGCCCATGAAGATATTGTCGCGGACGCTGAGATTGGGCGCCAGGCTGAGTTCCTGGTGAATGATCGAGATGCCGCAATCGCGGGCGTCGGAAGCGGATGAGAACTGCACGACGTCGCCGTCAAGGACGATATCGCCCGACGTGGGCGGCACCACCCCGGACAGGATCTTCATCAGCGTCGACTTGCCGGCACCATTTTCTCCAAAAAGGGTGGTGACCTTGCCGCGGTGGATATCGAAGTTGACGCCCTTGAGCGCATGAACATTGCCATAGGACTTGGCAATGTTCCGCGCGGAAAGGACGGCGTCGCTGGACGCCGGAGGTGTTTGGGGTAGAGGCTTCATTGCACGTCCAGCCTTACCGGGGTGATCAGCCAGTTTTTCGGGTTGATCAGTTTGAACGCGCCAATCAGCGACACCGTCTTGCCGGCCAGCTGGCTTGTGTCGATTTGGGCAAGGACGTCCTTCTTGAGCTGGTTGTTGAGGGCAGAGCCCGCATCCTGATATTCGATCTGGTTGGTAAACTGGCCAAACGCGATCGTGCCGGTGGCATCACGCAGCTCCGTTCCATTGATCGCCGGACCGGTCTGGACGCGCACGCGCACTGTGTCGGGGATGCCTTCGACCTTCACATCGTAGATGCCCGATTTCGCTTCGCCGAAAACACCAGTCAGCTTGACGGACATCACAGCGCCGGTCCCTGCAGAAACACCGTATGTCTTCTCGGCGGCAGGCCGGTCTTGCGCGATTGCGGCAGCCAGCGTGGCAGCATCGACCGCGCGCTCTTCGACGCCGGCCTTCACCTTCGGGAATTCCGTCGCGCCGTAGTCGGCAGCGGAAAATACTCCGGCCTTCACGTCGTCGGTTGAACCAATTCTGACAATTTTGGTATCGAGCGCCATGGCGGCAAGGACAATCAGCACGGCAGCCGAGGCCGCGATCCGGCCCGTGTTTGACTGCTTGCGTCCGTTCTTTGCGGTATATGACTTTGAACTCATATCGTGGCGACCTGTACTTGGTGTTGAAGCGTTGGCGGGCGGTTCGCTTGGCGCAGCGCCTGTCGGCTGGGCAGCTGGATCAAAAAAAAGAGAGTGTTAGCCGCGCCGAATGCCGGAGGAGCCGCAAGATGCGGCTCTTTGGGTGGCCGAACAGCGATGGTCTGCATGATTTACTCCTCCTTTCCTCCTGCGTGCGGCGATATCCCCCCACCCACGCAACTCATTCCGGCGTCATGTCATCCGCGGAACGCGGAGGTCCTCGGGTGGTTTGCCCTCCCAATCATGTGGTACGTTTCCATATGTGTCAACATCATTGGCGTTATGATAAAGAAATATGGTGATACATTCGATCGTTCTTCACCGGAGAGATTTGGGATGGCCCAATCCGTCTAGCAGAGGAATAGGTCTGCAAGCCATTGATATCTTGCAGCTAATTCGTGGTTTACCGCTGGCCCGGCGGCAACGCATGCAAGCCGACGCGACCGTTTCTGTTCATTGCGTCCTTTGACAATCCAAGTGTGATAAACAAGCGCTGTGTGATCTTGTTGACTTAAGACTACGCGGTGTGTAAAAAAATGCAATAGGTGAAATTAATTACATTTTGCGGCGATCGGCACGCGAGGAGAGATGGTGCGAACGGTTACTAATCGCGATCGCGACGACAGTCTGGCTGTCCGGGCTGCATGGCTCCACTATGTGGGGGGCTTGACGCAGGCAGAGGTTGCCGCCCGGCTTGGCATACCGAATGTAAAGGCCCACCGGCTGATCATGTGGGCAAACCAGAATGGCGTGGTGAAATTTTCCATCCACGGAGACGTGACCGAATGCGTCGCAATCGAAACCAAGATCGCCAGCCTGTTCGGGCTGGATTATTGCGAAGTCCTGCCGGACCTCTATGACAAAAGCCTGCTGATGCGCGCGCTCGGCGTTGCCGGCGCCGAATTCCTGCAGCGCGAAATAAAAAACCTGCAAGGCCAGGTCATCGGCATCGGCAACGGCCGCACATTAGCCGCCGCTATCGCGGCCATGCCAAATGTGGACGCCGGAGATGTGCGGTTTGTTTCACTTCTTGGCGGCTTGACGCGAAACTATGCGGCAAATCCTCACGACGTCATGCATCGTCTCGCCGAAAAAACCGGCGCGGTATCCTATGTCATGCCGGTGCCTTTCTTTGCCAATTCGGTTGAGGACCGGGAAGTACTCCTGTCTCAGCGCGGTGTGCGTCACGTCTTTGATCTGGCTGCCCGCGCCGATCTGATGCTGATCGGCATCGGTACGGCAGAACTCGATTCTCAACTCGTCGTCTCCCAGATGATCGAAGTGCCGGAGATGCAGGACGTGCGCGATCATGGCGGGGTGGGCGAGATGCTCGGGCACTTCTTTGATGCCGAGGGAAAGCCTGTCGAGACGACTTTGGGTGAGCGGACCCTGTCGCCAAGCCTGGAAAGCATGAAGGCCCGCCGCATTGTCGCCATCGCGGGCGGACCGGGTAAGATCCCGGCAATCCGCTCGGCGCTGCTCAGCGGCTGTCTGAGCGGGCTGATCATCGATGAAAAGACGGCGTCTGCTCTCGTCAACGGGCGTCCTGACGCGGTTTAAACAATTGGAGGTCGCTTCATGTCTGCTGTCCATCATTCGATCGAGCTGAACGCGCCCGTTAGCACTGCCGCCTCCTGCCTATACCGGGGGCCGTTCTGATGCCCCATGCAGGCAAAGATATCCTGATCGGGGTTGACGCTGGAACATCGGTGATCAAGGCCGTCGCCTTTGATCTGACGGGGCGCCAGATTGCTGCGGCTTCCGTACCGAACAGCTATTCCACGGGCGAAGACGGCGCGGCATTTCAGTCGTTAGCAAAAACATGGGACGATTGCTCCCGGACGATTCGCGGTCTTGGAACCAAGGTGGAAGGCCTTGCGCAGCGCACGGCAGCACTCGGCGTTACCGGGCAGGGGGACGGCACTTGGCTCGTGGGCAAGGATAACGCACCGTCAGCGGACGCCTGGCTTTGGCTCGATGCGCGCGCGGCACCGACTGTGCGGAGGCTTTGCGCTACTCCAGACGACCGTACCCGCTTCGAAGCGACCGGGACCGGGCTTTCCACCTGCCAGCAAGG
>UBTA01000154.1 GCA_900468065.1 Hyphomicrobiales bacterium | reverse complement strand
CCCCTCCAAAATCCCCGCCCCCAAAACCCATGCCATACTTCTCCCGTTCCGCCTTGGATACACTGCCAGCCGTGGCAGCGAGGCGGGGCCGGTGCCGGGTTTGAGGAAAGGACGGACGTCCTCACCTCCGGGGCCTGCGGAAAATGGTCTCCCTCCGGCGACACGGGGAGCGACGAGGGTTTTGCCCTTGTCTCTTGAAGCCCGAAAGAGCGCGCCGGGCGTGCCTGTGCGGCACACAGGGTGGCACAGCGGATGGTTTCGCCGGGTATAAGAATCCGGCGGCGGCCGGGTGGAGCGTTGCCGATAAATTGGTTCGGCCGGGGTCCATCGGGTCAGACGAACACCGTCCTCCCTCGCCACCTCAGAGAGATCCAAGTCGCGGGCAAAAACCGCCGAACGGGGCGCTGAGAGGTGTCACTTTTTATTATCAAACGCGGCAGCTTTCAGCGCCCCGTCCACCACCATGTTCAAACCACGGCGAGATTTTTCGCGCGTGACCATTTTTCGCGCGTGAATGGCGGCACACGCCCCGGTCACGCAACAAGGCAACGGAGATGAGACATGCCCCTTTCCCTCCAGACCTGGCTGATGGCCCGCACCGCCGAGATGCTGGCAGTGCCGCATCTGGCCTGCCGCCGCCGCGACTGCCGCCGCAAGAACGCCTGCCACTGGCATTTCAAAAACAGCGGCGAACCCTGCTGCCTGCGCAACCTGACCGCAGCACAACGCCGGATTTTTGATGAATTTTACGGCCAGGCCCAGATCATCCTCGAACATGGCGGCCATCAGGGCCTGACCTATGCCTGGGGCGCCCCCATGCAGCGGGCACTACTGGACGCCGCCGTCGAGATCGCCCGCACCGCCGTCCCGCCCCAAGACAAACGCCGCTTCGACGCCTTCCGCCGCGACCGCGAAACAATCCCCGCGCGCACGCCGCCGGTGGCGCAGCGAACGGAATGAACGCGCGTGGAAAGCGGTCGCGGCCAGCATGGCGGGCTCATGCATATGCCGCGCAGGTCCCCCCGCTCTCCGTCATTCCTGTGCCCGTCACAGGAATCCAGCCACGGCGCGTCCGCGCCGTGAAAGGACTCATTCAACCCGGCCAACGGAAGGGTCTTACGCGCCGCAGACGCGGCACACTGTATTCCTGTGACACGCACAGGAATACAGTGTGGGGGAGCCGCCGGCGCGAAACAACGAGCGGCAAGACGCACCCAAAATCCGAAACCTGCCTATTCCGCCGCCTCTTCCAGCCGTTCCAGCTCATAGGAATAGCCTTCCAGCATCGTATAGGCCTGTTCGGTCGCCTCTATCTGCGCCTCGGCGCTGCGGATGGCGTCGGCGATCGATTGCGAGCGGGTGCGCAGCATCGAGCCGAGGATATCGGCGGCGGGACGGCGGCCGAGGCGGTCGAGATGCTGGCGCACCCGGGCGCGGTGGCGCTCCAGCTCGAGGATGTGGAACCGGCTCTTGACGATATCGTCGGACAGTTTGCGGCGCATGGCGGCGACCGGATCGAAGCTGCCGGGCTCGCGCTCGTCGAGAATGAAGTCGTTGACCAGCGTTTCGAGCTTCAAAATGCCCTGCAGGTCGCGCGGGTCGGCGAGCTGCGGGTCGTAGCCGGTATTGTCATAGACCTTGCGGCGCACCGGGTCCTTCAACAGGTCGTAACAGGCCTGCAGCCGGCCAAAGGCCTCGGTATCGCCGCCGCTGTCGGGATGGACCGACTTCACTTGGCGGCGATAGGCCGCCTTGACCGCCTGCTCGTCGGCGCCGCGGTCAATTCCAAGCGTTTCATAGGGGTCGATCACAACGCCACCTCTTCAGTCCCAGCATTCGTCCTGTCCGTCCCTGACCTAACCCTTCGCCCGGCCGGCATCAACCCAAAAGCGGATGCGGCGCGCACAGCCCTTAATCGGACATCGCCGGGACCAAATTGTGGTGAGATCGGGACGGCGCACGGTTTTCCCCGGCCGGGACCGCCGGCGCTGCCCTCAGCCCTGCAAAACCGGCGGTTGGTTCATGCTGGTGCATCCGCGGCCGCCTACCGACATAGGGTTGAGTGTCAAGGATTAAACGCTTGCTATTTTCTTTTTTTGCTGCAAATATTTCCGCGTTCGGGCGTTAGCATCCCGGAGACTGGACTGGCTGTATGGTCCCGGAAAAATCCGGGCGTGCCGAAAGGCACTGTAGACGTTCTTTCCCCGTTATCGACTTCTCCGACTGGCTTTCCGGAATAAAGACAAAACCGGAAAGAAAAACGTCTCCACCCTGGCAGGGGTGAGGACACATCATTAAGGGAAAAAAGGACTTCTCCCATGGCCACCAAGGGCACCGTAAAATTCTTCAACCAGGACAAGGGTTTTGGTTTCATCACGCCGGAAGGCGGCGCTAAGGACGTGTTCGTACACATCTCCGCGCTGCAGGCCGCTGGCCTCCAGACCCTGAAGGACGGCCAGCAGGTCACCTTCGACACCGAGCCGGATCGCATGGGCAAGGGCCCGAAGGCCGTCAACATCCAGGCTGACTAAGCCTCGATCTGACTGCTTGCGATGACTGAATTGAACGGCGTCCTTCGGGGCGCCGTTTTTTTGTGGTAGCGAGTAGCGAAGTCGGCACTACTCACTATTCGCAACTCACTATTCGCTAATTCCTACTCCGCCGCCTGCTTTGCCTCGGCGGCCAGAAAGATCGCGTCGAATGCGGCCGCGATCACCTCGGGTCCGGCCCCTGCCCGCGTCGCATCGGCCGACAGGATCTGCCGGAACCGCCGTGCGCCCGGCCAGCCCTGAAACAGCCCGACCATGTGACGCGTGACATGGATCAGCCGCCCGCCCGAAGCGATATGCCCGGCCGCATAACCCATCATCGCATCGCACACCCCGGCCCAGAAATCCGCAGACTGGCGGTGGCCATTGGCGGTAAAGGCCTCGCCCGAAAAATCGACAGGCGCCGCCCCCGTCAAAGGATGCGAGAAATATCCGTCCACGCCGGTCAGCATGGCGCTATCATGATACGGCGCCCGCCCAAGCATGACGCCATCCAGCACGGCGTCGTGATTCAGTTCCTCGACGGCCTGATTCAAACTGCCAAGACCGCCATTGATACCAATGAAAAGATTGGGATTTTCCGCCTTGAGCCGGTGAACCAGAGCATAATCCAGCGGCGGGATATCCCGGTTCTCCTTCGGCGACAGCCCCTGCAGCCATGCCTTGCGCGCATGCACCCAGACGGCATCAACACCCACCTGAGCAACCCGCGACACCAGATCCCGCAGCGCGATCTCCGGGTCCTGGTCATCGACGCCGATCCGGCACTTGACCGTCGCAGGAATGGACACCGCCGCCTTCATCGCCGCCACGCACTCCGCCACCACCGAAGGCTCG
Source organism: Hyphomicrobiales bacterium (assembly GCA_900468065.1). Taxonomy (GTDB): domain Bacteria; phylum Pseudomonadota; class Alphaproteobacteria; order Rhizobiales; family Rhizobiaceae; genus Pararhizobium. Next base: position 8,572 of record UBTA01000154.1, on the reverse strand, counting down.
CGCATCAGACAGGCGCCAAACGTGCCGGATTGCACCCGGTCGGAGGGACAGCCGACATTCATGTTGATCTCGGCATAGCCGAACTGTTCACCGATCCGCGCGGCTTCCGCCATCTTGCGCGGATCATTGCCGCCAAGCTGCAACGCAACAGGATGCTCGACCGCGTCGAACCCCAGCAACCTCTCCCGGTTGCCGCGTAGGATCGCCTCGGAGACGATCATCTCGGTGTAGAGCAAAGCGTGTTTGGAAAGCTGCCGGGCAAGGAAGCGGTAGTGCCTATCCGTCCAGTCGATCATCGGGGCAACGGCAAACACCGGCGCTGCGAAATATGTCGAAGCGGTGCCAATCGATGCCGAAATCGCTGCGTTGCCCATCGAAAAAATACTTTCATCCCCGCACGCTTAGCAGGCGGTACAATCTGGTGGAAAAACAGGCGCGCAACTGGAGAAGCATATCTCCGGGCTCAAACACCAATCGCCGCCTTATACAGCGGAGCGGTTTTGAAAGCGAGATGGAACTTGATGGAACTTTGGGAGTGTGGTGGACGGCGCCTTCAGAACAGGAACGGTTAAATGCAATGTCGAAACCCAGTCACGGCTGGAGCCTTAAAAAAAACCACAGCCCGGCGAATAGCGGCGCGCCTCAAATACCATCGGGAAGCTGCAACACACCGCAGCCACCGCTGCGTCAGATGCGCAGCGCGTCTCAATTTACCTCTACAGAGCGCGTCAGTGCGCTTGCAGCTTGGCCTCTTGGGCTGCCGCAATGAACAGCTCCCGGGCCTCCTCCGGCGACTTGCGGCCGTCGATAGCGGCGCGGCAGAAGCTTCGGGCGGCAACGTAGCGCGGCCCGCGCAAATCGGGCCAAGTGTCCATCAGGCAGATGAGGGCATCGAACGGTCCCAGAACCACCTGGGAACCCTTGTGAGCAAATCCAACCTCCACTGGATTGGACCATTTGGTATTTGGCATGAGCGTCTCCTCCGAATGTCTTGCCAGACCAGAACGGCAGAATAGCCGATTTGGTTCCCGTTGGGCAGTGTGCAAAACGAAAAAAGCCTGCCGCGGGAGGAGGTGCGGCAGGCTTCTGAAAATGACCCACGGTCGGGAGGAGGTGACCGCTGATCGGTCGCAACTTTTCGGGAGGAGGTGAATCGCTGCGATAAATATGACTATAATGCTGCGATGCACAAAAATCAAATAAAATCTGATGCGATGCAACCGTTACCAGTAACGTCTTCGTGTTGGCTGTGAGCCGGATGCACTGCCGATCAGATAGCCCGCAACGAAGGCGGCCGCACCGAAGACCAGCAAGGCGGTGCTGGTGGCTGAGGGGTGATCCTGGGCGCTTTGCGCCACGGCAGAAGCCTCATCGCGGACATAGCTGGCCGCCTGTTTCGCTTTGGCCGCCACGCCGCTGGTCTCGTCGAGTTCACCGGTAAAGCCGGTTCGCAAATTCTTGATATTCGCCATCTCGCGCTCCTTTTTCGTTCGGTTGGAAAACACCCGAACGGCAGGATTGTTCCAGTGCGCTAACGACGGATCCGAACCTTGTCGGAACGCATCGCTTCAAACGGCTTATAGCGTCACCGGGCAGCGGCGTCTCATTTCGGCGCAAATTAAAGCATATGCTAAAAAATCACTGTTGCGATTTCTTCATGTGTGGCATGCTAATAGATGAGGTGCCTCATAAAAACCAATTTCGGAGTAGCTACTAAAACCCAGAATCAAAAAATATAAAGAGACGGGAGAGAACAACATGGTAGAGGAAAATCTGTATCGCATCGTCGAAGTCAGCCTGAAGCGCGGCAGTGACCGCCGCGATGTCGGTATCATGACCGTCCGTCAGGCGCTGGAACTTCCAGATGTCCCAAGCCTGGAATATACACATCCGGAACTCAATTCCCGGGCGGACAGCCGGTTCCTGACCCGCGACCAGCTTCAGGCCTACGTCTGCAGCTGAAGCCGCTTTCCCCGCCCCTCAAAGGGGTGCTATCGTCCGTCATTCGCAATCGAATGGCTGGATATCGATGACAACTGTAATCCCCCTTCCCGCGCCGGTGCTTTTGCCGGTAGTGAATTCCGAGCAAACCTTCCCGGTCCGCCGCGTCTATTGCGTCGGGCGCAATTATGCCGCCCACGCCATAGAGATGGGCCATGATCCGGACCGGGAACCACCCTTCTTCTTCCAGAAGAATCCGGACAATCTTGTCCATGGCGCTGACTTCCCTTACCCGCCGCTTTCGACCGATGTGCATCACGAGGTTGAGCTGGTTATCGCACTGAAACACGGTGGCGATGCCATCGATGCTGCAGATGCGCTCGACTGCGTCTATGGCTATGCGGTCGGCATCGACTTCACCCGCCGCGACCTGCAGGCACAGGCGAAGGCCGCCGGCAAACCCTGGGCGGCGGCAAAGGCCTTCGAACATTCGGCACCGGTGTCGGAGATTGTTCCGGCGCAGGTTATCGGACATCCGACAGACGGCAATATCTGGCTGAAGATCAACGGCGAGACCAAGCAACAGGGTGATCTCAACCAGATGATCTGGAAAATACCGGAAATCATCGCCGAACTGTCAAAGCTGTTTACGCTCGCCGCCGGCGACATCATCATGACCGGCACACCGTCGGGCGTCGGGCCGGTAGCGCGCGGCGACGCGGTGTCGTGCGGCATTGATGGGGTCGCAACGCTGACCGTTACGGTCGTTTGAGGGGGAAACCATGCCGCTCTATGCTCTTGGACCCGCCCGGCCGACGGTGCCGCCGGAGGGCCGCTATTGGATTGCGCCTGATGCGCATGTCATCGGACAAGTCGAACTGGGCGACGATGTCGGTATCTGGTTCGGCGCGGTACTACGGGGCGACAACGAGCCGATCCGTATCGGCGCCCGCACCAATATCCAGGAGGGCGTGGTCATTCATGTCGACCCCGGCCTGCCCGTCACGATCGGGCAAGGCTGCACCATCGGCCACCGTGCCATCGTGCACGGTTGCACGATCGGCAACAATTCGCTCATCGGCATGGGGGCGACGGTGCTGAACGGTGCCGTAATCGGCAACAATTGCTTGGTCGGAGCCAATGCGCTGGTAACAGAGGGCAAAGTCTTCCCGGACAATTCATTGATCGTCGGGTCGCCGGCAAGGGCCATCCGGTTGCTGGATGAGGCAGCTGTCGCCGGATTGAGGAAATCGGCGGACGGCTACGTTAAAAAATGGCAGCTGTTCGCGACCAACCTTGCCGTCATCGGATAGGTAACGCCGGAGCAGAATGGTGTGCAGCCGGGACGACTCGTCATATGCTGGCGGGAGCCCTGCTCAAGCACTCGCCCGTCTATTCAGCGGTGCAATTCTGGCAGTGGCCACGGATTTCGATCGTGGTCTTCTCGGTCTTGAAATGCTGCTTGCCGGCCAGCACCGACAGGCGTTCTTCCATCGCCTCATCGTGCATCTCGGTCACCTGGCCGCAGTCCTCGCAGATGGCAAAGGCCGTCACGCCATGGTCGTGGTGATGGTGATGATCCGGATGGGCGCAGGCGACGAAGGAATTCATGCTTTCAAGCCGGTGGATCAGGCCGAACTCCAACAACTTGTCGAGCGCCCGGTAGACCTGCAGCGGCGCGCGAAACCCGTGATCGCGCAGCTTGTCGAGGATCGTATAGGCGCTGAGCGGCCCTTCCGCATGATGGAGGGCGTCGAGGACCAGCGACTGGTTCTTGGTAAGCTGCTGTGTCGCCATCAGTGGTGTCCTCCATGCGTCGAGTGTATCGCCGTCTCTGCCTGCTTATTGCGCCCGAACGGCAGCAGACTGAGCACGAAAAGCCCCATCGCCGCAACCACGATCGACGGACCGGACGGCGTATCGAAATGCAGCGAACCGAACAGGCCGCCGGTAACCGCAAGCGCGCCGATGACGGAGGAGAGCACCGCCATGATCTCCGGCGACGTAGCAAAGCGCCGGGCGGTAGCTGCGGGAATGATCAACAGCGACGTGATCAAGAGGATGCCGACGATCTTCATGGCGATCGCGATCACCAGCGCCATCAGCAGCATGAAATAGAGCCGTGCCCGCTCCGGCTGCAGGCCTTCGGCCTCGGCAAGTTCCGGATTGACGGTGGAGGCGAGCAGCGGCCGCCAGAGATAGACGATCGCGGCCAGCACAAGAATGCCGCCGCCCCAGACCAGATCGATATCGGCCTCGGAGACGGCGAGAATATCACCGAACAGGAACCCGACGAGATCGATCCGCACCCAGGTCATGAAGGCGACCATGACGAGGCCGATCGACAGCGCCGAATGGGAGAGAATGCCAAGCAGCGCATCGGTCGACAGCGCACCGCGCTTCTGCAGCAGCAAGAGGAGCAGCGACACGGCGGCGGCAACGATGAAGACGCTCAGCATTAGATTGAGATCAAGCAGAAGCGACAGCGCCACGCCAAGAAGCGCCGAATGCGCCATCGTATCGCCGAAATAGGCCATGCGCCGCCAGATGACAAAACAACCGAGCGGGCCGACGGTGATCGCAAGGCCGATACCGGCGATGAGGGCGCGGGTGAAGAAATCATCAAACACGGCCGCTCTCCTTGGTATCGTAGCCTTGCAGGCGGCTCTTATAGCCGCAGCCGCAATCGGGGCCATGCTCATGCGAACCATGATCGTGTTCGCCATGCGCTTGGTCGCCATGATGATGGCCGTCATCGGGATGGCAATGTGCGGTAATGCTGCCATCGGTATGCAGCACGCGGCCATCCGGCAGATGGGTATGGTCGTGATCGTGGCTGTAGACGGCCAGCGACTTGGCAGCGCGGCTGCCGAACAGCTTGAGATATTCCGGGCTCTGGCTGACCACCTGCGGCGTACCGCGGCAACAGACATGGCCGTTGAGGCAGATCACCGTATCTGTCTCGGCCATCACCACGTGCAGATCGTGGGAGATCAACAGGATACCGCAGCCTGTCCTGTTACGGATGGTCTTGATCAGGTCGTAAAGCGCGATTTCGCCGGAAAAATCGACGCCCTGCACCGGTTCGTCGAGCACCAGCAGATCCGGTTTGCGGGCAATCGCGCGGGCAAGCAGGGCGCGCTGAAACTCGCCACCGGACAGATGTTGCACCTCGGCGCGGGCAAGATGGGCAATGCCGGTCGAATGCAGCGCTTCCTCGACCTCACGGCCCTTCAGCGGTCCGGTTAGCGTCATCAGCCGCTCGACGGTCAATGGCAGCGTCCAGTCGATCGAAAGTTTCTGCGGCACATAACCGACCTTCAGCCCCGGCAGCTTTTCGACCCAGCCCTCGTCCGGCTTCAGCACGCCGATCGCAGCCTTCGCCGTCGTTGATTTGCCGGAGCCGTTGGGGCCAATCAGCGTGACGATCTCGCCACGGCTGATCGAGAATTCGACGCCGCGCACCAGCCAGCGGCCATTGCGGCGGATGCCGGCATTGTTGAGCGAGACGAGCGGTGTCTGATCTGTATTGCGGAAATTAAGCATCAAAAAAATCCGGATGGGGTGTTGCCAGCCGCTATGCCACACGTTATAGCATAACGCAATTGATGTAATAACATTACATTGATTTACAAGACAGGAGTTCCCACATGAGCCTGAAAAATTCCCTCCTTTTGACATCTTCCCTGCTTTTCGCCCCCACCATGCTTCTGGCAGAGGGCGCCGCCCATGCCAATGCTCCCAATGTCGTCGTCTCGATCAAGCCGATCCACTCCCTGGTCGCCTCGATCATGAAGGGCGTCGGCGAACCGGCGCTGATCGTAGAGGGTGCCGCCTCCCCGCATACCTACAGCATGAAGCCCTCCAATGCCGCAGCCCTGGAAAAGGCCAATATCGTCTTCTGGGTCGGCCATGGGCTGGAAGCCTTTCTCGAAAAGCCGCTGGAATCTCTTGGTAGCGGTGCCAAAATCGTCGAACTCGACGATGCACCCGGTCTTGAAAAGCTGAAATTCCGCGAAGGCGGCGCCTTCGAGGCCCATGACGACGGCGACGAGCACGAAGCAGGTGCTGAAGGTACCGAGGCTCATGAAGAAGCCGGTCACCATCACGACGAGGGTGAGTTCGACCTGCATCTCTGGCTGGATCCAATCAATGCCAAGGCGATGGCAGTCGAGATCGAAAAGACGCTGGCCGCCGCAGATCCGGCCAATGCCGCAACCTACAAAACCAATCTTGATGCGCTGAACACCCGGCTCGATGCGCTCGACAAAAAGCTCGTTGAGACTGTCGCACCGATCAAGGACAAGCCCTTCATCGTCTTTCACGATGCCTACCAGTATTTCGAGCACCGCTATCATGTGAAGGTGGCGGGATCGATCACCGTCAGCCCAGAGACCCTGCCGGGTGCTGCACGTTTGAAGCAGATCCATGAAAAGATCGTCGAACTCGGCGCAACCTGCGTCTTTGCCGAGCCGCAGTTCGAACCCAAACTCGTCAATGTCGTATTCGAAGGCACAGCAGCGAAATCGGGCACGCTGGATCCGGAGGCGGCAACGCTTGAGGCCGGTCCAGACCTGTATTTCCAGTTGATGGACGGTATCGGCACATCGCTGAAGACCTGCCTTTCCAACGCTAGCTAAAAAGGTCCTCCCAAGACCGTGAAAAGGCGGGCCAGAATAGGTCCGCCTTTTTGAGATCACAAAATGTAATAGTATAACGTTAAAGGATATAAACAATGTCCGATAAACTCCCCGTCACGGTCCTTTCCGGCTTCCTCGGGGCCGGAAAGACCACGGTGCTCAATCATATCCTCAACAACCGCGACGGATTGCGGGTTGCCGTCATCGTCAACGATATGAGCGAGGTCAATATCGATGCGGCACTGGTGCGCGAGGGCGGCGCCAACCTGTCGCGGACCGAGGAGCAACTGGTCGAGATGACCAATGGCTGCATCTGCTGCACCCTGCGCGACGACCTGCTCAACGAGGTGCGCAAGCTCGCCGAACAGGACCGGTTCGACTATCTGCTGATCGAATCGACCGGGATCGCAGAGCCCCTGCCCGTCGCCACCACGTTCGAATTCCGTGACGAGGCCGGCAACAGCCTTGCCGATGTCGCCCGGCTCGATACGATGGTCACCGTGGTCGATGCGGTCAGCCTGCTGGGCGATTATTCATCCGCCGACTTCCTTGCCGACCGTGGTGATACTGCCGGAGACAATGATGACCGCACGCTTGTCGATCTCCTGGTCGAGCAGATCGAATTCGCCGATGTCGTCATTCTCAACAAGACGGGCAGTGCAACACCTGAGCAACGCGATGCCGCCCGAAAAATCATTGCGGGGCTGAATGCCGATGCGCGGTTGATCGAGACGGATTTTGGCAAGGTGGCTTTGCGCGATGTTCTCGGCACCGGCCTGTTCGACATGCAGAAAGCCGAACAGCATCCACTTTGGTACAGGGAACTGCACGGCTTCAAGGATCACATCCCGGAAACCGAGGAATACGGCATCCGCTCTTTCGTCTACCGGGCGAAGAGGCCTTTCGATCCGGCGCGATTTCATGATTTCGTCCACCGGCCATGGCCAGGCGTCGTGCGGGCCAAGGGCTTTTTCTGGCTGGCGACGCGGCCGCATCACGCCGGCGAACTTAGCCAGGCCGGACCGATGGTGCGCACCTCGAAAATGGGGCTATGGTGGTCGGCAGTTCCGAAAGCCCAATGGCCGGATGATCCGGGTTTCCTTGCGATGATGAAGCCCTATCTAGACCCTATCTGGGGCGACCGGCGCCAGGAAATCGTCTTCATCGGCGCCGATCCGATGGACCAGGCGGCATTGGAAGCGGAACTCGATGAGTGTCTGGTCGATGCCAAGGCATTTACACCAGACCGCTGGCGGGCACTGCCCGACCCGTTTACGGAGTGGTCTGCAAGGGCAAGCTAGGCCAACGGGACGGCCTGCGCCCCGCACTATTCGGTAAAAAGGGCGGCTCTCAATGCCGCCCTTTTTTGGCTGTCACGCTCAACCTGATCAACGCGTCGCCAGATTGACGATGACGCCGGTGGCGACGCTGATCAGCAGGAAGTCGTTACCGGCGCGCACCCACTGCTGACCACGCGGCGGTGCGCGCAGCTTGTAGCGGCGGTAGTCATTGACGGCAGCGATGCGGCGGCGCTCAGAGGGCGACAGGCGGTGGCCGCGTGCCCAGCGCTGCTTCACGACCACATTCTTTTCGACGATCTTGGTATTGCCATGCCGGTAAACACGTTTCTCGACATGACGCTCCTTCACCTGGGCGACTTCGAACGGCCGGGCCGGCTGCGCGAAGGCCATCGGCGCCGTCAGGAAGGAGCTTGCGACCAGCGCAATCAACAGACGTTTCATCGGGGTGTCCTTTCGTTTTTGACACCCCGAAACTACGACCATAAAGATGAACGGAAACTGAAACTATAAATTACAAAATTGTAATGATATCAGTTAATTATAAGAGTTAACTGATACAGTGCACAAAGTTGCAACCACCAATTACAGGACCTCGTAGGCAAACCGGTAGAAATCCGCGACCTGCGCCCGGCCGGATGTATCGAAGGCAAAGATGCCCGCAAAGGCCCCGGTAAAGGACCCATGCTCGCC
>UBTA01000022.1 GCA_900468065.1 Hyphomicrobiales bacterium | reverse complement strand
CGAAATGAGGGCGAACAACAGACTTGATGACGGTGGTTTTGGTTGTCGCATAGTTTCCCTATCTGCAAAATGCGAAGAAATGCCTTTGTCAGCAGTCAGGCTGGCGGGACCAGGGACGAGTCCCCCGGTTCAAGCCTGGATCAGTTATCCGGCAGGTAGGAGGCGCCGACGACGCGGACCTTTCGGGCCGGTGGCTGTACGAAACTCGTGGTGCCGCGCAGTCCGACATTTCCGAGAAGCGCCACGTTCAGCGCCTCGACCGGTTGGACGCTTTCCGCATTCGAACTCGACGCATCTGCGGCTTGCGGCATTTTTGCCAGGACTGTCTTGTAGAAACGATTGATGTCGCAGGTCTTCAGCGACGCTGCCCGGCGGTAGGTGCCGGCGTTCGGCAATTCGGCGTAACGCGCACCTGTCGTCACCGAAATCATCTCGTCGGTATTCCGGTCAGCGCTGGTAATCCGGTACACATCCATCGCCGGATCATCGCAGATGAATTTGCACTGCGCCGCGATCGCCTGCATATCGTTGGCAGTGTTATAACCGGAATTCGGTGTCGGAAACGAATAGCCGTCCGAGAGGCGAACGCATCGTGTTTCGATCTTGGCGCTGATCCGCGGCAACGCATAACCTGCCGTTGCGCTGCGTGTCGCAGCCACCGGCCGGCGGGCTGGAGCGCGTTCGGCGACGGCTTGCCTCGCACATACCCTCTGCGAAGCGCCGGACAAGCTCGCGATCCGGGTATTGGCCTGCGCAATACGGCCGGCAATTTCGCGGCAGGCAAAGTTTCCCCTGGCAGCACAGCTGTATTTGACCTGGAAAGCCCGGTTGGCTGCGATCTGGCGCTGCAGGCGGGCTATCTCGGGACTGACCCGCGAAGGGGCGCATTCCCCTGCCACCGCGATAGCGCTCTGAACCACCAGGCTCAAAAGTACGACGCCCAGCACGGTCCCCACTCGCCCAAAACGGGCTGCAACCTGCAAAAATCCGGACATGATCACAGCCCTTGCCGCTCTTCTGTTCGCAGACGCAAGCAACCTCGCGCGCTTGCCCTCGCAAGTCCGCTTCGGTTTTCCAGATGTCTGCACAATCATCGATTTATCGCACCGACCCCAATGCAATGGCGGGCCTTGCGACAGCCTCTCCATAGGTTGAGACGCGACTGAAAGAAAGCGGAACTTAAGCAGATGGTTAAAGTCGGCGACGCGGAGAAAACCCGGCTCAGCCGCTGAGCTTGGCTCTCAGCTTGTGGTGGATGGGCGCTGCGATATAGCGGGCGCGGTCCTCGTCGGAGAGGTTTTTGCCATAGGTTTCCAGCAGCTCCGGCATCAGCACCGGAACGCCGGAATAGGCGTGGTAGGTCACGGCATCTCCAACCTGGACGACACCATCCTTCAGCACCCGGCAGTAGAAGCCCGGCCGTCCGGCCTTGGCAAAGCGCTTTGCAAAACCGGGATCGTCCATGCGAACAGCCAATGTGGCGCAGGGGATGCGGGCAGATGTGACCTCGAGTTCGACCGTCTCCGTCTCAAACCGGTCGCCGACGGAGATCTTGCGGCTGTCGGCACCCTCGATCACCAGATTTTCACCGAAAATGCCCGGCTCCAGATCGCGGCCAAGCTCCTTTGACCACCAGTCGAGATCGACAGAACCCAGTGCATAAACCGCCTGATCGACACCGCCATGGTGTTTGCGGTTGCAGATCTTGTCGCCGATCAGTCCCTCGCGGTCGATCATCACTCCGGCATCGACTGGATGCTTGAAGATGCCGGTCCTGTAGGATTTTCCCGGCAGCATTTCGGCGTTGCCGGTGCAGACGGCGAGGATTTTCATGGGCGGCACTTTCTTTTCAGCGATTCCGTTCCGTGGAGATATGGAGTAGAAACCCCGCATGGCAAAGCGAGTCACCGGTCCCGAAATTGAAAAACTCATCCAGCTCCTGGCAAAGGTGCCCGGGCTCGGGCCGCGTTCGGCCCGGCGCGCCGCCCTTCACCTGGTCAAGAAGAAGGATCAGTTGCTCGGCCCTCTGGCCGAGGCGATGGGCGAAGCGCATCGCAAGGTCCGCATCTGCTCGTGTTGCGGCAACGTCGATACGATCGACCCCTGCAGCGTCTGTTCCGACGACCGGCGCGACAACTCTGTCATCATCGTCGTCGAGGATGTATCCGATCTCTGGGCGCTGGAGCGGGCGAGTGCGATGAACACGGCCTATCACGTGCTCGGAGGTACACTGTCACCGCTCGATGGCGTCGGACCGGACGACCTGAACATCAAGGGCCTCATCGAACGGGTGAGCAAAGGCGGCGTGCGCGAACTGATCATCGCCGTCAACGCCACCGTCGAGGGCCAGACGACCGCCCATTACATCACCGACCAGCTCGACGGCCTCGGCGTCAAGATCACCCGGCTCGCCCATGGCGTGCCGGTGGGTGGCGAACTGGATTATCTGGACGAAGGCACGCTGACGGCGGCATTGAGGGCGAGGACGGCGATTTGAGGAAGACACCGCTTGGAATGCAGGACTGCCTTCCCACCAAGACTGCCACGGCAAACGATGCGGTGAATTGCAAAGCCGCAATACTCTCTCCCGTCATTCCTGTGCTCGTCACAGGAATCCAGCCACGCGACGTCCGTCGCGTGAGAGACTCTTTCGCGCCATGGACATGGCGCTGCTGGATCCCCGCCACAAGGGCGAGGATGACGGAGTTTAGAGACGCTCCGTCCCAGGCTGAAGAAGGTCCGCTGAAGCGCAACAAGGCGCGGCACATTCTGTCACTTCTCGCAGCCGCCCTTATCACCCTCACATCCCTGCCTGCCCTTGCCGCCTCCCAAGCCGAAACCGAAGCCCAGTTCCGTCAATGGCTGCAGACCGATCTGTGGCCGCAGGCGCAGAAATCCGGCATCTCGCCCGCCGCCTTCAAGGCCGCATTTGCCGATGTGAAGCTCAACTGGGACCTGCCGGACCTCGTCCCGCCCGGCACTAAGCCGCCCGGCGAACAGAAGCAGAGCCAGGCGGAATTCTCTTCGCCCGGCGCCTATTTCTCCGAACAGCGGCTGCAGGGGCTGGCGGCAACCGGCCGCAGTCTTGCCAAGGAAAATGCCGCGACGCTCCGGCGGATCGAGAAGACATACGGCGTTCCGGGTCCGATCGTCGTTGCCATCTGGGGCCGGGAATCCGGTTTCGGCCGGGCGAAGATCCCACATCCGATCATGGACGTGCTTGCTACCAAGGCCTTCATGTCGACGCGCGGCGATCTTTTCCGCCGCGAGCTGATCGCCGCCCTTCACATCCTCGACAGCGGCGACGTGCGCGAAGCCGAGATGAAGGGCTCCTGGGCCGGCGCCATGGGCCAGCCACAGTTCCTGCCGACGAGTTTCCTCAAATATGCCGTCGATTTCGATGGCGACGGCCGCCGCGACATCTGGAAATCGACACCGGACACACTTGCCTCTATCGCCAACTACCTGTCGAAAAAGGGCTGGCAGCGTGGCCGCGACTGGGGTTTCGAGGTCTATATCCCCGCCAACGTTACGTGCGCGCAGGAAGGCCCGGACCTGGCCAAGCCGATCTCACAATGGGCATCCGATGGGATCGAGCGCGCATCCGGCAAGGCGTTTCCAGCCAGCGAAACCAAGGCGGAAGGCATGATGCTGGTACCCGCCGGCCGCAACGGGCCTGAATTCATCGTCACGCCGAATTTCTACGTCATCAAGGAATACAACAATTCCGACCTCTATGCCCTGTTCATCGGCAACCTCGCCGACCGGATCGCGTCGGGCGGCGGCGCCTTCAGGCGCGAGTTCGGCGATGTCGGCAAGATGTTGCGCTCGGACGTTCTGAAGATGCAGAAGGCGCTGGAAAAACAGGGCTATGATATCGGCAAGGCCGACGGCCTGGCGGGTTACAAGACCCGTCGCTCGCTTGGCGCATGGCAGGCGAAGAACGGCATCGAGCCGACGTGTTTTCCGGATGCGGGTCTGAAGGCGAAGTTGAGGTAGTTTCGCACTTGGCCTGCCCCTCATCCGCCCTTCGGGCACCTTTTCACCTTAAACGGGGCGAAGGAAGAAGCGGCAAGCTCCGAACCAGTCCCTCGCCCCGTTTACGGGGGGAGGGTGAGGGGCGACACGCAAGACGGCCCGTCTTCATGCAATACCGAGTCTCGGGCTAAGCCTTGGTCAGCTTCAGGATCGTAGATCCCCCGCCCCGGCTTTCCGTCACGGCATAGACCGAGCCATCCGGCGCGACCTTAACGTCGCGGATGCGGGCCTCGAGCGGGACGTGCTCTTCGAATTTAACCCTGTCGCCGTCCATATGCAGGACCACCAATCCCTGCGCGACGAGACCGCCGATCAGGAAAGCGCCTTTCCATTCGGGAATGGCATCACCGTCGTAGAAAGCCATCCCCGATGGACCGATGACCGGGTCCCAGTAGTAGACCGGCTGTTCCGTACCTTCCAGCGTGGTGATGCCGTCGCCGATCTTGCTGCCACTGTATTCGACGCCATAGGTGACCTTCGGCCAGCCATAGTTCATGCCCGCTTGCGGCCGGTTGAGTTCATCGCCGCCCTTTGGCCCGTGCTCCACGGTCCAAAGGCGCCCCTGCCCGTCGAGCGCTGCCGCCTGCATGTTGCGGTGGCCATAGGACCAGATTTCCGGTATCGCGCCGTCGGTCTTGACGAACGGATTGTCCGGCAGTGCCTTGCCTTGCATGTCGATGCGAAAAACCTTGCCGAGGCCGCTGGTTATATCCTGCGCCTGTACGCGGGTCTTGCGGTCGGACCGCTCGCCGACCGTCACGTAAAGCGCATTGTCCAGGCCAAACACCAGCCGCGAACCATAATGCTTGTTGCCGTCATAAGTCGGTATCTGCTGGAAGATGACCTTTGTGCTTTCCAGCGCCGCTCCTGCGCCGGAGCGTACGAGTTTCGCCGAGGCGACCGACGTGCCGTTGCCGCCGTCGCGCGGTTCGGAAAACGACAAGAAGATCATCCCGGACGTTTCGAAATCAGGCGCAAGGGCGACATCGAGAAGGCCGCCCTGGCCGCTCGAATCGACTTCGGGCACCCCTGATATGGCGGCGCTGACATCGCCTTCGTCCGAAACGATGTGCATCGTTCCTTCCCGGGCCGTTACCAGCATCGCGCCATCCGGCAGGAATTCCATCGCCCAGAGATTGGGCAAGCCTTCCGCAACCGGCTCTGCCCTGATCTTCACCACCTGGGAAGGCTGCGGAGCCCGGGTCTGCCCCTCGAAAGCCGGCTTCTGGCCCGCCCCGTTCGGGCGCCGGGTTTCAACCGCGGTGCCCGCCGTTTGCGAGAATGCCGGAGCAGCAAGAGCGACGGCGAGAATGGTTCCGGTGAGAAGAAGAAGCCGTGTTGGCATCGGGAACTCCTGTTGGTGCGGTGGCGCAGCAAGCGCGGTTCAACACAATGTCCCCCAGCCCGGATGGTTTCATGCGGAGCGATCAACATCCAATCAAGAAGATTTTATCGTGAGCCGCAGCGCTCAGTGCATGTCCATCTGCTGTTTGTAGCGCTCGTACTCATAAGGGAGGATCGTCTGGCGCTCGATCATCCTATGCACGCGGGGGGCAGCGTCACCACGATGCAGGGCGAGAAGACGGTCGCCAATCTCCGCGTCTGCCTGTGTGCGGCGCTGGTTGTGGCGGACATATTCCACCCAGGTCGGCACGTGATAGGTTTCGGTCCAGGTGGTCGGGTTTTCCAGATCGCGCATCAGCCCCCATTGCCCTGCGCCATCCCTGATCCGGATACGGCGGCGCTCGGCCATGGCGGTGAGGAAGTCCGGCACGTCGTCGTCGGCGATCTCGTAATCGATCATCACCACGATCGGGCCGCTGCGGGGCTTGAGATCGAGCTTCAGCAGAGGTTCCGAAAAGCGGTTGAGCGGGTCGAGATTGAGCGACTGAAACTCCGGCAGCGGCAATCTCAGCCCGATGGCGGCGCCCACCACCATCAGCAGTGCCGAGGCGATCAGCGCATTCGCCGGGCCATAGTTTTCCGCCGCCTGCCCCCACATCCAACTGCCGGCGGCAATGCCGCCAAACGTCGTCGTCTGGTAAAGCGATAGCGCCCGTCCCACGACCCAGCGAGGCGTCGAGAGCTGCACGGTCGTATTGAACAGCGACAGCGCCAGAACCCAACCGGCACCTGACAGAAGAAGCGCAAGGCTGGTCAGCCAGCCATAGGGGCTGACCGCCGTCACCAGGCTGCTGACGGCAAAACCGGCAAAGGCAATGCGCACGATCCATTCGCTGGAAAGGTGTTCGCGCAACCGGGCGCTCAAAAGCGCGCCACCGATGGCGCCGAGGCCGAAGGCACCGAGCATGATGCCATAGGTGAGCGGTCCGCCGGCGACCAGGTCGCGGGCGACCAGCGGCAGAAGGGCGAGGATGGCGCTGGCCGACAGGCCGAAGAAGAAGCCCCGCACCAGCACCTTGCCGATATTCGGCGACATCGCGACGTAACGCAGACCCGCGGAAATCGCCCGGCCCATCGATTCGCGCGGCAGCGTCGACAGCGTCTCCTCCCGGCGCCAGCGCAGCAGTGCATAGATGATGGCGAAATAGCTGAGCGTATTGGCGGCAAAGGCCGCGGCTGCCCCGGCCGCCGCGACGATCACGCCGCCGATTGCGGGGCCGACAGAGCGGGTGATGTTGAACCCCATGCTGTTCAGCGCGACGGCCGCCGGCAGTACCTCGCGCGGCACCATGTCGCCGACCGAAGCCTGCCAGGAGGGATTGTTGAGCGCCGTGCCACAGCCGATCAGGAAGGTGAACAAGAGAAGCAGCCAGGGGGTGATAAAACCGAAATAGGCACAGAGTGTCAGAAGCGCCGAGACGCTGAGCATGAAACACTGGCCAATCAGCATGATGCGGCGGCGGTCGAAATTATCGGCAAGCGCGCCGGAAATAAGAGAAAACAGCATGATCGGCAGCGAGGTCGAGGCCTGCACCAACGCTACCATATTTACCGAGTCGGTAATCGAGGTCATCATCCAGGCGGCGCCGACGGCCTGAATCAGTCCGCCGAAGTTGGATGCAAGGCTGGCCACCCAGATGACCCGGAACGTATCATGCTTGAACGGCGCCAATGGCGATAGTCGATGCGGCAACGCGCTTTCCACCCTGTCTGTGATTGAATCGTCTTTGTGACACCCAATCTAAGCCAGATGACTGGCCGGGCAAGCAAAAGCACTGCCACCGGCAGGATTTTACCACTTCTCAGCCTGCATTCGGGTTTTGCGGGCCGGTGAGCGGGATATCTTGCATTTGCGGATAATCGAGCGTATATGACCCTCAAATTCTTGATCGGTGATGAAGAGTGGGCCCGTCAGGACCCGCTCTTTTTTGTTACCGATGTTTTGGGAGAACATCGTTTGTCCGATACGGCAACGGCAGAAAACACACAGGAACCGCGCCTGGTCACCGAGACCGGCATCGACCGGCGCATCGCCGACATCATCGAACCCGTCCTCGTTCCGATGGGCTACCAGCTGGTGCGCGTGCGCCTGTCCTCACAGAATGGCGCGACGCTGCAGATCATGGCCGAGCGGCTCGATGGCACGATGACCGTGGAGGATTGCGAAGCGATTTCGACGGCGATCTCGCCTGTGCTCGACGTGGAAGATCCGGTCGATCGGGAATATCATCTGGAAGTATCGTCGCCGGGCATTGATCGGCCGATGGTGCGCAAGTCGGATTTCACGCGCTGGGCCGGCCATCTGATCAAGTTCGAAACCTCGATCCTGGTCGATAACCGCAAGCGTTTCCGCGGCAAGATCCTTTCCGCCGACGACGAAGGTTTCACGATCGAGCGCGACCAGCCGGCAGCCGGCGAAGAACCGCGGGTGGTCATTCCCTTTACGGCGCTCGCCGAAGGCAGGCTCATCCTCACGGACGATCTGATCCGCGATGCGCTGACAGCAGACAAGAAGGCGAAGGCGGCCCAAGCCGAACAGGGTGTGGCCGCCAATGAAAACTTCGAAGACGAAGATTCGCCGATCAATTGAGTTCATGGGCGCGGGACGCCTTCGATAGAGGCCCCGGCAATCAGACGGAGACTTTAATATGGCAGTGAGTGCTAACAGGCTCGAACTTCTGCAGATCGCGGATGCCGTCGCGCGCGAAAAAGTGATCGACCGCGAAATCGTTCTGGCCGCCATGGCCGACGCGATCCAGAAGGCCGCCCGCTCGCGCTACGGTTCGGAAAGCAATATCCGCGCCGACAACGGCCTGAACNNCCCGGACGCCATTCTCGGCGACTTCATCGCCGACCCGCTGCCGCCGATGGATTTCGGCCGTATCGCCGCCCAGTCGGCCAAGCAGGTCATCGTCCAGAAGGTTCGCGAAGCCGAGCGTGACCGCCAGTTCGACGAATTCAAGGATCGCATCGGCGAAATCGTCAACGGTACCGTCAAGCGTGTCGAATATGGCAATGTCATCGTCGACCTTGGCCGTGGCGAAGGCATTATCCGCCGCGACGAAATGATCCCGCGCGAGAACATGCGCTACGGCGACCGCGTCCGCTCGTATGTCTACGACGTACGCCGCGAACAGCGTGGCCCGCAGATTTTCCTGTCGCGTACCCATCCGCAGTTCATGGTGAAGCTGTTCACCATGGAAGTTCCGGAAATCTACGACGGCATCATCCAGATCCGCTCCGTTGCCCGTGACCCGGGTTCGCGCGCCAAGATCGCCGTCATTTCCAACGATTCGTCGATCGATCCGGTCGGCGCCTGCGTCGGTATGCGCGGTTCGCGCGTTCAGGCCGTTGTCGGCGAATTGCAGGGCGAGAAGATCGACATCATTCCCTGGAATGAGAATCCGGCATCGTTCATCGTCAACGCGCTGCAGCCGGCTGAAGTCACCAAGGTCGTTCTCGATGAAGACGCAGAGCGCATCGAAGTCGTGGTTCCGGATGAGCAGCTGTCGCTGGCCATCGGCCGCCGCGGCCAGAACGTTCGCCTCGCATCGCAGCTGACCGGCTGGGACATCGACATCATGACGGAAGCGGAAGAATCCGAGCGCCGCCAGAAGGAATTCAACGAACGCACCGCGCTGTTCATGGAAGCCCTCGACGTCGACGAAATGGTTGGCCAGGTTCTGGCATCGGAAGGCTTCGCCGCTGTCGAAGAGCTTGCCTATGTCGAGCTTGACGAAATCGCTTCGATCGAAGGCTTCGACGAAGACACCGCCAGCGAACTGCAGACCCGCGCTCGCGAATATCTCGAGCGGCTTGAAGGCGAATTGGATGCCAAGCGCATTGCGCTCGGCGTCTCCGATGAGCTGCGCACGATCAACGGCATGACCAGCCAGATGCTGGTTGCGCTCGGTGAAGACGGCATCAAGACGATGGAAGACTTTGCAGGCTGCGCCGCTGACGATCTCGTCGGCTGGTCGGAACGCAAGGACGGCGAGACGAAGAAGTTTGAAGGCCTGTTCTCCAAGCTCGAAATCTCCCGCGTCGATGCCGAACGCATGGTCCTGCAGGCGCGTCTTGCTGCCGGCTGGATCACCGAAGAAGACCTGGCGCGCGAAGAAGAAGCCCTCGAAGTCGTGGAAGGCGCGGAACAGGACGCCTGAAAAGGCGTTGCTGATCGTGATCCGAGCTGATGCTGCTTGAAGACCGTCATGTTAGTTGAAGACAAGGACCCTGCCGGGGACATCGATGGTGAAGCAGTGAACGGCCGCATGTGCATCGTGACACGGCAGAGCGGAACGCCGGAAACGTTGATCCGCTTTGTTGCTGGGCCTGATGGCCGGGTGGTGCCCGACCTGAAGAAGCAGCTGCCGGGCCGGGGCTGCTGGGTCAGCGCGGAACGGGCGATCGTCGAGAAGGCGATTGCCAAGAAACTGTTTGCCCGCGGACTGAAGCGGGCGGATGTGACGGCTGGACCGGAGCTTGCCGATGAGGTGGACCGGCTCTTGTCGATGCAACTGGGCGGCATGATGAACCTGGCGCGCAAGGCCGCGCAGTTCATCAGTGGCGCTTCGAAAGTCGAGCAGGCCGTGCGCGGACTGGCGGCGCTCGCCACCTTTCATGCGGTGGATGCCGCAGCGGACGGGGTGCGCAAGATAGACCAGGCGCGCAAGGCGATGAGCTTTGTCGTCGATGACGGACAGGAAATACCCTCCTTTCGCTTCTTCACCGAAGCGGAAATGGGAGGGCTTTTAGGCCAGAATGCTTTTATCCATGCCGCAGCGCTTGCAGGGCAGGCGGGTGAGGGTGTAGTGAAGCGCGCAAACATGCTCGAACGATATCGGGGAACCGTCCCCGCTCGAGCCGTTGGCGCCGAATCTGGCTTGCCGACACAATGACGCGGGTCACCGGCGCAGGCCGGCACAACCGCGATTGCAAAACAGAAATTGAACGGCGGGGTCTGGTGATACGCATCCGGCCCTGATCTTAGGAACGGAACGGAATGACCGACAACAACGACGACAAGACATTCGGCGGAGCCAAGAAGACGCTGACCCTGAAGCCTTCCGGGGTGAGTCAGGGAACTGTTCGCCAGGACATGGGTCGCGGCCGGACGAAGGCAGTCGTGGTCGAGACGCGCAAGCGGCGGCCAATGCGGCCGGAAGACGAAAAGCCGGTCGTTCCGATCGCAACACCGGCGGCCCCTGTGGCACGCGTGGTCGAACCGCAGCGCCCGGCACCCGTGCCGCAGCAGCAACAGCCTGCGCGCCCGGCTCCTCAGCAGCAACAGCCGCGCCAGCAGGACAATCGCCAGGACAACAACAACCGCCCGCGGGTCGGTGTGGTTCTCAACCAGCTTTCCGCTGGCGAGATCGACGCCCGCCGCCGTGCGCTTGCCGAAGCCCAGATCCGCGACGCCGAAGACGCCAAGCGCCGCGCTGCCGAAGAGGCACGCCGCGCAGCCGAAGAGGCCGAGCGTCTGAAGGCTGAACAGGCTGAAGCAGCCCGTCTCGCCGCCGAAGAGGCAGCCCGCACACCTGCGGAACGTGCAGCCGAAAAGGCAGCTGTCGAGGCAGCGCTTGCCGCCGAAGCGGAAGCAGCAGCCGTTGCCGCCCGCAAGGCGGAAGACCAGGCACGTGCCCAGGCCGCAAAGCCTGCAACGGCACCATCGACGATCGCCCCTCCACCCGGCGCCCGCCGCAAGGCGGAAGGCGAAGAGGAAGAGGCACGTCCGAACCGTGGCGCCACCGCACCGGTTCGCGGCAAGGTCGTTCGCCCGGAACCTGCCAAGGCCCCTGCCCGTCCGAAGACGGAAGAAGAACGCCGCAAGGGCAAGCTGACGCTGACGGCCGCACTCGACGACGACGGCAATCCGCGCGGCCGTTCGATGGCTGCCATGCGCCGCCGGCAGGAGAAATTCCGCCGCAGCCAGATGCAGGAAACCCGCGAAAAGGTCATGCGTGAAGTGATCCTTCCGGAAACCATCACCATTCAGGAATTGTCGCAGCGTATGGCTGAACGGGCCGTAGACGTGATCAAGTACCTGATGAAGGAAGGTCAGATGATGAAGCCGGGCGACGTCATCGACGCCGACCTCGCCGAACTCATCGCCGGCGAATTTGGCCATACGGTCAAGCGCGTTTCGGAATCCGACGTCGAAGAAGGCTTGTTCAACACCGAAGACGCCGGCGACATGCAGCCGCGTCCGCCGATCGTGACCATCATGGGTCACGTCGACCACGGCAAGACCTCGCTGCTCGACGCCATCCGCAAGACCCATGTCGTTTCGGGCGAAGCCGGCGGCATCACCCAGCATATCGGCGCCTACCAGGTCGAGCAGAACGGTCACAAGATCACCTTCATCGACACCCCCGGTCACGCCGCCTTTACGGCGATGCGTGCCCGTGGCGCCCAGGCGACCGACATTGCGATCCTCGTGGTGGCTGCCGACGACAGTGTCATGCCGCAGACGATCGAATCCATCAGCCATGCAAAGGCTGCCGGCGTTCCGATCATCGTGGCGATCAACAAGGTCGACAAGCACGAAGCCGATCCGCAGAAGGTGCGCAACCAGCTGCTGCAGCATGAAGTGTTCGTGGAAACCATGGGCGGTGAAGTGCTTGACGTCGAAGTCTCGGCCAAGACCGGTCTCGGCCTCGACAAGCTGCTCGAAGCCATCCTGCTGCAGGCCGAAATTCTCGACCTGCGCGCCGATGCGGACCGCACGGCGGAAGGTACCGTCGTTGAAGCCCAGCTCGATCGCGGCCGTGGTGCAGTTGCCACAGTCCTCGTTCAGAAGGGCACATTGAAGCCAGGCCAGATCATCGTTGCCGGCGACCAGTGGGGCCGTGTTCGTGCGCTCGTCAACGACAAGGGCGAACACGTCAAGGAAGCGCCTCCGTCGATGCCGGTCGAGATCCTCGGTCTTTCCGGTACGCCGCTGGCAGGTGACAAGTTCGCCGTCGTCGAGAACGAAAGCCGTGCCCGCGAAATCTCGGAATATCGTCAGCGCCTGACCCGCGACAAGGCGGTTGCCCGTGCATCCGGCCAGCGTGGTTCGCTGGAACAGATGATGATGACGCTGCAGAACACCGGCCTCAAGGAATTCCCGCTGGTCATCAAGGGCGACGTGCAGGGCTCGATCGAAGCCATTGCCGGCGCACTCGACAAGCTGGGAACCGACGAAGTTCGTGCCCGCATCGTGCATTCGGGCGCCGGTGGTATCACCGAGTCCGACATCTCGCTGGCAGAAGCCTCGAACGCGGCCATCATCGGCTTCAACGTTCGTGCCAACGCCCAGGCCCGTACCGCTGCAGAACGCTCCGGTATCGAAATCCGCTACTACAACATCATCTACGATCTGGTGGATGACGTGAAGGCAGCGATGTCTGGTCTTCTTTCTCCAGAAAGACGCGAAACCTTCCTGGGCAATGCCCAGATCCTGGAGGTGTTCAACATCACCAAGACCGGCAAGGTCGCGGGTTGCCGCGTCATCGAAGGCAAGGTCGAACGTGGTGCAGGTGTGCGTCTGGTTCGCGACAACGTCGTCATCCACGAAGGCAAGCTCAAGACCCTCAAGCGCTTCAAGGACGAAGTCTCCGAAGTGCCGATGGGCCAGGAATGCGGCATGGCCTTCGAGAATTACGAAGACATCCGCGCCGGCGACACGATCGAGTGCTTCCGCGTCGAGCACATCACCCGCACGCTGTAAGCGCTTCCGGGCTGACAAAGACACTTTTCAGAATGGCGGCTCCGGCCGCCATTTTGCTGTGCTGGATCTGACCTTCGGCACAAAGCACCATCGTCGGCCCACCCGCCTGAAAATGGCCATGGCGGGGGCGGCTGGCAGCGCCTACGCTGCTGGAACTCATCCCTTCGGAAGGTCCACATGCTCGCCCAGTTCCTCGCCATCACCCTGATCAACACGTTCACCTGGTTCGGCGGGCAAGGCTATTGCGCCTTTGACTTTGCCGTTCTGGAAAGCGGCGAGGAACTGACGGACATTTCGCTGACGCTGCGGCCGCAATTCGATCCTGCAAACACTGCGACCGGCAACACGGAATTGCCGGATGAAACCATCACTTTCGATGTTCTTGGTGGATCGGCCGTCAATGCGGGAAATACGGCGAAGATCGAGACCGACTGCAATGTTGAAGGCTTCGATATTGTCGCAGCCAAGGGGACGGCGAATGGGGAGGGCCTGGATCTCATCGCGGCGGGGCGCGTGGAGATCGACACCTACAAGCCGCTACCCTTGAAAGTTGGGGAATAGCGCCACGACATCCATCGCGGCGCCACTGACCTAGATCTGTTTGCCGATTTTGGCGTCGACGGACTGCGCGTTCGATCCGCGAATGGCAAAGAAGAAGAAAATCGCGGCCCAAAGGATCGACTTTTCGGCGCCGGCAAGGCCTTCGCCCGTAACGATGCCATGGAAATAGACCGTGACAAGCAGAACGATCATGGCCGCAAAGGATGCCGGGCGGGTGAACAGGCCGATCGCGATCAGAATACCGCCGAAGAACTCCGTGGCCGACAGCAGCGGCGACCAGAAGACGCCCGGATAGAAGCCCAGGCTTTCGACCATGCCAGCGGCGCCGAAGGGATTGATGATCTTGCCATAGCCGTGGGTGACGAGCAGAACGCCGGCGACCACGCGCAGCAGTGTTTCGGCTGTCGTATCGAGCGGCAGATAAAACCGCTGCAGGCCAGGCAGCATGGCTGGCGGCCGGGTCGATGTTAGGTCAGTCATGTTGTCTCCTCTTGATTTTGCAACGCAACATTTTCTTGCTGCGAAATTTGCGACTATCAAGGGAGACTTCCGCCAAAACCTGATAACGTTAGTTAACAATTTCGTGAGGCATTCTTGATCGCGCGCTGTTGCGGCCTAATCCAACGATCGATAACGTCCGCCAACACGACATCGCCACGGAAGCCGACATGACAGACAAGCCGCGCATTGCCATTCTCTACTGCACCCAGTGCAACTGGCTGCTGCGTGCCGCCTGGATGGCGCAGGAACTGCTCTCCACGTTTGGCGACAGCCTGGGAGAAGTGGCGCTCATTCCCGGCACCGGCGGCAATTTTGAAATCCATGCCGGCGACACGCTGATCTGGGAACGCAAACGTGACGGCGGCTTTCCGGGACCAAAGGAATTGAAGCAGCTTGTCCGCGACGTGATCGAACCCGGGCGCGATCTCGGCCACACCGACCGGACTTGATCCTTTGACCGCAGGCCTGCTTTTCGGTGTTTTCAGCGCCGCTTTTCTCTCCGCCACGTTGCTGGTTGGCTTGTCCGAGGCCGCTCTGCTTCTCGCTGCCGGACAACCGGACGCGCCGCTTGTGGCACTTTTTCTGGCCGCGACGGCAGGCAATGTGCTGGGCGCGGTCGTCAACTTCGTGCTCGGCCGTTTTCTCCTGCGTTTCGAGCATCGCCGGTGGTTTCCGGTCAGCCCGGTCAACAGGAAGCGCGCTGAAGCACTGTTCGGCCGCTACGGCCAGCCTATTCTGCTCTTTTCCTGGTTGCCGATAGTCGGAGACCCGTTGACGCTGGCAGCCGGCCTTTTGCGCACGCCTTTTCCTGTTTTCCTCATCTATGTGACGATCAGCAAGGCAGCACGCTACGCGGTGCTGCTATGGGCATTGGACACTCTTTCCGCCTGAGATCGGCTGAAACTGAAACGGCGGGTAAATCCCGCCGCATCATCTATTGATCGTTGTTACCGGTAGGGAGAACGGCAAACCCTGTAGACGCCGCTCGTCGACAGAAAACGGTCCGTCGCCGGATTGTAGGAGCGGTACCGCGCCAGGCACCAGCGGACATGACGGTTATAGCCGTTGTAGATGACCGGAGGCGCTACATAGATGGGCGGCCTGTAATAGGGCCGGTAATACGGGCGATGGTACCCCGGACGATAATAGGGCCGCCCGGGCCGGTAGTGCGGCCTGTAATTGGGGCGATGATGAGGCCTGTAGTTGGGCCGGTGATGCGGCCTGTAGTTCCCGTGACCGGAGCGATGGGCAACCGTCTGGATGTCCGATTTCTGTGCGCCGCCGATATCCGGTACCGGCATGGCCTGCGAGCCGGCAGCAGGCATCATGATGGAGGCGGCGCTCAGCACGCAGCCAATAACGAAATTTCGAAATCCCGCCATTTGTTTCCTCACTTTTCCCAAAAGGGTTTGCTTGGTTGGTGTCCCTGTTTCATAGAACGGTGAGTCTTTTTGTTTTATTCGTGTTTTCGTGGTCATCCGACTGCAAACTGGGGCATCATTTGACATTGTGCCCCTTCACAATCGGCAGGATGCCCCAATATTCCCTGTAAGTCACTCGCCGGATTATCAAAATCCTGTCAGCGAGACGGAGGATAGATTGAGCTTGAAATTCGGCACCAGCGGCCTGCGCGGCCTTTCGACTGATCTCAATGGCCCTGCGGCCGCTATCTACGCGACGGCGTTTGCCCGCTATCTCATCTCGTCCGGGCAGGCGAAACCCGGCGATCCAATCCTGCTTGGCCGGGACTTTCGTGCCTCCAGTCCGGACATTTCGGCGATCTGCGCCGGCGCATTGACCCGGGCCGGACTGAAAGTTCTCGATTGCGGGACGGTGCCGACACCGGCTCTGGCGCTCTATGGTTTGGAGCTCAGCGCGGCTGCCTTGATGGTCACCGGCTCGCACATCCCCGCCGATCGCAACGGCATCAAGTTCTACCGCCCGGACGGCGAAATCGCCAAGATCGATGAAGAAGCGATCGGTGCGGAAGCCAGCGCACTGATGAGCGGATCTGCACCCATCGATGCGACGCCGGGCATGGCCGCCGATCACTCCCAACAGGCCGAAGCACTCTTCCTGGCCCGGAACACCGCGATCCTTCCGGCCAACGCTTTGGGCGGCTTGAAAGTCGGTGTGTACCAGCACAGCACGGTGGCGCGTGACATGTTTGTCGAGGTGCTGACCCACTACGGCGCCGACGTCGTTCCGCTTGGCCGTTCCGCCGATTTCATTCCGGTCGATACCGAAGCCGTTTCGCTTGCAACGATCGACCTGCTCAAGGCATGGGCGCTCGAGCATAAGCTCGACGCGATCGTCTCGGCCGATGGCGACGGAGACCGTCCGCTTGTCAGCGACGAGACCGGCCTGCCGTTGCGCGGCGACCTTTTGGGCCTGATCGCCGCGCAGTTTGCCGGCGCGACGATTGCCGTAACGCCGGTCACCTCCAATTCCGGCCTGGAGCGCCAGCACGGCCTCTCAATCGTGCGCACTCGAGTTGGGTCGCCATTCGTGATCGCTGGCATGCTGGACGCCGTTCGCAATGGTCAATCCGGTGTCATCGGTTTCGAGGCCAATGGCGGCACATTGACTGCCACCGGCTTCACCATCAACGGAACCCCTCTCAGAGCCCTGCCGACGCGCGACAGCTTCCTGCCGGTGCTTGCCGTTCTTTCCCGCGCCGCTCGCAGCGGCGGCCCCCTCTCGGCGCTTGCTGCAGGCTTCGCGCTCCCGGTGGCGCTCAGCGACCGGATCGAAAACTTCCCGATCGAGACGAGCGCTGCCCTTATGGCTCATCTCAGGGGCGGCATGAACAATCTGTCGGCCTTTCTCACCCCCATCGGAGAGCCAAAAGCCATCAGCGACATCGACGGATTGCGTGTCACGCTGACAGACGGACGCATTATTCACTTTCGTCCATCGGGCAACGCGCCGGAAATGCGGTGCTACGTCGAAGCAGAAACCGCTGGTCAGGCGGAGAGGCTACTCGAACAGGGCCTGGAATGCATCCGCACCTTTGAAGAGCAACCCGGCTAAAGCTTGCGGCGCGCGCTCCAACGAAATGATTTTCGTGGAAAATCCTTCCCCTCCAACGGTTTGGCCGGTTTTTTAAGAGGCTTTTCAAGAAAACTTCAAAAACCCTGTTGACACAAAAGCGTGGGCCTCGTACATCCCCCTCCGTCGCCCAGATGGCGGAATTGGTAGACGCGCCAGCTTCAGGTGCTGGTACTCGAAAGGGTGTGGAGGTTCGAGTCCTCTTCTGGGCACCAATTTCCAAAAAGCTCTGCAATCCCAAAAGGATGCAGAGCTTTTTCTGTTTCGCGGCAGCTCACTCCCGCAGAGTTAGCGCAGGCCGAAAACATGGCAGCGCCTCTCCTTCCTGTTGATGCCGTTTTTTCAATACATGCCCAGCTTCACCAAGATCGCGATTTACTGGATACTCGAAAGAAATTTGTGGTGAGGGTCCTCAATATGAGCAACTCGCCTATTGAAAACGATCGAGTCAAATCCTACCTGCAGCCCACACCCGGATTTTCATGTGAAACCGGGTATGGGCCTGCCGGGACGATACGCGATCTCATCCTGCAGGCGTGGCTCTACTGATGAACTTTACCTCTGGCGGTAAACCGCTGGAGAGTTTTACTATGTCTGCACTAACCATCTGGTGTTTTCAAAAGTGTGCAGTAGTATGTGCCCTCATGATGGACACACGCTTCTCTTCGGCTCTGCAGATCATTATTACAGTTGCCGTCAATGAAAAGAACAACACACGCTCGACGAGCGAAGCACTGGCAGCGAAGCTCGATGCCAGGCCCAGTCTTGTGCGCAAACTGGTTGCGCCGTTGATGCATAAGAATATTCTTGTGTCGTCTGAAGGATATCAGGGAGGCTACCGGCTTGGCCGGCCTGCCAGCGCGATCTACCTGAGCGAGATTTACCTCGCTGTCACGCCGGACAAGAAAATCTGGGGTACGCGTGACGATATCCCGGCCGAATGCTTCGTCTCAAGCAATATGAACGAATGGTCGGCAAAGCTCGGCAAAGAAGCAGAGCAAGCTCTGCTCGGCCTTCTGGGGGAAAAATCGGTGGAAGATGCCATTTCCGAACTGGCAACTATCGACGGAGGCAAGTGTCCCGTGGGACGCTCGATCGCATCCTGATTCGGCCGCAATGCGGCCGTGCGGGACGGCCGGAGGGAACCGGACCGTCCCCGTCACTGATCGGAGGTCAGCCAAATCCGTGACGAACCGTCGGCTAGCCGTGCACGTGCACGGCTAGCCGGATATTTTACAGCAGCTTAGAAATCGCGCTGCAGACGAACGAAGCCGAACACTTCGTCATCACTACCATCTTCATCCTGATACTGAACGCTCACCTTGGTCTTCAGGCCATCGGTGATCTTGTAGTCGACGGTTACGCCGCCGATCCAGGCATCGCCGCCGGTGAAGCCGTTGCCAGTGCTGCTCAGATCGATCTTGCTGAAGTACTGTGCGCCGGGCGTGATGCTGAACTTGTCGTTGATCTTCAGTTCGTACTGGGCGCCGACAGTCCATTCGGACTCTTCGTAGTAGTAGTTGGCGCCGGAAGCGTAGGCACCGTAGATGCCGAGCTGGCCTGGGCCGAGATCAGCATAGATGATCGCGCGGACAGCGCCTTCTTCGGTGTCGGTGTCATAACCGCCAAGCAGGTAAGCGGTGACAATGCCGACCGTGCCCGAAACCTGACCGGTGATGCCGACATTGTTCGGGCCTTCGCCCGGCTTGGTGTTGTAAGCGTCTTCCAGCTCTTCCACTGCGATACCGGCCTTGAAAGCGTCGGTTTCGTACTGGTAGCGGATGGCGTTGTGACGGGTCTCGTTGCTGGCGATAACGTCGGTTTCGCCGCTCAAGTCGTCATCCCACCAGCTGTACTGCATACCAACGCGCAGACCGGCGATTTCGATGTAACCCTGGTCGAGAAAGGTCTTGTTATCCACGGAACCGGAAGAATCCCGGGCGTTGGTACGAAGTGCAACGAGGCTCGACAGCGTGCCGAATTCGGTGTCGTTCTTGGCTTCGAACTCAAGCTGAGCACGGGTAAAGGTGTTCCAGTCAGACGTGCCCGACTTATTAGGACCAAAGTCGGTCTGGAAACGGATGTAACCGCCGATCTTCAGGCAGGTTTCCGTTCCCGGGATGTAGAAGTAGCCGGTGCCGAACGCGTCGCAGACGCGGACGTATTCCATCGGCTCTGGTTCAGCAGCAACAATAGCGTCGGCGGCAAATGCGCCGTTTGCTGCGGTCAAGGCCGCAGCGGAGGCAAAAAGAATAGCCTTCATAGTCATTTCGGATCCAATCAAGTTTCGATTGGGCACAGGTTTTCGTGGCTGAAAAATCAGCGTCCCCCACCCCAAATATCGATTCAAGCCCCAATGGCAGCGGCCGAAACCGCAGCCCGAGATTACATGGGCGAAGAACTGTAACAATCAAAATTACAGTCATAATCTGTCATAAATGCAGGCTGGGATTTTGTGTGTTGCTGAAACGCAACATTCTGAGGTGCCAGATCGTGAGCACCCTCACTACCTGAAATAATCATACAGTCAACTCACAAACCACAGAGGGTGTGACCGGTAACATCTCAGGACTGTCAGGTAGTGACCGCCACGCCAAACCGCAAGTAAGAAATTCTGACGTTTTCGTGAAGGACGGCAAAACGACGCAATCCGCACGAATCTTGCGGGAAGGATCACCACCGCGAAGTATTGTAAGGCAGTACCGTGTCTCGACCGTAAGAGCGCTCACGAACGAATCATCGGGCTACCCCCATTCCGCGGCATAGGCTCCGAAGCGAATCGCGCTTGACATGGACGCAATGCCCGTATTTTAATTTTGCCAACGGATTAAGCACTTTCCTTGACATGACCTTGTGGTCGACGGGCAGTTTGGCCCCACGATGCTCCCATCTCAGATGGGCACGGCGTCGTGGGGTTTTTGGTTTTTGGCGGGCTGATGAAAAATACGGTACGAATTGGCATTCTATATTCGACGACTGGCCCCTATGCCGAGATCGGACGCGACGCGCGTGACGGCGCCGATTTTGCCATCGAGGAAGTCCGCGCCATCCATGGCAATGCCATCGAACCCGTGACCATCGATCCCCATGCCGATATCGCCGCCTATTTGGAAGGCGCGCGCGCCATGCTGCGCGACCACGGCTGCCGTCATATTATCGGCACCATCACGTCGCTTGCCCGAAAGGAAGTCATCCCGCTGGTCGAAAAACATGACGGCCTGCTCTGGTATATGTGCCCCTATGAGGGTTTCGAGGCCAATGACAATGTCATCTATACCGGCGGCTGCCCCAATCAGCATCTTCTGCCGCTGTTCGATTATCTGATCCCGCGCTTCGGCCGCCGTCCCTATCTGGTCGGCGCCAACTATGTCTGGGGCTGGGAAATGAACCGGCTGGCCCGCGAGCTGATCGAGGAAGCGGGTGGAGAGGTGCTCGGCGAGCGCTACCTGCCGCTGGAGGAAACCGCCGTCGAACGCATTGTTCTCGACATCGAACAGCGCCGCCCGAGCTTCATCCTCAACAATTTCATCGGCCCGTCCAGCTATGCCTTTCTCGCCGCCATTCGCGCGCTGGGCGCCCGCAATCCGGCCTTCCTCCCGGAAAACTGCCCGGTGGTGAGCTGTGATCTGCAGGAAAGCGAACTGCCCCATATCGGCCTTGGCGTCGCCACGGGCCAGCTCTGCGCGGCCGCCTATTTCGATACGGTGGCAACCCCGGAAAATGCCGCCTTCAAGGCGCAGGTATCCGCCAAGTTCGGCATCGAGCGGCGTATTTCCAGCGTTTTTGCCAGCGCCTATGCCTCGGTCAAGCTGTGCACGGAAGCCATCATGGCAGCCGGAACGGACGATCCGACTGCTGTTGCGCGCCAGCTGTCGGCAGCACCCTTGCCAACCGTCCTCGGTCCGATCCTGATCAATCCCGATACGCGCCATGCGGCGCTGCCCTTCCATCTCGGCCGCATCAATGATGGCGGCGGCTTCGATATCATCGCCTCGCAGCCGGCCATCCCCGCCGATCCCTATCTCACCGGCCGCCGCACCCGGCAGCCGGCGCCATTGAGGATCGTGTCATGAGGGAAACGCCGAATTTTACCGGCTGGCGCGCCACGATCCTGCACCGGGAAGACAACACAACCGAACGGCTGACCCGCCAGCTGAAGCTGATCGGCTTTCAGGTGACGGTTCAATGGCAACCGCTCGATGCCGCCGACTTGCCGGATATCATCCTCGTCGATGCCGATCAGGGCTGGGACGGTCTTTTGCCCTGGAGCGGCGAAATTGCGCCACGGCCGCTGGTGGCGTTGCTCGGGTCCGAGGCGCCCGGCCGCATCGCCTGGGCAATGGAACAGGGCGTCGGCGCCATCATCGCCAAGCCGCTGGCCTCCTCGGCCGTCTATCCCGCCCTGGTCATGGCGCTCGGCATTCACCGCGAGCGCAAGGCCGTGATCGACAAGCTGAACCATCTGGAAGAGCGCGTCCGGTTGCGGCCGCTGGTCCATGCCGCCGTCGAACGCATCATCGCCGTCCGCCATGTCGATGAAGAACTCGCCTATACGATCCTGCGCAATTGCGCGATGCAGCGCCGCATGCCGATGGAACAGGTTGCAGCCTCGATCCTCGGTGGCGCAGAGCCCATGCCGGAGGCCGGTTGATGCGCATCCTGAAAAGCATGATCCGCCAGCCGTCGGCGCTGTTCGGCCTGGCGATCGTCGCCCTCGTCATCTTCATGGCGGTCGCGGCACCACTGATCGCCCCTTACAACCCCGATGAACAGATGTTTGACGGGCTGACGCTGGAAGGCGCGCCGATGCCGCCAAGCGCCCAGTTCCTGCTCGGCACCGATACGCTCGGCCGCGACCTGTTCTCCCGCCTGCTCTACGGCGCCCGCACCTCTCTGGTCATCGGCCTTGTCGCCAATGGCATCGCGGTGGCGATCGGCCTTTTGATCGGCATCCTGTCCGGCTATATGCGCGGCCTCGTCGGCAATGCGCTGATGCGCTTTACCGACCTGATGATGGCCTTTCCGGCCCTGCTTCTGGCCATCGTGCTGGCAGCGCTCTTGCGCCCGAGCCTGTGGATCGTCGCCATGGTGATCGCGCTGGTCAATTGGGTGCAGGTCGCCCGCATCGTCTATACCGAAACCCGTGGCCTGGTGGAGCGCGATTTCATCCTGGCCGAACGGTCGCTGGGGGCCGGCCACGTCCGCATCCTGTTCCATCATATCCTGCCGCATCTGATGCCGACGGCGATCGTCTGGGGCACGCTCGGCATCGCCACGACCGTATTGCTGGAAGCGACGCTCTCCTTCCTCGGCATCGGCGTACAGCCGCCAACGCCGTCCTGGGGCAATATCATCTTCGAAAGCCAGAGCTATTTCCAGGCTGCCCCCTGGCTGGTGTTCATTCCCGGCGCCGTCATCTTGTTGACCGCGCTCTCCTTCAATCTGGTTGGCGATGCGCTGCGCGATATCCTCGACCCCACCCAGCGCGGGAGGGGCTGAGATGATTTTCCTGATCCTGCGGCGGCTCGTTCAGACGGCGCTGATCCTGTTTGGCGTTGCGGCGATCACCTTCCTGCTGCTTTATGCCCTGCCCGCCGATCCCGCCCGGATGATCGCCGGCCGCAGCGCCACGGCCCAGACGGTCGCCAATATCCGCCACGAACTCGGCCTCGACCAACCGCTGCTTGCGCAATTCTGGAACTATCTTGTGGGCCTGACCGAGGGCAACCTTGGCCGCTCCTATGCGCAGAAGACCGATGTTGGCGCACTGATTGCGGCCCGGCTGCCGGCAACGCTGATCCTGATGGCCGCCGGTATCTTCGTCGAAGTGGCACTCGGGCTCATTCTCGGTGTCATCGCTGCGGTCCGCCGCGGCGGCCCGGTCGACCGGCTGGTGATGATGGCGTCGTTCGTGGGCGTGTCGGCACCGCAATTCGTCGCGGCCCTTCTGCTTCTCTATGTCTTTGCGGTTACGCTCGCCTGGTTCCCGATGAGCGGCTTTGGCACCTTCGCCCATGTCGTGCTGCCGGCGACCACGCTCGGCATTCTCGGCGCCGGCTGGTATGCGCGCATGGTGCGCTCGGCGATGATCGACGTGCTCAATCAGGATTATGTCCGCACCGCCCGCGCCAAGGGCCTGTCGTCGGCCCGGATCATCTTCCGCCACGCGCTGCCGAACGCGCTTTTGCCGATCATTGCCATGATCGGCATCGATATCGG
>UBTA01000041.1 GCA_900468065.1 Hyphomicrobiales bacterium | reverse complement strand
TTTTATGGGGCAACTCCAGGGAGCTCCTTTGCGGTCTTTTAGTGCATCAAACGACAATGTGGCGTCACGGGAAGCCGGCTCTGTGGCAACAACATCTGACGCAGCAGCCGATGGCCGCGACGACGAGCGGGATGAAGATGCTCAATGATGCCGAACTGCTGCCGGCGGCAGCGGGAGGCAATGGTGGTATCGCCGTCATCTCGGGCACGGGATCGATTGTCGTGGCCAGAGATCAAGAGGGCGCGCTTGTAACGGCCGGCGGTTGGGGATGGCTACTGGGCGACGAGGGGGGTGGCGCTGGAATGGTCAGGGCCGCGATCCGATCCTGCCTTAGAGCCGCCGAGACAGGGGGCCAATCAGACGTGCTCCAAGAAATACTGCTTGAACGGCTGGAGATCGCCGACCTTCGAGAGGCCAATGAACGTCTGTCCGCCAACCCCTCGGCTGCAGAGTTTGCCCGCCACGCAGGTGTCTTGTTCGAGGCGGTTGTATTGGGTTCGCAACTCGCCTCGGGCGTCGTCACAGCGCAGGTCCAAGATCTCTGCAGCAAGTTGGCGGCGATCCTTGAACAGGGCGTGAGAGGTCCAGTCTACCTAGGCGGAGGGCTGTTCGAAAGGCAACCCTATTTCCATCAGGCCTTTGTTGATGCAACCTCCAAGTTCGAGGCCGAATTAGACATCATCCTTGTTTCGAAGCCACCAGCTCTCGGCGCCCTGAATCTCGCGCGCCGAGCAACTGTCTGAGACATTGTCCGCAATGACGACCCGCTGCCGCGCGGCCGTGGGCGATGCCCGGGGCAGCCCTCCGAAGCCAGAAACATCATCTGGTTCCCCACATGTCAGCGATCCCTGCCGGCCATGGCTGAAAACCACTGGCGGCCGCTGCCCCAATTCCTGTCGTATCGGCGCGTATTGTTCCGCACTGTAAGCATGGGCATCGGCGTCGGTCGTCGATCGAAGATGGTTCGGCAACGGCAGGTCACCGCCCATCGAGAATGAAAATGCTTACGAGGAAGGGTCTGTTCAGTTCATGAACCCCAGACCACCGATTGCTCATGCCGCTTGATCAGGTGCTTGAGATTGTCGAAGCCCGTGCGGATGTGGCGAGCGAAGTGATCGACTGAGGGGGTGCGGGCCGCGTCCGAGCGCTTGAGAAGGCCCAAGGCGCGTTCGGGATGCGGAATGGGGACGGGGAGCGCCGTGATCGATTTTTCGTTACGCAGCGCAAAGACGACGCTGTGCGGCATGATCGTCAGCGCGTCGGCCGCCTTCATATAGTTGACGACGCTCATCAGCGAGCCGCCGGAATAGCGGATCTTGATCTCGGTTGCGCCGAACGACAGAAGCATGCTGCGCAGGTCAGCGAGCAGCGGGCTTCCCGGCGGCGGGGCAATCCAGGGGAAATCGAGCAGGTGCGCCGGCTGCGGCTTGCGCTTCAGCAGCAGCGGATGGGTGACGCGGCAGGCAACCACGTTGCGGCCGGGCAGGATCTGCTGGAATTCGAGGCCGGAGCCCTCGTCGAGAATATCGATCGGACAGATAGCAAGGTCGATCTGGTCGGCATTGAGCGCAGCGCGCAGGTCCGGGAAATAGCCATAGGTCTGGTCGATGCGCACGTCTGGATGCAGGTTCTGGAACTCGGCGATCATGCCGGCAATCAGCGCATCCATGAAGAAGGGCGTGCCGCCGACGCGCACCACGCCGCTCTTGCCGACACGAAAACTTTCGACGACATCGGAAGCCTTGCGCGATGCCGACAGCATCGTCTGGCCGTGATCGGCCAACGCCCGCCCCAATGGCGTCGGCTGCAGCGGCCGGCGGCCCTTGATGAACAGCGGTTCGCCGATGCGGGCTTCGAGCATGGACAGCGTGCGCGAGACTGCCGGCTGGGAGAGGCCGAGCAAAGCTGCGCCTTCGGTGACGCCGCCGGTTTTGACCACGGCGGCAAGCTGGACAAGGTGGCGCTCATCTATTTTCATAACGATATGATATATTAATGCGGAATAAAATCATCACTCGCGCGCCGCGTTTGGATTAAATTCAATTTCACCAGCCAACGCCTTGGAGGAGACGCATGACGCCGGGTCCGATGGCGCTGAATTTCAGCGAGGCCACCTCGCATGACATGTTCACGCAACGACTTCCGCAATCGAAGGACGATCGCCTGCCGCAGGTTCTAGCGGCAGCGGTGACTCATCTGCATGCCCTGATCCGCGAATTGCGGCCGAGCCAGGCGGACTGGCGCAAGGTGATCGAATTCCTTACCGAGGTCGGACATGCCAGTGACGAGCGGCGCCAGGAATGGGTGCTGCTGTCGGATCTTCTCGGCGCATCGGCGCTGGTCGAGGAAATCAATTCGCGCCGCCCCAAGTCTGCAACGCCCAACACTGTGCGCGGGCCGTTCTTTCGCGCCGATGTCCCGCAGATGGCGCTTGGCAGCAATATCTCGCTTGATGGCATCGGCGAAGGGATGGAAATATCCGGCCGCGTTCAGGATCTTGATGGCGATCCGGTCGCCAATGCCGAAATCATCACTTGGCAAGCCAATGCGCAAGGGTTTTACGAGAACCAGCAGCCGGACCTGCAGCCGGAATTCAACCTGCGCGGCCTGTTCCGTGCCGATGCAGACGGCCGGTTCCACTATCGCACCATCAAGCCCTGCGGCTACGGCGTGCCGGATAACGGTCCGGTCGGCAAGCTGTTGCGCCAGGCAGGCTATCCGCTGCGCCGCCCCGCCCATCTTCACTTCATGATCAAGGCTCCGGACTTCGAGACGATCACCACGCATATCTATGACGGCAGCGACCCGCATCTGGCCGAGGACGCGATCTTCGGCGTCAAGCCGGAGCTGGTGCGCATCTTCGAGCAGAAGGCGGGCAAAACGCCCGTTTGGCGGCTGGACCTGACCTTCGTCATGGTGCGGGCAAAACAGGGAGCCGAAGCATGAGCCGCGATTTCGCCTACAGCGGCAATCCCGCCCATATCGTATTCGGCGAAGGCAAGAGTGCCACCGTCGGTGAATGGGTGGAGACGCTCGGCTGCAGCCGGGCGCTGGTCCTGTCGACGCCGCAGCAGAAGGCAGATGCGGAAATGCTGGCCGCACGGTTGGGTCCTTTCGCTGCCGGTGTCTTTGCCGGGGCCGTCATGCATACGCCGGTCGACGTCACGGAAAAGGCTATGGACGTGGTTCGACAGACGAACGCGGATTGCGTCGTGTCGCTCGGCGGCGGGTCGACCACCGGGCTTGGCAAGGCCATCGCCCTTCGCACGGATTTGCCGCAGATCGTCATTCCGACAACCTATGCCGGATCGGAAGTGACGCCGATCCTCGGGCAGACGGAAGGCGGCCGCAAGACGACCGTGCGGCACGCAAGCATCCTGCCGGAAGTGGTGATCTATGACGCATCTCTGACGCTCGGCCTGCCAGCCGGCATGAGCGTCACCTCAGGCTTGAATGCGATGGCCCATGCGGTCGAGGCGCTCTATGCGCAAGACCGCAACCCGATTTCGACGCTGATGGCGGTGGAGGGGCTGCGGGCCTTCAAGACCAGCCTGCCGGGAATCGTCGAGACGCCACGGGCTCCCGATCTCCGCGCCGATGCGCTTTACGGCGCCTGGCTCTGCGGCACTGTGCTCGGCACCGTCGGCATGGCCCTGCACCACAAGATCTGCCACACGCTGGGCGGCACGTTCGATACGCCGCATGCCGATACGCACGCGATCATGCTGCCGCATACCGCCGGCTACAATGCCATTGCCGTGCCGGAACTGCTGGCCCCGGTAGCACAGATTTTCGGCGGTTCCGTTGGTGGCGGGCTGTGGGATTTCGCCAAAGGGATTGGCGCGCCACTCGCCTTGAAGGACCTGGGTCTCAGCGAAACCGATCTCAATCGCGCGGCTGAGATCGCTACGGAAAACCCCTACTGGAATCCAAGGCCGATCGACCGCAAATCCATTCGTGCCCTGCTGCAGGATGCCTGGGAGGGCAGGCGGCCGGAATAGGCGATCCACAGACATCACGCTCTCTGGGAGGAGAGACCAATGGGAGGAGGAAACATGTTTACGAGACGCGACTTTCTGAAGACGACGGCTGCGACCGGTGCATTGGCCGCAACATCCGGGCTTGCGGCCCCTGCGATCGCGCAGGATGTTGCCGTTAAGCTCGGCTATGTCAGCCCGCAGACGGGGCCGCTCGCCGCATTCGGCGAGGCCGACAAGTTCATCATCGACAGTTTCCTGGCAACCACAAAGTCGATGGGACTGAATTACGAGGTCGTCGTAAAGGACAGCCAATCGAACCCCAATCGGGCGGCGGAAGTCGCCAAGGAACTGATCGTCGATGATGACGTGAACCTTATTCTGGTCGCCTCGACGCCGGAGACGACCAATCCGGTGGCAACCACCTGCGAGGCGGAGGAAATGCCCTGTATTTCGACGGTGGCCCCCTGGCAGCCGTGGTTCATCGGCCAGCAAGGCAATCCCGGAGATCCGGCCTCGTGGAAACCGTTTAACTATGCCTACCACTTCTTCTGGGGCCTTGAGGACGTCATCGCCGTCTTCACCAATATGTGGGCGCAGATCAAGACCAACAAAAAAGTCGGCGGGCTGTTCCCCAACGATGGTGACGGCAATGCCTGGGGCGACAAGGTCGTCGGCTTCCCGCCGGTTTTGGAAAAGATGGGTTATGGCCTGATCGATCCCGGCCGCTACCAGAACATGACCGACGACTTCTCCGCGCAGATCAATGCCTTCAAGTCCGGCCAGTGCGAGATCATCACCGGCGTCGTCATCCCACCGGATTTCACCACCTTCTGGAACCAGGCCAAGCAGCAGGGCTTTGCCCCGAAGATTGCCTCGATCGGCAAGGCGCTGCTTTTCCCGCAGACCGTCGAAGCGCTGGGCAGTGCCGGCCACAATCTGTCATCGGAAGTCTGGTGGACGCCAAGCCATCCCTTCAAGTCGTCTTTGACCGGGCAAAGCGCTGCCCAGGTAGCTGCCGCCTTCACCAAGGCGACCAACCGGCCCTGGACGCAGCCGATCGGCTTTGCCCATGCCCTGTTCGAACTGGCGGTGGACGCGGTGAAGCGGGCCGGAGACCCAACGGATGGCGATGCGGTCGCGCAGGCGATTGCCGCCACCAGGCTCGACACGCTGGTCGGCCCGATCGCCTGGGACGGCAAGGGCCTGCCGCCGTTTGCCGCCAAGAATATCGCCAAGACCCCGTTGGTCGGCGGCCAATGGCGGCTGAAGGATGGTGGCGGCTACGACCTCGTCATCACCGACAACAAGACGGCGCCGAACATTCCGGTCGGCGGCAAGATGGAAGCGATTGCCTGATTGTTGGTGCGGGGCCTGTTGAAGGCCCCGCCTTTTCTGGGAGGACTGGGCGTGGCAATTCTTGAGCTCGATGGCGTTTCCAAGAAATTCGGCGCACTGACGGTCGCCGAGCAGATTTCCTTTGCCGTTGGCGAAGGCGAGGCGCTGGGCATCATCGGGCCGAATGGCGCGGGCAAATCGACGCTGTTCAATCTGATCACCGGCAATATCGCCGCCGATAGCGGCAGGATGCGTTTTCTCGGTAGCGACGTGACCCGTACGCCGCCAATGGCGCGCTGCCTGTTGGGCATCGGCCGAACGTTCCAGATCCCGCAGCCGTTCGAGAAATTGACCGTGTTCGAAAACCTGCTTGTTGCCGGCGCCTTTGGATCGCGGCAGCGCGAAGCCGACGTGTCGGACCGCTGCGCCGAGATTCTCGTCGATACGGGGCTGATCGATAAGGCGAATGTGTTGGCCGGCAGCCTGTCGCTATTGCAACGCAAGCGGCTGGAACTCGCCCGCGCACTGGCAACGGAGCCGAGGCTGCTGCTGCTCGATGAAATTGCCGGCGGGCTGACCGAAGGTGAATGCCGGGGGCTGGTCGCCACCATCCGCGCCATTCATGCACGCGGCGTTGCCGTCATCTGGATCGAGCATGTGCTGCACGCGCTGAACTCGGTCGTCGAGCGGTTGCTGGTGCTGCATTTCGGCAAGGTCATCGGCATCGGCAAGCCCGACGAGATCATGGCATCGCGCGATGTCCGAGAAATCTATCTGGGGATCGAAATCTGATGGCGCTCATCGAAA
Organism: Hyphomicrobiales bacterium; assembly: GCA_900468065.1. Lineage (GTDB taxonomy): Bacteria > Pseudomonadota > Alphaproteobacteria > Rhizobiales > Rhizobiaceae > Pararhizobium. The sequence continues at coordinate 142,517 of UBTA01000041.1, read as the reverse complement.
CCAGAGGACTGACTGCTGCCTACGGTGATTTCCAGGCGCTGTTCGGCGTCGATATTGCTGTTGGTACAGGCGAAACCATCGCCATCATCGGTGCCAATGGAGCGGGCAAGACGACGTTGATGCGGTCCATCTCCGGCGTGATTGCCAATGAACCGGCGTCGATCCTCTATCGCAATGAGCCAATCGGTGGCCTGCCGGCACCCGATATCCTGGCGCGCGGTATCGCCATGGTGCCGGAAGGCCGCAAACTGTTTCCGTCGCTGAGCGTCGAGGAAAATTTGCTGATCGGCCGTTATGGCCGCACGGTCGATGGGCCGTGGACGCTCGACAGCATTTTTGGACTGTTCCCGATCCTCAAGGAACGGCGGAGCAATCCGTCCACCGCACTTTCCGGCGGGCAGCAACAGATGGTGGCGATCGGCCGGGCGCTGATGTCGAACCCGGATGTGCTGCTCTGTGACGAAATCAGTCTCGGGCTGGCGCCGGTCGTCGTGCGCGACATCTACGCCGCCTTTCCGCGCATCCGCGAAACAGGCGCTTCGATCGTCATCGTCGAGCAGGACATCGCCCAGGCGTTAAAGGTGGCCGACCGCGTCTATTGCATGATGGAGGGGCGGGTGACGCTCTCCGGCCGCGCCGACGATCTCAGCCGCGACGACATCCACAAGGCCTATTTCGGGACGGACCATCATGAACTGGCTTGATACCATTCTCCAGGGCGTGCTGCTCGGCGGCCTCTATGCGCTGTTTGCGGCCGGCCTCAGCCTCGTCTTCGGCATCATGCGGCTGGTGAATCTCGCCCATGGCGACCTGATCGTGCTTGCAGCCTTCCTGATCCTCGTGCTGGCGACGACACTCGGGATCAACCCGTTCGTTGCGGCAGTGATCGCGATGCCGCTGATGTTCGCGATCGGCTGGGCCCTGCAATATTTCCTGCTCAACCGCACGCTCGGCAAGGATATTCTGCCGCCGCTGCTCGTCACGTTCGGCCTGTCGATCGTCATCCAGAACGGTTTGCTCGAAAGTTTTTCCGCCGATAGCCGTCGCGTCTTTGCCGGTCGTCTTGAGAGCGCCTCGGTCAACCTCGGCCCTGTCACCGCCGGTATCATGCCGCTGATGACGTTCTTCTCGGCCGTTGCCGTTATCGTTTGTCTCAACCAGTTGATCTACCGCACTTCCGTCGGCCGCGCCTTCCGGGCCACCTCCGACGATCCGGTGACAGCCGGGCTGATGGGCATCCGGCCGCAGCGCATCTTCGCGATGGCAACAGGGCTTGCCATGGTCGTGGTGACGATTGCAGCGCTTTATCTCGGCACCCGCGCCAATTTTGATCCGACATCCGGGCCGTCGCGGCTCATCTATGCCTTCGAAGCGGTGATCATCGGCGGGCTCGGTTCGCTCTGGGGTACGCTTGCCGGCGGCATCATTCTCGGCGTGGCGCAGACGGTGGGGGCCGCGATGAATCCGGAATGGCAGATCCTTGCCGGGCATCTGGCGTTCCTTGCTGTTCTCCTGTTCAAGCCGCGCGGCCTATTCCCGCGCGCGGTCGATTGAGGTGCATCGATGACCATGGCCATTCCCTCCTTCACGGTCGAGACGCGCACCAGGGCGTCAACGTTTTCGGCGATCGCGGTCATCGCGCTGTTGCTGCTCGCTTTTGCTGCACCCTTCATCGTTTCGCGCGGTGTCATCCAGGACCTGTTCTTCATCCTCACCATGCTAGTGCTGGCGCAGAACTGGAACCTGCTTGCCGGTTACGCCGGGTTGATTTCGGTCGGCCAGCAGGCCTTTGTCGGCTTCGGCGCCTATACCATGTTCGGTGCAGTCATCCTGTTCGGCGTCGATCCGGTCGTGGCCATCCTGATTGCCGGTGCGTTCGCGGTGGCGCTTGCCATTCCGACCGCCTTCTTCACCTTCCGGCTCTACGGCCCCTATTTCGCCATCGGTACCTGGGTGGTGGCCGAAGTGGCACGGTTGCTGCTTGCCCAGTGGAAGGCGCTGGGAGGCGGCACCGGCACATCGCTGCCGCGCGACGCGACCCGCGACATGATGGGGGTCGGCTTCATGCGCGATCTCTTCGGCATGAAGACTTCGGAGGCGGGCGATGCGCTCACCTACTGGCTGGCGCTGATCCTGGTCATTGCGACCATCGGCTTCATTTATGGACTGCTGCGCAGCAAGCAGGGCCTCGGGCTTGCCGCCGTGCGCGACAATGAGCAGGCGGCCCGTGCCGTTGGTGTCGATGCGATGCGCATGAAGACGTTCGTCTATCTTGCGACTGCCTTCATGACTGGTCTCGCCGGGGCTTTGATCTATGTGCAGAAGGCGCGCATCTCGCCGGACGCCGCCTTTTCGGTCACCGACTGGACGGCCTATGTCATCTTCATCGTGGTGATCGGCGGCATCGGCACGATCGAAGGGCCAATCCTCGGCGTCATCATCTTTTTTCTCCTGCAGAACCTGCTTGCCGATTACGGCTCCTGGTATCTGCTGATGCTGGGCCTTCTCGGCATCGCTGTCATGCTTTTTGCCCCGCGCGGCCTGTGGGGATTATTCTCCGACCGCACCAGCATCCAGCTTTTCCCGGTCCGCCGCGTCCTGAAGGGCGGGCCGCTCAATCTCACGCATAAGGGAGGGCCTCATGGCTGACATTACCACCGACGTACTCATCATCGGCACCGGCCCGGCAGGCTCGGCCACCGCAGCCCTGCTTTCGTCCTACGGGGTCGAGAACCTGGTGATCAACCGTTACCGTTGGCTCGCCAGCACGCCGCGCGCCCACATCACCAACCAGCGGACCATGGAGGTCCTGCGCGATCTTGGCCGCGACGTGGAGGACGAGGCCTATATGTTCGCCGCAGAACAGGACCTGATGGGCGAGAACGTCTTCTGTACGTCGCTCACCGGCGAGGAAATCGGCAGGATGAAGAGCTGGGGCAAACATCCGCTGTCGCGCGCCGAGCACCAGCTGTCTTCTCCGACCCATATGAACGACCTGCCGCAGACCTTCATGGAGCCGCTTTTGTTCAAGACGGCCTGCTCGCGTGGCAGCCAGTCGCGCATGTCGACGCAATATCTCAGCCATGTGCAGGATGAGGACGGCGTGACGACGACCTGTCTCGACCGGTTGACCGGCAAGGAATTCACCGTCCGCTCGAAATATCTGGTCGGCGCCGATGGCGGCAACTCCAAGGTGGCGGAACATGCGGGCCTGACGTTCGAAGGCAAGATGGGCGTCGCCGGATCGATGAACATCCTGTTCAAGGCCGACTTGTCGCGTCTCGTTGCCCATCGCCCGTCGGTGCTTTACTGGGTGCTGCAGCCGGGCGCCGATGTCGGCGGCATCGGCATGGGTTTGGTGCGCATGGTCAGGCCTTGGGATGAATGGTTGATCGTGTGGGGCTATGACATCAACCAGCCGGCGCCCTCGGTGGATGAAGCGCATGCCAAGAAGGTCGTGCGCGATCTCGTTGGCGATCCCGACCTCGAAATGACCATCAAGTCGGTCTCCACCTGGACCGTCAACAACATGTATGCCACCACCATGTCAAAGGGCCGCGTCTTCTGCATGGGCGACGCCACCCACCGTCATCCGCCGTCGAACGGGCTTGGCTCAAATACCTCGATCCAGGACGCCTTCAACCTCGCCTGGAAGCTGGCCTTCGTCCTGAAGGGCACGGCGGGGCCGAGGCTGCTCGACAGCTATCAGGCCGAGCGCGCACCGGTTGCCAAGCAGATCGTCACCCGCGCCAACAAGTCGATCGAGGAATTCGGCCCGATCTTCAAAGCGCTCGGATTGCTCGATTCCATCGACCCGGTGAAGATGCAGCAGAACATGGATGCCCGCTGCAACAACACCGGCGCAGCCGAGGAGCAGCGCGCCGCCATCCGCAAGGCGATCGCCGACAAGGTCTATGAGTTCGATTGCCACGGTGTCGAGATGAACCAGCGCTATCGTTCAGGTGCGGCCATCACCGACGGACAGGCGGAACCGCCCTTCACCAAGGACCCGGAACTGCATTGCCAGCAGACGAGTTGGCCCGGTGCGCGGCTGCCGCATGCCTGGGTGTTTTCTGCAACCGGCGAAAAACTGTCGACGCTCGACCTTGCTGGACACGGCAAGCTCACGGTGCTGACCGGCATCGGTGGGCGGGGCTGGATCGAGGCCGCCCGAACTGTCGGCAAGGAGTTCGGCATCGATATCGTCGCTCACCTCATCGGGCCCCGTCAGAATTGGCAGGATTTTACCGGCGACTGGGCCAACATGCGCGAGATCCGCGACAGCGGCGTCCTCCTCGTTCGCCCTGATCACCATATTGCCTGGCGTAGCGAGGCGATCGTCGACGATCCGGCAGCCGAACTGCGGCGGGTGCTGACCGCCATTCTTGCAAAGTGAGACCATGATGGACGCGCATGAAAAAGGCTTCTTTACCGAAGAGAATTCCGTCGAGGTCGTGACCGGCCGCAACAAGAACGCCGGTGACGCGCGGCTGAAGCAGATCATGGACGTGGTCACGCGCAAGCTGCATGAGGCCGTCAAGGAGATCGAGCCGACCCAGGACGAATGGATGCAGGCGATCCTGTTCCTGACGCGCACCGGCCAGATGTGCAACGAGTGGCGGCAGGAGTTCATCCTCCTGTCGGATTCGCTGGGCGTTTCGATGCTGGTGGATGCCATCAACAACCGCAAACCGTCGGGCGCTTCCGAAAGCACGGTGCTCGGGCCGTTCCATGTCGAGGGCGCGCCGGAACTACCGATGGGCGCCAATATCTGCCTCGATGCCAAGGGCGAGGACATGGTGATCGGCGGCCGAATTCTCGATACGGCGGGGCAACCCATCAGGGATGCGGTGATCGACGTCTGGCAGGCCAATGACGAAGGCTTCTACGACGTGCAACAGCAGGGCATCCAGCCGGATTTTAACCTGCGCGGCGTCTTTCGCACCGGTGCTGACGGTCATTACTGGTTCCGGGCCGTCAAGCCGAAATACTATCCGATCCCGAACGATGGCCCGGTCGGCCAGATGCTCGATTACCTCGGCCGCCACCCGAACCGCCCGGCGCACCTGCACTACATCATCAAGGCGGACGGCTTCGAGACGCTGATCACCCACATCTTCGATCCCGACGATCCCTATATCAATTCGGACGCGGTCTTCGGGGTAAAGGAAAGTCTGCTCGCCGAGTTCCGGCACACGCACGATCCGGACCGCGCCAGGACTTACGAGTTCACTGCGGATTTCTGGGAAGTTGAACACGATTTCGTTCTCGCCCGTGCTGGCGAAAAGAGCGGTTAGGACGATTGCCTCAGGGCAGCGGGCCGTGCTCGCACGGATTACCCGTTCGACGGGCAACACCGTGTCATGTCGCCCATCGTTTCGCCATTGAGCGCCGCAGCAGGATCTCGGCTGCGGCGCGTCCGGCGCCCTATTGCTGGCGGACGGTCGTCAGTTTCGGTCGTGAGGGCCGCGACAAGGCGGACGCGCCCCTTTGGCACCTCGCTTGGCTGCCTCGGCCAGGCTATGGCTGCTTCGAGCGCGGCATCGGGGAGCTGGTAAAAGCCTCGCGCGAGCCGGAGCACTCCTCCATTCCATGCGGCTCATCATGGTGACCGTTACGCAGGCATCGCGCATGTCCGTTGGACAATTCCGCGCGCTGTCAGATGAGCGTGGGCAATTTGGCGCTGGGAAATGGAGTCGGGCATTAATACGAAAGCTCGGACCCAAGGGCTTATAATCCGAGCGTTTGTATCCCTTATTGAAAGTCAAGGAAGCCAATAGCCGTGTTCTGCTGCGCACCACTTGTTGAAAAGCGGCGCATCTACTACATCTTGGTTATCTAACACGCAGAGGGGCTTCATATTGAACGAAATTCTGGGTAGCGGCATTGAACCTATCCTGCTGGGCGCTGGCCTGACCCTGGCTGGCGTTGTCGCTGGGTGGCTGGTCTCGTCCTTTTCCCAAAGGGTCGCAGGTGCCTCCGGTCAACGCGGGGCAGCGGCCCTAGAAGCCCGGCAGCTTGCTGTTCGCTCAGCAATCGCACTCGACGATTTCGTCGGTGCCTGTCAAGCGGCGGTCAATGATGCTCCGGAATTCAACCCCGCTGATCCCACCGAGTTCGTATTTCATGCGGAAGATCCACGCCTATTCCTGCCAAGGGATGCCGAGTGGAGTGTCATGAAACCAGAAATCGCCGAACAGCTTTTGTGGATGCCGAATCGTATCCGCAATGTTCTCGACGGACTCGATTCACTTGATATTGTGCCGCCAGGTTTCGACGAGTTGTTCGAGCGCCGCGAAGAGGACTTTTCCCGGCTGGGTATACACGCACTGGACTTGATCGAGACGATTTCCTCTGAATACGCGGTTCCAAAACCTGAGCGTCCATCCTACTACGATCCGCGTCGGGACTTTCAGGGCCGTATCGACAGGATTGTGGACGCTCGCAGTCGTCGACCCAAGGAAGGTTTCGTTCTCAAGCCCGACGATGACTCCAACGTCACACCCCTTTTTCCGAAGCGTCGTCGCGAGCCGGCACCGTCAGCTCTCGACGCCGATCCGAAAGGCTGACGATCCCCCGGTCGCTTGAGGCCCGCAGATGAGGAGAACGTTGTGGTCAGCCCGGTTTCATCCATATTCGCAACTTCGGCGCCTTTACCCACCAAAGTCGAAACGAGCACTTCGATCACATCTGAACCCGATAATGCCTGGGTGGCAGTCCGGCAATCACAGATCACAGCCGATCAGATCGCACAAAAGAGGGACGTGGAAAACAAGGCGTCAAACAGAGGCAGCCCGCACGGCGATGCCGACGCTGAAGCTCAGCCGGGTGAGGACGAAGGCCGCGACGTTGCAGCGGACGCGGATGAACCCGTTCCTGCTACCTTGTCTGGAGAAAGCAACCGGATCGGCACGCGTAATTATGATGATGAGACGCCGTTTGGTGAACGCGTCGCAATCGTTTGAGCACGCCCCAGCGAGGGCAAATGGCCAAACGCGCCACTGCCCTCCCTCGTGGTTGTGTGGGGGTGATCGCATAAAAGAGCGTCACACCCCATTTGGTCAAATCGTCCGGACGTTTTCAGCTTTCGATTTGCCAGTCTTGCGATCCTGACCGACCTCGTAACTCACTTGCTGGCCTTCGCGAAGCGAGCCTCCGCTCTCAAGCGCCGACACATGCACAAACACATCGGTACCTCCGTTCTCGGGTGTAATGAAGCCAAAACCCTTGTCTTCGTTGAAGAATTTTACCGTACCAGTAGCCATTTTAAATCCCTATATCTCATGCAGCCAGCGCTGCTGCATACAGAATAGATTTCGCGTGGCTGATCCGCAACCTCCTGATCTTCAGGTTTCTTGGCAAACTGGCTCCTGGATCATGGCGGATATCGAAATTTGACCCGACGATAGCCATTCGCCGAGGGCGACAACCGGGTCGTTCATGACGGAACCGATCTTTGTCGGCAATGGGACGATGGGTGTTCCAGGCCCAAAATGGTTTGCCGGCGTGCGCCCACGGTCGCAGGGTTGCAGAAGAAGCGGTGCAGCCCTGCGGATAGAACACGTGTCATCGATTGCGCGTGGGAGCGGCCTTTCCCATATAAGGTATCAGACACATTCACCCAGCATCCAATTTTGCCGCGCCTCGACAGCTTAACCTATCCGAGCTTATGCGTGCGAAGGAGAAGTCATGCAGACGATGCCAAAGACTTTGATTGAAATGAGCTGGACTGAGCGATCGGGCATGTTGACTGTTGTGGTCGATGCTCTGCACGCGATGGCCGATGAAGCCTTGGAACAGGGCGATGCCAGACTAGCCGCAAATGCGGTGTCGATCGCGTATTCGATTATCGGTTGCGCGGCGGACCGTTCGGAGGATCACGTCCAGGCTGCAGCTTTGTTGTTGGAACATGGAATCCAATTCCTGCAGGCACAAGAGTTGGCCGCTTCGGAGAAAAAACGGGTTCATTGAACCGACGCCGTCCATAGTCCCCCCGCGGAGCGGCGGTTCTGCTACATTGCATCGTTGGCGAACGCCTCCGCAATTTCGCGCAGCGCTCCCGGGTCTAACGATCTCACCAGTTGCCTGGATCTGCGGTGTGATCGAGTGCTGCGAACTCCACTGCCTTGTCTCGATCCAATTCGATATTGACGATCACACTTTTCCCGTCGATTACCGAATAGAGGAGGGGTGCCGGACCCTTCGTGAGCGCCTGATAAGCAAGCAAGGCAGCCTCCTCGATGGAGTCTGCTTCAATGTTCTGCGTAGTCGTCACTGCGAAGCTGACCATGATTTCCACCCAAGCGCGTCTGTCCGGACGAGTATATCGGCTGACCGCGGCGCGTACCAGATTTGAAATCAGTATTTTCGTATTTCAGACTTCCCGTATTTTTAAGCCGGAAGCTGCGCGGCGGCATCGTCGGCCGAGGTAAGGTCTGTCTTTCGCCAACTTATGCAAAGATTAACTGCCGGTCCGGCGATCATTCATACACCGGTGTCATTCCCATCCGTCGATATAGGCGTTCCGCTCCTGATCGGTTTCGATCTGCGACCTGAAGATCGAGATATGTCGAGCCTTACAGCTAGAAGGCGTGAAATGTCTGAAGCAAAAGTGCTTCACCCACGCCCTTCCGCCGCCAAGCGTCTGAGACAACGCGGTCTTTAAGAAAAGCACTTGTCCAACACTGCGCGAGAACAACGACGTTGGCCTTGGCATGGACAGCGGGTATGAATGCCGATTGGCTGTATTCTGGGTCATCACGCGGCTCAAACCACCATCTCAAGTGATGTAACGCGACCGCCACCCCATTCGGTATGCGTCAACGAGAAGGGCATGCGCCTCGGTGGTATCTGCCAGCGTCAAAAAGTGCGGGGCGAACTCCAGCGGGCCAAATCGGCTTGGGCAAACCGCCCCGAAGCGATTTTTTCACGTGTGTGAAAGCGCTGTTTTCCATTGGGCCAATCTTCGAGAGGTTATCCATCGCTGTCGATGGCACGGTTTGGTGGGCGCCGATTTCGCCGTTGCAGACCTTCAAAGAATCAGGATACCGGACTGTAGAGACGATGTGCCGATGGTGGCGCCGAAATCGGCTATCGTGTCGCCGTTGACGTCTCCTGAAAGCACTCCGTCGGCGAAACGGACCTGACCTGCCTCGGTGAAGGCGCTCGACCCGATGAAGACGAAAGCCTGATTGCCACTGACAAGCGTGTTGGCGTCGATCGCACTCAGATCGACACGGTCTCCCTCCGCGCCGGAAAAGCCGATGATCATGTCCCTTGCGGAATATGGGCTTTCCGCGACGCTGTCAAAATGAAACGTGTCGGCTCCCCCTTCGCCGTCCAATCGGTCGCTACCAAGACCACCGGTTAGCAAGTCGTTCTGGTTTCCGCCAAAGAGCTTATCGTTTCCTGCCCCTCCGAGGAGAGTGTCGTTGCCGGCGTCCCCATAGAGATAATCATCGCCGGCCAAGCCTGACAAGCTATTGACATCGCCATTGCCATAGAGCTGGTTACCTCCACCGTTTCCAGTCGCCTCGAGGGCACCCGGACCGGAAAATCGCAGTTTTTCGACGTTGTCGGGCAACGTGTAGGATACAGTGGCGTAAACGGTATCGAAGCCGCCTCCTGGCTGTTCTTTTATTTGAGTTGTGGGCGCCGAAACGAGGAAGATGTCGTTGCCGCTCGTGCCCACCAGCACGCCGGGTGGCGGCGGGACTGCATCGTCCAGTTCATACGCGCGGAAATAGTCGATATACATCTTCTGATGATTGAGTGCTGGATCGATCGGCCAGCCGCCACCTGCGGCCAGATCGATCATGAATATCAGGTCGGTATCGAGGCTCGCTGGTGTCGCAATGGAAAAATGCGCACGGCCGTCGAAAGAGAATATCATCATATCGGGTTTGATTTCGACGCCGTATGTATGCCACCCGGTCGTCATGACGCCGGTGCCGACGACGTCGTGATGATATTGGCTGGTGTGGCCTTCCAGCACGGTCCCAGCCCAATTCCAGTCGTGCAGTATACTGGCGTAGCGATCCGGTACCGCACTGCCGTGCTGTTCCAGCACATCAACTTCAAAAACGTGATCTCTCGATGTTGAGAGGCGTTCCTTCTCGCTGGCCCAAAAGCTGGGCCAAACACCTTGGCCAGCGGGTAGCCAAGCGCGCATTTCGTAGTATCCATAGGGATTACCGTCCTGAGGCGTGGTGCTCGTTCCGTCTGGGAATGTATTCGAGATCAGCCCGCTCTGGAGCTGGCCTCTTGCGTTCCGCGTCATTTCGATCTGCAGCGCAGTTTGGCCGCCCTGACTGACGATCGAAAACGGCGAATTGTTGCCGCCCGGCGGCAGGAATTGGGCACTGCCAAAGCCCCCACCCCAAGCCTGTGCGGCATACCAATTGGCCGTTGCCGTTGCTGTGTTGGCAATGCTCAGGCGATTGAATTCATCTGCAAAGACAATTGAATAGTTGAGTGGTACGGGCATGGTTCCTCGCAAGAGTTTTCGAAAGACAATTAACAGCCGCGCCAAGACGCTTTAAACTTGCAATTGACCTTTGGCTTGACGTCGCCTTACAGCGTGCCCGGTGTCATGTCGCAACAGGTAACGGAGGCAGTTCGGTGCGCAATTCAACAACAGCAGGCTCTCGTTGTTGGGGCAGCTCCGCCGGTTCGAGCGCCTTTTCCAACGTGGTGATCGTTTCCTTGGCGGCGACATTTGAATGCGGGATATATTCAAACTTGCCTTGCCGTCCCAGACAGATCACATCCTTGGACGCAAGCCGGGCGATCGCTGCATCACGACGTGCCTTGAAGCCCTTTTCCGGAATTGGATAGGCATTCCTGAGTTCTGAACTGCCAATTAGGACGAGTTCCCCCTCGATGATTTTCATGGCACGAAGGTGCGCCTCCACATCAGCAAATGCGTCTGCCGGTGCCGTCGGCATCATCCCAGCCGGGACGGTGATTTCGACCGTGCAGTGCTTGTCGTAGGAACCTGGGCCGGGGTAAAAGTCGGAATGAACGGTGATGCGTTTCCAGTTCCCGAATTTGTGAAAATTATAAAGGATGGAGCAGTCGGGCAACCACGATCCGCGCAGCGCCACGAACAGGCTGAGAAGCGTGACGGTCGGCAGGTTTGTTTCCGGCAAACCGCAAAGCCCCGATGCTTCATCCAAAGGTATCGTTGAGATCAGTTTTTTGGCGAGATGCGTCCTGTTCGCCGTGGTCACCGCCGTGACACCAGCTGCGGTTTCAATCTTCAGCGCTTTTTCGCCGAAAACGAACTCAACGCCTTCATCTCTTAAACGGCAAAGAGCCTTTTCATAGTAGCAACCAAATCCCCCGGGCGGTCTCACGACAGTCTCGCCCCGCGGTGGGATTTTTTTTATCTGTCTCCGGATGAACCTGCCAATGCGAAATCTCAGCGAGGTCTCGCGGGAAAGCCATTGCATGCGTTTCAAGGCGAAATCGTAGTCGATATCTGCCGCATCGACTCCGAATAGACGCTTTATGTAGAGGTCAAGGCCGACGCGCTGATACAGGAAATCGCCGATCCGTGACTGGGCATAACTGCGTGCATCGTCCTGCCTGTCCTTGCGAAAACGGCATGACAGCAGACTGGCAAGGCAAAACATGCGTTCGGCCAAGCTCAGCGACGACGCCTCGGTGTGCCAGTCAAAGGGGTATTGGCCGAGTGAGCCGTTCGTGCAGATCTTCATGACCTCGACAGCCTTGGGTATGCATGAGCCGAGCAGTTCCGGAAAATGCTTGAACTGTTCGTCGGTCGTATTGAAGCAGATTGCTCCGATATCGAACTCCATCCCCTCGATCAAATGGGACTGGTGGTTGCCTCCTGGCACCCTGTAGCTTTCCAGGATTAGAACCGAGTTTTTATCGAGCAAGTGTTTCGCTGCGGTCAAGGCAGAAATCCCACAGCCCATGATGATGTAATCGTACACCCGTGGTTCATTCTCGGCATGTTGCATCAACTGCGCCTCCATTCGGTCAATAAAATATAACACTGCTGGAAGACATGGAAAATCGGCATGTATGGCACGAAATAAGTCGAATAAATATTCAGGCGTAGGGCGATCCTTTGGGGCTCTCTCTTTAAATTTCAGTTTTATGGTATGCCTTCTTGCGGAGCGATTTCTGCAGACAGGCGGGCATGCTTAACGAGGATGTGCAAGGATGATTGTCGCACTGATTTTGGCGAGCCTCGTGTCCTTTGTTGCGGCGTCTATTTTGCGCATCGGTGCGTTTTTCATCGTTGCGGTGCTTGTCAGCCTGATCTACCTCTTGCTGACATATCAATCCGGCTCTTCCTTCGCGTCACTTGCGCCGGTGCTCGAATTATTCGTGGTGATGCAGCTTGCTTATGTGGCCGGTGTTTTCTTGCCTTGCCCGAAGCTGCGGCAGTGTATCGATTCCTTTCGTAAGAGAGGAGGCTGATCAAGGCGATCCTTCTAATTCTTCGAATTGTTCTTGGCAGAGGCGAGATCGTGCCGTGTTGAGCTTGGCACGGTGGCCCGAAGCTTCGAGCCGTTTGAAGGGGCAGCGATCACCTCCACAAGATCGCGTGGTTCGATCTTTGCATCGGCCGAGGCGTCGATCCGCACCGTTTCCCCGTTTTCGCCGCGGCGCGCGATTTGAAATTGGACGGCGTCCTCGTCCTTTTCTTCGTCAAGCATTTGGCGCTGCTTCTCGTAGGCAGTTTCTTCGATTAGCAGGCGAGCGACCTTTGTTTGAAGATCGGCCTTGGCGATGTCCCGGACGACTTCGTTGAGTTCCGTCTGGATTTGCGAATTCATCGAATTGACGAGCTCCTCGGCATCGCGCTTGTTCTCTTCCAGAAGTTGCCGGGCGCGGATCAACTGGAAATCGAGGTCCAAAAGCTTGGTTTCTGCATCCGATTCGTCCCTGTCGAGTGAAAGGCGCCGCGAGCTCTGGATAAGGCCTTTATCGACGAGTGAATTGATGCTCGACAGTTCCTTCTTCACCAGCTCGACCTGCCGTTGTTGGGCACTGATCTTGTTTTGCAATGTTTCGATCTCGTGTGTGTAGAGATCGCCGATACCCTTGGCCGCTGCAATCTTGCTTGCGAGTTCGACGCGTCGCAACTTCATGAGATCAAGCTCCTCTGCATGGATGGCATCGACGCCGTCCGCGCCGCGCAATTCATTGGGGGTCTCGAAATCCGGTTTCCCCTCTTTCTCAGCCTTGAGGCGCGTGCGCCGCATCAACAGGCCGTTGTAATCAAGTTCAGCGCCCCCGAGGGTGCCTGCAGCCTGGATCCGGTCGCGTTCCAGCCGGAAGCCTGCGGCATCCCGTTCTCGCTCGAAACCGCCTGCGAGGCTGATGGCCTTCATCACCGTCAAATCAGGGCTGTAAGGATACAGTCCGGGCTTGTCGACGGCGCCAGCAATATAGATAGGCCCGTATTGCACGATCTCCACGGCCGCTGAGGGCGTGTTCGCCAGGCCGGCACGCTGCTGCAAGAGGATCGCGATGCGGGCCGACAGCTCCTTTGTCGTCAAGCCTATAGCCGTGACCTCGCCGACGAGCGGGATCGAGATGGCGCCATCGTCATTGATCATGAACGTGCCATTCAGAGCGCTCCAATCCTTGACCTCGGCCTCGCCTGGGCGCCATTCGACCACCCTCAGAGCTATCCGGTCCTGCGTAACAAGCCGGTACGAGTCAGCTGCTGCTGGGAACAGCATAGCGAGGTTCGCCGCTGCAAACGTCAAAAGGCAGATGAAAGAGCCGGTTCTCGGATTTTCGCTGCGCATGGTTTCACCTCGTGGTCGTGATGATCAGGGGCCTTATGGATCCCGGGTGGATGAAGGACAAAGCAATGTCGGCCATTCGCGCAATTGGTTGGGGCAAGGGTGCGCACAAACGGCGCGCCAGCGCGATGTCGTCTGCATGTGTCGCACCAAACAGCCGGAGGCACAGGACGTAAGTGAAAGCAGCAACCGCAATGGCTGCAAACAGTCCCGGCAGATGGCCTATGGCATCAACGGTCACAAACGCGGCACCCGCGGCTGCGAGCGAGGCGAGAAGAATGCGCAGGAACGCACCGAGCGGAAAGCTAAAGCCGAGTCGGGTGGCGATAAACCAGAGGCCGACCGCAACCATGGCAAGTTGAACGATGGCGCGAGAGATGGCCGCCCCGACCAGGCCAAAGACCGGGATCAACAGAAAGCCGAAGATCGCTGATAGCAGGGCGCCGGAAAGCGATGAAAAGAATATGAAGTCGCTGCGCCCCAGTGCGTTGACCAGATGCGAACCGATGACCGTCGTAATTGTGAAGGCGGCTGCAGTAACGATGATCATCGCTGCCGGGACGGCCGGTTCGAATTCCGGGCCATAAAGGAGGGGTACGAGACTTGGAACGACAGCCGCCATTCCAAGGCAAGTTGGAAGGGCAAGCGTTGCCAGCAGGCGTGTCCCCTTTGTGAAAGCATTTTGCAATCCGGCCCTGTCGTTCTGCCCATGTTTTCGCGCCAGCATGGGCAGGAATGCGCCGGTCAGAAGAAGTGGTCCTTGTGAAGCAAGGCCGGAAAGAGCCAAAGCTACGCTGAACCAGCCGACCTCCCGGTAGCTCCAGAAAACCTGAAGGAATAGGATCTCGATGCGCGACCAGACGAAGGTGTTGCAGACATTGGCTGCCCAGGAAAACCGTCCGTATCGCCACACCTCGCTGGTGAGAGAAGGAGACACCTTTCCGGAGCGCCAGATGAGCGAGAGCGTGGCTGCTGCGAGGCAGACTTGTCCGGCGGTGTAACCGGCAAGTGCCCCCACGACGCCGTAGAAATGCGCCCCGGCGTAGACGGCACCGATTTGTGCGATCATCGACGCGCAGGCGAGCGTCGCGAGCGTGTGGAACCTTTGCGAGCTGCGCAGATGTGCGGTGCTGAACAGGGCGAAGGACTGAAGCGACGTCAGGGCGGCGACGACGAGGACAACGATCAGCGAAATGCCGGCGGTGAAGTCACGCCCGGAAAGCTCCTTGGAGATGAGAGGTGCATCCGTTCCGATCAAATAGAGCGCTGCAAGCGCCGTCGCGCCGAGCACGTGGTAGAGCAAGAGGCGTCTTGCTAACACAGCAGGAAGCGTGTCGGCGGCGGCATTGTTGTCCTGTCCCCGCAACTCGGCAGGGAACCGTCCGACACTCAAGGTTGTTCCGCCGTCGATAATCGGGACGAGCATTGCCGCGATCCATATTGCAAAAGCAACCATGCCGGCCCCGTGAACGCCCAGCAAGTTGGCGACAATTACACCACTCACGAAACTCGCAAATACAGTTGCAAGTCCGGCTGCGGCGGAAAACAAAGAATTGCTTGCAAAGCTTCTCACTGTATTTCCTTTCTTTGTCATTAATTGAAATTAAGTTTGAAATAATTTGCTTAAAACATTTTTATACATTAATGAATCAATTATTATGCCGTGAGGGTTGTTGCCATGACGTTCTTTTCCCAGGCATCTATAAAAATGTATTGTGTCAGTGTGGCCGTGTTTGCCGCTGCGGCTTGCTTTCCGTCGAGGCCGTCGCCCCGGGCCGAAGTGATCGATCCCGACGCTTTCGCTCTGGATTTCAACGAGAACTTTGATTGGCTCGATGTTTCCGCCCGGGGGCCGGGTACCCGCTGGACGGCGCACACGCCGTGGAATGGAGATTTTGGCGATGCCCGGTTTACCGACCCGCTTCCCGACTTTCCCTTTACCGTGAAAAACGGGGTGCTCAGGATCGAGGCTCGAAAGTCTGCCGATGGACAATGGAAATCCGGTCTGCTTGCTTCGACGGATGCGAATGGAGATGGGTTCAAGCAGCGCTACGGCTATTTTGAGATGCGCGCCCGTTTTCCGGCTGGCGAAGGCGTTTGGCCTGCGTTCTGGCTGACCAGCCGCGGAGCGGAGAAAGCCATCGAGGTCGATGTGGTTGAGCATTACGGCCATGCTCCCAACCGATACACCGCCTCGCTTCATATCTGGGACCGCAAGACACCGGCTCTTAGCAAGAGTTTCCACCAGAGTGTGCCGGTCGTCGCCGGAGCACTGTCGGCGGACTTCCATACTTACGGCGTTTCCGTACAGGAGGATCGGATAAAATACTTCCTGGACAGGAAGGAAGTGTGGTCCATCGAAACACCGCGCGAACTGGAGCATCCTTTCACGATCCTGATCGATCTCGGGCTCGGTGCTGGCTGGCCGATCGACGAAACGCCAAATCCTTCGGTGATGGATGTCGATTATGTTCGCGTCTGGTCTTTGCCGCCGGATTGACTGGATGTTTGAATGTGAGCCGGGCAAGTCCTGTATGCGAGAGGAGCGCGTCATGCTGCTGCCCTCTCGGTGATGGCGACCAGCTGGTCCATCTGGCGGCCGATATCGAGCGCCGGACGGCCCGCATGCGAAAGTGTCGCCTCCCGTTTGAGGTGATAGAGGGCCGTATCGCTCCACAGGATGCGCAACTGTTGTGCCCACAGTTCCGCCGCGTCGTCGCGGCGCAGAAGGACACCGCCAGGACCGACCGATTCCGGCAATCCTCCACTATCGCTCGAGAGGACAGGTATCCCGCTGAACTGAGCTTCGCTGACAACTCTGCCCCAGGTTTCGTCCCATTGGCTGGGAACAAGCAGAACGCGCGTTTCGGCATAAATGCGCTTCATATCATTGCTGCGCGCGACGAGGCGTACATTGGGGAGCCGCGCTAGGTGGCGTCTCAATTGTGCTTCGGTCCTTGAGGAGAGCGGCCAGCCGCGGACGAACAGGAAGGGGATGCCGGGGCACAATTCCGCGATCGCGAGCGCCAGATCCAGGCCTTTGACCGGCACGGGGTTGACGAACGTCACGTATTTACCGTTTCCAGGCGTCCGATACTGGTCGGGAGGGAATATCGGCGGGATCACCGCGGGCTCGATGCCGAATTTCGACTTGAAGCGCGCCGCAGTATAACTCGAATTGGCGATATAGGCGGAAAACGGAAGCTCTTCCTCCATTGCGCGCCACGTATCGAATTCAAGGCCGTGGAGATAGGCGACGCTCGAGATGCCCCGGTTGCGGAAGGTGCGTCCCATCTGCACCATGTTACCGTTTTGCACGACCACGACCTTGGGAAGTGCAAGGCCGCGCAGATCCTTCCATGGCTTCAAGGAGCGATAGACATCATAGCCGAGCGTACGATCGACAGAGATTTCGCGTAAACGCGCCCGGCTTGCCAGAAAAAGCGCCGCGCCGAAAAAATCCCGCAAGGACAGCTTGGAAAGAACAGCCGTCCTGTGGCCACGCCCATTCAATTCCAACGCAATCTGGTGCGTGTTGATTTCCAATCCGCCGAACAATTGCGGCAGGTGCGGTGTTCCACTGGCGAGCAGCAAGCTCATGATGAGGCCTCCTTGTCTACCGGCTGGCGCGACGTCATGAATAGCCACTCTTGGACGCCGGTCCGCCGTTCGTTCATCAATTCGACCGCGGTACGAGGCAGCCACTTGGAGATCAACGGCAGTTTTTGGGCCGGGAAATCACGCGCCGTGCGCGGGCGGGCGTAAATCGACGTAATGTCATGCGTTTCGCTAAAGCGCTGAAGCAGAGCTTTGCTACACCCGGCGACGAGCCCGTCATGGGTCTCGACCAGAATGTCTGCTTGGTTGAGTTCGGGAATTTTCCGGTTGTCGAGAAGGACCTTTTCACCGCCTTCGATGTCGCAGAGTACGAGCGAGCGCGAGCTGGTTTCGGCGAGAGCCCTCTGAAGGCCCGCAACGTCGCAAAATCCGTTCATTGTGATCCGGTCGGCAACGCCGTTGGTTCGCGCTGTGTGCCAGAACGGCTCGTGATGCTCAGGTAGGCCTTCGAAGCCGATCACATGTGTTGCCGGCATGCGGAGCGCAAAGCCGATTGCATAATATCCATCGGCAACGCCAACATTAATCACGGTGCGATACGCCTTGCCTATGACGGTTTCGACGACGGGATGCAGTTCCAATTCCTGTGTGCCGAGGAGATAGCCAAGGAGGTGTCGGCTCGAGACGGGGCTCAGGTGAAGCTTCATCCCCTGGAACGGACCCGTCAGCACCACATCGCCGGTCCGGTAGCGGACAAGTGCGCAGGCGGTTTGCCAGAGCGGAGCAATTGCCCAGCGAGCGGGTGCGCGCACCGGCTCGGGGAGGTGGCGATAGGATCGATAAAGCCGCATGACAGCGGCGTTTCCTTGGATTGCGCTCCAGGTTGCGTGACGCATTTTACTTTCTCCCGTAGAAATGCGCAGGCTTTTGCAGCGCCCGCGCGGGTTGAGGTGCAGTTGCATTGGAGTTTGGATCCTCCGTGCGGAGTGCAGTTTCGGGGCAACCAGAGCGTGGGGTGAAAAGCCGGATTAGATTCACTTCGAACAGGTGATGAATGGCATATGCTGCAGCCACGGAAGCAAAATAGGCGGCTGCGACAAACAGGATCGAAGGATCTCGGCCTAAAAGCAGCCACCAGGTCTTTTCCGCCGCAACGATCGCGAAGAAATGGAACAGATACAGCGCGTAGGAGACATCCCCAAGGTGTGTTCCAGCACGCCACGCGAGGTTTGTCTGGACGGGCTTTCCAAACACACATAGTCCGACTGAAAGGATACACACTAACCAGCCGCCGAGCTGCCATGCCAATGGAATTGGGTAGGAACCGACTATCCAGAGGAATGCCGTCGCCCAACTGGAGAGCATCGCGGCTGCTATGGGAATGGAATGCAAGCTGCTCGCCATTCCGCGCAGCGATTCCTCAAGGAGACCGATTGCAACGCCGGCGGCAAACAGCAGGATGATAGGGTCGGTCCAGAAGGTGAGGACGGTGTGGGGAGTGGACGTATCGCCAAGCGGTTTATACATCGCGCCGATAGCCACCAGCCCGGCTAATGTTGAAAACAGCAGGATCAAACCGGTTTTCCGTCTGAAATGCAGGGTGGCGGCGAAAATGCAGTAGAAGAACATTTCGTAATTGAGTGTCCAGCCGACGCCGAGAAGTGGGCGCATGTAGTCTCCCGGCGCGACGGCAACTGGAACGAGGAATAGCGAGGCCAGAAGCGCCTGCGGGTCAATCACGCCACCTTTATGAAGCCGTAGCGCGGCCTCCAGGGCGGTGGCTATCCAGTACAAGGGCACAATCCGCACAATCCGCTTGCGTAGGAAAGCTAGCGAGGCACCGTTCGTCCCGAATTGATTACCGGCGGTGTGCATCATGATAAAGCCGCTGATAACGAAGAAGACAGCGACACCAAGGGTGCCGCTATAGGGAGCGGCGACCTTGATGATCGGGGGATAATCGGCCCATTCCACATGGCGCAGGATGCTGTGATCGACAACGACGAGGCTGGCGGCGATACCACGCAGAACCTGAAGAGCAGTAAGCTTACGCATCATGCCGCCCTCGTCGTGCCAAGCCTGCAGCGCAAGGGCTAGTGCCTTCCCTGCCAGATAGTTCTATTGCCCTGAAAATAGAAACGACCCGCTTGCACCCAACGGCTGGCTTCATCACCGTTCTCCTAAAACCTGAGTGCGCGCGACGGCGCGAGGCGTTGCATGAACAGATCCATGATGGCCTTGAAATTACCGAGTAGCCGGCCAGGTCGATCGACCGACCGTTCGCCGCGAAATGTGCCGTAGAGATTAGCGGCGAAGTTTCTGCCAATATGGTGGAGGCCCTTTTTCCAGGAACAGGTTCCCTTGGCGATGAGGTAGCAGGGGTTGGCTATCTGGGAGTACCCCAGCCGCACCCCGCGTTGCCGCCCCGACTTCACCCCGAGGTGAACGCCACAAGCGCGTTCCGTGCGCACGATGCGACCCAGCGGTGCCAGGCTGCGGCTGAAATCGACATCCTCCAGCCAGGCATACAGGGGCAACTCCTCATCAAACTTCAAGGCATTCGCCCTAATGGTTTCGAGTCGGATCGCCATATTGCAGCCATAGCCGTTATAGACGTCACGAAGACGGACATCTTGCGGCAATGATGGAAGAGACAGCCGCCGTAGAGCCTCCTCAAAGGATAGTCCGGGTCCGATGATGCCGTCTGCGACGACGCGTCCCGTGGTCATCACAATATCGGGATAGTCGCAAAACACGGCCTCAACCTCTGCAAGGTAGTCGTCCGCGATGATGAAATCATCGTCGAGAAACAAGAGGATGTCGATGTCCCCAGCAGCTTCGATAAGCCGGTTGCGCTGATGTGGTAGCCCGCGCGGGCCGATAATGTGGGTGACCTGCGTACAGGTCTGTTTCAACCCCACCACATCTTCATCTTTGGGCGAACAAACGAGCACAGAGTCCGCCTTGCGGTGCTGGCGCGCAATCAGCCCAATCATCTCGCGCACGACCTCCGGCCGGTCGGCGGTCGCAATGGCGATAGCGATCCGTAGGTCTCCCCGCGCCGGTCGTCTCCCTCCTGATCTTCGCGCCAGCGCCATGCCTACTGCTCCGTGCTTTGCAATGGCTTGCGGGCGAAGGCCCAGACCATCACCGGGAAGTTCGGCTCGTTCTTGAGCGATCCCATGAACCCGGCCTTTTGCCAGCGTTTGAAGTTCGCCTGCACGCAGCTGCGATTGCCCCAGGAGTTTGTAGCGATGTCACTCTCGGCAAATCCGGCCTCTTGCAACAGGCAGGAAAGGCCCGTTTCCGTCCACCGGTTGCAATCAATCGGGGAAGCGTGCACGCGCAATAGGAATGGGGTGGCGATGACGAAGGTGCCGCCCGGCCGGAGCATGGTGTAGACGTTGCGCGCCGCGCGCATCGGCCATTTCAAGTGTTCGAAAATCTGGTCGGCAATGATCAGGTCGAACCGCTGGGGCAGTACTTCGCTGCAGACGTCGAAGCCTGGATATTCGGTTGTGCGGTAGGATCTGAACTTGAATTCGCGACGCCATTGAATGCCGCCGGAGATTTCCAGCGTATCAAGTTTTTCCGGACCGAGGTCGCGGATAAAGGCGAACGCATCGCGGTACATCACGACACGGACCCAGTCATCCGTCTCATATCCGACGGACTGCAGCGTTTTTCTCAGACGGTCTTTCAGTTCCGGATGGTTGCGCAATTGGACAAGGCTCATGATGACTGCTTCTCCTTCAGTTTTTGCGGGGTGGACTTCCATTGAGAACGACGCCGAGAATGTCGGCGCCCACTTCCCGCAACGCGTTGACGATCTCGGCGAGGGTATCGAAGGAAGACCGGCCGTGCCGGGCGACAATGAGCGATCCATCCAGGTAGGGAGCGATCGACTTTGCATCGGAAGACTCGGGCATGGATGGTAGATCGACCAGAATGAGATCGAAGCGCTCCTTCAGATCCGCAAAGCTAAACGCAATGCGTTCCGATCCGATGCGCTCGCCCGGCGTCACGTCACGAAAGGTACCGATCGGAAGGATGGTGAAACGCCTGTCGATCCGACTGATGAAGTCAGTGTACGCGCGCGAGTCATTCAACACGTCCATCAACCCTACGGCGCGTCCTTCGCCGAAAGTCTGGCTGAGCGTCGGGTTTGTCACGCTCGCATCGATCAACAGTGTCTTCGAGCCAGAGACAGCTGCAAGGCGCGCGAGATTGTAGGCGAGTGTAGTCGCGCCAGCCTTGGCTTCGGTCCCGATAAGACCGATAAGATTGGCTTTCCTGCTGCGGCGCAGTCCGCCCAGCGTTGCTCTGAGGTCGCGCATGTCACGGTCGAACCACTCCCGTGTGCCAGGTTTTCCTGCGAGGTCGCCGGTTTGCAGCAACTCAACCGGAGACAGTTTTCGCTTCGCCTTGCCACGATTTGCCTGGGCCACTTCACCAATGCAGGGGATGCCTATTTCGGTTGTTATGCGGTGCACCGAGGTAATAACACGGTTGCCGAAATGTCGCGCGATTGCGACCACGACGCCAGCACTCAGCCCGAGTATCAGGGCGAATGCGATCAGGAGCATGCTCTTCGGCTGGCTCTTCGCAATGGGTACGCTCGCCCGCGAAACAAAGGTCGCATCGGAAACGGGGTAGGAAATACGCTGCTTGGCCTCTGACCAGCTTTGCAGATATGTCTCGTAGAGGCGGTGCTGGGTCTCCGCCACGCTTCTCAGTTCGGTGAGTTTGAATTGGCTTCCCGGATCGCCGGAGGATTGGAACTTCATGACCGCGCGGTCAGCGGCAAAGACGGCTTCCTGCAGGTCGGCTACTCGCTGGGCAAGCCATTCGCTGGACTGAAAAGCTGCCTGCGATTTCATCTGCACATTCTGAGCAATATAGGCTTCAGACACGGCATTTGCGATCAGCGCCGCTTTGCGCGGGTCGCTGGAAGCTGCCGAGATCTCGATGACTGTGGATTGGCCGACCCGGCGAATCCACAGTCGGCTCCGGAGTGTTGCAATCGTGTAATTTTCCTGCACCTCTTCGGGCGAAGACTCCGTTCCTGCGGGTTCGCTTGTCCTTGCTCGATCAGAAAGCATGGAGCGGACAGAATCCGCGATCGGCAGGTGGTCTGATTTAAACTCAGCATCAGATGAGAGATTCATGCTTTCGACAACAGCCGTCAGAACGCCTCCGGACTTCATGATTTCCATCTGACCTTCAACCAGGGATTCTTCGGCAAGTGTCCGTTGAGCATCCGCAGCCGTTGCCTTCTGAGATTCCAGCATAAGCTGAGCACTGGAGATGTAGGTTGGCGGAGTGAAGGTGACGTAGATGACGGCAATCGCAACAAAAAGTGCGGTCAGCGTAGCTATTAGAAGACTGTTCGACAAAAGGAAGCGAAAAAGCTGGCGTATATCCAGTGGCTTTTCCCGAACCGCATGACCCGATGAGGCAGGATAGGCAAGCGAGACTGGCGGGTTATACATGACGGTGCCCTCCATCGTCTGGGATGAAAGCCGCTCGGCGCAAGGAGAGCTGGCTGTCGGCAGCAGCAAGGCCTTTGAGGCGGGCGTTCAGGCGCGGCGATGCGGGAAAGGGCACGCCCGCAGGAACCATTGTCGCCTGCAGTGGCCCCAGTGTGTAGGCGACGGAGAGCCCTGCTGTGATTGCGAACAGGGGACCAAGATCGATTGCGCCAGCAGAAATGGTCGCGGCCGTAACCTGCGCAACACAGGAGAACATTGCAGCAAGCCCCACTTTCTGTTCGATACCGCCATCCGTGTGGCGCCGGAGCACCGATCGAACCAGGCTTGCCAGGAAGATGAAGAAGATGAGCGTGCCGGGAATGCCGACGTTGGCAAGGAGTGCAACGACGAGGCTCGATGCCCTTATACTGCCAACGCCGGCTCCCATCCCGCTCGTATCGAGAAAAGAGCTCAGGGCTTGCGCATTCCAGCGCATCCGCTCCTCACCGGATGATGATTCCAGCTTCGTGGTAACTGTCGCGTGTATAAGATTGCTGATGCTTTCCGATACCGACGGGATCAGCATGATCACCATGACAAGAAGCGGCAGCGCGAAAAGGCACGCAACAACATAAGTCAGATGGCGGGATGTCGCGTTGTTTCTGAAAATACGGGCAATGCAGAAAAAGAGGACGAGGATGCCTGTAACGGCGCTTGCGGCGTAAGCGGTGGTCGAGGTGCACAGCAGCAGGGCGGTCCCAAGCGCGCCGATAATAGGACCCAGGAACCGCGCGGGGAAACCTTCGATGCCAAGCATTAGCACGAAAGCAAACAGGGCCAGTGCGGCGTAGCCAAAGGCCCCTGCCTCCGGAAAGGAGCCGACGATCCGTTTGAAGCCCTCGATATCGCCGTCATTGAGCATTCGGTAATTGGCATTGCGAATGACAGAGAGAAGATCAGCCGTATTGGTGGCGTATGTCGCAAGGTCGGCGATGGCGAAAAAGACGCAGATGGCACTGGTGACGATCAGGGCTTGCGCCACTATTGCCATTCCGCCCAGGCGGCCGAAGCCAGCCACAATCGCAAAGCAACAGAAGCTGCCGATCATGTAGATGGACTGCGTCAGATTGGTAGTTGTGGGCGACAGCGGCGTATTCAGGATCCTGTGCATTTCGTTGGTGCGGGCGAGAGAATACACGATCGTTGCGCCTGCAAAAATCCGGGGCAGAAACAGTGCCGTCAACACACTGTAGAGCACAAAAAGCGTGAACCAGAACCCAGGTCCCGGATAGCGTAAAGAGGACAGCGCTGCCGCTAGGGTCCTGGGTCGCAACACGACAGCACCGGTGAGGAAAAGCAAGGCGAAGTGCGACGGCTGGATGTTGGCCCCGCCGAGAGCAGGCAGGATCACCGCCGCGGCGGCCCCAAGGAGCGTGCAAATGCAAAGAAAATACATTCCAGCCGTAAGGCCTGCCATCATCGTATAGATGCCGGCGAGAGCAAGGAGGATGCCAATAGGCTCTACGATCATTGTATGGCCTGTCGTTGGGCCGGACACCATGGGGTCCCGGCGTAAAGTGATAAAAACGCTCAGTAAGAACCTCGCCCAGAAAACAGAACTGGCACTGTCTTCAGCATGATCGCCAGATCTTTTGTAAACGACCACGTCGTGCAGTATTCGGTGTCCAGCCGAACGCGCTCTGCATAGGACACGTCGTTTCTACCGCTGACTTGCCAAGCGCCGGTCAGGCCGGGCCGTACCGAGTAGTAGTGGGCGATATCCCGGCCATAGCGGGGCACCTCCTCGGCCACGACAGGCCGGGGACCGACCAGACTCATCTCGCCGCGAAAAATGTTGAAAAGCTGAGGCAGCTCGTCGAGGCTTGACCGGCGCAGAGACTTTCCGATCGGCGTAAGGCGTGGATCATACTTCAGTTTTTGCGTTGCGTTCCATTCTTCGGCCGCGACAGGATTTTTAAGAAGCCACTCTTGGAGATGCAGTTCAGCATCGATTTTCATCGTTCTAAATTTCAGGCATTCGAACGTCTGTCCACCGAATCCAATGCGCCGGTGCCGAAAAAGGACCGGGCCGCCATCACAAATTTTTACCATTATGGCAACCCAAGCGAGAACCGGGGACAGTAGCACTATCGCCGAGCCTGCCGCCACGACATCGAGAGCCCTCTTGTATATTCTAGTGGAAAGGAAGGGCGTCGACATATTCTCGGCTGCAGATACCCTTGATTCTTTAACATTAAATACACTTGTGCCTGATTCAAGTGTGGGAATTTTCCGAAGATATTTAGTCACTCGAAACCCCCTATTTCAAAAATAACTGAACACATTTCAACATAGGAAACGATATTTCAACGAAACTGTCTGTGACCGTGGTCATAGGCAGAGATGCATTTTTTCGTCATAGTGGGGAAAATTACTGCAATGCAAAAAAACAAAATACGGAGGAGATACTGAGGGCCTGGCTCAGATCTACCGGAATATATTCTAGGAGTTTGCTATGTTAAATGCAGACCAAAACACCAATAGATACTATAGAAGAAAAAAGAGTGAATATCTTTCCCTTCTTGGGAAGGATCTCACCGATAGGCTTCTGAAAACAAAAACCGTTAAATTTTATGATAAAGGCGACATCATCTCGCAAGGAGAGAAGTCGACAAATTATATATTAGTAATACATAGAGGTGTCGTTAAAATTCTAACTTACCTTATGGATGGCAGGGAATTCGTGGTCGATACGCCGGCACCCGGCAGCGTTTTCGGCGAGATCGATGTTTTGCGACGCAC
This sequence comes from Hyphomicrobiales bacterium, assembly GCA_900468065.1. Taxonomy (GTDB): domain Bacteria; phylum Pseudomonadota; class Alphaproteobacteria; order Rhizobiales; family Rhizobiaceae; genus Pararhizobium. Next base: position 116,896 of record UBTA01000041.1, on the reverse strand, counting down.
AAAACCTTCCTTTGAGGCTCACGCGCTTACGGCTTGCGAGATTTGGGCACTCGACGCAAAGATCCTCAGAGAAGCGATCGCGTCCGATCCCGAGATCAGCGCGAACGTGCTCTACTACGTGGTGGAGCGGGTCAAGGACCTCGAGAATCGTCTGGTCTGCCTGGCGTCGGTCAGCATCCCATCTCGTCTGGCAAACGCGTTGCTCCGGCTTTATTCCGCCGAAAGCCAATGCGGCCGGATGGCCACGACAATCAATATCTCGCAGCACGAATTGGCGTCGATGCTTCCGGCATCGCGCGAAAAGGTCAACAGGTGCCTGCGGGAGTGGGAGCGTAGCCGGATAGTCGATCTTTCACCCGGTGCGATCACCATCACAAACCCGCGAGCGCTCTATGAATACGCGATCTGCTGACAGGACGGTAATCGACGGCAAGAGCGCTGCGGATTTACACGCACCGCGCCAGGCCTGGATCGATGTCGCACGGACCGGTGCTCTGGTTCTGGTTGTTGCTGGCCACACAGAGCGTGGTCTGGTCGCTGCGGGCATCATGACGGGCGACGCTGCGCAAAATTTCGATCTCCTGGTTTACAGCTTCCATATTCCGCTATTTTTCCTGATCTCGGGATTGCTCTTTGCACAATCCATAAGGCGGCGCCCGTTTGTCCAAACGTGGAAAGCACGGACAATACGGCTCCTGCAGCCTTGCCTGATATGGTCCGTTGTGTTGCTTGGACTTATCGTTCTCGCGGCCAATCTTGCCAACATGCCGGTCAGTCCAACTGACGCTTTAACCAGCCTCTTGCTGCTTCCGTTCCAGCCTGTCAGCATCTTTTGGTTTTTGTACACATTGCTTTTGTGCATGGCGGTCTCGGGTCTTGCCCTTGAATACCGGTTCTGCACAGCGGGTCAGCTGCTGTTTTGGTCGGTCGTGCTTCATTTGGCCTATCTGCTGTTCCTGAGCGACCGTCAGTCCGGCATGGGGCTGCATTTTATCAGGTTCTCAGAACATCAGATGTACTTTGCACTTGGGATATTTCTTACCCGGGCGGTACAGGCAAACGCAAGCCGGAAGGCCGCCGAAGACGCGATATCTGGAAAGTACATCGCCATTGCCGTAATGCTTATGGCGGCATGTTTTCTCGCTGCCGCCACAGCCTTGGTAAGATATCATCTTTCCTATCATTCTCCGTTCGGGACGATCGCGGCGTTGAGTGCAAGCAGTGTCGTTCTCGGTGCCTGCTACCTGACCGTGAGCATCCGGAAATTTTCCGTGCCGGCTCCCGTCATGACGATCTCGAAGGAAACCCTTGCGATCTTCTGCATGCATGTACCCTTTGTCAGCGGTACGCGGATGGCGCTCAGTCACTTGGGTGTCGATGTCGCAGTGCTGCACCTCTTATCGGGAACGGTGATCGGAATATTCGGTCCCCTGCTCGCTTTGAAATGGTTGGATAACCTGGGTTTGGCCGCAATTTTTGGTTTTGCTAGTGAGCAGCGCGCGCAACCTTTTGCGAGGCAGCCATGATCACGCGCGTACGGAATGGTCCTGCCGACAGTCCTGCGCATTCAGAAAAAAGCGATGCGCACGCGATCGCATCTGCTGCGGTTGTGCGACGGGTCCGCGGGGAGCGAGCTGCGGACACAATCCTTCAAAATTACGGCAACGTGAGCGACCGAAATGTTGAAGGAGCGGTTGTCTGCAAGCACGACGGTAGAAACGTTATCGATCGTCTGGTGGTTATCAACGATCTCGCGGTCGCCCGAGGTGGCGGGACGGGGCTCGCTGTGTTGTCGGCGAAACTCTTTCGGCAGTTAGATATCCAGGTGACCTATATTTGCGGAGACGACGGAGAAAATCCGGAACTGGCAGCGCTCGGCGTCGAAGTCGTACCGCTTGGCGGTGAACATATCTTGACCGGCTCGCGAGTTCGCACAATGGCGGCAGGCATCCACAATACAGGCGCCAAGGCGATGCTCGAAGGCTGGATCGCCGCCAATGACACGGCAGGCACGGTTTATCACGTTCACGGCTGGTCAAAAATCATGTCGCCGGCGATTTTCGCTGCGCTGAAGCATGTCCCCGGCCGGAGCATTCTCCATGCGCATGATTTCTTTCTCGCGTGCCCAAATGGCGCATTCTATGACTATCAGCGTCAAACGGCTTGCTTGCGCTCGCCACTTGGTTTCGGTTGCTTGACCTGCAATTGCGACAAGCGGAGTTACGCGCAGAAAATCTGGCGCGCCGGACGTTCTGCTAGGCTGCGGTCACTCCTGCTCCGCAATGGTGAATCCGCAAGGCGTGTCCTGCTGCTACATGAAAAGATGGCGCCTGCCTTCGAAAGGTCCGGCTATTCGCCGGAGATGCTGCACACGCTGCGCAATCCGGTCATTCCCTATTGCAGTGAGCGTGTGCGCGCCGAGGATAATTCGGACTTTTTCTTTGTCGGTCGACTGGAGCCTGAAAAAGGCGTTGAGGATGCCGTCGAAGCCGCTGCGGCAGCGGGCGTTCCGTTAACGATCATCGGGGACGGGCCGCTCAAGGAACATCTTTCGCGGCATGCCAAGGGGGTCCGGCTTCTCGGTTGGCAAAGCCACGCTCAGATTGCCGATCGCATTCGCAGCGCCAGGGTCTTGATTATGCCGACACGGTATCCGGAACCTTTTGGCCTTGTCGCAGTCGAGGCCTCGCAAAGCGGTATTCCCGTTCTCCTCTCCAACAAGGCCTATCTTGCCGATGAAATGGTCTCGGCGGGGATAGCCCTGGTTTGCGACACCTCCAACGCGCCTGTTTTCGCCCAAACGTTGCGGCGTCTGGCCGAGATGTCCAGGGCTGACATCCAAGCAATGAGTGAAAAGGCCTACCATCGAGCAGCACCGCTGGCGACCTCCCCGCAGGAGTGGCGTGACGCGCTCATAGACCACTACACCGATCTGATCGCGGGGGCGTGACAAATGCAAGGGGGCTTGACCGACAAGTTGATCGTGGTGACTGGGGCAGCTGGGTTCATCGGCTCCAACATCGCGCATGCGCTCGCCAGCGAAGGCGCCTTGGTCGTCGCGTGCGACCGGTTTGGCAGTGACAACCGCTGGCTTAACATCGCTGATGTCCGGCTTGAAGACATAATCCGGCCGGAGGATCTGATGACCTGGCTTCGCCAGAACTCCCGACGGCTGGATGCCATCGTCCATATGGGCGCGATTTCCGCGACCACTGAGCGCGATGTTGATCGCATCATCAGCAACAATGTTCGCCTGTCGCTCGATCTCTGGGATCATTGCCGGCACAGCGATGTCGCTTTCGTTTATGCATCGTCGGCGGCGACGTATGGCGATGGATCGCACGGGTTCTCAGACGACGATACGGAGGGCGGGCTGGCGAGGCTGGCGCCACTCAATCCCTATGGCTGGAGCAAGCATTTCGTCGACCGGCGTATCGCTGCGGATGTCTACCGTGGCGAGGCGGCTCCGCGACGTTGGGCCGGCCTGAAATTCTTCAACGTCTACGGACCGCGTGAGAGCCATAAGCTCGATATGCGGTCGGTGATCCACCAGATCTGGCCGAAGGTGACGGCGGGTTCCCCTGTTCATCTCTTCAAATCGCATCATCCAAACTATCCCGACGGTGGGCAGATGCGTGACTTCGTATCCGTGGACGACTGTGTGTATGTCGTGCGCCGTGTCCTCGATGCACCAGCCGTCGGCGGAATCTTCAATGTCGGAACCGGTCAGGCACGCTCATTTCGCGACCTTGCTATCGCTGTTTTCAATGCCGTCGGCGCGTCTCCGCGGATCGAATACATGGACATGCCGGAGCGGCTGCGCGGCCGTTATCAATATTTCACCCAGGCCGACACGACGAGACTCGTGGCCAATGGCCTAGCCCCCAGTTTTCAGACCTTGGAAGAGGGAGTGACACATTATGTCGACTGGCTTTCAAAGCATCCAGACCAGTAGCAGTGCCATTCACCCGCGCCTGGCCTCGCTTCCTGATGGCAGTGCACGGCCGGCAAAGGTTCGTCCCGCTGTCGGTTTTCCCGCGGAATGGGCGGAGGCCGTCCCTTTGGCATCAGAGTCGCTTCGCATCCGCCTTTTCAATGTCAAATTCAGCCCCAACCTCGGCGACGGCCTGCTTTCGGAATGCTTGGAAAAGGCTCTGATCGCGCTCGGAGCAAGCGAGGATACCTGGTCGATCGACCTTGCGGCTCGGCAGGCCTACGGCAACGGCCTCACGGCGCGGCTTCAGATCATGTCCGCCCTTGATAGAATGCCGAAGTGGCTACGACGCCACGTCATTCGCATCCCCCTGGCGATCCAAGCGCGCCGCAAATGGCATCCCCATTATGCAAACCGCGTCAGCGGTGCCAACGCAATTGCGATCGGAGGCGGCAATCTCATTTCTGACCTCGATCTGAATTTCCCCACCAAACTGACGCTGGCGATCCGGGAGGCGGAGCGATTACAACTGCCTTTCGTCGTCTATGCGGCCGGCGTGACCCCGCACTGGACTTCCAAGGGCACCGCGATGATGAAAAAGGCTTTCGCGAGCGCATTCTTGCGCGGTGTCTTTGTGCGCGATCACGACTCCAAACGCCTGTGGGACGAGAAGCTGGGCAAGGCAAGTGGCTTCAAGGCCGTTGTCGTGCGCGATCCCGGTCTGCTTGCATCCGAGTTCATTTCGCCATCCCAACTATTCAGCGGGGAACGGCGGGTTGCCGGTGTGGGAATTATGAGCCACATCGCGATCCGTTATCATGCCGACAACGCGCCGGATGCAGCCTATCTCGAGAACTGGTACGTTGATCTAGTGCGCGGTTTGGTCGAGAAGGGCTACCATGCTGTCGTATTTACCAATGGCAGCCCGGAAGACATTGTCTATCTCGCCAAACTGCAACCCCGGCTGGACGCCGTCGCGGGAGGCGCGATTTCCTTCCCGGTCCAGCACACGCCCACCGAACTCTGCGCGATTATTTCGAGCCTCGACGTACTTGTCGCCTATCGCATGCATGCCGTCATCGCGGCCTATTCCTTTTGCGTACCTGCCGTTGGCCTTGCGTGGGACCGCAAACTTCGGTCGTTCATGATGTCCGTAAACCGCGATGAATTCCTTTGCGACGTTGCCGGGACAAAAGCCTCTTCTGCCGTTGAACTTGTCTGCCGTGCGCATTCAACGCCCATTTCTCGTGTTGAACACAAGCAGGCACTCACGGAAGCGTGGCAAGGCGTGACGCAGCTCTTCGAAGTGTTGGAGGCCGCGTCATGAACGTCGTGGTACTGAAGCCGCGACCCAATCTTGCCGGGCTTTGTAACCGTATGAGAGATTGGGTCTTTCAAGATGCTTTGCCTTTCTGGAGCAGTACCGGGGTCGATGGCAATCGGGGTTTTGTTGAGGCCCTGGACCTAGACGGCAAACCTAAGTTCGTCGGTTTCAAACGCACCCGCGTTCATGCTCGCCAGATCTACGTTTTCAGCCACGCCTACACGCTCGGCTTCGAGCCTGGGCTTCACACAGCCGACAATGGGCTCGACTTCCTGCTTGCCAATGCTTGGCGGCCGGGTGGAGGCTGGGTCGCTTCGATGGGGGAGGCCGGCGGGATCGTCAATGCGGATCTCGATCTCTACGATCAGGCTTTCGTCCTTCTGGCTTTTGCCTGGTGGACAAGGGCGACGGGTAGAAATGATCTCATTCCTTGGATAGATCTGACCTTGGAGGCAATCGACGACCATTTCGGACGCCTCGACGGCGAGGGATGGAGCAGCGGACCAGCAGGTGACGGCAGGCTATTGCAGAATCCGCATATGCACATGTTCGAGGCACTCCTTGCGCTACAGGCTGTGCATCAGACAGGCGGCGTTACGCGGCGTTTGAAGCAAATCGCCAGTCTGTTTGAAGATCGGCTTTTCGATCACGCCACAGGAACGATTGCCGAATATTACGACGACAGATGGTGCCGCATCGTTGGCGATCATGGCCATGTCGTCGAGCCAGGGCATCATTTCGAATGGTATTGGCTTCTTCGCCATGCCGAGCAATGGACGGGCTACCCCGGCCGAGAAGCTGCTGAGCGGCTGTTTGCCTTCGCTCAGCGCCATGGGGTGGATGAAATGACCGGCCTTATTCACGATGAGCTGTTGAGCGACGGTAGTGTGCGGTCAAGCCGCCACCGATCGTGGCCGCAGACCGAAAGGCTGAAAGCCCTTCTGGCCCGCGCCGAGTTCGACGGCAACCTCGACCGCGACTGTGTCACCACAGTGCTGAGCGTCCTTTTGGAAAGGTACCTCGGTATTGCGCCACGCGGATGCTGGATCGACCACCTCGATGGAGCTGGCCGGCCGTGTGTGTCGGCTATTCCAGCAAGCACCCTTTATCATATCTTTTTAGCAATCGCCGAGCTCATGCGCCTTGAGCGTCTTTGGGCTGGGGAGGGCACAAGTCATGGAGCGCCGCAATGATTGTAGATAATTTTCTTGGCTGCCGCATTCTTGTCGTTGGAGACATTATGCTCGACCACTATGTTCGTGGTTCGGTTCAGCGTGTCTCGCCCGAGGCGCCTGCCCTGGTATTGCAAATTCAGGACGAAAACTGGGCAATGGGTGGGGCCGGCAACGTTGCCGCAAATATCGCCTCGCTCGGTGGCGCCGCCATCCTTCTCGGTCTGGTTGGCTGCGATCCAGCAGGCGCCATGCTGAAGGAGATGAACCTCAGCCGAAACCCGCGGGTCGATGCAAGACTCTACTGCCAGCCCGGCTTCAACACGATTGAAAAGACGCGATTCCTCGCCCAAGACAGGCATCTCTTGCGCGCCGATCGCGAAAGCCTGACCATCAGCGACGAGGCCGAAGCCGGCATTATAACAGGTGTGCGAGAGGCCGCCGCGGAGTGCTCGGCAATGGTCATTTCCGACTACGCGAAGGGCGTCATAACACCCAGGGTCGTCAAGGCGATGATCGAGGTGGCCAAAGAATGGGGCATTCCTATCATTGCCGATCCTAAGCAGCCCGATTTCTCATATTATAAGGGCTGCTCGGTACTAACGCCAAACCGAAAGGAGCTTGCCGTTGCAAGTGGCAGGGAGGCGGACAGCGACGAAGGCATTGCGGCGGGCATGGCGATCGCACTCGACCAGTTTGGCGCGCCGATCGTGCTGACCCGTTCCGAGCAGGGGATATCGCTTTTCCGACCGGGCAAGTCACCCGTTCATGAGCCGGCTCGCACACAGCTTGTGCGAGATGTTTCCGGCGCAGGCGATACTGTCTTGGCGGCCCTTTCCCTGGCACTCGCGGCCGGCGAAAGCATCCCGAAGGCCATGACCATTGCCAATATCGCGGCCTCTGTCGCCGTTGCCAAGAGCGGAACTGCAATGGTGACGGCGGAAGAACTTGCAGGCGCGCTCCTCATTGAGGCTGAGCCTTCATGGCGGGACAAGAAGCTCGGGACGCTCTCACTGGCGTATGCGCGCCGCGAGGCCTGGCGCCGGGAGGGCCTCACCGTCGGCTTCACGAACGGGTGCTTCGATATCCTACACCCAGGTCACGTGAAGCTTCTCAAAGCCTCAAAGGCGCAGTGCGACCGGCTTATCGTCGGTATCAATACGGACGCTTCGGTTCGTCGTCTGAAAGGGCCAGAGCGGCCGGTCCAGGCTGAGGGGGCGCGGTCCGTTGTGATCGCGGCGCTCGATACCGTCGATATGGTCATGCTTTTTGAAGACGATACGCCCATGGAGCTCATCCAGGTCCTGCGCCCCGACGTCATCTTCAAGGGCGCCGATTATACTGTCGATAACGTTGTCGGAGGCGCATTCGTCCGCGCCTACGGTGGAAAGGTGGTGCTTGTAGGTCTCGAGGCGGATCAGTCCACCACGAGCCTCATTGCGCGGGCGCGGGCGGCACACCCGCCGCACAATGAAGTGGTGCATTGACCATGGCCCGCTCGAACAGATGGATGCGCTGGCTGGATCGTTCGTTGCTAGCAGCCGTAGCCCGGGTCTTGGCTGTGGCTAACCGGCACCATTCCCTGCCGCAGGCGCCCCGCCGTATCGGCATCATCCAGCCAACAGCGATCGGTGATACGCTGATCGCCTCCGGTGCCGTCACCGCGATCGCCGGCCGCTATCCGGAGGCGGACCTATTTATCTTCCATGGCGCAAACAACGCTCATGCGGTCGGCCTGATTGCGGCGCCACTGACCGCCATCCGCTGCAACTTCTCTCGGCCGCAACGCGCTCTGCGTACCTTGCGGGCGGCCCGCCTCGATCTTGTGGTCGATCAAACCCCTTGGCCAAACCTGACGGCCATTCTTGCCCGGCTGAGTGCGCCCTGCGCGGTCGGTTTCGCGCCGGAAGGCTCCGCGCGCGGCATGCTGTTCGATGTGGCGGTTCCCCACCGCGGGGAACGGCATGAGCTGGAAAATCTAGCAGCGATGGCAAGGGTGTTCGGTGCGAGAGGCAGGTATCGAATGGACCTTCAGGGCACGGAGTGTGCATTGGCACGTGAACTGCCACTTGACCGGCTCGTGCTTTGCCAGCTCTCCGCTGGAGGCACCAGGGCGGCGGAAAAGGCCTGGCCGCTGGACTACTGGGTGGTCCTCTGCTGCAAGCTGATCGATCTCGGCTATGTCCCGGCCTTTACAGGTGTCGATGCGGATCAAAAGGTCGTCGATGCACTTTGCGTGCAACTCGGTCCTTACGCCGCATCGACCATCTCCCTTTGCGGCAAGATCCCCTTGAGCGAACTGGGTGATCTCTTGCGTAGGGCGTATGCCGTCGTCAGTGTGGATACAAGCGTGCTTCATCTCGCAGGTGCCGTCGATGCCCGGGTCTTTGGTCTGCATGGGCCGACGCGCTCCCGGCGATGGGGGGCCCGTTCCGCACGCGGGCAGAACTTCGATTCCCCCCATCCGGACGCTGGATACATCGTTTACGGAACCGAAACACATCCCAGCGCCATGGACGTGATGAGAGGGGTGACACCCGACCTCGTTCTGCCTGTCGTCTGTGAGAACACGGAATGGAGGGCAGGTCGTGCCAAACCGGCTTCTGCCTGATGCATGCCGGGAGGGGCGAGGGGCCGTTCAGGAGCAGTTTTTAACGCCAAAGGAGCCACAATGACTGTAACTCGTTATGACGTGCTCACGATCGGAAATGCGATCGTTGATATCATTGCACCCGTCCCGTCCGGCTTTCTCGATCAGGAGACAATGCAGAAAGGAGTGATGCATTTGATTGACGAAGTTCGCGCGGAGAGCCTTTACCGGAAAATGCCGCTTCACAAGCAGCAAATCTCAGGTGGCAGCGCGGCCAATACGGCGGCCGGTGTTGCTTCGCTGGGTGGGCGGGCCTCCTTCATCGGCAAGGTCAAAGACGATGTTCTCGGTAATTTTTTTGCGGACGACCTCTCCGCCGCCGGCGTTCACTACAACACAAAACGGCTTGAGAACGGCGAGGCAACCGCCCGCTCGATGATCCTAGTGACGCCGGATGGCGAACGCACGATGAACACCCATCTCGGTGCGTGCCACCAGCTGACCGAGGCCGATATTGACGAACAGCATATCGCGGCTGCCTCGATCACTTTCATGGAGGGCTTCCTTTGGGACCCGCCAAAGGCAAAACAAGCCTTTCTCGCTGCGGCACGCCACGCTCACAACCATGCCAGAACCGTCGCCTTCACGCTTTCCGACCCCTTTTGTGTCTCCCGTTATCGCAGGGAATTCCTGGAGTTGATCCGTTCCGGTACCGTGGATGTCCTTATTGCGAACATCCATGAGCTGTTGGCCCTTTATCAAACGGGCGACCTCAGAGAGGCCGTTCGGCTCTTGAAGAGCGACGTTATGCTTGCTGCAGTGACCATGGGCGAGGACGGCGCCATGGTCGTGTGCCGCAACGAGGAAATCAGCATGTCCGCCTACCCGGTCGATGAAGTTGTCGATGTCACGGGAGCCGGTGATCTGTTCGCCTCCGGCTTTCTTCTCGGCATCAGCACCCGCTTCACCCCCGCCAAGGCGCTCAGGCTCGGCTGCTCGTCTGCTTCCGAAGTAATTACCCATCTCGGTGCGCGGCCGGAAGCAAATCTGGAAACATATGTCAAGCAGCAGGGCCTTTTCGAGGCGCCGCTACCGATAGCGCTTTAAGTTCATCTTGGGGCAACTGCGCCGCCGGTTTTAATCCATTCAAGGGGCCAATCGCAGCATTACCAATTCCGGACCTAACCCCGCATGGCCTGGAACAGGCCACTGGGGCTTTTGGTTAATCGAGATGGTCACCTGAAACATGGACCTTCACGCAGTTGCGGCCGCTCTCTTTCGCACGATAAAGGGCTGCATCCGCCTGGCGCTGGATTTCCTCCGCCGACACAAGTTTGCCGTCTTTCCCCATCGTCGATACTCCAATGCTAAGGGTGACATAAGGAACAACACGAGATGTAGGGTTGGGAAGGGATGCAGTTTCTACCCGGCCGCGAATACGCTCAGCGACCTCCCCGGCCTCCTGTTCGCCAGAGCCAGGGAGAAAAACCAGGAATTCCTCGCCTCCGTAGCGGGCGACGTGGTCTAGCTCGTCGCTCATGCAGCTTTGGATGATGCCGGCAATTTTCACCAGACACCGGTCCCCCTCAGCATGGCCCAGATTATCATTGAGGCGCTTGAAATCGTCAACGTCACACATTAAGACGGCCGCACCCGTGGGGCGCGCATGATCGTCCTCCCAAAAACGATGGAGAATTTCCATCATTGAACGCCGGTTGGCGACACCCGTGAGTGGATCGGTGCGCGCCAACAGCTCAAGCCGCGCATTAGCATCGGCTAGATTAACAAGCCGACTTCGATCACGTAATTCAAGCAGGAAAGTCTTCTGTGCGAGGATGGTCGCGGTGCGTCGGGCAACGAGGGTTGCGGCCACTCCACTCGCGAAGAACAATGTGCCTGCCAGAGCACTCCCGGCTTGGATGTCTGGATTTCGCAGCTGGAACACAAGATAAAGCCCGAGGGCATAAGCTGCGATCGTCATCGCCCAACTGAGCGGAATGGGGAAAATTACAATGGCCGTGACGGCCACAAAGAGCGTGATCGTCAAGTGCCGCTCGTAAAACTCACCGCCGGCGTTAACGCCCACGAGAGCAACGGAAAGCAGGATCAGGAACATGCTTGTAAGGATGAATACTCCCTCCAACCATCGGGCGTGCGGCTTGCGAAATGCTATCGCGGCGAAAAGAGCGGCCGGCGGAAGGATCGACGCCGGAAGAAGCATCGACGTCACGGTTGGGGTCGGTAGCAAGATGGCGTTGAGACCCAATGTCAGTACGTCGAGTACGATAACCCAAACCATCCAGGCGCGGACAATCTTCGCAGTCTGCCGCCAGGAGCGTTCGCGGAAAAGATCGGCCAGTTCGCCATCAAGGAAGATATCCCGCGTGCGGCCACTCAAAAGGCGCTCGACTTGTTCGACAGTGGCGGAACTCAACCTTCCGGTAAATATCCCAGAGGGCGCTCTGACCGATACATCGGGATATGTGGTGCGCTCAGCGTCCATGCATGGAATCTAGGGAGATAATGATCGTGATCAAGGCGGAGGCATATCCTTGCTACGTGACCTGCACTATTTTCAGCAGCTGCTTTCGGGAAGCGGTCAAATGCGTCAGATTGGGACACAAGTCATGTCGTAGCTTCTAGATAGTTGGCGCGGGACACTTTTCCGCCCTGAGACGTTCTAAGGCTCCGGTCGCGAACCCGGAGCTTGATCATGTCCATATTCTTAAAAATGCACGCTATAGCCCTGAAGGTGGCAAAGGTCTTCATCCGAGCTCTTAAACGCGTTTGAGGGGATAATGAGATCCTGAACGAGAGCCTCAGCGTTTTGATGCGGCAACAAGTGAGCTCGGCAACCGTCGGTTCGGCTCAAGCCTCTTTCAGCTTCATCAATCTGTCTACGCTTCCGATGAGCGCCGAACTCGCCTGGTTTAGGCCCACGACATCCACTGGGATGTCGTGGGCCTTGAATCGTTGGACCACCTTGTCGAGTGCTGCGACTGCGGTGATGTCCCAGAAATGTGCTTCCGTCACATCGATCAGAACCGTCATGCCCACAGCATCCCGAATGTCAAACGCCTCGATGAAGATGTCAGAGGATGCAAAGAACACTTGACCAGCTACGCGATACGACACGCGGCCAGCCTGCGCATCGGCCTTCGTTTCCACCCGTAGCAGGCGGGCAACCTTAAACGTGAAGAATACACCGCTCAGAAGTACGCCCACCGTTACGCCCAGTGCAAGATTGGAGCTGAACACGGTCACGAGAACGGTCGCCACCATGACGGCACTCGATATCTTGGGATGAATGATTACCGATCGCAGTGAAGACCAGTCGAACGTGTCGATCGACACCATCACCATGATGGCAACCAAGGCGGCCACGGGAACCTGGGAAACCCATGGCTTGAGCATGACCATCAAAACCAGCAGGAAGGCGCCCGCAAACAGAGTGGAGAGACGGCCGCGTCCACCGTATTTTACATTGCTGACGGTTTGGCCGATCATGCCGCATCCCGCGATGCCGCCGAACAGGCTGGCTGTAGCATTGGCGATGCCGAGGCCGGTACACTCCCTGTTCTTCGAACTCGCAGTGCCAGTCAGGTCGTCCACAACGCTGGCCGTCATCATGGATTCAAGCAGGCCGACCATGGCGATGGCGAGCGCTGGTCCGGCGATGATTGCCAGCGTTTGAAAAGTCAGCGGAACTGCGGGCCAGCTGAAGATCGGAAGAGTGTCCGGCAGTTTCCCGAGGTCGGCAACGGTCATAACCGGAAGCCGAAAGGCAATCGAGGCAACGGTAAGGACAAGGATGCAGATCAACGGCGAAGGAATTGCCCTCGTGATCCTGGGAACAACGTAGATGACTGCCAGTCCTGCGGCCAGCATGGCATAGGCAATCCAGTCTCCACCGATGATATGTGGAAGCTGAGCCGCAAAAATCAGGATGGCCAGCGCATTGACGAAGCCGGTGCGGACCGAGTTTGAAACGAACCGCATGAGAACGCCAAGGCGCAACATCCCAAACAGGATCTGGAATAAGCCTGCTAGAAGACCGGCGGCGAACAGATAAGGCAGCCCGTGTGCGTGAACCAGAGGTGCTGCAACCAGCGCGACAGAGCCTGCGGCGGCAGTAATCATCGCGGGGCGCCCGCCGGTGAACGCGATGACGATGCCGATCACAAACGAAGCAAACAGGCCGACCTGCGGGTCGACGCCGGCAACGAAAGAAAAGGCGATGACTTCCGGGATCAGCGCAAATGTCGCGACTGCTCCTGCAAGCATCTCGCGCGAGGGGCTGGCGGACCAATCCCGGCGGATGGATGAAAATTGCATATGAGGGGTACTCGCAAAGCATCGCCAACGCGCTTGTCGCAGCGCTTACATATTTGGCATGCGGGTCTTGCGTTGTCTGACGGATCGGCGGCCAGAAGAGCCACCCGGAATTTCACCGGGTCCGTGGTGATTGCATTGTCTATAATCCGCATTTCTCCCGCAATGCAAGATGAAATGACCCTTGGCGGTGGGCCACCCACATTCCTGCAGACACAAAGATGCCGTTGCGGACTAGGGAAAGAATAGGACCCCGTCACCGGTGAAGACCCGGTGAGGCTGGAATTTCTCGATTCGGGCTATGCGCAGATTGCGACATGCATCACGTCAGGTCGACTTTGGATTGTGTGTCGTATCGGCGCGCGATGACGTCTTGTTCAGGCGGCACCCCTCCGTAGCCCTCGAGCGCGACGTGGGCATCGTCGGGAAGCGCTCGAATATGGCACGACGCGAAATGGCATAGCGGAGCGCCCCGGTCAGTTCCAACTCGCCGGAAACACGCGATAGCGTCGCATGGCAGGGGGCAAAGAGGTCGTTGAAGATTGGTATCGAGGTCTGCTGACCCACCGCGACACGGGCGTCAACATTTTGGCCGCGAGCAGTCCCCTGGACCTGCCAGAGCTCTGCCGTTAGTGTTTATAAAATCTTTCCGAATTTCGGAGATATGTATGCTTCACGTTTACAGATGGAGCATCCATGGCACAGCCGCAGATCACACGACCCTTGTGGGTTACCATAACCGCCTACGGGTTTGCGGCTGTGCTGTTCTCAAGTGTCGCAATCGGCGGTAGCGCCTGGTATCGGCAATCGGTTTCGAACTCCGAGGCTTTGCAGCGAGAGACCGCTGGAGATCTGGCCCTCATCGAAACAGATATGGCGGCCCAGCAAAAGGCGGCATCAGCTTTAGCGCTTGCACTTGCCGGCGAACCGGATATCGCTCCGCTGGTCGTATCCAATGCCCGGGACACATTGATTTCACAGTTCAGCGGCTCCATGCCTGGCATCAAGGAAACCGGTGGGCTGCAAAACCTGACCTTCGTCGATGCGAACGGCACAGCAATTGCGCGTATCCATACACCAGAGAAATTTGGCGACGATCTGAGAGGTCGACGCAAGACGGTGGTCGAGGCACTCACAACTGGCAAATTGGTTGCCGGGATAGAGCCGGGCAAGTCGGCTGTCGCGATGTTTGCGTCAGCGCCAATTGTTCAAGATGGGAAGACCGTTGGCGTCGTCGATGTCGGTACCGGGTTGACGAACGCATATTTTGAACCCCTCGCACGCAGGATTGGTGGCGAGATCACCGTTCATGTGTTGGTGGATGGAAAGTTTTCGGTGCAAGCTGCAACCGGCGGCGAATCTCACCTGTCCGAACAGGCAGTCAAGGCCGCATTTGACGGCAGCTTTACCGATGAGCAGGTCTCGAGTGGTGAAGACAGCTTTATCGTCAATGCTGTTGCTCTCACCAACTTTTCTGGCCAAAAAATCGGCGTTTTGGAAGTCGCATCAAATGTGACGTCAATTGTGTCGGGCGCCAACCATGCTCTTTGGACGTCGATTGTCGGCACTGCGATTGTATCGCTGCTGTCGCTCCTCGGTTTCTTCTTCTTTGCAAGAGCGCTGGCAGGGGTCGTCGGTCGCATAACGGGCACGATGTCCAGATTAGCCAGCGGGGACCTGGGGGCTCAGATCGAGGGAGGCGCTCGCCGGGATGAAATTGGTGCGATGGCACGAGCAGTACAGATCTTTAAAGATAATGCGCTTCGCACCCAAGAGCTTGAAGCTGAAGCCGCGCAGCAACGCAACCTCAGCGATGACGAGCGCCGTCGTAATGCGGAGAAAGAACGTCTGCGGGCCGAGGCAATGACCCAAGCCACCAGTGGTCTTGCTGACGGACTGAAACATCTGGCGTCCGGAAACCTCAGCTTCCAGTTGACTGAACGTTTTGCGGAAGACTTCGAAACCCTGCGCGCCGATTTTAATGGGGCTGTTGAACAGCTTCGTACGACGCTTGCGTCAGTAGCCAGCGCCACGGCATCGATCGAGGGCGGTTCGCGCGAAATTAGCAGCAGCGCAGATGATCTATCGCGGCGTACGGAGCAGCAAGCAGCTTCGCTTGAAGAAACTGCTGCGGCCCTGGACCAGATCACAGCAAATGTCAGTAACTCGTCAAAACGCGCTGAGGAAGCCCGCGCCATAGCTGTTCAGGCTAACGACAGTGCGCACCAGTCAGGGAGAGTGGTTAGCAATGCTGTTGATGCGATGAGCAAGATTCAGCATTCGTCGAATGAAATCTCCAACATTATCGGTGTTATCGACGAGATCGCGTTTCAGACGAACCTGCTTGCCCTGAACGCCGGTGTTGAAGCCGCCCGTGCAGGCGACGCGGGCAAGGGATTTGCAGTCGTAGCGCAGGAGGTGCGCGAACTTGCGCAACGGTCGGCGAAGGCTGCAAAGGAGATAAAGGATCTCATCAAGACGTCCACAGGCGAAGTTCAAAGCGGTGTCCAACTTGTTAGCCAAACCGGCGAGGCACTGAAAACGATCGAAGCCTTCATTGTCACTATGAACCAGCACATGGACTCGATCGCAACCTCTGCGAAGGAGCAGGCGATCGGCTTGGCGGAGGTCAATACTGCCGTCAATCAGATGGACCAAGTGACACAGCAAAATGCTGCAATGGTTGAGGAGGCTAATGCTGCTGGAGCAACGCTTGCAACCGAGTCTGCAAAGCTGAAGGACCTCGTGGGTCAGTTCCAGCTTGGCCGCAACACTGTTGCTAACGAAACTCCAAGCACGCCCACGAGAAGACCAGTTGCGTTAAGCTCGGTTAACGGCGCGTCCTTCTCATCTCCCGCTCGCAGCATGGCAAATAAGCTGACACGGGCGTTCTCTACGCGAAATTCGACCGCCACCGCAGTGGCTACTTCCGCCGATAGCTGGGAGGAGTTCTGAGAAAGACTGTGGGTCTTCAGGTTTCTGGCGGTAAATTGACTGGGCAGGCTGCAATTGTGATAGCCGTAGCCTACGGCTGAGAAGCGCAACGAGTTCATCTTGGCGGCTCGTAACAACTTTCAAGAAACGTTGCGCTCATGATCTTCAAGCAAGGCCGCCGTCCACAGGCAGTAGGACGACGGAGCCGATGATCGAGGTTGCAGGCTTTTCTCGAGTGAACGAGGTGTGCAGTCATTATCGGTACGCATCCGGCCAGGAACACCTTCGTCAACGCCGTTTTTTTTGTTTTCGTGACGACGCTGGACGCGAACCCATCTCGACTATCATAATTGTCGCAGTACCTAAGCACGTCCCCTACCATTTAGAATCCGATCAAGTTCGCTTATACGGGGTTTCGACACCTCCTTGGCGAACTTTGGCCAGAGACCAATTGCACTTCGAACCTGATCCACGACATCCTTTGCGTCACGCTCTGAGATCGATGCTGCCTTGGCGACGGTCATAATCTCCCGCAAGCCGGGGGTTCTCCCATTGCCTGCGACGTCCGCGCTATGTTCCCCTGCGGGGCCGTTAGAGAAAGTGAGGTCACAAGCGGGAGAAAGTCTCCATCGCCCGTCCGCCGTCATGAGAAATGCGTGGTTTTTCGCGTGGTCGTCGCGGTTCCGAGCATATACGTTGAAGACCATATGCCGAAACATCCGGAGGACTTCAGAACTGTCACGGGTCATCATCTGCGTAAGCTTATGGAGCTGACCATAGTTCAGCGACGCTTGGCGGTGGCTAGCATTCAAGATTCCGCTGGCAGTATGCATGTGCAGACGTCCAGCGATCGAGCAGAAGCCGTCCCCACCCGTCTGGCAGGCTGTCGTTGAACAGACCATGGAGACCGTCGAACGGATCGCGCTCTGCCGCGATCAATCCCGGATTTGTTTTCAGGTTGAACGGGGACACCAGCAACGGGGCCGCCAAGAATTCCGCTGCGTACTCGAAATAGGCACGTCGCTCGTCGCTGCTCCACACAAGGGTTCCCAGCTTCCGTTGGATTCCCTCAAGATCGAGTACGACCCCCATTTTTCGAACCTGCTTGAACTTCATTTTTTGCGCACCCTCTGCCTGACCGGACGTTCGACAACCTCGTCAATTGTTTTCGGCGGCCGAGACGGGAACAAGTGCTCGAACTCGGGTTCGGCCTCCAGGACAAAGGCAATCTTCACAAGAGATTCGAGTGCGATCTTTCCTGTTTCTTCGAAGAGCCTCAAAGAGCCATAGGAGACGCCCGACCTCGCAGCTAAATCTCTCTGAGTAAAGCCAGCATCAATCCGGCGGCGCTTCATCCGTTCCGCAAGTCGGCCAATTACTTCGGCGGGCGACGTCATATTAAATGTTAACATATTCGCTCTCCTCTCCACTCCGCTCTCTTGGCGATTGGCATCGATCGCGTATTCGTCGAAGAGATGGCCAGGAAGCCATGCTCACTGTTTGGAGGAAGACAAAGCTGTTTGATCCGGGCAGGGGCAAGCATCGATATGGATATACACCATTGCCCGCAACGTCAGTGTTGACGCTCTACGCCGGGGCCGACCTTAGACCCGAACGATCCTGCCTTTGTTCCTGAAGACGAGCCTGCGACCGATGTGGCGCCGGATCGTCGGCAAGGCGCCGACAGGCGGGGGTAGGGTCGCTGATGTCCTTCGCCGCAGGACAGCGAAGCTCAATTGAAGCAGGCTGGATCGAACGACCGGTCTTACCGAGACCAAGGGCTAGGACCCGGCTGCGGTGGGCCCCTTCGTTACGAACCCGGCCGATGTTCGCGGAAGGCGGCAGCAAGGGCTCGTAGTGCGTCACGGGATTTCGTGTCTGTTAGCGTGGAGAACATCACGATCTCGGTAGAAGGCAGTGGAGGTAGGCCGAAACGTTGACTGACTTCTACGGTCCCTGGAGGGGCGAGGCGACAGGAAAAGGCGGAGATGGCGAGGCCTGCCGAAACAGCCGCGGTTACCATGGAAGATGTACCGCCAAGGAAAACTTCCGTCCAAGCCATAGAGACAGAATCCAGCGCGCGGGTGGCGATGTCGCGGACACCGCAGGCGGGAGAAAGCGCCGCCAGCCGTAGAGGCTCACCCTGACGGTGCTCGAATTGCGGGGCGGCGAACCAGCCGAAATGCTCCGGGCCCAGCACCTCGCCATCACGCCGGTCGTCTTCACGCCGCATGATGGCTGCATCCAGTTCCCCGCGATCGAAAGCGTCCAGCAGCAAGCGCGAATGGTCCATTCTGACTTCGATGGTCAGGCCGGGATCGTGGGCGCTGAGCCGCGCCAGAAGCGCAGGTACCTCCGGCCCTGCCACATGGGCGGCGATACCAAGCCCGAAGCGACGGCGGGCTGCGGACAGGCCCGCCACGGCACGGTCGTGGGCCGCAAGGAAATCGCGGGCACCCGACAGGAACACAGCACCTTGCGCCGATAGGCGTACCGAGCGTGGCGTACGCTCTATAAGCCGCTGCCCGAGCCTGTCCTCAAGACGTTTCAGCTTGACGCTGATCGCGCCCTGGGTGGTGCCCAGCGCTTCGGCCGCATGGGTGAAGCTTTGAAGATCGGCGATGGTGACGAACGCCTGGACGGCATCCACGTCCAAACTGGTCATGGCAATGATCCGAAATTGTTGTCTCTGATATGTTCAATCATCCAGTTCAGTCATGGTCAAGGTTTCGGTATAGAAAAATCTACCCAAGCAACACGCAAACCCGGGCATGTGTGAATCCCACTCAAGGCTCGACTTCGCGGCTGCTATAATCAAGGACGACCGAGCTTATCATGACCATCGCAAGATCCCTCTCGACCGGTAACCCAAGCGCTGCTCTCGCCGCCGTTTGCCTATCTGCCCTGATGTTTGGCCTCGAGATCTCCAGCGTTCCGGCTATCCTGCCGACACTCGAACAGGTACTGAGAGCGGACTTCATACAGCTACAGTGGATTATGAACGCCTATACCATAGGGGTCACGATGGTCCTGATGGCGACGGGCGCGCTGGCGGATCGCTTTGGGCGCAAACGAGTTTTCATGGCCAGCATTTTCGCCTTTGGCGTGGCGTCTCTGGCCTGCGGATTGACCGAAAGCGTTCCCGTGCTGATCGGCGGCCGCTTGCTTCAGGGCCTGAGCGGGGGGGCGATGCTGGTATGCCAGATCGCCATCCTTTCGCATCAGTTCCGCACGCCACGCGAGCGCAGCATGGCTTTCGGGTGGTGGGGTATCGTCTCGGGTGTTGGGCTGGGTTTTGGTCCGATTATCGGTGGCGCGATTGTTGCGGTGTGGAGCTGGGAATGGGTGTTTCTTGTCCATGTGGCGCTCAGCATCGTAACCTTAACACTGGGGGCCAGCGGGGTTCGGGAATCGCGTGACCCAGATGCGACGCGTCTCGACCTCATCGGTATCACCACGCTTTCGGTCGCGGTGTTCTGCCTCGCCTTCTTCATCACCCAGGGCCCGGAGCTTGGCTTCGCAAACCCGGTCGCGCTTGCTATTTTGTCTGTCTCGATCGCAAGCTTCATCGCCTTTGTCATTGCGGAAAAGTTTACCCCAAGGCCGATGTTCGATTTCTCGGTGTTCCGCATCCGCCCCTTTTCAGGCGCTATCATCGGGTCTGCGGCCATGAACATCAGCTTCTGGCCGTTCATGATATACCTGCCGATCTGGTTTCAGGCTGGCCTTGGCTATGACAGTATCGCCGCCGGTCTGGGACTACTGGCCTATACACTGCCAGCCCTGGTCATGCCGCCAGTGGCCGAGCGCCTGTCCTTGCGCTATCAGCCCACCGTCGTCATTCCAGCTGGACTGTTCACCATCGGTCTCGGCTTCATGATGATGAAACTCGGAAGCGATGCTGCGGATGCGGACTGGCTCACCATGCTGCCAGGTTGCATTCTGTCCGGCGTCGGGCTTGGATTGACCAACACGCCGGTGACCAACACCACAACGGGCGCGGTGCCTCCTGCGCGCTCCGGAATGGCGTCAGGCATCGACATGAGCGCGCGCATGATCTCGCTTGCCATCAATATCCCGATCATGGGCTTTATCCTGGTCGAGGGGGTTTTGTCGTCGCTTAGGGCGAATATGCCGTTCGAAACGGACCCATCCACCTTTCGCTCTCTTGCGGAAAAAATCGCCGCAGGAACCGCGGGTTCGCCGGGGTTTGGCGTATCAGACGCCATCGTTCACCAAGCTCTCGCCGAGGGCTTTGGCTGGGTGATGATCTATGGCGGCGTCAGTGTGTGGTTACTGGCAGCGATCAGCTTTGTCGTCTTTGGTGGTCGCAGGTTGATCGCTTCTGCCTAAGCAGTCACGTAGGGCTCAAGAGTACTCAACATGCTTACCAAGCTACAATTTTTCATCCGCATGGGGCGATGCATCGGTTTGGAACCTCGACGAGGGAATTTACAAGAGCCCGCACATGGGGAACAAGCTCACGCGAACGCCGCCACAACCTGTCGTGGCGGCGCCGTCGAGGCGAGCCGGTGCCGATCAGCCGATCAGCCCATCGCTCACGATGCCCTTCGTCAGTTCTAGCGCCTGGCGCTCAAACAGCCCGCGATAGATTCCGCTCTTGCGCCGGATAAGGCTGGCATGGGTGCCTTCCTCGGCGATATGCCCGTGGTCGAAGACCAGCAACCGATCGAGCGCGCGTACAGTCGACAGGCGGTGAGCGACGACGAGCGTCGTGCGGTCCTGCATCAGCCTCTCCATCGCCTGCTGGATGAGCATCTCCGATTCCGAATCGAGGCTTGAGGTCGCTTCGTCGAGGATCAGGATCGGCGCATCGGCCAGGAAAGCGCGGGCGATGGCGATGCGTTGCCGTTCGCCACCGGAAAGCTTGATGCCGCGTTCACCAACAAGCGTCGCATAGCCCTTAGGCAACGCCTCGATGAAGTCATGTGCGCTGGCGAGCCGCGCAGCAGTCCTGATCTCCGCTTGCGTGGCCGTTGGCCTCGCATACGCGATATTTTCCGCCAGCGAACGGTGAAACAAGATGGGTTCCTGCTGAACAATGGCGATCTGGCGGCGTAGTGAGGTCTGCGTCACCTTGGAAATATTCTGCTCGTCGATCGAGATCGCGCCGTGGTTCACGTCATGGAGCCGCTGGATCAGCTTGATGAAAGTCGTCTTTCCCGAGCCGGAATGGCCGACGAGACCAACCCGCTCACCCGGTTGGATGGTGACGGAGAAGTCCTTGTAAAGCGGGGCATGGTGGTTGCCGTAGTGAAAGGTGACATTGTCGAACGTGATCAAGCCGGCCGTCACATGGAGAGCTGGGGCGCCCGCAACGTCCTCCACGCCC
Source organism: Hyphomicrobiales bacterium (assembly GCA_900468065.1). Classification (GTDB taxonomy): domain Bacteria; phylum Pseudomonadota; class Alphaproteobacteria; order Rhizobiales; family Rhizobiaceae; genus Pararhizobium. Next base: position 95,257 of record UBTA01000041.1, on the reverse strand, counting down.
AAAGACTGCTCATGGATGGTCACGAGCTCTTCCATGTCGTTGACTGAACGTTGCAGGTTGCGAATGTGCATGCCGATTTCACGCAGATAGCCCTGAAGAATGAAAAAGGCTGTGAGCACGAAGGTGATGTCGCCGGCATTGGCCTTGCCGTTGGCCCAAAGCCAAAGTGCCAGTCCCAGCACGCAACCGCGCAACAGGCTGAGCAGCGCATTCTGCAAGGTACCGTTCAGGGTGCCCCGCGTCCAAGTGCGTGCTGTGCGATCCTGCCACTTGCGTGTCACAGAGGAGAGACGCTCGTCCTCCCGGTCTTCGGCGCCAAAAGCCTTGACTACGGCGTTGCAGGTCACGGCATCGGCGAGTGCGCCGCCAAGGCGTGTATCCCAGCTATTGGCCATGCTCGCCATTGGCGCGACATAGCGCAAAGCCATGGTCGCGGTGAACGCGATGAACAGGACCGATCCGGCGCCGACCAGCAATCCCATCATCGGCCAGTACCAGGTCATCAGAATGGTCGAGCCAATGAGCATCACCAGCGATGGGAACAGCGCAACGAAGACGGTGTCGTTGAGCAGATCGAGCGCCCACATACCCCGCGTAACCTTGCGAACAGTGGAGCCGGCAAAGCTGTTGGCGTGCCAATCGCTCGAAAAACGCTGGATATGGGAGAAGGAATTCGCTGCGATCTCCGACATCGACTTCAGCGTGAAGCCGATGATGGCGGTGAATGTGGCATGCCGCAGGATGACCGCGCCGATCGACAAAGCCATCAGCCAAAAGAAGGCGTTGACGGCATTGTTCCAGGTCGTCGCGTCGCTCGCATGTCCAGACACCACCGCATCGACCAGGCGCCCGGAGAACAAAGGCGTCAGCACATCTGCAACCGTGGAAAGCATCACTGTGAACAACATGAAAGAGGCGCGGCCCGGCTGATGCTTCCAATGAGCCCAGCAAAAACGGAAAACGCTGCGAAAAGCGCCATTACGGCGGGATTTAAAACCAAAGGCCATGGATGTATGCGGCTTTCGCCGGCTCCGTCATAGGGAAAAGGATGTCCGCGCATAACGGCGCGAAATGGTTTGGTGAGGAACGATCGACAGGAGGGTTAAAACCCGTCCATCAGGTTCTCTCGCGTTGGAAAACGCTGACGGCTTCAGGCGATATGCGCGGAAGCCACCGGGGAGCTGGAAAAATTAGCCATCGAAAACTCCCTCGAACCGTGTTGATGATGCGCAACCCTAGATGAGTTGCGCGCGCAGGCCAAGTCAACCCGGAGAAATTTTCGACTGAGCGTTGAGATGTGGCGTACTTGCAACATCAACCCCGGTCGTAAGCTCCTCCAGGAAATGCAGTTTTACTGCCGGAGCGACGATCTTCCATTGCCATGCCGACCTCAAAGCAAAACCCACACGACAGCGTTTGTCGGGCAGCCGGGCGTTCGGCATAGTTGTTCGACGAGGTGATCAACAAAGCGGCGGAGCCGTGTGGGAACATACTCCCGCCAATGGATACCGCCTGGCCTTCTCGCCGACACCCGGATCAAGGCATCAAAATCCGAACCGACAAACCGCCCTGGTTTCGGTTGCTCAGGGTCAGCGTCGCACCGATCGCCCGCGAAAGCTCCTGGACTATTGCAAGTCCCAGGCCCGTGCCGCCGGTCTCCCTATTTCTCGAAGTCTCGATGCGAAAGAAAGGTTGAAGGACGTCTTCGAGATGTTCCGGGGGAATGCCGGGGCCTTTGTCCAGTATTTCAATCGCTATCGAATCGCCGTCCGTCCTTGATATGCGAACCTCGGCGGCTGCACCGAATTTCAAGGCGTTGTCGATGAGGTTTGTGAGGATGCGACGCAGGGCATGGGGACGCGTAACCAAGGTTATGCCGGCCTTTCCACTCAAGGCGACAGCTTTGCCGATGTCCTGATAATCATAGACGAGGCTCTCGATGAAGGAATCGATGTCGATGCGGGCGGGTTTCTCATCATTGCCGTGCGCGCTGCGCGCGTAGCTCACCCCTTCGTGAACCAGCCGCTCGATCTCGGTCAGGTCCTTCAAGAGCTTGTCCTTTTCCAAGGAATCTTCCGCAAGTTCCGCCCGCAGTTTCATTCGGGTGATCGGGGTTTGCAGGTCGTGGGAAATCGCCGCGAGGATTTGTACCCGTTCCTGCAGATACCGGGCAATCCGGTCGCGCATCGCATTGAATGCGCTGGCGGCATAGACGACTTCGCGCGGCCCTCTCTCGCTGAGCTTCGCAACGCTCTTGCCGGGATCGAGTGCATTGACAGCATCAGCCAGATTGACCAGCGGGCGGATCGCCAGCCGAACCGCAAACCAGCTGCAGAGAATAAGAAGAAGAAGCTGAGCCAAAAGCACATACGGCAACCATTTTGCCAGCGGCATGGTCGTTGGATAAACATCGATCGTCAACGGCGCGCCATCGCTCAGTGTCAAATGCGCCTGCATGCGCTCGTTGGCTCCTGGGATCGACATAACCGTTACGGCAAACCGGTCGCCGATCGCCTTGCGGATGGTATCGGCCATTTCTGCGCCGAGCCCCGTCACGTCGGGGACACCGGGCAGGCCCGGCCCCAACACATAGCGATAGGTCCTGCGATCGAGCTGGCCCACCCAGTCTGGCCGTTCGCTCGCAGGCAAACGGTCGAGCAGCGCGATGGCTGTGGTCACATCCTTGTCGAGATTGTTGAGCAGCATCGCCTCGACCATGACGTAGCGCTCGAAGAAGAGGACGCCAAAGGACAATCCGTTGGCGATGATAAGCGCTGCCAGGAAGATCAGGAACAGTCGTGATCCGAGCGTGGTCGGCCAGGAACGGAACGGCTGTCGCGTGGCCGACGACGCGCTCACGATCTGGCCTCGATGATCTGGACCGGTACAGAAAAGACGTAACCTTCGCTGCGCACCGTCTTAATATAGGCCGGTTCGCGGGCGTCGTCGTGCAGGCGCTGGCGAAGGCGGCTGACCAGAAGGTCGATGGAACGATCGAACAGCTCGGCATCGCGGCCCTGGGTCAGGTTCAAAAGCTGATCCCGGTTCAGGACGCGCTGCGGATGATCGACGAAGACGCGCAGCAGCCGGTATTCGGCACCGCTCAGCGTCACGATGGTGCCGTTCTCGTCGAGCAGATGGCGGTTGGATGTGTCGAGCTGCCAGGCGCCGAATTTCAGCAGCTGTCCGGCTTCGGTGATCTGCAGATTGGGAGGAAGCATCCGGGTGCGGCGCAGGACCGCATTGATGCGGGCAAGCAACTCCCTCGCAGCAAATGGTTTTACCAGATAATCGTCGGCGCCCATTTCCAGGCCAATGATGCGGTCGGTTTCGTCACTCCGCGCCGTCAGCATCAGGATGGGGGTTGCCTTGTGCTTTCCGGCCCGTAGCTCCCGGCAAAGCACAAGCCCGTCATCCCCCGGCATCATCACATCGAGAACGATCAGATCGACCGAGTCGGTTTCAAGAAAGGCCCGCATGTGCCGGCCGTCGGCGGCTACGGTGACGCGCAGCCCGTTCTTCTTGAGGTAGCTCGAAACCAGCTCGCGGATTTCGCGGTCATCGTCGACGATCAGGATGTGATCGATATGATCCATGGCTTTGCACTTTCTGTCGGGTCCTGGCACAGCCTTAGCAGCATAGTCCCGTGGTTGGTCGAGGCGCAATTTCTGAAGAATTGTAAGCCACTGTATCAGCATTTCTGCTCGATACATTGCCTGACAAAATTTTCGCCCCAAGCCGTCCGCCCATCCTTCACCCTGGTGGAAAAGCGTGTGAATGACACGTGTCTCCGTCGCCGCCGCGATCCCTGCGGGGGCCCGAACCTGAAGGAAATGTCGCAATGAAACAGCTTCTTTCGCTCGCGATTGCCGCTCTCGCGCTCTCTGCCGCCACACCCGTTTCCGGCGCCTCGGCCGCCGAGGTGAAAAATGTCGTCATCGCCCATGGTGCCTTCGCCGACGGTTCAGGATGGCGCGATGTTTCCGATGCCCTGACGAAAAAAGGGTACAGCGTGACCGTTGTTCAACAGCCTCTGACATCCCTCGAAGACGATATTTCGGCCGTCAAACGGGTGCTTGCACTTCAGGACGGTCCAGCCATCCTGGTCGGCCACAGCTATGGAGGCATGGTGATCAGCGATGCCGGCAATGCCGAGAACGTCGCAGGCCTCGTCTATATCGCCGCGTTCCAGCCCGACGCTGGCGAAAGCCTGGTGGATCTGGCCCAGAGCAAACCGGTGATCAACATGAAGAAGGGCGGACTTCTCGTAACCAAGGACCATTTCTTCTATCTGGATCCCGAAGCGTTTCCAGAACTTTTCGCTGCGGACCTGCCCAAGGCCGATGCTGAATTTCTGGCGCGGTCGCAGGTCTTTGCGTCGCAGAGGGCGTTCACGACGGAGGCAAGTGCTCCGGCTTGGAAGTCGAAACCAAGCTGGGCGCTCGTTGCAACTGAAGACAGGTCGATCAATCCAGACCTCGAACGCGATATGGCCAAGCGGGCTGGCAGCAAGGTCTCCGAAGTCAAGGCCAGCCACGCCGTCTATGCATCAAAGCCGGACGTTGTCGCGGCGCTGATCGTCACGGCGGCGCGAGCCGTCTCCCACTGACCCTGACAGCCAAACTGGTGCCGCCCGAACCGGACGGCACCAGTAAGAAGAATCCCAATTTGCGTGTAGCTCACTGTAACAATCAGGCCTATGCACACATTTTGGTACAGTTCCCGGCCGATCGGAACACATCCGGGATACGTCGATACCGCCTGATGCGGCTGCGCTGATCTCAGCGCCATCCCTTCAGGTTGAGGAAACGACGATGACCCTTCTCTTCATAGCGTATCTCGGAGGTGCGCTGACAATACTCAGTCCCTGCATCCTGCCGGTCCTTCCCTTTGTCTTTGCCCGGGCAGAGCAGCCCTTTATCAAAAGCACCCTGCCGATGCTGCTCGGCATGGTCGCCACATTTGCGGCCGTTGCAACGCTTGCTGCCGTCGGCGGAAGTTGGGCGGTTCACGCCAATGAGTATGGCCGCTACGCCGCGATTGCGCTCCTTGCCCTTTTCGGAGTGACGCTTCTGTCGCCGCGCGTCGCCACCATCATCACGCAGCCCGTCGTTGCATTTGGAAACCGCCTTCTAAGCTCGAACGGTAAGACCTCGAAAACATCCACGGTCAGGAGCTCAACCCTCCTAGGCGTTGCGACCGGACTGCTGTGGGCGCCATGCGCGGGACCCATTCTCGGCCTGGTGTTGACGGGCGCGGCTCTCCAGGGTGCGAACATCCAAACCACAGTGCTGCTTCTTTCCTATTCCGCCGGCGCTGCGACATCACTCGCACTGGCTCTGTTGATCGGCGGCCGTGTTTTCGCGGTCATGAAGCAATCGCTGGGCATGGGCGAATGGGTTCGCCGCGGCTTCGGCATCGCGGTGCTCTCCGGGGTCGCAGCCATTGGTCTGGGTGCTGATACCGGTGCTCTGGCGCGGCTTTCGAGCGCAAGCACCAGCAAAATTGAACAGGCACTGATCAATGCGGTTAAAATCGACAGGCCGGCTTCTGCTGATGGCGCGGGCAGCATGGCGCTTACGGCTGGCGATGCGCGTCGGGGTTTTCACAGCGGCCTTCCGGTTGAAGGTCTGTTGCCGTCGCTTGGCGGAGCGGTCGAGTGGCTGAATTCACCGCCGCTGACGAGCGATGAGCTGCGCGGCAAGGTGGTGCTGATCGACTTCTGGACCTACTCCTGCATCAACTGCATTCGCACCGTTCCCTATGTTCGGGAATGGGCGGAAAAATATAAGGATCAGGGCCTTGTCGTCATCGGCGTGCACGCGCCGGAATTCGCCTTCGAAAAGAAGATCGACAACGTCAAGCGCGCCATCAATGAGTTCCAGATCAGCTATCCCGTCGCAGTCGACAACGACTTCAATATCTGGCGCGCCTTCCAGAACAGTTATTGGCCAGCCCATTATATCGCAGACGTCGATGGCCAGATCCGCTACCATCATTTTGGCGAGGGCGAGTACGACGCGTCCGAAAAGGTCATTCAGGATCTCCTGGCCGAGGCAGGAAGTCAAAGGGCCCGCAAGGACATCACAGCGCCTGATGCGAAGGGCGCCCATGTGGCCCCCGACCTTGGCCATCTCCGGTCCGCTGAGACCTCTATCGGCTATAAGCGGGCGCAGAACTTCGTCTCGCCGCAAGGGATGAGCGGGGACCGGGCGCAGGACTATACCGCGGCCGAGCCCCGGCTGAACGAGTGGGGCCTGTCCGGAAACTGGACTGTCGGGCCCGAGCAGGCAACGCTGAACAGGGCAGGCGGCGGCATCACTTACCAATTCAGCGCCCGCGATCTGCATCTGGTGCTCGGCACGGGCGCCGGTGACAAACCGGTCCGGTTCCAGGTGAAGGTCGATGGCAATGTGCCGGGCGAAAACCATGGCAACGACGTCGATGCCGATGGCAACGGCACTGTCTCGGAAACCCGGCTCTATCAACTTGTGCGGCAGGCGGCCGATGTCCAGGAGCGGACCTTCGAAATCCGCTTTCTCGACCCAGGCGTCGAAGCCTTCGTCTTCACATTCGGATGAAAAGCACCGGCGGTTACAAGCTTCGCTGCCGGTGACACAAGCCCGCGGGAAGATCCTGCCTCTTTGCGGGCAGGCGACTCGTCAGCGGCGTTTTGCACCACACTGTATCAGCCCGCCGCCTGACACACTGGCTTACACTTCCGCTCAATCCACACACATGCGGGATACGTCCTGATCGCCTTATGCCGTCCATGGCTGGTGAGCAGTCATTGCGCCAAGGCGCCAAAATTCAAAGGAAGCTCTGTGATGACCCAAATCGAAAAAGTTCTCTATACCGGCAAGACCCACACCACCGGCGGCCGTGACGGCGCTTCGCGCAGCTCCGATGGCAATCTCGAGATCAAGCTGTCATCGCCCGGGACATCCGGCGCCGGCACTAACCCGGAGCAACTGTTCGCAGCAGGCTGGTCTGCCTGTTTCATCGGGGCCATGGGTCTTGCCGCCCGCAAGATGAAGATTGCGCTGCCGGCAGAGACTGCCGTGGATGCCGAAGTCGATCTGGTCAACGGCGATGGCGCCTACTTCCTGCAGGCCCGCCTCAACGTGAACCTGCCAGGTATTGAACCAGACGCCGCCCGGGAGCTGGCTGAGGCGGCACACCAGACGTGCCCGTATTCCAAGGCCACACGCGGCAACATCGACGTGGTGATCACCATTGTTTGAGCGAGCTCTCTCTGAACCGGTCACTCGCGGCCTGAGAAGTGCGGGGCGCTTTTCGCGGCGGAGCTTCGCGCCAGCTCTTCGATTGCCGCGGTGAGGCCGATTCCGGACGTCAGGTCTGAGGTTTTCAATCCTGCCGGGGTGCTAGACTTCGGCAGTCACCAGGTCAATTGAAGGACAGCCACCATGCGTTTTTTCATTATGGGCCTTGTAGGACTAGCCGTGCTGGCCTCGCCCTGCGCATACGACACAGATCCGCGTCAACCGCCAGTCTCGTTTGCAAGCGATACCGGCACCGCCTCGCCCAAACTGCCACTTGCGTTTTCTGCTCAGAAAACAGGTTTCATCAGCGTGTTTCCTGGCGGTGTCTCTTGGAACAGCTAACCTGGGGGCGGCTACCCGTTCCTTGGCGGCAACCCGTCATTTTAACGCAAACCCCGCAGCAGCGTCGGGATAAGCTCCGATACTGTGGGATGGATCGGGACCGACCATTGGAGATCGGTGTATCGGGTTCCGGCACTCATGGCATCAATGATCCCGTGGATGGCTTCGTCGCCTTCTATGCCGAGTATGGCGGCCCCAAGAATTTCTCTGGTATCGGCATCGGCGACCACTTTCATGAAGCCCCTGGTTTCGTCACGTTCCCTGGCCCGCCCGACACGGGCCATCGGACGCGTGGAGACAAGGACATTTCGGCCAGCGGCGGCTGCCTCTCTTTCGGTCATTCCAACCCGGCCAAGCGGGGGATCGGTATAAAGGGCATAAGCCGGGATCCGGCTCGACACCTTGCGATCTTCGTCATCCAGAAGGTTGGCGGCAACAATCTCGAAATCATTGTAGGAGGTGTGGGTAAAGGCACCGCGCCCGTTGCAGTCGCCCAGCGCCCAGATTCCAGGGACATTGGTGGCGAGCTTGTCGTCAACCAAGATGTAGCCGCGGCCGTCCACATTGACGCCAGCAGTGTCGAGGCCGAGTTCGTCCGTGTTCGGCTTGCGACCGGTCGCCACGAGAACGTGACTGGCCTCGATGTCGATGCCATCCATCGATACCCTTGTCCCGTCACCATGGCGGGCAAAGGCGACGCGTTCTGCGCCCGTGCGGACAGAAATATCCTCTGCCTCGAGAATGTCCCGAAGAGCTTCGGAGACATCCTCGTCCTCGCGCGATGCAATGCGGGCTCCGCGCTCGATCACGGTGACTTGCGATCCGAACCGCCGATACATCTGCGCGAACTCCAGGCCGATGTAGCTTCCGCCGATTATCGCGAGGTGGCGGGGGAGGGTGTCGATGTCCAGGATCGACGTGCTGGTGAGGTAATCGACGTCTGCGATACCAGGCAGATCAGGGATAACCGGGCGAGCCCCGACGTTGAGGAATATTCGTGGGGCAGTCAGGGTATCGCCGTTGACGGCGATCCTGTCGGGGGCCGCAAACCGCGCATGGCCATAAATGATGACGATGCCGTCCGTGGTGCCGAGCCATTCCGACAGCCCATTGCGGGCGTCCATGGTTATTTGGTGTGCACGTTGCCGGACGGCTTGCATGTCGACGGAGATTTCGCCCGTAATCGTCACGCCAAACGCGCCGGCGCGCCGGCTGACATGGGCAGCGCGGGCGCTGGCGACCAATGTCTTGGTTGGCATGCAACCGGCATTGACGCAGGTGCCGCCGAGAAATTTTCGTTCGACAAGCGCAACCGTCATGCCGCGCTCGGCCATCCGGGCTGCAAGAGACGGGCTGGCCTGGCCTGCACCAATGAAAATTGCATCAAACCTTTGCATCAGACTGCTCCAAACTATCCCGTTGCGTGGTCGTCGAGGCTGACCGAGCGACGATACCACATGAGCCTCCTCCAGCCCACGTGATGCGATCAACACGAATGTTGTCGAACTCAGAGAGGGGGACACTCCTTGCACGCTGCTCATACCGTCCGGGTCTTGTCATGGAGTGTCCTGAAATGACGGATATACGACATTTGAGACAGACGTTCACGGCCTTACTATCAGCGCTGGACATTCAACCTGATGGAGATTGCTATGATTGAGAACTTGAATGGCACCGCACTGATTACCGGCGCTTCCTCTGGTATCGGCGCTATTTATGCAGATCGCTTGGCCCGCCGGGGCTATGACCTGATCCTGGTGGCTCGCAACAAGGCCCGCCTGGACGCGCTGGCCGAACGCCTTGCCGACGACACAGGCCGCGCCGTTGAAGTCGTCGCCGCAGACCTTGGAAACAGGGATGACCTTGGCCGGGTCGAGAAAGTACTTCGGACCGATGCAAGCATCACCACACTGGTCAATAATGCCGGTATCGGCGCGACCGCAACACTGCTCTCAGCCGATATCGTCAAGATGGAAGAGATGATCACGCTGAACGTCAGCGCCCTGACGCGGCTGACCTATGCCGCGGTACCCGGCTTCGTAAAACGTGGCTCAGGCTCGGTCATCAACATCGCCTCGATCGTCGGTATCGCGCCTGAGCGGCTGAACGGCGTGTACGGTGGAAGCAAGGCCTTTGTTCTGGCTTTCACTGTGTCGCTTCAAAAGGAGCTTGCGGACTACAATATCCGGGTCCAGGCTGTTCTCCCGGGCGCGACAGCGACCGATTTCTGGGACATTGCCGGTACGCCCCTGGAGCACATACCGAGCGAGATTGTCATGTCGGCCGAAGATATGGTGGATGCCGCGCTTGCCGGCTTCGATCTTGGGGAACGCGTAACCATCCCATCGCTGCCGGACGCTGCCGACTGGGATGCGTATGAAGCGGCGCGCCAGAAACTCGTGCCAAACCTCTCCCGTAGCGTGCCGGCCGCCCGCTACCGATTAGGGGGATGACGCGTCCCCGCCCGCTGTCGGCGGCGTTTCACCGACATTCGCAACACGGAGAATGATCATGTCGAGACCCTATTTGATAACCGGCAGCCGCAATCGCTTCGCCGGCACCGTATTGGCTGGAGCGATCGCAATCTTGCTTCCTGCAGTCGTGGTTCAGGCCCAAACGAACTCTCCAGAGCGGAGCACAGTCCAGGTTGCCCAGGCTTCTACAAAGGGCGCGTCCGAAGTCCAGCCGGCCGTCGACGAAACCATCCGTCCCTTCCAGTTCCATGCAACGGATGAGGCCCTTGCCGACCTTAAGCGGCGGGTTCAGGCAACCAGATGGCCGAGCGAGGAGCTTGTGGGAGACGACAGCCAGGGCGTTCGGCGATCGGTGATGCAAAAGCTCGCCGATTATTGGGCAAGCGCGTACGACTGGCGACAGGTCGAAGCCAAGCTCAATGCCCTGCCTCAGTACGTGACAAATATAGACGGCGTCGATATCCACTTCATCCATGTGAAATCGAAGCAGCCAAACGCGCTGCCGGTCATCGTTACCCATGGTTGGCCCGGCTCGATCATCGAACAGTTGAAGATCATTGATCCTTTGACCAATCCCACAGCGCATGGCGGAAATGCAGCCGACGCCTTTGATGTCGTCATCCCATCCATCCCCGGCTACGGCTTTTCCGGCAAGCCCACCGAGCTTGGCTGGGACCCGCAGCGTGTTGCGCGGGCGTGGGCCGTGCTGATGGATCGTCTGGATTACAAGACGTATGTCGCGCAAGGCGGCGACTGGGGTGACGCAATCAATGAACAGATGGCGCTACAGAAGCCCGCGGGGCTGCTTGGCATTCACACCAACATGCCCGGTACACTTCCCGGACCCATTTCCGCGGCGCTGGCCGGCGGTCCGCAGCCGGCGGGCCTGACGGGCGACGAAGAATATGCATGGAAGCAACTCGATTTCTTCTACAAGCACCGTGTCGGTTACGCGTTGGAAATGGGGGCCCGGCCACAGACACTCTACGGGCTGGACGATTCACCCATCGGCCTTGCCGCCTGGATGATTGATCATGATCCGGAGAGCCAGAAGCTGATCGGCCGCGTTTTTGACGGGGCTTCTGAAGGGCTAACGCGCAATGACATCCTTGATAACATTACGCTCTACTGGCTGACGAATACAGGGCTGTCTTCGGGCCGGCTCTTCTGGGAAAGCAAGCTTGCGTTCTTCGCGCCGAAGGGCGTGACGATCCCGGTCGCGGTGAGTGCCTTTCCTGACGAGATCTACACCGCTCCGCGCAGTTGGACCGAGAAAGCATTTCCGAATCTGATCTACTACAACCGGCTGCCGAAAGGCGGACACTTCGCTGCCTGGGAACAGCCGGACGTCTTCGCCCAGGAACTCAGAGCGTCTTTCAAATCATTGCGTTAGCCGATTTGAGAGAAGCGGCGCCCAACGTGCGGCGCCTTCCCTTCCAAAAAGGAGAAAAGCCGTGACAAGTGCAATCAAAACCTTGCAAAGGGTCGACCTGAAGCTTGAGGTCGTCGTTATCCCTGTTTCCGACGTCGAGCGTGCAAAGCGCTTTTATGACGGCCTGGGGTGGAGGCTCGACGCCGATTTTGCCGTCGGTGATACATTCCGGGTCGTGCAGTTCACGCCACCCGGCTCGCCGAGCTCGATCCATTTCGGCACGGGGCTGACATCGGCCTCGCCGGGCTCGGCAAGCGGGCTCTATCTCGTCGTGTCGGACATTGAGACCGCGCGCGCCGAACTCGTGGATCGAGGAACTGAAGTGAGCGAGATCATCCACCGCGAGGGTCCCGGACAGTCGCCGGTCAGCGGCCGGGATCCGCAACGGCGCAGCTATCGCTCCTCCGCATCGTTCAGCGATCCGGACGGCAACGGTTGGATACTGCAGGAAGTCACCGAGAGATTGCCCGGACGCGTGGATGCGCGCGTCACGACATTCACGTCGGCGAGCGAGCTCGCAGGCGCGCTGCGGCGCGCAGCGGCTGCGCACGGTGAATACGAGAAGCGAACCGGCGGCAAGCATGATGAAAACTGGCCGGACTGGTATGCCAACTACATCGTACAAGAGCAGGCAGGCGGGCCGCTACCAACATAAATTCCGGCAACGACCTCTGGGGATACGCAATCCACAGCTGCCGGATTGCGTATCCGCCCCGTAAGCACTGCGCCTTTCTGCGGGTCACGGATGATTGCCATAGAAGCTCCGCTGCTCGTGACCATCGATGTTGACGAACCTCTAACTCGCAAACGAGACCGAGGGCTGCCCGCCGTGGCGCAAATGTGATACAAGCGACAGTTTCGGATAAGGGTTACTGCAGCATGCACAAGATAGGCTACGTCGTCTTTCCGGGGTTTCAGCTCCTTGGTTTTGCAGCCGTAACGGCCTTCGAGATGGCCAACCTGCAGCTTGGCGAACCGGCCTACGAGATCGAGCTTCTGTCCGAGTCCGGCGGCGAGATCAAGTCGTCGGCCGGCTTCGGCGTCATCACAAAGCCCTTCAACGATACGACCTATGACACCGTCATGTTTGGGGCAGGTACAACGATCGAGCCGATGACGCCGGGGCTTCTCGAATTTGCCCGCCATTCCCTGCAAACTGCGCGGCGACTGGCAGCCCCCTGTACCGGTGCCTTCATCCTTGCGGAATCCGGGCTGCTGGACGGACGCCGCGCCACGACGCACTGGCTTTTTGCCCGTCAGCTTCGCGAGCGTTTTCCAGCCGTCACGGTCGAGGAGGATCGCATCTTCATCGTCGATGGCGCAGTGTGGACGTCGGCGGGAATGACGGCAAGTATTGATCTCGCTCTCGCCATGGTCGAGAAAGACCACGGCCATGAGGTCGCTCGGTCTATCGCGCGCAAGCTCGTCGTCTATCACCGCAGGGCCGGGGGCCAATCGCAGTTCTCGGCGTTGCTTGAACTCGACCCGAAGTCGGACCGGATCCAGAAATCGGTCAATTATGCCAAGGCCAACCTGCGGAGTATTCTGTCGGTGGAGGAACTGGCGGATGCGGCAGGCTTGAGCGCCCGCCAGTTCAGCCGGGCCTTCCGGTCAGAGACGGGGCAGTCGCCCGCCAAGGCGGTGGAGAATTTGCGCGTGGAGGCAGCGCGGCTTCTGATGGAACAAGGCCGCCACTCCATGGACGTGATCGCAGAGGAAACCGGCTTTGCCGATAGCGATCGCATGCGCCGGGCTTTTCTCCGCACGCTTGGACAGCCACCCCAGGCGATCCGGCGCAATGCCCGCGACAGCGCAATGGCGTCTTGAAACGGAAACGAGATGCCTCTTACGGCGACAGTTGGTATTTGGGGAGGACTTGTAGCTCAATGTATCCTTCTGGCCAAATGACACATGAGCTTTCAATTCTGCTCGTCCAGAACACGGTGGAGATACGTAAGGGCTGTTTTCTACCTTCGTTTTATGCACTTGGAGAAAAGCGATGACAGAGGAAATCAACCAGGCACGGCGGCGCTTCATGGGAGCAACGGCTCTGACCGTGGCAGCCGCGCAGTTTGCAGCGATGGGCGCTGCGCAGGCGCAGTCGGGCGGTCAGGCGGGCTCCAGCGTTCCTGCGGTTGCGCCAGGGACGCACACGTCCTTCGCATCGCTCAGGCAGATCGATGCGGGCGTCTTGAATATCGGCTATGCCGAGGTGGGGTTGAGAGACGCGCCCGCGGTCATTCTCTTGCATGGCTGGCCCTACGACATCCATACCTATGTCGATGTCGCGCCGCTCCTGGCAACGGCCGGCTATCGCGTGATCGTTCCCTATCTGCGCGGCTATGGCACGACGCGGTTCCTGTCGGACAAAACGCCCCGCAACGGCCAGCAGTCCGCAATTGCAGCCGACGTCATTGCCTTGATGGATGCACTAGGTATCAAAAAAGCCGTCATCGCCGGCTGTGACTGGGGCGCACGGACCGCCAATATCGTCGCAGCCCTCTGGCCGGAGCGCTGCAAGGCCACGGTCTCCGTCAGCGGCTATTTGATCGGCAGCCGTGAAGCCAACAAAAAACCCCTACCGCCGAAGGCCGAACTTGCCTGGTGGTACCAGTTCTATTTCGCCACGGAACGTGGACGCGAGGGCTATGCAGCAAACCGCAGCGAATTCGCCAGGCTGATCTGGCAACTCGCATCGCCAAAATGGAACTTCGACGACGCCACGTTCAACCGCAGTGCGGCGGCATTTGAGAACCCAGACCACGTCGACATCACCATCCACAACTACCGCTGGCGCCTCAGTCTGGAGGAGGGGGAGCCGAAGTATGACGATCTGGAAAACCGGCTCGCCAAGTTACCTGTCATCGGCGTGCCAACGGTCACATTGGAGGGAGATGCCAATGGCGCACCTCACCCGGAACCAGCGGCCTATGCCAGGAAATTCTCGGGAAAGTATGAGCATCGGCTGATCACAGGCGGCATCGGGCACAATCTGCCGCAGGAAGCCCCCCAGGCATTTGCTCAGGCGGTGGTAGATGTCGATCGCGTCCGAATTCCGTAAAACAAAGTTATGGAGCGTATCGCGATTCTGAAATGCTCGGTTGGAGCGATCGTATGTTTCGCCGCAGTGTGTGACCCCTCGATAGGCGTTGGACATTGTGCCCTTGGCAAGCGGGAAACTTTTTAGTCCGCCAGAGTTTGAGTAGAGTCTGACGGGGTTAGCCTCCGGCGCCGAAATGGGGTCATTCTTCGACGGGTAATCCAACCCGTGGCCCTTTCGCCCGATTGTTCGCGCGTTTTGGACAGCGGTAATGTGCTTGCAATCTCTGCCGGCTAGCAGGCTGCGAAACCAACTGGAAGAGCCTATCAATGGCGACGGGTCAACACGGAAGCCGTGAGCGCCACGACGAGCGGAGAGGTTCGCCAGACCCGCCATGGCGAGCGCCATGAGATCTCGGACTCGCCGGGCTACGTGAGAGAAACGGAATGTTTTTACACATTCTACGCTCGCGCCTCTGGGGCGCGATGGATCATCACGAACTTTCGCAAGCCGCAACTCGAATGCGAATGACGGATCAACTGTAGCGCGAGGCTTCAACATCGCGACGTTGCACGAGGCGCCATCGAGGGGCGCAGATTGGTCGAACCAGCGGCGGTGCCCTCAAGCCGGAGATCGTCGCCAAGGTAAGGTTTGATCATCTCAGTGGCCACCGCTTTCGCCACGGAACAAAGCTGATGCGATGGAGGCCCCACAAGAAGCTGCTGCAATGCACTTTTCAGATTGAGGCTGCCCAGCCCGACGACCTTATCATGTTGATGATAGCGGCATCGATACCACCCATCGCGACCGGTAAGCTGACCGCTGCCTCAAAAATCGATCTTGCGTCTCGCGCCCTGAAGGGCCTCAGCTCCGGTTGTGCGACCGAACCCTTCGTCAGGTTGCCCTTGCGCCCATGCTCCAGCTTTGAGCGCACCCCGAACGTCTGACGCAATAAGCGTTGGAACCAATCTTGCACCCAACAGTTCATGCCTTCATCGCTAACGGGGCATTTGTCAAAGATGGTGACGAAGGTGGGATTGGTCACAGGAGCAGGGTCCGGAATCGGACGTGCATCCACTCTAGCTCTTGCGGCAGAGGGGTATGCTATTGGAGCCTTAGGCCACAGCAGAGCTGAACTGGACGCCGTCGTCCGGCAGATCGAGGATCAGGGACACGACGCTTTGCTTCTGGAGGCCGACATCTCTGATGAGGTGCAAATGCGCGCCGCCGTCGCCACACTCATCGAGCGCTATGGCCGTCTGGACGTTGTCGTGGCCAACGCCGGCATCAACGGCGTCTGGGCACCGATCGACGACCTCACTCTTGACGAGTGGAATAAAACGATCCTCGTAAATCTCACCGGAACCTTCCTGACAATTAACACTACAGTCCCGGCTCTGAAGGCATCTGGTGGCGGATCCATCATCGTGGTCTCGTCGATCAATGGCACCCGGACGTTCACAACGCCTGGAGCGACTGCGTATACGGCCACAAAGGCCGGGCAGGTGGCCATGGTTCAGCAGCTGGCACTCGAACTTGCGCGCAACCATATCCGCATCAATGCGGTTTGCCCGGGCGAGATCGATACAAACATTGAAGCCAACACGTCGCTTCGCTTTGAAGAGGAAACCGCAATACCCGTGATTTGGCCGGAAGGGCAAGTTCCCATTACAGGAGGCCGGCCTGGCCGTAGTGAGGACGTCGCCGACGTAATCGTGTTTCTAGCGTCAGACAAAGCCCGGCACATCACCGGGTCTCCGATCTGGATTGACGGCGGGCAAGGGTTGTTGCGATGAGGTCGGATATAACGACGTTTCAGCCGGTGACCAACGAGCGGTGTTGGGGGCCCCAGCCGCTTCCAGATGGGAGGTTCCTCTTCCAGCTTTGGGCTCCTGCAGAAAGGTCCGTGAGTCTTCGCCTGAATGGCATCGATTCGCCGATGATCATGTCGGGCGGCGGCTGGCATCTGTTGGAAATTAGCGCGGACTACGGCGACGCATACGCTTTCATTCTGGATGATGACCGGCTTGTCGGCGATCCCGCATCGCGCCAGCAAGCTGGCGCTCTTGACGGCCCCTCCCTTCCTTACCGACCCCAAAAGTTATGTCTGGCGCGATGCCGCATGGACGGGGCGGCCTTGGGAAGAGACGGTTGTCTACGAGGTTCATGTTGGAACGTTCACCGAGGAAGGTACCTTCCGCGCCGCGGTGGGCAAGCTGCAACAGCTCGCGGAACTCGGGTTCACTGCCATCGAACTCATGCCCGTTGCGCATTTTCCTGGAAAGCGTGGCTGGGGATATGACGGTGTCCTTCAGTTCGCACCGCACACCGCATATGGAACGCCTGACGAGTTTAAAGCGTTTGTCGATGCCGCTCATGGTGTCGGCATGATGGTGTTCCTCGATGTCGTCTACAACCACTTTGGCCCCGAAGGAAACTACCTCGGGCAATACGCGCCTGGTTTTTTCCGGCAGGGCGCTTCAACTCCGTGGGGCGACGCGATCGCTTACGAGAGACCGGAAGTTCGAGCTTATTTTGTCGAAAACGTCCTTTACTGGCTAGGCGAGTTCCGGCTCGACGGCCTGCGGTTCGACGCCATCGACCAGATCGAGGATGGCAGCGACATACATATCCTCGAACAGATCGCCCGCACGGTCCGGGAACACATAGCTGGGCGGCATGTTCACCTTATTACCGAAAATCCAGCGAATGGAACGGACTTGTTGACCGAGCAGCCGGGCGGCCGATTTTACCAGGCCGATTGGAATGACGACTTCCATCACGCGATTCATGTTGCAGTCACTGGCGAGGACGCAGGCTACTACGAAGCGTTCAAGGACCACACTTGGGATAAGGTAAGACATACCATGGCGCATGGCTATCTAAAGCCCGGCAAATCGGTGTTCACCGACAATCCGCCCCCGACCGAATCCTTGCCGCCAACCGCATTCATCCATTTCATCCAGAACCACGACCAGGTCGGGAATCGAGCGCTCGGTGACAGGCTTCACCTTCGCATCGATCGCCACCTCTATCGGGCCCTGACGGAGATGCTGCTGCTGTCACCGCAAATCCCGCTGCTCTTCATGGGTGACGATCACCTTTCACTGAGGCAATTCAGCTACTTTGCCGACTACTCGGGGGATATTGCCGAGGCTGTCCGCACGAACCGCCCCAAAGAGGCGGCAAAGTTCGGGGGCGTTCCAGAAGGCACGTCTGCGGTGGACATACCAGACCCCAACGACGCTGGGACATTTTCACGCAGCAAACTGGACTGGGATGAGGCCGAGACAGAGGGCGGGCGCGCATGGGCTGAGCATCTCCGGCATCTCATTGCGTTGCGTCGTGACAAAATCGTTCCGCTGCTTAACGGCGCGGGGGGCTACGCAGGACAAGTCATTGATGCGCCGGAGAAGTGCATCTTCATCGACTGGGTACTTGGC
Organism: Hyphomicrobiales bacterium; assembly: GCA_900468065.1. Classification (GTDB taxonomy): domain Bacteria; phylum Pseudomonadota; class Alphaproteobacteria; order Rhizobiales; family Rhizobiaceae; genus Pararhizobium. The sequence goes on along the minus strand of UBTA01000041.1, from coordinate 77,243 downwards.
GAAACGACCCTGCAATTGCGGGCAAACTTCTCTCAAAGGGATGTTCCCTTGCCGACCGGCTTTGGCGACCGGATTTTTCCGGCCGACGTTACCAACGACGGGCATCTCAGCATAGCCACCGTGCAGATTGGCCTCCAATGACCGGTTGGACAACCTATCTCCTATCGGAGGTATCGAATAGGCCTGGGGCGTTAGCGTGGTAGACCCCTCTCCCGAAGCAGTAGCCGAGAGACGCGCGCGACGGGCCGAGCGTCGTCAAAAGCAACGTGATGCAAACGTTGGCCGTGCTGGAAAGATGAATCATGTCAGACTCGCTGGTCCTAATGGCGATGCCGGTTGCGACGGCCAACAGGTTTTATCTGGCCGGACACATATAGGTTGTTCGGGATGGTACTATTGGCACTGGAAGGGCAATTTCTATCCCGCTGATACGCCCTCAAATCAAATGTTCGATATCTACCAGTCCAACTTCAAGACCGTAGAGCTCAATGCGCCGTTTTACTCCTGGCCGACCATCGCTGCCGTTAAGACTTGGGTGCGGCAGGCGGCGCCAGAGTTTGTCTACACAGTCAAGGTGTGTGAACTTATTACCCACGTCAAGCGCTTCGAAGACACTGAAACCTTGGTGAAGGATTTCGGGTATATTGCCGATCTGCTCGGTCAACATATGGGATGTTTCCTTTTTCAACTGCCGCCCAGCGTTCGGTATAGTGCAGAAACGTTGCACCGAATCCTGGCGCAACTGGACCCCTTACGTCGGAACGTTGTCGAGTTTCGCCACAAGAGTTGGTGGAACGAGGAGGTCTTCGACGCGTTCAGAGCTGCCGGAGCAATCTTCTGTTCCTGCAGCGGGCCACGATTGCCTGATGAACTGGTCCGGACCGCCGATGATGTGTATGTGCGCTTTCACGGAACCTACCAATGGTATCGCCATGACTATAGCGATGAGGAACTCTTGGTCTGGGCCGATCGTATCCGCACGAGCGGCGCTCGGACGACCTGGGTATATTTCAACAATGATCGTGACGGGCACTCCATAAAGAATGCAAAACGACTGGCAGAGCTCTTGGATAGGTAAGCCGCGGCCAGATTTCGTCGGACGGAGCCCCGGTCATCCCGACCGACGTCAACGTTTACAAACCTGAAAGGTGGCGCGACGATGCGCTCTTTGATCCAAACTTAACGCAGCCTAAGCCGGGCTTCGTCTGCCGTGATGTGGACGGCAAGACCAAGGAGTCTGGCGACGTCGGTCGTTTCCTTTCAGATTGCAAGATAGGATTCATCCCCTCCATCAAGTTCGTCACGAGCCCCTACATCCACTATGCGGGCAAAGCGCGAAACGTCATCCGGAAGCAGACACCGGTCGGGCCGCCGTCGAGGATGTCGATGCGCTCGCCATGCAATTGCATGATTTCCTCCACCAGGTTGAGGCCGAGGCCGGCACCATGATTTTGCGGACGCTGCCGGTAGAAGGGCTCGAAGACGTGCCTCCGCTCCACCGGCCGCACGCCGTCGCGCTGGTCGCGCACATCAATGTTGGCGGGAGCGGTGACGCTTACAGTGATCTTGCCTATGCGGCCGGCCGGACCCTAAACCGAACATTGCAACGGATGCCGGTCCATACAGTGGCGGGCCGCCCTGCGCTCCGGATCGCGGGTCACGAGGTGCAAACGTTCCTCTTTGCACTTGGAGACGAAAACACTTCTTTTCCAGCATATTCTGAGGCCGATTGGCGTTGAATATCAGCATTCCATGACTTCGCCCCGTCCCTCGACAGGGAGCGCATAGTATTGTTCGATAGTGCTGCGATACACAAAAATAATGAGGCCGCGTTTTCAGGGTTCGCTTTTGCCGTCTCAATCTTGGAAAAAAATTTGGAGGACGGCCTTGAAGGCGAAAAACGTCGAAACTAATTCATTTTCACCAGCCGCCACTAAAGGGGCTGCGACCAGTAACCCCGCTGGTTTCTGGCTTATTCCATGTTGCTTCCGGGAGGATATGTTCGTGGGAACGGAGCTTGATTACGGACCACCCTACCACGCAAGCATCGGCTTCGCCCGGGTTTCTAATCTTGTCAACAATATGCAGTGTCTCCAGATGATCGACAGCTTGCCGTCCTATGACATCGTCAAGGTGGGCGATAACGAGGATCCGATGTCGATGGCGCTCGTCGGCTTTTCGTCTGACGAACGGAGGTTGAAGCATGTGCCTAGCGGCGCGAAAACGGGCAACGAAGGAGGACAATACCTGTACAGCAGGCATCATCGCCCAGTCGTTCGGACACCAATTCGAGATCGCCGGCGATGTAAAAGTCGATGCAACTGGTCGACGAGATAGCGTGTTGGCGATAACGTTGTCGCGCGAGGTCCCGAAAGCGACGAAGCCGCAACGGATCGAGATCGGGGTCCGGCATCGCCGAACCCGCTCTCAGATCGAAAGACAAAAAGCAGGTAGCGTAATGTAAATCGCGCCCTCGGCCAGGCACCTCGGCTGGGGGAGTCACGAAGAGGTGTGTCATGGAAACGGAAAAGAAAAAGAGGCGGCCACGCGGCATATCTTCGCGTGGAAACTTTGAAGAATCCAAGCAAGCCGCGCAAATATTTCACGACGAAAAGGGTAACGCCGACCGCGCGAAGACCGAGAATTTGAAAGCGCTCCGCCTTGCACGGGCAAGTTCCCACAACGACGGCTCTGCCAAATGAGAGCGCGGATCATTGAAGCTCCAAAAAACCAGAGACTCCTGGCCTAGCGTGCCGCCGCTATTTTCAACAGGGGGCTTGTCTCGTTCTTAAGCCACCGTCTGAGAGCGATCGTTGGAACTTTTTGAGAGGTCGCTAGTTTTTCGACCCGATGATCACTCAATTTCGAACAAGGAAAACTCAATGAAGAACCTCCTCATCGCCGCCGCCCTCGCGCTTTCCACCACGTCGGTTCTAGCACAGACGGCAACGCCGACACCAAACCCTGATGGCGACACACCTGCCGTGGCGACCCCATCGCAGCAGAATGCAACTGCGCCTGTCGAAGGTGCAAACAGCTTCACCGAAGCGCAGGCTAAGGATCGGATTATCGAAGCCGGGTATACCGATGTCACGGAGCTCAAGCTCGATGATAAGGGTGTTTGGCAGGGCAAGGCGACCAAGGACGCCAAAGCCGTAGCGGTCTCCCTGGACTATCAGGGCAACATAGTCGCCAAGTAAAATAAAGTAGCCAGGTACAACCAGGAGAAACACTATGACGAAAACAGTCACAGGACTATTCGACAACTATTCCAATGCCAGTTCTGCTGTCGATCAGCTCAAGGCGATCGGGATTTCCGACAGCGACATCAGCATCGTCTCGAGCAATTCCGATGGGCGGCATAATGACGGTGACAGCGAAGCGGCAGAAGGTGCGGGTACGGGTGCTGGTGTCGGCGCCGCTGTCGGCGGCGTCGGGGGTCTGCTGACGGGCCTCGGCATCATGGCGATACCAGGCGTTGGCCCGGTGGTTGCTGCAGGCTGGTTGGCTGCGACAGCTGCCGGCGCTGTTGCCGGAGCGGTGGTGGGCGGAGCCGCAGGCGGCTTGATCGGCGCGCTAACAGATTCCGGTGTCGATGAACGGGATGCCCATGTCTACGCAGAAGGGGTCCGCCGCGGCGGCACGCTGGTCACTGCGAAGATTGATGACGCGCGTGCCGGTGAAGCAGAAGCCATCTTGCAGCGTTCAAATTGGGTCGATCTGCCGGCACGCCGAGCGGCCTACGAAGGCCAGGGCTGGACCGCTTTTGACGACAAGGCCGACCCGTATTCTCAGGCAGAAGTCGACGCTGAGCGTGCGCGTTACGCTGGCCGGGCGTCTTCACTCTGAACATTGGCGTCCAAGGTCTTCGATTGGGGACCTTGGGCGCTCCTCAGCCCGATTGTATGCCACACGTAGGTCTTGTACCCCACGAGTTCCGCTTGGCAGGAAGCGAAATTGTCCACCCATCACCGCCTCGAACAACTGACTGTGCGGGATTGAGCGGAAAGGCATCTCGCTTTCCGCTTTCAGCAAAACGGGTCGGCCAAGGAAACGGTTGGGACAGCAAACTCCGCGAGTCTGTAAACGTGCGAAGTGCCGGCCGTTCCGATTACGCCTGCATGGTCTTTTGATGGAAATGCCATGATGAAATGTCTCCTCCACCACCCCGTCACGTTAATACACGGTCCTGCACCTAAACGGTCGGGCCGACATGCCGGCGCCGCATGATGGCCGCAAGCCCCGACAGAGACGAGCGCATCAGGCGACTGGCGCGCGTGCACGCTCTAGCCCGTCTGATGGATACCGCCATCCGAATACCTGGAACAGGATTGAGATTTGGTGCAGATTCTGTCCTCGGGTTGGTGCCGGGCGTAGGAGATGCCGGCGCGGCTTTGGTTGGTCTGTTCATCATCAATGAAGCGCGCAGACTGGGTATTCCGAAGAGCAAGCTGGCCAGAATGCTCGGAAATCTTGGAGCAGATACGATCGCTGGCAGTGTTCCGGTGCTCGGCGATCTTTTCGACGTTTACTTCAAGTCAAATCGCCGAAACCTGCAGATACTGCTTGATCACTTCGATATGACCGAGGACGAACTCATTCGGGCGCGTGGCAACAAAGCATGAGCCAAGCTTGCTGCAGTTCGCACGTCGTCGCCTCTCCACTGTCAAAAATTTTGAATTCGACGGAGCGAAATTTTATGTCAGTTGCACGAGCACCCGTTGCTCTCGTGCGCGGGCACCCGGCTGGTGGATCACGCCTGTAGCGGAAATGTCCAAGTTCATATTCTAAGCCGTTTTTGTAAGAGGCTGTCTGCTTCCACCTGCCGTTGGATTTCACGGATCGCACACGCAAGCGGTTCAAATACCTCGCGACCTGACGCAGTGAACTGCATTGACGTCAGACCGTTGTCGCAGGGGCGCTCATCTTCCCAACCGAGGTGATTGATGATTGGGTAGAGGCAGATGCTTTCGATCGGCACGCCAGCCCTCATTGCTGCCCGTGCTTCGGCGTAAACGTAGGTAATCCAGCTTGCCCTTCTTTCGGCCTCGATCCCGGTTTCGGCGATAAAGATCGGCTTGCCATAGCGGGCATAGGTTTCGATCAGGATCGTCCGGAGCGGTTTGTAAAGAGGGTGATCCATATCGATCGGGGGACCCCCATGGATCCACTGGTTGTTGTGATAGTAGTTGACACCGACTATATCGAGATACTTTTCCGCACCCCCAATCTGAGGCCACATTCGACCGGCAATGAGGTCCCAGCCTTGAAACTGGGACTGACGATGGCCTTCTGCAACCTTTCGTTCCAATTGGCGGGATGGATCGACGACGACGTTTATAACTGGATCGCAGTGGACAAAGCGTGCCCGGGGATCAACGCTAAGAATGGCGTCCATAGCAGCGATGGAGGCGCGTGCGAGTTGGACTTTAAGTTCGAAACCGCGTCCATGGGCGAAAGGATTAAGATAGCCAGCATCGCCACCGCCCCAAGCGAAAAATGAGATCTCGTTGACGGGTGTATAAAACGGCACCGATCCGCTCTCCTCTTTTACAATTCCCGCAACCGCCCCGGCAAATCGCGCGAAGCGCCTGACGAAGTCTGGCTGCCAGATGTCAATGTCGTCCGGCCATCCGTAATGCAGCAGATCCCAGATCACCTGGGTGCCTGTCGTCTGCGCGGCGCGCAGCATGGGCAAGAAGCTCGACCAATTGTATTTTCCGGGCACCGTTTCGACAAGATGCCAGCGCAATCCGTCGCGCACCGTTCGGATCGAATGCTGGGCGAGTTGGGCATAATCATTCGCTGCATTGACATCGTGCCCGGTGGCGGCGATCACATCCAGCCGTTTTCCATCCGTTTCGCCCTGACGGGGCCGCAGGCGATGCGTCGAACATTCAAAGCCGCCCTGAAGAAACGACTGAAACAGTCCCTGAGGGCCTGAGCTTGCCCTTTGGTATACAACTTCGCGGAAAAGCCGCTCCCACTGGGGGATAACGGCAGCCGTACTGTAATAGGTCTCAACCTTCAAACGGAGCGCTCGTCCCAGTCTCTTGCGCAGGTCGGGGGACTCAATCAACGTTTTCATAGCGACTGCAACGGAGGCGGGGTCGCCAAAGCCCACGAACAGGCCAGATACTCCCTCTTCAATCTGCTGCAGGACACCATTGTCCCGCGTCGCGATCACAGGTAAAGCGGCAGCGCCCGCCTCCGCGATCACGTGCGGCATGCCCTCGCCGGTCGACAACCACGCGAAAATGTCGAAAGCAGCCAAAAGTGCGGTGACGTCTTTCCGGTCGCCGAGAAAAGTCATCACCTCCGTCAATCCGCGAGCCTCGGCGAGCGACTGCAACTCAATGGCATATTCTGGCATGAACGCGTCTGGCCCTCCGACGATGACGAAGCGCGCAGAGGCGTAGTCTGTATGCACGATCGCCGCCGCCTCGATGAAGTCCTCGACGTTTTTCTTGCGATCGAGCCGACCCACCCAGCCGATCAGTACATCGCTCTCCTTCACGTCGAGCGATGTACGCATTCGTTCGCGCTGGGCAGGATCGAACTCCGAGAGATCGACCATCGAAGGGATTTCTACTGCGTGGGTCTCGCGTCCCGGCATCACTGAGGCGGCGGCCTCACGGATAGAGCGGCAGACGCCGACATAGCGGGTGGTGAAATGTTTTGGCCCTGCCAAGGCTTCAGAAACAAGTCCACCGTGCTCGATCAGCGGTGGATGCAGATGGATACGCTCCAGCGCCGGATAAATATCGGCCACATTCTGGCAAGAGACAATGACGTTGTATCCCGCGATCTTGTTTGCCAGATAGGAAACCGTGTCCTCGAACGACAGTTCGTAAGGCATCGTGTCCACGTCAATGCCGAGTGCCGTCAGCTGTTCATGTGTCTGCTGGGGCATATTGGGTTTGCGGAAACACGCAACGACATCGACCTTATACCGAGTGGGATCGAGATTGCGGGCCAGCAGCCGCACTTCCGTTTCTTCGCCCCCTACCACGAGCCATGCGAAAACGAACAGAATCCGGATTGGCGGTTCGAGCGGGCTCATTCGCCCACCTTGAAGACGATCTGCAGGAAATCCGGCCGGTTCACCACGAGATCACCGAGGAATTTGGGGGCGTCATCAAACGGTACGACATGCGTGATCATGTGCTCGCGGATGAGGGCACCATGGCTTTCCATCAGTTTGATAGTCTCGCCGGCCAGCCTGCGCCGGTCCCAGAGTGGCGCCAGTCCACGCGGCACACGATTGATTTGGGCGCAGCGGATGTTAAGTCCGTTGTGGTGAAATTCCTCACCGAGCCGGAGTGCATCTGCACCGTCTTGATAGAAGGCAAGATCGATAACAGTGCCTTGCGGACGTAGCGCTTTGAGGGCCACATGAAGACTCCTGGAATATGCGCGCGTCTGAAACACGACATCCGCTCCACGATCGCCGGCTCCACTGTGCCAAAGGGCTTTCACGTGCTGCCAGACGTCTTCTTCGGTCATGGATGTCAGACCCACGGCCCGGGCTTTTTGACGCCGGTATTCCGAAGGATCTGCAATGATAACGCCAGCCGCCCCCAACTTCTGCGCAAAGAGAGCGGTCATGAGGCCGACCGTCCCGGCCCCCAGCACCACGACATTGCGCCCGGCTATTCCCGATCCGAGTTCGCGCACGGAGTTGCCGAGGGCGTCTGCATCAGCATGGAGAATGCCATTGGCTGCAATCGGGCCCATCTGCGCAACAAAGACGCCGAGGATAGGATCTATCTCGGCCGGTACGGAGACCAGCACATCATGAAATGGATCTGCAGTGTGGCCGCTTTTGTGCGCGTACGTCGTGGCCAAGACCGCGCCGTTTGTGAATCCGGCAGCCCTTGAATCTGAGATGCGAGCCACTTCCATGTAACCAAGAAAGGGTACGGGATAGCGAAGGTCTGGCTCGTTTTCGATGAACACACCGCGCCCGGCGTCGAAACGGGAATGGAAGTAAGGGTTCGTGTTCTTCAAGAAGGTCAATTCGGTCCCGGCGGAAAAGCCGGTGTAAAGTGTGTCCAGCCTGATCTGGCCGTCGGCCGGAGGACCTTCATCATATTCGAAGAAAAATGCCTTTCCAGGGCCTTCGACCCCAAGCGAGCGGATGTGGCGGTGGCCCGGCGGAAGTCCCTGCGGGGCCTCTGATTGAGGTTGAGGCCGCAGCGGCGCTATCGGGTTGCGCCTGATGACCGGTGTATCGAGTTTGACGGGCTGGCCGCTACGGGCCGAGGATGCAACCGCAAGCGCCAACCGGTGCGTTGCCAGTGCATCCGCGTAGCCGCAACGGATATGATTATCGCCGCCGCGCACGGCATCGATAAAATCACGGTCCTCCCTCCAGACGGGATCACCTTCTGCATGCCGCACTGGTCGACCGGCACCAACATCCACCATGATATCGTGGTCCGTCAGTTCGATCGCGAGCCGGTCGGCGAAGATGTTCAACCCGACCTTGTGGCTCCAGCTGAGCAGGCACGTCGAGGCAATGTTGGCAATGACGCCGGACTGAAAAGTGAGGCTCGCGGTGGTGGCGGCCGGAACATCCAGCCCGGGGAATTCTGGACGATCCTTAAAGCCGACGCGGCCGTAGACCTCCGTGACCTCTCCAATAAGGTATCGTGCCAAATCGATGATGTGCGTTGTCTGCTCGACTATCTGGCCGCCCGAATGATCCATCTTCCACCACCATTGCGGTGGCGGCGTCTGGTCAAGCCAATAGCCGGAAAGCAGCTGGGCGGGATTGTCCGCCAAGAGGTGGCGCGCTTCCTCCACAGTATCCAGGTAGCGCCAATGGTATCCCACGGCCGTAATCAGTTGTGCGGCTTCAATCGCCGCAGTTAGCTCCTCTGCCAACCCGAGATCGAGTGTGATTGGCTTTTCTACGAAGAACGGGATGCCTCGCGCGATCAGATCCCGCTCCGCATCACCATGGGCAAAGGGCGGGATGCAAATGTAAACCGCGTCCAGTACTTCTGTATCTAGCATCGTTTGGTGGTTTTCAAAGGCCCGTCCACCGAACCTCGATGCGGCTTTGCAAGCTCGATCGAAATCCGGATCGGCAAATGCAAGCATCTCCACATCCTGGAATCCTGCGAGAATATCGAGATGGCGGTTAGCGATGCCGCCGACGCCGATGAAGCCGATGCGTGTCTTGTTCATGGGGGGAGGTTCCTGTCTGTTTTCTGTCTGTTCGAAAAGAAATTGCCGGTAGATGGCCGCGGTCTCGTCCGCCATGCGAAGCGCTGAGAATTGTGTTTCAAATCGCTCGCGGCCGCTTTGGCCGATCGTTTTTGTCCGTTGTGGATCTTTCAGAGCCTCGATCAGCACGCGGCTCAATTGCGCGGGATTTCCGCATTCCGCGAGGAAAGGATGGCCTCGGCCAAGCGCCTCGACCGTGCCGCCAATGCGGGTTGCAACAACGGGCAGCCCAAACGACATGGCTTCGAGCACCACCAGCGGCAGGCCCTCAAAACGAGACGGCAGGACAAGAAGGTCAGCAGCTGCCATCAGTTCGGCGATGTCGGCGCGCTGCCCCAGAAACAGAACATGCGAGGTGAGTGCCAGCTTTTCCACCAGCCCACGCATAGCCCCCATCTCCTCACCGGTGCCGGCAAGAAGCAGAATGGTGTCCGGATCGGCGGCAAGAACTGCCGGTAGGGCATGGATGAGTGTCGCGTGATCCTTCTGCTTTGAGAAGCGCGCCACCGTAAGCAGGACTTTTTTTCGCTCGAGCCCAAGTGCAGCTCTGGTGGTTCCGCCAGCCGCGTCGAGGGCAAAAATTCCATTGCGCACCACGGTCATTCGGTCGGAATCGATTCCGTTTCTCGCAAAACTCAACCGCGACGCCTCTGACACCACGATGTGATGACAAAGCACCTCACTTTGTTTGGCATAGTGCTCCATCTGCGCACCGTCGGTCAGAAGATAGGGAAGATGCTCTGTCCGGATGACCGGGATGCCGCAGGCCGCTCCTGACTGGGCAATACCGTGCCCCTCCCACCCTATTCCGGCATGCACATGCAACAAGGATGTACCGGAATTCCGCAGCCATTGATCGAAGGAGCTGTCATCTAAAATGGATTTGACAGCCAGCCCCGCAACTGCAGCCCTTGAAAGAAAATCGCCGCCTCTTCCATCAAAAGCGGCGGCAAACGTAACGTCGAACTGCGGCTTGAGTGCCCGTCCAAGCGTTAGCATATGCTCCCCCATTCCGGATGGATCCCGGCTGTCTGTGGCAAGGACGATCCGCGGGCGTTTGCTGTTCATCGGGCGTTGGTCGCAACGGTACTTCTTAGGGCAGTCTTTGCTATGCGCCGGTACGTTGCCAGCGCCTGACCCACAACCTGATCCATATTGTAGTATTTGTAGGTACCGAGCCGTCCAACGAATGTCACATCATTGCACTCTCGCGCCAAAGCTTCGTACTGCTTGTAGAGCGCTTGGTTCTCCGGCCGCGGAATCGGATAGTAGGGATCGCCATCTGCGCAGGCAAACTCGTAGGAAATGCTGGTTTTCGGATGGATCTGGCCCGTCAGATGCTTGTACTCGGTCACGCGGGTATAAGGCACCGCTTCTGAGGGATAATTGACGACGCCCACGGGAAGCAGCCGTTTGACGGGGTGCGTTTCGTGCTGGAACTTGAGACTGCGGTAGGGCAACCGGCCAAAGCGGTAATCGAAATATTCGTCGATCGGCCCGGTGAAGATTGTGTGCGCGTGCGGATTGTCACCGCGGACATCGGAATATTCGGCACCTGTGATAACAGTGATATTCTCATGATCGAGCATTCTCTCAAACATTTTCGTATAACCATCCAGCGGCATCGCCTGATAGGTATCGAGGAAATACCGGTCATCAGTATTGGTTCGGGTTGGCACCCGCGCCGTGACTGACTTGTCGAGTTGGGTTGGATCAAGCCCCCACTGCTTTCGGGTGTATCCCTCAAAGAACGTCCGATACAAATCCAGGCCTACCTGTGACACAACCACATCCTTCGATGTGACGACGGGGTCGCACGGTTGGGCTCGGCTCACCAGAAACCGCGCGGCTTCCTCATCACTCGCGAGATTGAGATCATATAGGCCGTTCAGCGTCGTTCTGTTGATGGGCACCGGCAATTGGCGATCGCCGACATCGGCGAGGACGCGATGCTCGTACGGCCTCCATGCCGTGAATCGGGACAGATAGTTGAAAACCTCTTCGCTATTGGTATGAAAAATGTGAGGACCATATCGGTGTATGAGAAGGCCATCCTCATTGAAAAAGTCATAAGCGTTTCCGCCGATATGCGTACGCCGGTCGCACAGGAGCACACGCTTGGCGGCATCCGAAGCAAGCCTTTCAGCAAGAACCGAGCCCGCAAATCCTGCACCGACGATCAGGTAGTCGTACTGGGCCGGCCGGGCGACGCTTGGTCGGTCAAGGCTCCGCCTGGCAGGTTGTTCAGGCCGGAGGCGCCGCGTCACTGCTTCATCCAGCAAGGCCTGCATTGCGAGGAATGTCCGGTCCCAGGACAAGTTCGCAAGCATTGTATCCACCAATTCCAGCCAGTTGTTCCCTGACCTCTTCAATGTAAGCGCATGGTCGCATGCGGAGGCGAACCCGGCGGCACCGTCTGCAAAAAATACACCACCCACGTTGCCGTACTGGCGCACCACGTCGGTGATCTGGGTCGTCACAACCGGGCGTCCTGACGCCAGATATTCCGGAGTCTTGGTTGGGCTGATGAATTTGGTTGCTTCATTTAATGCAAACGGCATCAAAGCGGCGTCCCATCCCGAAAGATATGCCGGCAATTCGCTGTAATTTTTCTGTCCGAGATAGTGGATGTTCGCAGCCTTCGGGAGATCCTCGGCCGCAATCTTGACAACCGGACCAATAAAAACGAACGACAGATTGGGTCTGGCCTTGGCCACGGCACCGATCAACCCTAGATCGAGGCGCTCGTCGATCACGCCGTAGTAGCCGAGCTTCGGGCCTAATATAGCCCTCTGGTCGGAAGGTTCATCGCATCCGCCTCGGCTCGATTGAAAATGTCTGACATCGACGCTGGAAGGAAAGGGATGAATGTTGTCGTGCAGATGCCGCTTTGCCTCGTAAAGAGAATGCCCTCCGGTAAAAACGACATCGGCGCGAGCAATCAGGGCCGCTTCTGTCTTTCTCAATCGCGGCGGTGCAAATCTGAAATTCGCCAATTCATCCATGCAGTCGTAAACAACCGCCGCAGCCTCCACATGGCAGGCAAAACTGTACATCATTGGCGTATAGAACCACAGGATCGGCCGCCCCGCGCCGTTAAGCGCCAGAAGATCGTCCAGAAGCTTGCTGAGCGCCTTCTCCCGCTCTGCTTCACTCCACCCATGCGGTATCCGCGGACGAACTGACTTGACCGTCGTGGCCTCGAACGGGTGGATTTCCAGATAAGCGAGATGATGATCGGTCGGAATGAATTCTTCAAAGAAGAAGACCTGTCGGTCGCTGGCGAAGCGGCCCATAAGATGCTGTGGGCGCTGAAGCACGAAATCCCAGCGTAAATGGGAAAAACAAATCAGCGGTGCATTGCGGCCGGTAGTTACGTGCGACGTTGGGAAAAACGAACTGGAGAGATTCATTGCACACCCGCTTTTGAGAGACGGACGCAAACTACGATTCCAGTGCTTTGTTCCGAGGGGTTACTAAAACATGTCTAAGGTGCGTCGAAATTCATCAACGCTTGCAACTTGCGGACAGAATGCGGCCAAGTCCAGTTGTCGATCACGGTTTGCCTTGGCGAAAATGCGGAGAGTGTAGCTAGCATGTCCACAATGCCTTCGTGGAAGATATCGGCCGCCGCCACGCGCCCCGTCCGCGGAGTGATATATTGAAGCCCACAACTGAGGGCACTGTTGGCAAGGACCGGCAAGCCGGCGAGCATATATTCCGTCAGGATCGCCGGCGCCCCATCATCGACGCCGCAAACGACGCCTATCTTGGCCTGGTTCATCAATCGGTTGACCTCGGCAAACGCCACGCCCGGCGGACCAATAAAGTCGATGTTGATTTGAAGATCGCCGGCTTGCGCGCGCAAAGCATCAGCCATTTCCCCATAACCGAAGACGCACAACGCACGAATGGAGCGTGGGAGTTTGGCGAGAGCCTCAAACAGAATGTCGTGGCGTTTGTAACTTTGCGCCGCTGCCACGTAGATAATATCGTAAGGCTTGGCTATATCCATGGGGTAGAACATGGTGTCAGAAGCGAAGTCTGGCCCGATCGGCAAAATTGCGGTTTTCATTCCGGGGTGTCGACTGCTGACCTCTTCGGACTGCCACTGGGCTCCGGTCAGGACAAGATCGAAATGCCGGCTCACCTCCGGCGGAATGCGCAGCGCAGGAGCATCGATAGAGTTATAGATTTTGTAGCTACTTTTGCAGGCAATCAGGATGTCCTCGCAGACGCCAAGTCCCCAGACGCAAAGTATATCGGGCGCACCGAACGCGAGAATATGCGCGAGCATGTCGTTCGACGCAAAAGGCGCTTCCGGGCCATTCATCTGAAACGACCGCCGGACGATACCGGGTGCCGCGCTGAGATCGCCCTCCGGAGGGCTATCGCCGCGCCAATGTGACCAAATCTCGATGGCATCGACGATGCCGACCTTGAGGCAGGAAAGCGGCATCCGCTCTATATATCCCCCCTCGACTGTCAACTCGCGACGGGGCCCGAAGACGGTCACTGGACGTCCTCGAATTTCTCTCTTCCAGAGATCGTAAAATTCCTCGACAGTCGGCACGTAAGGCGCAAACGCCCCGCCGTCCTGAAAATCACTGATGACAACAAGCCGCCTGTGTTTTGGCTTTTGCGTCACGGCATTGATCGAAGGTTCATCGTCCGCCCTCCTGCGCGTTCATTGAACTCGCAGACAGCGATTTTGATCCGCCCGAAGAGCATTTTTTTGAGCCCCGGAGTTCAGATCACCTCTAACGCAGAACGCTCGCGCAATTGTTTTATCGACAAAGCGAGTATCAGGACAGAAAGCAGTTCACGCCTCTTGTTCAATCCCTCGGCGGGCCTCGTGCCTTGGGACAAGCAGGCAGGCCGGCACGATCAACGCAGCGATCAGGAGCATCGCTACAAAAGTGGAATGCAGCGCGTACTGCAAGGCAAGCCGGATTGCTTCGCCGTCAGCCATCATCGCACCTGTGCCATTCAGGAGGCTTCGCAACTGCTCCGGCGCGATCGCCTGGCCGTTGATAGAATGCGCCAGGCCGTAGGTCAGCACCGCACCAAGCAGGGCCGCACCGAGGGTGCTGCCAAGATTGCGCGAGAATACGTTTGACGCGGTGGCGCTGCCGCGCTCGGACCAATCCACGCTATCCTGGGTGAGGATCAACGCGCTGATATTGAGCAAACCCATGCCAAACCCCATGACAAGAGAGCCTGCACCGGCCAGTTGTGCCGAACTGGAGGGTGTCAGCAGGACCAGCAGAAAGGTGCCGGCCGGTATGCAGACACTGCCGACTATCATGATAGGCCGCAATCCAAACCGCGCGAACGTGCGCGACGCGATCGTGGCGCCGCACGGCCAGCCCAAAAGCAGCATTGTCAATGCAAAACCTGCCACAAGCGGGGAGCAGTTCAGGACTATCTGAACATACATTGGCAAGAACGTTGTCAGTCCCATGATCGACATGCTCGCGAAAAATACTGCCAGGTTCGCGAATGCTATCGGGCGCTTCAGCCACAGGTCGGGCGCGACCATGGGCGCTTCGGCGCGGCGCTCCTGCCAGATGAATGCGGCAAGGGCGATCACAAAGATGGCCAGAGCCACGATTGCGTAACCGGATGCCACCGCTTCCATTTCAGTCAAAGCAATCATCAGAGCGGATATGGATATCGCGAAAAGTGCTGCACCGAGAATGTCGATGGATACGACCCGGGGCCGCGTCTCCTCATGCAGAAAGAACATGAATGTCAATGCCGCAAAAATCCCAACCGGCACGTTGATCCAGAAAATCCATGACCATGGAAGGTTGTGGATGATGAGGCTGCCAAGAAGCGGTCCGACAACGGCAGATAGCGCCCAGACGCTTGCCAGGTAACCTTGCACCTTGCCACGCTGATTGCCGGGAAAAAGGTCGGCCACCACAGTCATCGCGACGGGTTGAATTGCCCCGGCACCAATCCCCTGCAGGAGACGAAAGGCGATCATCGACGGCATCGACCATGCGAACCCTGCTAGCACCGAGGCAAACAAAAACAGCGCAATTCCGATAAGAATCATCGGCTTGCGGCCATATATATCTGCCAGCTTGCCAAAGACCACGGTCGTCGCGGTCTGGGTCAGCAGGAATGATGAAAAGACCCAGGAATAGAGATTGAGCTGTCCAAGCTGGGCGGCGATTTGCGGCATTGCCGTCGAAACGATCGTTGCCTCGATTGCGATCATCGCCATGCTGGCCATGATCGCGACAACAACGAGCCCGCGATGGGAACTTCTCTGTGACATGGATGGCTTTCAGATTAATGAAGCGCGCCCTTGCGCGCATCGGGCGCTGGCGGCAGGTGATTGAATGAAGGAATAACTACTCCTCGGGTCGGTTGCGTCAAGCAATCGTTCGACTATTTTTGAGCAGGTCAGTTTTTAAACCGATTGTCCTTGCGGCGGCGGTAGACGTTCGGGATTGTGTCGACGGCATGCCGACAGATCAAGAACGGCGCGCCCGCCCACCGCTGCTGCCCCTCGCAACGGCGTCAACCCGCAAGATCAGCCCATTCGGCACCCCGGCCACGAGGAAGCGCCGCCGAGGCGGCAGTTCAATTCCCCATCTACGCGATGTATAGGACCGGTGGTCGCATAGACGCGTATCCTTTTCCGGCCCATCGACTTTAACCACGTCTTGATATGCACCCCCTGTGTGGCGCTATTCGAACAGCTCGCGGTTATCGGATTCGATCTGCGGCAAGTCATTCAGTATGCCGTTCAGATGCGCGCTCATGGCATCTGCTGCGGCGTCAGCGTTCTTCATGTCGATCGCCGTTACAATCTTTTCGTGTTGCACGATGAGATTGTTCATGGAAGTGGGATTGCGGAGCTGTAAATTGCAAACTCTGTCCATATGCGCCTTGATGTCTGAAATCGCATTCCACGCGAGAGCGCAGCCAGCGCCTTCTGCAATCGCAATGTGAAACTGCTCATCCTCCCGGCGGAAAGCATTGTGGTCGTGATCATTCATCGCCATCCTTTGACGCTCGAGGATGCTGTCAATCTTACGCCGCGTCCAAGTATCGAAGCTTTCGCTGGCCCGTCGCGCAACGGCGACCTCGATCGCCTCGCGCACAAAGCGAGCCTCCATCATCTGACGCGCAGAGATACGGACTACAACAGTGCCGCGATTGGGACGGATCTCAACGAGTTTGGACTTGGCAAGGGCAATCAGTGCCTCGCGAACCGGTTGCCTGGAAACACCGAGGCGTGACGCGATCTCCTGCTCGGACAGACGTGAGCCGGGCGCCAGATCGAGACGGATAATCGCTTCGCGCAAATCCCGTTCGACCTGCGCGGCAGTCGTTTCCCCTGTCTCGATCTTCAATGTTTCAAGGTTCATGCTTTTCGCCACCGTCATCTCGTTGACATTCCTTTTTAACCACCATACAGTACCATACAACTTAACGACAACACAAGCACTGCGCTCGATACGTCGTGCCAGGATGGAGGAGCCGGGCGCTCAAACCCGGTTGGTTGATGACAATACAGTCCAATTTCATAAGCCCCGACTCTAGTGATCCGCGTTTGCAGAGTAAATCCCGCTACCAGATGCTTGTCGATGGTAAGTCCGTAGATGCAACCTCTGGCAAGACCATAGACCGGGTAAGCCCAGGTCATGCCGGTATTGTCGTCGGCACATGGCCCGATGCCTCCGCCGACGATGTTCGCGAAGCTATCGCGGCTGCCCGGCGCGCCTTCGATAAGGGGCCTTGGCCGCGTATGTCCGGTGCCGAACGGTCACGCTTGATGTTCAAGACAGCCGAGCTCATTCTCGCGCATGTGGAAGAAATCGCCCTGATCGAGAGCCTGGAGGTTGGAAAGCCGATTGCGCAGGCACGCGGCGAAATTACATTCTGCGCCGATCTCTGGTCCTATGCGGCCGGTCAGGCGCGCGCGCTGGAAGGCCAGACCCACAACAATATCGGCGACAATCGTCTCGGTCTCGTGTTGAGGGAGCCGGTTGGCGTCGTCGGCATCATCACTCCGTGGAACTTCCCCTTCATCATTGCCTCCGAGCGGGTACCGTGGGCGATCGGCAGCGGCTGCACGGTGGTGTTGAAACCGTCCGAATTTACCTCCGGCACCTCGATCCGCATGGCGGAATTGGCCCGCGAGGCCGGCATTCCCGACGGCGTCTTCAATGTCGTGACGGGTTACGGCGATCCTGCCGGCCAGGTCCTGGCGGAGGACCCCGGTACAGACATGGTCGCCTTCACTGGCTCGGTCAGGGTCGGCACGAAGCTCGGCGAGATCGCCGCTCGCAGTGTCAAGCGCGTTGGCTTGGAGCTAGGCGGCAAGGGCCCGCAGATCGTCTTTGACGATGCAGACCTGGAAGCTGCCGCCGATGGCATTGCCTATGGTGTCTACCACAATGCCGGCCAGTGCTGCATTTCCGGAAGTCGCCTGTTGGTTCAGGAAGGCATTCGCGACGCGCTTCTCGACCGTCTGCTCGATATTTCCCGCAAGGTCACGTTCGGCGACCCTTTGAACGAGCAGACGAAGATCGGCGCCATGATCTCGGAGGCGCATGCAGCCAGGGTGCATTCCTATGTCCAGGCAGGACAAGCCGAAGGTGCCGAGCTTCTGCTGGGCGGCACGCGGGTGGGGCAAGGTGCCGGGCTCTACTACGCGCCGACAGTCTTTTCCGGTGTTACCGCCGACATGTCGATTGCCCGGGAGGAGATTTTCGGCCCAGTTCTGTCGACTTTGACGTTCAAGACGGCCGATGAGGCTGTCGCCTTGGCCAACGCGTCGGAGTACGGCCTATCGGCCAGCGTCTGGTCGACCAATCTGGAGAACGCGCTTCAAAGCATCAGGCGTATCCGGGCCGGGCGCTGCTGGATCAATAGCGTCATCGACGGCGCACCGGAGCTGCCAATCGGTGGATATAAGAAGAGCGGTCTCGGGCGCGAGCTCGGCCGCTATGGTTTCGACGAATATTCGCAGTTCAAGGGCATTCACGTGACCTTGGGCCGGCCGGATCCTTGGTTCGGGTGAGATTGCTCACCGGAAAGTAAGGCAGAGGAGGAGTATCTCGGCTGGCGCGGTCTTTGGTCGGAGCTTGCCAGCCGAGGCATGGGTCTTTCGACCCGATTGCACATCCAAAGGGAGGATACGCAAATGAAATTGACCAGACTGAAAACCGCAATGCTTGCGGCGTGCGCAGCTATGGCCTTCACATCCACCACCGTGGCCGCCGATGTCAAGGCGACGATGATCATCTACCTCGATCCGAGTGTTCAGTTCTTTAACCCCGTCGTCAAAGGCGCACAAGATGCCGCGGCACAGTTCGGCGTCGATCTCGACGTGCAATATGCGAATAACGATCCCGTTCGCCAGAACGACCTGATCGAAAGCGCCACCGTTAGCGGCGTCGACGGCATCGCCGTGGCGATCTCCTCGTCGGACGCTTTCGATGCCAGCATCTGCGCCGCAGTCAAGGCCGGCATCATCGTCATCGGTTTCAACAATGACGATCTCGACGGTGCCAAGGGCAATTGCCGCCAGGCCTATGTCGGGATGGACGAGTTTGCCTCAGGCTATGAACTCGGCAATCGCATGATCGAGCAGTTTGCCCTGAAGGACGGCGATGTCGTCTTCAATCCGCGTGAGATTCCCGAAGCCAGTTTCGCGGTTGCGCGTGGCGGCGGCATCGAAAAGGCCATGAAGGAAAAAGGCATCAAGGTTGAGACGGTTCGCTCCGGGCTCGATCCGGCCGAAGCGCAGAACATCATCGCCCAGTTCCTGATCGCTAACCCGACAGTGAAAGCGCTGTTCGGCACCGGATCCGTCACCTCGACGGTCGGCGCCGGCGCCATCAAGGATGCCGGTATCAATATTCCCTTCGGCGGCTTCGATCTCGCGGTCGAAATCGTCAACGCCGTGGAATCGGGCGCCATGTTCGCGACGATGGACCAGCAGCCCTACCTGCAGGGCTATTATCCGATCGCCCAGATCGCACTGGCGAAAAAATACGGACTGACCCCGACCGATGTCGATACCGGCCAGGGTGCGTTCCTCGACAAGTCGCGTATCAGCTCGGTCAAGCCGCTGATCGGAAGCTATCGATAAGCGTTCACGCTTGAAGACCTTTCGGCTATCGCCGGAAGGTCACCGCGATCCCCGGAACAGAGTAACAACAGTGACCTACGCCATGACCGACAGAGCCGTGCCGAAATCGCGCACGAAAAAACAAACGCTGCTAAAGCAGATCATGACCATGCCGGCCGGAGCCATTCTCTTGGTCTTCGCGACTCTGCAGATCGTCTGTATCATCGGCGCGCTCGCCTATCCCGACGACTTCCGTTACCTGTCGCCGCAGAACCTGACGATCCTGATGAAGGCCATTCCGGTGCTCGGCTGCCTAGCGTTGGGTGCGGGCATTCTGATGATCGCGGGCGAGTTCGATCTGTCGATCGGCTCGGTCTATACATTGACGGCCGTCCTGATGGCCACCCTCGTCGACGGTGGCATGAGCGCGTTCATTGCCGCGCCGCTCGGCATTCTGCTGGGCGTGATAATCGGCTTTCTCAACGGCACGATCACGCTACGCTTCGGCCTGCCGTCCTTCATCGTTACGCTCGGCGGCCTCTTATTCTGGCGCGGCGCGGTGCTCCTCTATAACGGCGCCGTTCAGGTCCGGTTTGATCCGGAACCTGCCTTTTCTAGCCTCTTTGCGGGGACGCTCTTCGGTATCAACGCCGCCTTCATCTGGATCGTCGCGTTTGTTATTGGCTTCTATCTGCTGCTGCACAGACACAGGTTCGGCAACCATGTGTTCGCCACCGGTGGCAATCCTGCCGCTGCGACGGCCATCGGCATAAACACCGATCGGGTCAAGATGATAGCCTTCGCCATTGCCGGCGGCATGGCGGCTGTTGCCGGCATCATCGCCACCGCCCGGGTCGGCAGTGTCCAGCCCGGGCAGGGCGCCGGTCTCGAACTCCAGGCGATTGCCGCTTGCGTCATCGGCGGACTTTCCCTGCGTGGTGGACGCGGTTCGATCATCGGCATCTTCCTCGGGGTCATGCTGATCCATACCATTACCGACGTACTGTTGTTGCTGAGAGCGCCGGGCTTCTATCTCGACATGTTCATCGCAACGCTGATCGTGGTCGCGGCCGCTTTCAACCATCTCATCGAACGCCGGGGAGCCGCATAATGTCTGCACCCAATCTTCTCGAACTGCACAATATCTCCAAAAGCTTTGGCGCACTGACGGCGCTGCGGGACCTGAGCTTCCACATTGGACCAAGCGAAGTCATCGGGCTTCTGGGGGATAACGGCGCCGGCAAGTCGACCACGGTCAACCTGATTTCTGGTATCCATAGGCCGACCTCCGGCCATCTGAGCGTCGACGGTCAAAAGACGCTGTTCACCTGCCGCTCCGATTCCGCAGATGCCGGCATCGAGACCATCTACCAGAACACGGCGCTGGTGGATTCGTTGTCGATCACCCGCAACATCTTCATGGGACGTGAGCGCACAGATGCTCTTGGTTTCCTAAAACAAGGCGAGATGCGAGATATCGCGATGGAGGTGCTGGAGAAGGCCGTCCATATTTCCGGCATCGACTCGCCGGACAAGCTGGTGGGTGATCTCTCCGGCGGCCAGAAGCAGGCCGTCGCCATCGCGCGCGCCGTCTTCTTCAAGCGCCGGGTGCTGCTTCTCGACGAACCAACTTCGGCGCTGTCCGTGCGTGAAACGGAAGCCTTGTTGGCGCAGGTACTGAAGCTGAAGGCAGAGGGTGTGTCGAGCGTGCTGGTGACGCACAATCTCTACCACGCCTACCAGGTTTGCGACCGGTTCGTGATCATGAGCCATGGGACGAAGGTGTTCGATGTGCCGAAGGCAGACACCAGCATCAGCCAACTCACCGAATATGTCGTCCTCACCTGATCCTTCCATGAAACGCCAAGAGGCAAATGCTGTGACACTTTCCATAAACGTGCGCCAGGTCGTTGGTCCAGAAGACACCGCCAGACGCGATACGAAAGGCTTGCGCGAGGGCTTCCTGATCGAGGGGCTTTTTTCCAAGGGCGACGTCAATCTAACCTACAGCCATCTCGACCGGATGATTGTTGGCGGTATCGTTCCGGCGGAGCAAGACCTCGTGATCGATCAGGTCAAGGAAACCGGCACCAGCCAGTTTCTCGAACGCCGGGAGGCTGCCATACTCAACATCGGCGGCATGGGCACGGTCATTGTCGGCGGCGTCGACTATCCGCTCGGCTTCCAGGATGGGCTCTATGTCGGTATGGGGCAGGGCGCGATGTCGTTCCGAAGTGACGACCCCACCAAACCCGCCGAATTCTATTTCTTGAGCGCGCCCGCGCACAGGGTCTGCCCGACAGTGCTGATCACGCTTGATACCGCCAAGAAGGTGCGCACGGGCTCGGCCGATGCGGCCAACGCTCGCACGATCAACCAGTATGTGCATCCAGAGGTCTGCGAAAGCTGCCAGCTCCTGGTCGGTCTGACCATCTTCGAGCCCGGTTCCGTTTGGAATACCATGCCGGCGCATGTGCACGACCGGCGCATGGAGGTCTATCTTTATTTCGGCATGGACGAGGCGACCCGTATCTTCCATTTCATGGGAGAGCCCCACGAAACGCGGCACCTCGTGGTGAAGAGCCATGATGCGGTGCTCTCGCCGGGCTGGTCTATCCACTCTGGTGCTGGTACCGGTCGATATTCCTTTATCTGGGCGATGGCCGGCGATAACATGAGCTTCACCGACATGGACAAGGTGCCGATGGAAAGCCTGAAATGAACCCGTTTGATCTTTCCGGCCGCTGCGCCATCGTCACCGGCGCCAATACAGGCATCGGCCGGGCAATCGCCGTCGGTCTAGCAGGCGCCGGCGCTGATGTCATCGGCGTCGGGCGCTCGCCGATGGGAGAAACCGCAGCACTTGTGACGGCCGCCGGTCGGGCGTTTCATCCACTTCTGGCGGATTTGTCCAGAATGGACGAGGTGCGCACTGTTGTCGAGCGCGCCAACACCATTCCGCAGCACCCTGACATTTTGGTCAACAATGCTGGGATCATCCGCCGGGCTGATACGATCGACTTCACCGAGGAGGATTGGGATGCCGTCATGGATACCAACCTGAAGTCGGTGTTTTTTCTCTGCCAGTCGTTCGCAAGGATCGCGATGGCGGAGAAGAGACCCGCTAAAATCATCAATATCGCCTCGCTCCTGTCATTCCAGGGAGGTATTCGTGTCGCATCTTACACGGCGGCAAAGAGCGGCTTGGCGGGCCTGACGCGGCTGATGGCCAATGAGTGGGCAGCGCATGGCATCAACGTCAATGCCATCGCCCCAGGCTACGTCGCGACCAACAATACCACGGCGCTGCGGGCGGATGCCGAACGCAATGCCGATATCCTGAAACGCATTCCCGCCGGGCGCTGGGCGCGGGCGGACGATATGGCTGGAGCCGCCGTCTTCCTCGCATCCCACGCGTCTGACTATGTGCACGGCACGGTCCTTCCCGTCGATGGCGGATGGCTGGCACGATAATGGAGCTATCGATGTCCGATCATTACACATTGCCTGACGACCTGACTTGGACGGAAACCTCGCCCGGCAACCGCCGCGCGGTTCTTTCGCATCGCCCGGAAGTGATGCTGGTCGCATTTCGCTTCGACGAAGGAGCAGTTGGAGCACTCCATTCGCATCCGCATACGCAGGTCAGCTATGTTGCTGAAGGTGCTTTCGATGTGACTATCGATGGCGTGACAACCACGCTAACTGCAGGGAGCAGCTTTATCGTCTCGCCAAATCTTGTCCATGGCGTTGTCGCACGTAAAGACGGATTACTGATCGATACGTTCACGCCAAGGCGGGACGATTTTCTGTAATATGACAAGCGGCTGCTCTTTGCCTCGACATTCGCGAGCATGAGCATGTCTGGCAAGTCCGCTCAGAACCTATGCTTGTCAGCACTCGGGAATGTTTTTGAAAGTCATCCTCGGCATCGTGCTATTGGCTCGAAATTGCGATTGGTCGATGCGGCACAGCGATCCCGAAGCGCCCGAAGTACATCATCGTACATAGGACACCCCATGGCGTGACCGAGGTCCATAATTGTCCCTCTGAATCCCATGTCTGGTTTTAGAGTGGGCATATTTCGTTACCACCGGTTGGTATTTCATCAAGGGGGTGCGAGCCTTTGACGAACTTTCGCCGAGCAAAGTGTTACGGTGGAGACCTTCGACTGGTTTGAGAAGGTTATTTGGATGTCGCCACGCGGCCGGTGGGTGTCAGATCAGGCCGAGACGGACGGCCAGTTCCCGTGCTGCCGCCGCACCTGCACGGTTGGCGCCGATGGTGGAGGCAGATGGCCCGTAGCCCACGAGGTGGATGCGCGGATCCTTCTTAACCTCTGTGGCCAGCCGCCCCGTCATGACAATGCCGCCGTTGTCTTCCCGTAGCTGCAGGGGAGCGAGATGGTCGAGCGAACTGCGAAAACCGGTTGCCCACAGAATGACATCGGCCCTTTGCTCCGTGCCATCGGGCCAGCGCACGCCATGCGCGGTGATCTCGCTAAACATCGGCAGGCGCCTGAGCGCCCCGCGCGCCGCCGCAGCCCTCAGCGCCGGCGTCCACGGAATGCCGGTGACCGATACTACGGACCCCGGAACCAGCCCGTTCCTCACCTTGTCCTCAACAATCGCGACAGCCGCACGACCGTCTTCCGGCGTGAATGATCTGTCGCGGAACTGCGGTTCGCGTCGTGTAACCCAGCTCGTCGTCGTCAGCTGCGAAATCTCATCGAGATGCTGGAGCGCAGAAATACCGCTGCCGACGACGACGACATGCTGACCTGCAAGTTCGGTCGCCGTGCGATAGTCACGCGAATGAAGCTGGCGGCCTTCAAAGAGGTCGGCCCCGGGGTAGCTGGGAATTTGGGGCGTCTCCCATGTGCCGGTGGCGTTGATGATGCCACCTGCCGAAAAGACCTCACGATCCGTCTCCACCCGAAGCCGCCCCAAGCGCTCGCAAACCACTTTGACCACAATCGGACGATAGACAGGCAGCCGGAATTTTTCCTCATAGGCGGCAAAATAGTCGGGCACCGCCACCGACGCCCGCACCTCGCTCTCTCCCAGCGCCACAACTTCGGAGAAGCCCATACCGGGGAGGTCGTGCACCCGGTTGACTGTGCTCAGGGTCAGCGACGGCCATCGATGTTGCCAAGCGCCACCTGGCCTGCCGTTCTTGTCGAGGACGATGAAATTGCGGCCCGGACGCAGGCCGAGTTTCCCGAGGTGATAGGCCGAAGACAGCCCCGCCTGACCGGCGCCGATCACCATGATATCGACCTTGATCGAGGCTCGGGCAACGGCCTCGTGTGGAGGCTGGTGGGGTGGCAAAGCTGGCAAATCCATCCCCCTTCTTCCCAGGTGGTCTGACGATATACGAAGTCCCACCCGCGGCGGGTGAAAACCGCTGCCGGCCGGCCGAGAGAGTTTCCCGGCGTCGGCGGAGCTGTGCAAGCGCACTTCCGGTGAAAGCCCCCTGCAATGCCCTAATTGCCCTGAGGTAGCCCAGCAAGATCTTGTTTCCTTGGTCATTTCAAGACCCGGCTCTGCCTGATGGGAACCTCCAGGCCACGCGTAGAACGCGTTGTCCGCTTACCTGAACAGAGCTCGATTTTCGAGCGTTGTTCATCCTTGATGTCGCCGGTCGGATCGCGATCACGTCGAGGCCGCCCGGATACGCGCGCCCGCTTCAATTGAGACGCCCAGGTCGGTGCGTGGTGGGGCAGCAAAGTGGTGAGCCCCTGCGAACCGGCGCACGTCGGATATTCACGCTCTTTCCGACGAGCCCTTGTTGAGGCGGGGGCAGAGGACTGAGAGGAAGAGGGGGGAGGGGATTGGGTGACGGGTTTGCAGGGTCGGAGAGAGGCTCCGGCCGGCCCGTCATGGAGAAACGACATGGCCCAGGCCATCCAGAAAATCATCCTTAGTGCTACGCGTGACATTCCCTTCAACAAACTCATTCTGAGCCAACAGAACGTCCGCAAGATCAAGGCGGGCATTTCGATCGAGGAGCTCGCCGAGGACATCGTCCGCCGGGGCCTGCTTTCGAGCCTGAACGTCAGGCCCGAACTCGACGATGACGGCAAAGAGACCGGCATTTATCGCATTCCGGCAGGAGGGCGCCGATATCGTGCCCTCGAACGGCTCGTCAGCCAGAAGCGCCTGGCCAAGACAGCCGGCATTCCCTGCATCGTCAGCAGCAGCGACACGCTGGAGGTCGAGGATTCGCTTGCCGAGAATGTCCATCGTGTTGCGCTGCATCCGCTCGATCAGTTCCGTGCATTTGAGACCCTGTGCGAGCAGGGTCTGGACGAGGAGGAGATCGCAGCACGGTTCTTTGTTTCCACAGCAACGGTGAGGCAGCGGCTTCGACTCGCGTCTGTCTCGCCGCGCCTCCTCGACCTTTATGCGAGAGACGAGATGAACCTCGAACAGGTCATGGCGTTTTCGATCACCAATGACCATGTCCGTCAGGAGCAGGTTTGGGATACGGTTTCGCGATCGCATGTGCAGGAGGCGTATTACATCCGCCGGATGCTCACCGAGACGGCGGTCCGCGCCAGCGATCGCCGTGCTCTCTACGTCGGTGTCGACGTCTACGAGGCTGCCGGCGGCGTGGTCCTGCGTGATCTGTTCGAGCAAGACCAAGGGGGCTGGCTTCAGAATCCGGCAACGCTGGAACAATTAGTGTTCGAGAAGCTGAAGACAGACGCCAATGTTCTTAAGATCGAGGAAGGCTGGAAATGGGTCGAGGCAGCCCTTGATTTCCCTTACGGCCATACATCAGGTCTGCGCCGCTTCTACGCCGAACAGCCTGAGATGCCGGCGGACGAGATCAGCCGTTACGACGTGCTGAAGACGGAGTACGACACAGTTGATGCCGCATACGCGAACACTGAGGAACATTCCGAAGAAACAGAAAAGAGGCTCGAGGAGCTCGGAACCGCACGCGGTGAGCTGAGCGAACGGCCATATATCTACAATCCGGCCGACATCGCTCGCGGCGGTGTCTTCATCTCGCTCGGTGCGAACGGCGAACTGAAGATCGAACGCGGTTTTGTCCGGCCCGAGGACGAACCGATGATCGAAGCTGATGAACACTGTGCCGACTGTGATGAAGACGACACACATGAACAGGCGGAAGGTGCGGCTTCGTTCACGGGTGGCATTTCCGTAAACGGCAAGGCGGTTTCCTCCGACCGGTACGAGGAGGAGGATGACGCCATCCGGCCGCTTCCCGACCGCCTGATCCTCGATCTGACGGCGGCGCGCACGGTTGCGCTTCGCAATGCGCTTGCCAACGATCCGGTCATGGCGTTCATCGCCGTGCTTCACAGCTTCGCGCAGAAGACTTTCTATCTCTACGGTTCGGACTCATGCCTGGAGCTCACGCTCCAGAGCGCGACCTTCATTCAGACGCCAGGACTTGCCGAGACGCCCTGGGCCAAAGAGATCGATCAACGTCAGGAGGCCTGGGGGCAGGATCTGCCGAAGGATCCGGGCGCACTCTGGGCCTACCTGATCCAGCTCGACGAGGTCAGCCGGCAGGTGCTCTTTGCCCATTGCGCCAGCCTGTCCCTGAACGTGGTGATCTGGCCGTGGAACAAGCGCAGTCGCGCACTCGCCCATGCAGATCAAGTCGCCCGCTCGATGGGCTTCGACATGGTCGAGGCGGGGTGGACGCCAACGGTCGACAACTATCTCGGAAGAGTGACCAAAGGGCGGATCCTGCAGGCCGTTCGCGAGGCGAAGGATGCGCAATCCGCACAGTTGATTGACCATCTCAAGAAGACGGACATGGCGCGTGAAGCTGAACGGCTTCTCGAAGGAAGCGGATGGCTGCCGGAGCCGCTGCGGCTCAACAACGACGAGGCAAACTCCGATTTGCCTGGCGAGGCAATCGATCTGAGGGGGGCGGATACAGAACTCGACGTCGAGGCAGCCGATTTCCCCGCCCTTCTAGCTGAGGAAGCCGTTGACGGTGACGCCGTCGCCGATGCGGAAGACGCTGTTGAGGAAACCCACCTCGACGCGGCCGGGTAGTGCGTCGCGCTCGCAATCGATCCGAGGCGCAGCGGCTGCGCGGCGTCTCGCTGCCCAACCCAAAGTCCTTTTTCCATTCCACCCGCCCGGCCCCTTGAAGCGGATCAGCCGGGCTCTTTCGTTTCAGGAGACTGCAACATGAACAATCTTTTCCAGCTTTCCCGCCCGGTTTCTACGGGCTTCAAGGTCGACATCTCGCGCGGGGACCGCATCGGCCGCGTCTCGTCCGAATGGTTCTTGCGCCCGGACGACGAGCGTTACCTGTCGCTCAGCGAACTCTATGATACCGTCAAATCACGCGCCGACCGGGCTCATGCCCGGACTGTCGAAACCAGCGCTGTCAAGGTTGAAGCCAGCCGCGACGATGCCCAGAGCCTGGCGCTGATCGTTCCCGGTCAATCGCAGCCCATCGCGCCGACCCATTGGAGCTTTGGCCAGCTGTGCAGTCTAGTCGGCGCTCCGACCACCTATATACGCCAGCTGCCGGCCCCGCTTGCCAGCATCAATCTCCAGCATGGATTGCTGAACCATCGCGCCGAACTGGTGAAGACACTGGAAACCGACGACGGTCGCGTCGAGCTTCGCGCGGTGACCGGTCCGGATTACGGCCGCATCTGGGATCACGAGCTGGTTTCGGCGGTGATGAACATCGCAGGCAACGGAACCGGCGACACGATGTGGAAGGTTCCGGGCGTCCTCGACTGGGCGACGATGACCCACAATCCTTTTGTTGATATCACCAGGAACACAACAACGCTCTACGCCAGCGATCGTGACGTTTTCCTGTTCCTCGTGGACGACACGCATCCAATCGAAGCCGGCCGCCTACCGAATGGAGATCCAGATCTCTACTTTCGCGGCTTCTATGCCTGGAACAGCGAGGTGGGATCAAAGACGCTCGGCATAGCGTCGTTCTACCTCCGTGCTGTTTGTGCCAACCGCAACCTGTGGGGCACGGAGAATTTCGAGGAGATCAATATCCGCCATTCGAAATTCGCCGCGCACCGTTTCGCGCGTGAGGCAGCACCTGCTTTGACGCGTTTTGCTAACTCCTCACCGGGTCCATTTGTTGCCGGCATCAAGGCTGCCCGTGAACGGATCGTCGGCCGCAACGATGAGGAGCGAGATGCCTTCCTGCGCCGCCGTGGATTCTCTAAGGGCGAAACCGGCAAGATCATCGAGACCGTTCTCCAGGAGGAGGGCCGCCCGCCCGAAAGCATCTTCGACTTCGTGCAGGGGATTACTGCGCTCGCGCGCGACAAGACCCATCAGGACACGCGTCTCGATCTCGAAGCCAAGGCGAAGAAGCTTCTCGAACAGGCAGCGTGATCGCACGCAGTCCTGCTCTTTTTGTGCAAGCGCGATGCCGGCCGACCCTGTTTGGCTGTCGCATTGCCGTGCACGAAAGGATGCTGTGACCAGCCATCCGCCTGCCGAAGGGTTTTCCCGACCGTCGCATCGCCTCCGCAAGGGTCGGCCTGTTTGACCGGCATCGCGACCTCGGGTGTGCTGAACCTGAGGTCAACGAATCCGCCTATGGATCGGGCAGTTCGAGGTCCGCTATCAGCGACCGGTAGTTTGCGACGTCAGCGTCGGTCAGGACCGCTTTCATCCTGTCCCGGCTAACTAGACCTTGTTATTGCCTCGCCGGAAGCAGGGACCTTGGCATTGTGTTCCACTCATTCTGATACAGAAGTGTGTATATCCTAATGAGTGGAACAAGTGCCGCTCCCGGAGGAGAACATTCCCTGGATAGAGCCGTTGATCAACTTGTTTCCGATAATATAAACCGGGGCAGAGACACCGGGCTGATTTGTGTCAATTCGGCGCCGACGCAGTCCATAGAACGCAAATATGTATTCTTACATCTGGTGAGCTATGCCATCTCAAAGAGTGAAATTGTGTTTACTGAAGCACAATGCCGACTAGTGTCTCACCATTTCCCACCTTTGGGTTTAGTTCTGATCGGTGACAGCAGGCAAGCCTACGCCGCTCGTCGAAACGGGCCTGTAGTACGCGTTGTAGATCAACAGCACGGATACGGCGAAGAACGCCGTTAGGATCAAGAACAAGACGTTCCGCGCGATCATCGCTCACCTATCGCTAAAGCGACCGGCGTTGAAATTTGTGCGGGTAGGTGGTCGCGCGGAAGTATGGAAATATAGCCAAGCGTCAGCGCGAATACGCCAAAGATCAGGTTGAACAGCCCAATTGTGAGAATGTCGTCATCCATCGCGGGTCTCCTGCAGAGGGGAACCCATTGGATTGACGAAAGTTCCGAAAACGGTGGTAAGTGGCAGCGTCAGGGCGCTCGCTTGAGAACGACAAGCGAGTGCGACGGTGTCAGGCCCGGCGGATCATGCTCGATCACCAGCAGACTTAATGCACAGGCAATCAGCGCCCCAATAAACATCCAACCATACGGCATTTGTGAAACCTCCAAACGCAGTTGGCGAGCATCACAGCCCCGTGACAGTTACCACCTGTTTAACCAGCATGGTAAACGCCAATCACTTTTGGCTGGACAAGTCGGAGTAGAGCAGCCGGCACCTCGCTTGGCTCTTAAGGACTGGGTCGCAACTTCTACCGCTGCCCGTGGGAACATCCGACCTACGTGTTGGTTAATTGTCGGTTTACCATGCGGCGAGCCAGCTGAAACATTGGGGCGGGTGTCGCGTTTCCCATATTCGATTTATATTGGGGGGACACATGGAAATTGATCGAATCGAATGGCTCCGTGAAGCTCGTCAGGCGCAAAGCTACCGGCGCATGTACGGGCTTGTTGTCCTGATAATTGCCAGTCCGTCTGTGACTACGGCGGAAAAACGAATGGCCCTATACATCAGGGGGTTGCTGAAGGATGTGATGGAACTGGCTGTCGCCAGCGCATCGATCCTATCGAAAGCCCGTATTGGCTTTGCCCATCTAACCGAAATCGTCCTGGAGGCCGAATGTGGTCAAGCCGTCGGGAAGGGCGCCTGACCTTTGACGCTTACGGTGGATATCGCCAGCTTTGGCTTATTGAAGAGCATGCTCCACCGCCTCCAACGCTACCACGCCGGAAACTGCCCATCGTGTCGCCAGTGCCGACTGTTTCTCTTTCGCAACTTGGCGACAGAAGATATTTACGCGCACTGCGAGGAATGTGAATGGGGATACATCACCCCCGGTGACATCGAACCCGAACAGTGCCGTTTTGTACGGACACCGGATTACCGCGCTTCAACTTCCGCAAGATCGTGTCGTCTCTGATCGGCATACCGAGACGATGCATCAAGTCCTCTCCCGGACGACCACCCATCCTGTGGCCAACCAAGCCCACAATCTCAGCCACCCGCTTAGTTCGTCGCACATAAGGTGCAGCAATCTCGGGCAGTCTGTCGGTGAATGTTCGTCGTCCACATCTCTGCTGTCGACACTGCCACCGGTTCAGAGTGAGCCTGATTTTCACAGCTTGACCTTGAACAGGCAAGTCCTGCAGACAGCGGTGGGGCCAGCCGTGCCGATGCGGACTCCGCGCTCCACAATCCGGGCAGATGCCGACCGGTTTCGCAGCAGTGGAGACAACCCAGTTTCCTTCATCGTGAAGGGTGATACCCAAAACTTTGACCCCTGGGCCGGGTGACCATTTCAATTGCGCTCGCATTCTCGCAGATCGCAGTCGAGGCGCTAACATCCTGTTAACCACAGAAATTGAGGAAGACCCCGGTTAAATGCAAACGACACAAGGCGATCAGTGCTCTGAAGCGGTTGACGAGCGGCTGTCTGGTCGGCGGACCATATCAACAGCGCGCTCGTCCGAGGGGCTGCCCGGGATTACCTCCCAGCCGGGCAGCCCACCCGTTCTTGCCGGGCCGATGGCCCTGGAGGCACGGAGAGACACGCGTTTAAGACGGGGATGCATGCCGCGGAGACGGGAATTCCGACGGTCGTCGTGGGGCACTTCGTCAAATCACAAATCCATTGCGCGGACTAAGTATGCCTCATGCCCGGTTGTCTTCGGCACGTTAGATACCTATAGCTGGGGCAAACAGGATTTGAGGTGCTATGGATCAGGATAACAGCCTGCAAAAGCTCGTTCCGGCGGTCGAACGAGCCGCTGGTGTTCTCGATATCGTATCGGCTTCGAAACGCTTTTTGACACTATCCGAATTGTCGCGCGAGGCAGATCTCCCGAAAAGCACCGTGCACAGCCTCTGCATGACCATGGTGCAGCTCGGCATGCTGATCCGGCGCTCGGACCAGACCTTCCAGCTTGGCCCGCATCTGCTGCGCTGGTCCCATGCCTTCGACAGGCAGACCGACGTGGCTACCGAATTCTCCCTTCTGTGCGCGGACATGCCGATTGCGCCCGAGGCGACGGCGACGTTGTCGGTGCCAGAAGATGTTGACATGGTCTTCATCGCCGCCCGGCAATCCGGCGCCGGCCATCGCTTCAATGCCCGTCCGGGCATGCGGATTGCAGCCCCGTTCGTGGCCTCCGGCAAGGCGATACTGTCGAAATGGTCGGATTTCGAGATCCGCAGACGCTTTGCCGATGGGCTGCCGAAACCGCTGACGGCGGCGTCCGTCCATGGCGTCGATCGGTTGCTGGAGGAAATTCGGTCGATACGGGAAACTGGCCTTGCCGAGGATATCGGCCAGTGCCTCGATGGCGTGACCAATGTGAGCGCCCCGGTTCTGGATGCTCTCAACCGGCCATTAGCGGCCGTCATGCTCAGTCTGCCCACCGAACTGGCCGAAGGCACAGCGCTTGCGGAGGCTTCGAGCATGATCGTGACACTTGCCGACCGGCTATCGCGCCGCATGGGCGCCGACCTGCCACAGGCGACCTGACCGCCGTCGGCGCGCGCTATACGCCATCGGACGCGGTCTCGACTGTCTTCCTGTGAGGGACGAAACGGTCGATCGAAAGATCCGCGCCCATGCGATGCGACAGTTGCGTGGCGATTCGCTGGACGTTGGCGATGATCCTCGGGCGCTCTGCCCCTGTCAGCAATTCGGACGGCAGGCTGACGGCGATGCCGGCAATCGGCCGGTTGCGGCTGTCGAGAACCGATGCACCGAAACAGGTGATCCCCTCGGCAACCTGTTCATGGTCGCAACTGTATCCCGCCTTGCGGATCTCCCGCAGTTCGTCGAGCAGCATCTCGATGTCCGGCACGCTCTTTGACGTAAGGCCTGCGGGCAACCCATCCGGAAAGAGCCTGCGCACCTCGAAGTCGCTGAGATGGCTGAGAAAGGCCTTGCCCGTGGCCGTGAAGGCCGCCGGTAAGCGCATGCCCGCTCGGAACTCGATCAGGGGGTGGCTGACGACGGAGTTTCGTGCGGCGATATAGACCACCTCCGCGCCTTGCAGCACCGAAAGTGTGATCGTCGCCCCCGGTAGTTCCGTCTCCCGATCCCAGATCGACGCGAATTCCGCAGCGACGTCCGACTGCTGCGTGAAGGCGTTCGACCAGCGCATGACATGCGGACCGAGCTGATAGGTCTGGTCGTTGCGCCTGAGCAGGAGCTCGAGTTGCACCAGGGTATGGCACAGCATGTGAACCGAACTGCGGGCGATCTTAAGTTCGCGGGAAAGATCCGACAGGCTGAGAAAGCCTTTCGACCGCGCCACGAGATCCAGTATCCGCGTGCCTCTCTCGAGGGCCGGCGCAAACTTCATCTTCCGTTCCGGCTGATCCATGGCGGGTCCTCAAGAAGCGTCTTACGCCTATAAAATTCGCTTGACATGTGTTTAACCTGAAGACTAGGTTTCCGTCCAGAGGAAAGTGTTCGATATACGGAACATATTGCAATTTGAAGGACGAACATTCCATTTTTAAGATGGCTTGTCCACCTGACGACTGCGCGATCGGAGGCGAAACATGGTTATGACTGTGCGGGACTGGGCCGTGCGCTTTGGAGAGGCATCTGATCGCGATCAGACCATCGGCGCGATGGCACGGTATTTCACTTGCGCCTACATGTGGGACATGGGCACCCAGAAGGTCATCGTCGAGATGGTCGACGGCAAGGTCTACAGGATCAATACGGATCCCCAGCCGCTTGACGCCTACGACTTCGTGCTGCGCGCCAGCGCTGCCACCTGGCGGGAATTTGCCAAGCCCATTCCAGCGCCGATGTATCATGGCATCTGGGCCGCAAGCTTCCGGCGGGATCTCAAGATCGAAGGCAACATCCTCATCATGATGCAGAACCTGCGCAATTTCACCGTTCAATTCGAACTGCTGCGAAAGGTGGGCGTCCCCGTCTGACACGCACAGTCCGACGCCCGTACCTCACATCACACATTACAGGGGTTCCGCATGGCCAAGCATTCACCGGTCATCGGCCGTTACGTCACGATCGATGTGGACGGCTACGAATACAAAGTCTTCTACCTGAGGAACGGCAGCGGCACGCCGATCCTGTGCCAGCATACGGCCGGTTGCCACAATCACCAGTGGCGCGGCCTGCTCGAGGACGAGCACATTACCAAGACGTATGACATCATCGCCTACGATCTCGCGCGTCACGGCAAGTCCGACCCGCCGCACAATCGCGAGTGGTGGAAGGAAGAATATACGCTGACGGCCAGCCACTACATGAACTTCATCATCGCGCTCAGCGATGCGCTGGAGCTCGACCGGCCGATCTTCATGGGCTCCAGCTTCGGCGGCAACGTGGCGCTGCAGCTGGCGCTGTATCACCCGGACAAGTTCCGCGCGGTCATCCCGGTCGAAGCGGCGGAGCATGCACCCGGCTTCTTCCTCGACTGGTGGCGTCACCCGCATGCCAATGCGGCGCAGGTCTGCGCCAGCGGCGTTTGGGACCTGATGGCACCCCAAAGCCCGGATATGGATCGCTGGCTGACCTGGCATTACTACACGCAAGGGGCCGAGGTCTTCAAGGGCGACCTGTTCTTCTACTCGGTCGATCACGATCTGCGCGGCAAGCTGGGCAA
The DNA here is from genome assembly GCA_900468065.1 of Hyphomicrobiales bacterium. GTDB lineage: Bacteria > Pseudomonadota > Alphaproteobacteria > Rhizobiales > Rhizobiaceae > Pararhizobium. The sequence goes on along the minus strand of UBTA01000041.1, from coordinate 42,919 downwards.
TATCGACACCAAGCGCTGCCCGGTCATCATGATGACCGGCACCTACGACTTCCTGACCCCGCCGGAAGCGACCGAAAATACGGCGCGGCAGATCCCGGGCGGCATCTATATCGAGATGGAGGACATCGGTCATTTTCCGATGTCGGAAAACTATCCTCTGTTCGCCGTCTACCTGAACGAAGCGCTTCGCATCGTCGAAGCCCGCACCTGACCAGAACCGGAACGGAGAAGGGTTTCGACATGAAGATCGTAGAGTTCGACGACAAGGGACAGCGGGTCGAGGTGGAGGGAAACTCCAACGCGGTAAAACCGCGCCAGTCGGCGCTGGCGGCACGGCCGTCCTTTGCCGCCAAGGCCAGGGAGCTTCCCCGCGAGCGGCGGAAGTCGTCCGGTATAGAGCTGCACATGTTCCAGACCGGGACGCTGAAGACCAAGACGAAATACGTGAAGATGAACCGGGGTGAGGAAAACTACGAGATCCCCGTGCCGTGGTACCTGATCAAGCATCCCCAGGGAAATGTGGTCATCGATGGCGGCACGCCCGTCGAGGCGGCCATCGACAAGCGCGGCCACTGGGGCTCCGTCGTCGATGTCTACGATCCGGTCATGGCGCTGTCGGACAACTGCGTGGACCAGCTGAAACTGGTCGATGTGGCGCCGCACGACATTCGCTTCGTGCTGCAGTCGCACCTGCATCTCGATCACACAGGCGCGCTTGGGCGCTTTCCGAAGGCGCAATACGTCGTCCAGCGGGCCGAATACGATTACGCCTTCAAGCCGCACTGGTTCTCGGCCGGCGCCTATATCCGCGCCGATTTCGACCGGCCGGGCGTGAACTGGAAGTTTCTTGGCGGTGAATTCACCGACAATTACGATCTGTTCGGAGACGGGACGGTTCGCACCATCTTCACGCCGGGCCACTCGCCGGGCCACCAGTCCTTTCTCATCACGTTGCCCAAGACTGGCCCGATCCTGCTGGCGATCGATGCAGCCTATACGGTCGATCACTGGGAAAATCGCACGCTTCCGGGGCTGGTGGTGTCATCGGCGAAGGCCGCCGATTCCGTTGCCAAGCTGCGCCGCATCGCTGCCGACACCGGCGCCATGGTGGTGACGGGACACGACCCGGACACATGGCCGGATTTCCGCAAAGCCCCTTACGACTTTTACGACTGAGCAAACGAACATTGGGAGGAGACCTGACATGTTTCGGACTTTGGTACTGACGACGACACTACTGGCACTGACGGCATCGACGACGCTCGCGGAAGGCCTCGACGAGATCAACCCCGAGGTCGCGAAGCGGCTCTACAACGCGGAGATGCTCGACCCCGGTCAGCCGATCAAGCCGAGTAAGTGGCGCGACTTCGTCGCGAAGAACCCGCCGCCGTGGAAGATCGGCTACGCTTCCTCCTATGCCGGCAACACATGGCGCGCCGCCGTCATGGACGAACTGCAAAACAAGATCGTGCCGGAGTGGAAGGCGCTCGGCCTCGTGTCCGAGGTGGTGATCACCCAGTCGAACCTCAACGATTCGACCCAGATCCAGCAGATTCGCCAGTTGGTGGACCAGGAGGTAGATGCGGTCATCGTCTGCTGCTCCAACCCGACGGCGCTGAACGCCAGCGTCAAATATGCTGCCGACAAGGGCGTGCCCGTCTTCTCGCTGACCGGCTACCTGACGTCGGAATTTTCCGTCAACTCCTCGGTCAACTACCAGGTCGCCGGCTACGAGATCGGCAAGGACATGGCCGACCAGCTCGGGGGCAAGGGCAAGGTTCTCGTCGTCGAGGGCATTCCGGGCACGTCCGGTTCCGACAGCCAGAATCGCGGCGTCCTCGCCGGGCTTGCAACGGCACCGGATATCAAGATCGCCGGTAGCGTCGCTGGCATGTGGACCGACCAGGTGGCGCAGGGCGAAGTTCAGAAATGGCTCGCAACCAATCCCGGCGAGCTCGACGGCATCGTCGTGCAATCGGCGGCGGAAATGGGGGTCCTACGCGCGGTTCAGCAATCCGGCCGCGGCGATATTCCCGTGGCGATCGGCGGCCAACTCGGCGCGCTTTGCTACTGGCGCAACCATCCGGATTACATCCGCAATTCCTATCAGGTCTGGCCGCCGGCCGACGAGATCGGGCTGACCTGGAACATCATGATGCGGACACTGCAGGGGCAGGGGCCGAAGATCCAGTCGATCCTCGTCGACCCGGTCAAGCTCACCCATGACGACCTCAAGGCCGTGATGAAGGAGGATTGCTCCGTGGACACGGCCGAATGGCTAAAGGTCGGCGCGGACCGCTGGGGCGCCGCCTCGGCCTATCTCGACGACTTCTTCCTCCGCCCGGCCGATCCGAAGGCTTTCAAGCCCAAGTAAGCCGGCTGCTCCCAAGGCGACCTGAGCACGGCAGGGGCGGCGAAAGTCCCTGCCACCACCCTTTACTTTCAACTGCGTGAGTCCGTAACCATGGCCGCCATTGTATCTGACGATGCCCTATCGGCCGGCCGGGACACGATCCTGGTTCGCGACGTCAAGAAATATTTCGGCCCGACCCGCGCATTGGACGGAGCCTCCTTTTCGGCGCGCGCCGGAGAGATCCACGCGATCGTCGGCGGCAATGGCTGCGGCAAGAGCACCCTGGCCAAGGTTGTCTCCGGCATTCTTCCGGTCGACAGCGGCACGGTCTCCATTCTGGGCGAAACGCCTTCCACACCCGCCGAAAGCCGGGCGCTCGGCATCTCGACGGTCTATCAGGAAGTCATGGTGGCCGACGAAAGCTCGGTAGTCGACAACATCTTCATGGGCGCCGACCGTCTCTTTGCCAAGACGCTGTCGCAGGAGCGCAAGGTGGCGCGGGCCAGCGAACTGATGGAGGAACTGGCCGGCGAGCCGGTCGATCCGCATGCCCTGGTCGGCACGCTTCCGCTCGGCCTCAAGCAGTGGATCACCATTGCCCGCGCGCTCCTCTCGGAGCCGAAGATCCTCATCCTCGACGAAAGCTCGGCGGCGCTCGATTTCGACAGCACGGAACGGCTGTTTGCAAAAATGCGGGCCTTGCGGGATCGCGGCACCACGGTACTGATCGTCACGCACCGGATCGCGGAACTGATCCGCATTTCGGACCGCGCCACCGTGCTGCGCGACGGCCGCGATGTCGGCGTCCTCGAAAAATCCGAAATTACCGAAAAAAACCTGCTGGCGCTGATGACCGGCGAGGACCGAAGTGCCGGGCACCACAGCGCGGTCGCGCCGCAGCCGAAAACGCCGGAGCGGGCACTGAAGGCGCGGGGCCTGGCGATCTGGCCGGAGGGCCGGTCCTTCGATTTCGACCTGCGCCGCGGCGAAATCGTCGGCGTCGCGGGGCTGGACGGGCAGGGGCAGGATGCGTTCGTGCGGGTTCTGGCGGGCGTAATGCCGGCCGCACGCGGCCTCGTGCAGGTCTCCGATCGCCACAACAACTGGCAGCCGGTCCGCACTCTGGCGGAGGCCGTCAGGGGCCGCATCGCCTATGTCTCCGGCGACCGGAAGCGCGAGGGGATTTTCGCCTCGCTCTCGATCTTCGAGAACATGGCGATGCCGCTCTACCGCGAAAAGAAACGCGGCGGCATTCTCGGCATCATCGATCGCGCAACGCTCGGCACCATCTTCAAACGCGAAGCCGACAAACTTCTGATCAAGTTCGGCCAGAAGGAAGATCGGATCACCTCTCTCTCCGGCGGAAACCAGCAGAAGGTTCTGATCGGTCGCGGCTTTGCCATGCGACCGGACGTCATCGTTCTCAACGACCCCGCGCGCGGGATCGATGTCGGCGCCAAGGCAGAACTCTATAAGCATCTCCGCACTTTCGCGGATGAAGGACGGGCGGTGGTGTACATGTCCTCGGAAATCGAGGAATTTCTCGGCTTCGCCACCCGCGTCATCGTCTTTCGCGACGGCGCGCCGTTCGATGCCTTCGACGGGCGCAAGCTCGATCCGAAACAGGTTCTCGAGGCGATGTTCGGGCAAACGGCCGGCCAGGGCCTCTCGACCCAATACGGCCTGACGCCTGGGCGCGCCGACGCTGCGCCCGCTGATACCGCGCTTGTTGGTTCCGGAGATGGCGTCCGAGTGCGCGTCGAGGTGCCGGAAGCCATCAAGGCGCAGATGCAGGTTGCGACCGACCGTCTTCCGCAATCCCAGGTGCCGGCGGAGAAGTTCGTAGCGGCGGTCGCGAGCGATGTGAAGCTCGCGCCCAAGACCATTCGCATCGTCGAGTTCGACAACGAGGGACGCAAGCGGGCGGAGGGTGCACGATGAGCCAGCCCCTGTCCGGAACCGAGCCCCGAAAGGCCGCCGCGCAAACCGAAGCGCAGGGCGGGCGCTCCAACCCCTTCCTCCTGATGCCGATCACGATGTTCTTCGCGCTTCTTGCGCTGGCCGTACTGCGCTCGCCAAGCCTGATGACGTCGTCGGGCATCGGCGCGGCCATCATCGTTGCGACGCCGCTGATCCTTGCAACCTACGCCCTGATGGCCTCCGCCATCTCCGGACGCGGAACGGTGGACCTGTCGATCGGGCCGCTGATCGGCTTCATCAACGTGACGCTGATCCAGCTTCATGGCGCGGGCCTGCTCGAAAATCCGATCGCCGTCTTCCTCTATGCCATGGCAGTCGGCGCTCTCTATCAGTTCGTCTTCTCGCTGATCGTCATCTTCGTGCGCGTCCAGCCGATCATCGTGTCGCTGTCGGGCTATCTGGCGCTGACCGGCATCAATCTCGTCATCCTGCCGCGACCTGGCGGCGTAGCACCCCCGTTCATGGCGGAATGGGGCTACGGGACCACGATCTTCTCGCCCATCCTCGTCATTCTTCTCCTGGCATCCGCCGCCTGGCTTCTGTTCACCGCGACCGCTTTCTATACGCATCTGCGGCTGATGGGCTCCGACGAGCGCGCCGCCTACACGTCCGGCGTGCCGATCACCATCGTCCGCATCGGCGCGCATCTGATTTCGGGATGTTTCGCGGGACTTGCGGCGATCTGCTTCACGGCGCTGATCGCGTCCGGCGATCCCTCGCAGGGCACGACCTATACGCTGATCGCCGTAACGGCGCTGGTTCTCGGCGGTGCGTCGCTGGCCGGCGGACGGGGCGGGGTGTTCGGATCGGCGCTGGGCGCGCTCAACCTTTACCTCATCACTTTCGTGCTGGCGACGTTCAACTTCGGCACGGTGCAGAGCTTCGTCACCAATCTCGCCTACGGCACGATCCTGGTCGTCTCGCTGCTCCTGACGCTGCTGATCCCGGTCATCCAGCGCTACATCCGCAATTTCTCGCCGCTGCTCTATTTCGTCGCCCTGTCGGTTGTCGTCCTCGGCGTCATCCTGCACGCGACCTTCGAATATGCCGCACTTGGCGCGGCCGGCGCTTTCCTGCCGGGACCGCTCGACATGCAGGCGGCGCTGACCGGCCCGCTGGAAATTGCCACACTATCGTCCGCCACCGAAGCCCTGCGGCTTTCTGCGGCGCCGCTCGTCCTGTCCGCCCTGCTGCTGGTGGTCATCGCGGTCTTTCTCCGGCTGGCGCTCGGCCAGTCCGATCGCCGGACCATCGCGCCCGCCGTCGCCGTCGTCGTGGCGGCGCTCGTGCTGGCCGGCGCCTATGCGGTCTCCGACACGGTCGGCCGTCCTGACGTGGAGGTCAGCGAGTGATGGAAAACCTGCCGCAGCCCAGTCTCCCGGCGCTCATCCTCGGCCTTGTCACCGGCCTCGTCCTCACCGCCATCGGCGTGGGCTTTGGCTTTGCACAGGGGCTGACCGTTCAGATAATCATCCTGTCGGCCATCGCCACTCTCATCCTGTTCGTCTGGGGCTGGCGCTATGTCCTCGGCCTCTTCCTAAGACGAGCGCCGGACACGGCCACCGACGGACCGAGCCCACTGAGGCAGGCATGGAACCAGTATCGCTGGCCGCTATTCGGGCTGGCGCTGATCCTGCTGGCCTTTGTCGTGCTGTCGCTGACGGTCGAGGGCTTCTTCAACATCTGGAACGTGCTGTCCCTGTTCATCCTTCTGGGCATTCTCGTCCTGACACGGACGCTCGGCCGCCAGTTCCAGCAAAATCGCTCCGCCTTCATCGGCATCATGGTGCTGGCCGGCCTGTTTTCGGTCGGGTCGATGAACATCGAAGGCTTCGCATCCGGCAACAATATCAAGTCGATGCTGCTTTTCGCGTCCTTCCTCGGGCTCGCCTCCATCGGGCAGACGCTGGTCGCCCTTCTCGGCGGTCTCGATCTGTCGATCCCCTTCATCATCGGGGCAGCGAATGTCGGGCTTCTCTATCTCATCAGCCTTGGCGTTCCGCCCTGGCTTGCAACGATCGTCGTGCTGGCGATCGGCACGACGCTCGGCGTCATCAACGGGTTCCTCAGCTACAAGCTCCAAGGCCAGGCGCTGATCGTGACGCTCGGAACCGGTTTCGCGATCTCGGGCGGCGTGCAGATCGTCACCTCGATCGGCTCGCAATATTCCGGCAACGTCTTCGGCACCGTGCCGGCCTGGCTTGCCAATCTCTCGGCCATGAACGGCACCACGTTCGGCCTGCCGTTCCCGCCGGTCATCGCCATCTGGGGAGTGATCGCGCTCATCCTCATCGTCGGCATGCGCCTCACCGTCTACGGCCGGTTTCTCTATGCCCTCGGCGTCAACCGGACGTCGGCCAGCCGGGTGATGATTTCCGAAATGCGCTACTGGGTCATCGCGTATGCGCTGTCCGGCTTCTTCGCAGCCATGACCGGCAGCCTGCTGCTCGGCTGGTCGGGCGGTGGCTTCATCGGGGTCGGCGACCAGTATCTGTTCTTGACGCTGGCGGCCGTCGTCGTCGGCGGGACCTCGCTTCTGGGCGGGGCTGGCGGCTACGGCTTCACCGTCATCGGCGTGCTCGTCCTGCAGGTGCTTTCGAGCTTTCTCGTTGGCATCGGCCTCAAGTTCGAGTGGCAGCAATTCATCTTCGGCCTGCTAATCCTGCCCATGGTCGCGCTCTACGCCCGCTCCCCACACATCCGAACACAGATCTGAGGACATCTCCATGAAACATATGACAATCCGCAAAGGGGGACATTGAAATGGCGGTGTTTCAGACAACCGACCTGACCGCGGCGAGCTACTCGGTGGCGCTGTTCGGGCTGGCCGCAACGACGATCCTGCTTCTCATGGGAACGGCCTGGGTCGGGCGGACATGGAAAGTGCCGATCGCGCTCTGCGCCATCGCCGCCCTCGTCGGCATCGGCGCGACCTTCGAGGGACGCGCGGCATGGGCCGCCAACGGCAGCGTGCCGATCGTCTATCATTATGTCGGCTGGATGGTCTCCATACCGCTGCAGATCATGGCGCTCTTCTTCTTTGCCCGGACGGCCGGCAAGTTGGGTGCAGGCCTGTTTTGGCGGCTGCTTATCGTTGCCGTGCTGATGGTGTTCGTGCGCTATCTCGGCGAGGCCGGCTTCATGCATCCGACGCTCGCCTTCCTGATCGGCCTCGTCTTCTGGCTCTACATTCTCGGCGAGTTGTATTTCGGGCAGATGGACGACGTGGTCCGATCTTCGACCGGAGACTATCTGCGTCGCGGATATTTCTGGTTGAGGCTGATCGTCACCATCGGCTGGGCGATCTATCCGCTCGGCAATTTTCTCACCGCCTTTGCCGGCATTCCCGACGATGGCAGCCTGACGGTCGCTTATAACATCGCCGACATTCTCAACCGCATGGCCTTCGGCATCGCCATCCTTGCCACCGGCGCGCTCATTTCCAACGAGGTGTCCCATGCGTAACGCGCGTCGCCTATCTGCCACCCCCGCACCTTCAGAAGGAGAACGTCCATGAACGGCGCAAACGTCATTGCTATCATCATTCTCGCCGCGATCGTCATCGCCGTCGCCGCCTATCTCCTGCACTGGCTGTACCGACGCTCGACCAAGGATGTCAGCTTCGTGCGCACCGGCTTCGGCGGCGAAAAGGTCGTCATGGGCGGGGGCGCGCTGGTGCTGCCGATCCTGCACGACCTTACCGAGGTCAACATGAACACGCTCCGCCTGGAAGTAACGCGCGCCCGCGAAAAGTCGCTTATCACCAAGGACAGAATGCGTGTCGAACTGACCGTCGAGTTCTACGTCCGCGTCGCCCCCAATGACGATGCCGTCGCCACGGCAGCGCGCAGCCTGGGCAATCGCACCATGAATGCCGAGCAGTTGAAGGATCTCATTCAGGGCCGGTTCGTCGATGCCATGGGTGCCGCAGCCGCCAAGATGACGCTGGAACACATCCACGAAAACCGGCAGGCCTTCGTGCGCGAGGTGAAGACCGAAGTGGCCGACAGCCTCGAACTCGACGGGCTGGAGCTGGAATCCGTCTCGCTCACCTCGCTCGACCAGGCGGATATCAAGCTGTTCGATCCTTCCAACACGTTCGACGCGGAAGGCCTGACGCTTCTGACCGAGCAGATCGAAAGCCGCAAGAAGAAGCGCAACGATATCGAGAAGGATACCGCCGTCGCCATTCGCGCCAAGAACCTGGAAGCGGAAAAGCGCAGCCTCGATATCCAGCGCGACAGCGAATATGCGCGCATGGTCCACGAAGCCGAGGTGTCCATCCAGCGCGCCACGCGGAAATCCGAGATCGCCGCTGAAAACGCTGTACGGGAACGCGAGATCGAATCGGTGAAGATCCGCGAACGGGAAACCGTCGAACGGACGCGGATCGAGATGGAGCGCCAGATCGAGATGCTGGAGATTAAGCGCCGCGAAACGGTACAGATCGAGGAGCAGGCGCTGGATATCGCGGTGTCGCTCAAGTCAAAGCAGCGATCGGAGGCCCAGACGGAGGCCGAAAATGCACGGGCGTCGATGGTCGAGGCGCAGGAACGGGTCCAGACCATCCGCGACACCGAGGTCGCCAATCGCCAGAAGGCGATCGAACTGATCGACGCCGAGCGCGAGGCGGAAGCGGACGGTGCCCGTCAGCGCATCTCGGCACAGGCGGAAAAAGCAGCTGCGCAGGATCTCGCCGATGCCGACCGCATCACCGTGGCCGCACTTGAAGAGCGGCTTCGGGTCGAGGCCGACGGCAAGCAGAAGCTCAACGTCGCCGAGAACCTGCGGTCCGACAGCAGCCGCAAATCCGCGCTGCACAAGGCCCTGGTCGAGAACCTTCCCGCCATCATCCGCGAAAGCGTCAAGCCGATGGAGCGGATCGAGGGCATCAAGATCCTTCACGTCGAAGGCTTGCCGGGCCTGTCGGGTGCTGTGGGAAGCGGCGGTCCGATCGGCACGGAGCCTTCCGGCCCACGGGACGGCAATCTTGCCGAACAGGTGGTCAGTTCCGCGTTGCGCTACCGCACGCAGGCGCCGTTCGTCGATACGCTGCTGGGAGAAATCGGGCTGACGGGCGATACGATCCACAGGGCCCACACACTCGGCGACCTGTCGAAGATCGTCTATACCGAACCCTCGGCGCCGGAGCCGCGCGCCAAGGGCTAGGGCAACTGAATACGCCAGGGGACCGGGCAGCGTGCGCCGCCCGGTCCCGGTCCTTCCACGAATTTTCCGCTGGAGCCTGAACGATGCTTTCGCCTCTTCCGATCGTCGAACGCAGCATCCTTGTCTTTTCGACATGGGCCGTCCTCGGCTTCCTCGGCCTCGGCCTTCTGCTGGAAGGACTGACGCGCGACAGCGTCACACTGTCATCGCTCGGCGTCGGCGGCATCGTTTTTGCCTTCGTGGTCCACATCGTCATCAACGGCGTGTTCGACACCGGTTTTTCGCCCGGTGAAACGGCCCTCGGCATTGGCGCCTACGGGCTGCTGGGGCTGGTCTTCGTCATCGGCGCCATAACCGGGGAAACGACCACGGCGGACTTCTATTCCGGGCTTATCTTCTTCGGCGTGCTAGCCTTGGGGTTCCTGACCTATCTGTTCACCCGGCATGGATTGCGCGGTGCGTTCTCGCGCTTCCATGTGAAGCCCGCCTCGCTCGGTGAGGGCGCATAATGGTCTGGCTGTCGCTCTACGGACTATTCTACATCGCGATGACGCTCTATTGGGCGCGCGTCGGTGCCCGCGAAAATGGCGACTTCGAAACCTACTTTTCGGCCGGCCACGCCCTGTCGCCTTGGGTGTCGGCGCTGGTGCTGGCCGGGGCCGGCCTTTCGGGTTGGGTCATCCTCGATGCATCGGCCGAAATCGGGCATTCGGGTTTCGGGTTTCCCGCCCTGCTGCAAGCCGGCATTGCGCTTGCGCTGCCCGGCGTCCTGTTCTTCAAGCGCATCTGGCTGGTCGGCCAGAGATTGCGGCTGTCCTCCCAGAGCGAATTGCTGCGCAGCTATTACGGCTCCGAATTCCTCGTCTGCGTGTCGACCGTCATCGCCGTGCTGTTCGCGGTCGCCTTTGCCGGCCTGCAACTGTCGGCCCTGTCCCGGCTGGTGGAGGGGCTGACGGGCGGAGCGGTCTCGGCGCCGGTTGCCGCGACGCTGCTGGCGGTGGTTCTTTTCGGCTATGTGGTGATCGGCGGAATGCGCATCGTCGGCTATCTCGGCGCCATCCAGGCCGTGCTGGCCGCCGCATCCGTGGTGGGTTTCGCCGGCTTTGCCCTCATCGCCGTCGGCGGTTTCGGCGCGCTGAACGCGGGACTTGCAACTCTTTCGGCGGATCCTTTGCAGGCCGGTCGCTTCATGGTTTCGGGCGTGATCCAGTTTACTGCCGGCGCGGGTCGCGAGGCTGCGGCCGGACACGAGGGAACGGCGCTGGCCAGCCTGTCGATCGCTTTCGCGCTCATGGGTTTTCAGGCAAGCCCGCTGGCCTTGAAGGTCATCCTGTCGATGCGCACCCCGCGCGCGCTTGCGGCCGGCCAGACCTGGGTGATGGCCGGAGCCTATGGCGGGCTGGTCGCGCTGTGCGTCGGAACGGTCGGCACGGTCTCTCTCATCCGGCCGGATCTGGGGCTTTCCGGCCTGCTGGCGAGCCTGTCGCCGTGGTTTGCCGCTTGGCTGTTCATCGGCCTTCTGGCCGGGGTGCAGCTGATGGCCGGGCTCGGCCTGCTGACCGCCGGTGAGGCACTTGTCCGGCATCTCTACAAGCCTTGGTTTCACGGGCGTCTCGGCAGGCGGGACACCGTGACCCTGACGCGTGTCGTCATCGGGCTTCTTGCCATCGCCTCCGTCCTCATGCAGGCCCTGACGCCCGTCACGCTGTCGATGCTGGGATCGCTGGCTCTTCCGCTGTCCTTCCAGCTGTGGACCCCGCTTCTCGGCATCACCTGGCTGCGGTGGATCAGCCGGCCAGCGGCCGTCACCGGCGTTGGCTTCGGCATTGCCGGCGTGCTTCTGACCGAACCTCTCGGCATTGCCGTCCTCTCGTTCTTCGGCCTCGACGTTCCGTGGGGACGGGCGCCGTGGACCCTACATTCGGCCGCCTGGGGGATGGCGGCAAACCTTGCCGTCACCCTGCTGGTGTCGGCGTTTACCCAGCGTCGCGGCTTTTCCGGGGAGGCGCAGGAAATCCGCCGGTTTCTCGGCACCGCATTGAGAACGAGTGCGCGGGCACGGGCGCTGCGCTCCACGGCGTGGTCCGTCTCGCTCGCCTGGCTGTTCTTCGCCGTCGGGCCGGGGCTGGTCTTCGGCAACGGCGCATTCCTCGGTCCGGACCGGCAATGGCTCGTCGGCATGCCGTCGCTCTGGGGCTGGAGCCTGCTGTTCTGGGCGCTGGGCGTCGGCCTCGTCTGGTTTCTGTCCTACAAGATGGAAATGGCCAGTCCGCTGTCTATCGATATCCCCGCCTATGAGCCGCACCCGAAGCTCCGTGTTCATCAGGACGCCCGGGAACGCGACCGCGTGCGCGCGCTTGTCGTCACCTCCGCTGTCGCCTTCGCACTGATCGTTCTCACCGCGCTTGGCTTTAGCCGCTGAGCAACAGGCAGGAATCCGCCATGCCCCCCTTCGTCTTCAACACATCCAGAAGCATCCAGTTCGGTTTTGGCGCGCTGGCGCGGCTCGGGGAGATCTCCCGGCCGCTGATGGGCGTGCGCGTGCTTCTGGTCACGGATCCCGGTCTTCGGTCGACCGGCATCGTCGATCGCGCCCTTGCGGTGCTCTCGGATGCCGGCATGGAGGTCACGCTGTTTTCGGACGTTCAGGCCGACCCGCCGGAAGCGATCATCCTGCGGGCGGCTTCCATCGCGCAGGAGGCGGGCGTTCAGGGCGTGATCGGCGTCGGCGGCGGTTCCTCGCTCGACGTGGCGAAACTGGTGGCACTGCTTGCCGTGGGCAAGGAGACCTTGTCCGCCGTCTATGGCGTCGGCAAGGCGCAAGGGCCGCGCCTGCCGCTCATCCTCGTTCCGACGACGGCGGGAACCGGGTCCGAGGTCACGCCGATTTCCATCGTTACGACCGGGGGATCCGAAAAGATGGGCGTCGTCTCGCCCGTCCTGTTGCCGGATGTCGCGATCCTCGATCCCGAACTGACCACCGGATTGCCGCCCCACGTCACGGCGGCGACCGGCATCGACGCCATGGTCCATGCGATCGAGGCCTTTGCCTCCGCCAGTCCGAATAACAATCCCCTGTCGCGCATGCTGGCCGTTCGGGCCTTGCAACTGATGGCGCCCGCCCTTCTGACGGCTGTCCGGAACGGAACCGATGCGACGGCGCGGGGCGACATGCTGCTCGGCTCCATGCTGGCGGGACAGGCCTTTGCCAATTCGCCCGTTGCCGCCGTTCACGCGCTCGCCTATCCGCTCGGCGGCCATTTCCACATTCCGCATGGCCTGTCGAACGCGCTGGTTCTGCCGCATGTCCTGCGCTTCAACGCGGTGACCGTACCGGGGCCCTACATCGATCTGGCCCCGCATGTCTTTCCGGCACTCGGGCGGCTCGAAGGGCAGGAGAGGGGGGCGGCTTTCTGCGAAGCCCTTGAACAATTGTCCCGCGATTGCGGCCTGCCGCAGCGGCTGAGGGACCTGGACATCACTGAGGACTGGCTGCCGCGTCTTGCGCGCGACGCAATGAACCAGACGCGGCTGCTCGTCAACAATCCGCGCGAGATCACCGAAGCGGATGCGCTGGCCATTTACCGGGCAGCCTACTGACCGAGGGGCCGGTCGGGCCACGCGTCTTTACGGGGCGCGGCCGCGCATTATGCTGCCTGACGATTGACAAGCATATCGTTGCTGGACAATCGTGCCGGAGGAGTACGTGCAGCGGGTCGGGAGGTGTGGCCAGTTCGTGCGTTGGAGGCGCACGCCGGCCATTTGCTGTTCGACGGTTTCGGCAAGGGTGAACGAAGCTCGGGAGGAGCAACAGAATGGAAGACTATTGTTCGTTTCCGGGCACGGCGACGCCCGCGCACGAGAACGGAGCCTTGGCGACAGGGGCCGATATCGGCACGCTCCTGGGACATAAATATGAGATGGGCGGCAGCAGGCTTCTGCACTCGTCCGTCGACCTTGGATGGCGCAGTTCCGTTACCGCCGAGGTTCGCCGGCATGAGGATCTGCACTGCGCGCCGTTCGTGCAGCAGGTCAACGAAGTCATCATCGCGCTGTCGGGCTCGGCGCAGATCCGCCGTCGCGCGGACGGAGCGGAGCAAAAGTTCGTCTCGCGCGCGGGTTCGGCCTGCATTTGCCCGAGGGGCGTCGCGGTCAAATACCTGCATATCCATTCCGGCTCGCTGGATATGCTGCATCTTTACCTTCCGCAGAATCTTTTTGGCAATCTCGAGTGCGCGGACAACAGCCCTGTCGATCAGGGCCTGACCTACACCGGAGGGTTCTTCGACCCTCTGGTGCAGCACATCGGACTGGCGATAGCCGAAGAGATGCAGACGGCAGGATCCACCGGCCGCATCGTTCTCGATTCCCTCGGGCTCGCACTCTCCGCCAGAATGCTGCAGCACTATACGCGCCAGGAGACTAAGAATTTCACGGGATCCTACATCGACGCGAAATCGGCCGGCGCGCTCGATCGTATCCGGCTCAACCGCGTTTTGGACTATATGTCTCAAAACCTGGGCGCGGATATCTCGCTGGAGGAACTGGCGAGTGTCGCCTGCCTGAGCATCTATCACTTTGCCCGATCGTTCAAACTGGCGACAGGCACGGCTCCATTTCATTATTTTTCGGACCTGCGCATCTCCAGGGCCAAGGATCTGCTGACGGACCCGCGTAAAACTTTGGAAGACATCGCGTCCTCGACCGGCTTCTCGTCCGGGGCAAACCTGACCCGGGCCTTCAAGAAGTCTGTCGGTGTTTCGCCGACCCAGTACCGAGCGGGCCGTTGACCGCAAAATCGACTGCCGGATGATGGCTCGGGCATGGCCACCCGGTTGCGCAGGCCTTCCGCCGCTGCGCTGCAAATCCGCGAACAATCGATCACTCCATATTCGATCTCGACGCGACGATTGTCGGATCGATGCTGCCGCTCAAACAGCAATTGCTGCTATCCAGAAAGCAAGATGCGGACTAGCCGACAGCGATTTGCTCTTTAAAGTACAGATCCGGTCTGACCCCATGTCAGAGCATACGGGTGCAGGCCAGCACTGGATTTCAACGGGGAGAGCGTTGTCGTTCATGCGAGAGCTTACATAACGCACCTGAATCACGTTCATTACGAAGATGATCGGTCGTGCCGAGGATTTCGGCTGCGCTGATTGCAAGAGCTTTACAATATTGTCCCTTGTTGGACAGTCGTAGGCGGAGCGAGGAGGCGACGTCATGGGCATGCTGGGTCAAATCACTGCGGACAGAGCGAAGCCCGTAGTATCAATCGTGAATGTTCGAACAAGTGCTGGCCCCGTTGAGGTCGCCTGCTGTGGCGACGGGGAGGGCGATGTCCTCATTCTCGTCGGTCATGGGTTGGGCGGGTGGACGTCTCTGGTTCAAATCGCGCTGCAACTGGTGGAAAGCAGGCCTGGTCTGCGCATTCTTGCTTGGTCGAGGGCCGGACCTGGGCGAGAGCCGGTCGCTGCCATGACGGAGCCCTTGTTTTACGAGGCTAGTGTCATTCTTCCGGCTTTGATGGACGCGCTGCACATCCCAGCGGCGAATTTTTTGGCGCACGCAGACGGTGCAACTGTCGCGATGATCTTTGCCGGGCTTTTCCCGGAAAGGACGTCAGGCATCGTGGCCCTAGCACCCTACGGGGTTGCCGATTCCCACCAGCGCGCCGTGTTGGAGGCTTTGCCAATTGCAGAAATTGATGATCAGTTTCAAGAGCTGATTTCTGCCGATTATTCTCATCCCACATTGGCCTACCAGAAATGGCGGCAACAAAGAATTTCGGAATGTGACAGGAACTGGTCGGCGATGGCACTCTTCGCTCAAATTTCCGCCCCGCTCGTCGTTGTGCAGGGAGCGCTCGACAGGTTCGCGAACATGAGCCAGGTCAACGCGATTTCCGACTGTATCCTCGGGCCTGTCAATTGGATCATATTGCGAAACGCAGGCTACTTGATGCATATCGAAGCTCCTGAACAAATCGCATCATTAGTTCTATTACATTTAAAGAATTCCGTAGTGCCGCCAGTCTAGAATTTGAAATGGCCCCTTAGCCTAACGACGTTTTTTGACGACGGAAGGCCAAATTAGCGGCGGTGGTACGGGGATCAAATTTCAACGTTCTGCAACTAAGTGGCTGCGATCGAAAATTGCAAGATTGATCCAGCATGCCGCACAAGCATAACGCCGCCCGCCGACATCACATCGGCAAGATGAAGTTCAAAGTTACGAACTGGGCGGAGTATGAGGCTGGCCTTCGCCGCCGTGGCAGTTTAACCCTTTGGATAACGCCGGCAGCGTTGGCGGGCTGGGCAGCCCCACGTCGCAGGACGCGCGGTGGCCAGCCTCTCTATTCGGATCTGGCGATCGAAACTGCTCTGATGCTGGGCATGATGTTTGGGCTGCGGTTGCGCCACAGCGAAGGGCTTCTGAGTTCGGTGCTTAACATCATGGGATTGGGTTTGCCAGTGCCCGATCACACCACGCTGAGCCGACGCCCACATTCATCCCTTGACCGGCAGACACCGGATCAGGCCTACTTCAACGCGCTGGCACCAATAATGGTGGCGGCATAATCGAGGCGGAAATCCACTTATCGAAACGCCCGAAACTGTTCAGACAAACCGAGCCACCTCTTATGCGCGTGGTCGGGTGCTGACATGTGTCCGGCCTTTGATGCGGCTTTTTCATATGCCGCGGGCCCGTATGGTGTTCGCAGGGCATGTCCAAATCAACGCCGCGTGCTCTTGAGACACTTTGGAGCACATGGTTGCTTTGGCTTGATTTATGCCGCAGCAACCGGAGATCTGTATATCTCTCCTCTGGCCATGATAGCCCAGACGATGCGCGCCATCTTGTTGGCAAGCGCTACTCTCACCAGCATCGGTGGTTTGTGCGCCAGCATCTTTGCCAGCCACGTTCCAGGGGTGGCCCCCTTGCTGGTACGCCACACAAGCTCGCTATTGGCCCCTATGATCAGGAGCCGCCGTAAAGATCGTTCTCCCATCTTCGTCGTGGACCCGAGCCGCTGTTTGCCGCCCGTCGAATGTTGCCGCGGCACAAGCCCAAGCCATGCAGCAAAGTCACGCCCACGTTTGAAGGTCTCAAGTGACGGTGCAAGCGCCACCAGAGTAGTGGCAATCAACGGTCCAATTCCGGGGATTGTTATCAAGCGGCGAGCAGTCTCATCTTCACGAGCCCGGCGCACGATCTGCGCATCCAGCGTCCGGATCTGATCATTCAGTTGTGACAAAGCAGCGGTCAGAAACCGCAGAGCGGTCCGCGCCGTTTCTGGAAGCGCTGTTTGCGGATTCTCGACCATCGCGATCAGTTTCGAAGCATAATTCAAACCCTGCGGTGCCACCTCGCCGAACTCCGCCAAATGACCGCGCAAGGCATTGATGGTCTGCGTTCGTTGCCGGATCAAGAGATCACGGGTGCGCAACATGACTGCTGCTCCTTGCGCCTCTTCGCTTTTCACCGGGACAAAGCGCATCGTTGGTCGTTGGGCCGCCTCGCAGATCGCCTCGGCATCAGCCATGTCGTTCTTTTGCCGCTTCACAAAGGGCTTTACGTAGCCCGGTGGGATAATGCGGACTTCGTGTCCCAAACGGTCTCACGCGCCCAGAAATGGGCGCTTCCACAGGCTTCCATCGCAACTAGGCACCGTGGCAGGCCACCAAAGAATTTCAAAACCTGGCTGCGCCGCAACTGCTTGCGAAACACAACCGCGTCAGTCTCATCAGCTCCGTGGACCTGAAACACGATCTTGGCCAAATCCAGCCCGATCGTACGAACTTCACTCATGATGCTTATCTCGAATGGTGGTTCAAACAATCACAATTTGCCACACACTGGAGTCGTCGCGGGCGTCTACATCATCAACGCCGGGTCAGCCTATCTAAGAGAAGTCTAGTCTGTTCTTCATTGCCCGAAGGATGATCACCGCGGAAGCGGCTCCCGGATCGACATGGCCTAACGACCGTTCGCCGAGCCGGGCCGCTCTTCCGCGGGCTGCTACCATGGAGCGCGTGGCGTTCGCTCCGGCTTCCGCTGCATGTATGACCTCGTTCCAAAGAACCCGAACGTCTGCACCGTCATTCTGCGCTTTGATGGCAGCTTCTGTCGCGGGAATCCACGCGTCCAGCATGGTCTTGTCGCCCCGCTGCCCTTTGCCACGCTCCTGAATTCCGGCTGTCATGGCGACAATCATTTCAACGTGATTTTCGAGCGAGAGCGTCTCGCTCTTCTCCAATACCTTTGCCGCCTGCAGAAATGCGCTGGCATAGAGAGGGCCGGTCGAAGCACCGACCGCATTCAAAAAGGCTGCGGCTGCGCTGGCCAGCACAGCCGAGGCTGCGACGTGGTCAAGATCCATCCCGGCCAGTTCGTTCGTTACCGCGTTGAAGCCGAGCGACATCGTAATCCCGTGGTCAGCATCGCCGATCGCCCCATCCAGAGCGGTCAGGTGATCCTTATGTGCGTCGATCGCGATGGAAATATCGCTAAACATCCGGCCAATAACCCGCGCCGCGTTATCCGTCATGACAGTCTCCCTCGGAAGGACGCATGTCCAGCCGATCCAAATATTCAGCTCATCTTCAATGTGACGCTGTCGCAGGGGTGGTTCAGCAGCACGGTCAGTTCGTCATCGAGATGCAGGATCGAAATGGATGCACCGACCATATCGAGCGAAGTGCAGTAATGCCCGACCCAGTTTGCGACGATGGTGACGCCCTTCGCGTTCAGACGTTGCTCGACCCTCCTGAAGAGAATGTACAGTTCCATCAGCGGGGTTGCCCCAAAGGAGTTCACCAGCACCGCGACCTGATCGCCGGCCGCCGGTTTCATCTCGGAAAAGATACGATCCATGACCCTGTCCGTGATCGCATCCGCCGTCATCATCTTTTCGCGCACAACACCCGGTTCGCCATGGATCCCCATCCCGAATTCGATGTCGTCGGGTCCGATATCGAAATTGTGCCGCCGGGTTTGCGGCATGGAGCAAGGCTCCAGTGCGACGCCGACCGTGTAGGTGCGGTCATTGGCCTTGCGGGTCAGGGTTTCGCATTTGGCGAGCGAGAAACCGAGGTCGCAGGCAGCGCCGGCGACCTTGAAGATAAAGAGGTTTCCAGCAACGCCGCGCCGGCCTTCGCGGTCCTCCAGCGGCGACGAGGCAATGTCATCGGTGGTAAGAACGGTGCGGACCGGAATGCCCTTTGCCTCTGCCATTTCGGCGGCCATTTCGAAATTCATCACGTCGCCGGCATAGTTGCCGTAGACGAACAACACGCCTTCTCCGCCGGATGCAGCCTCCGTGCAACGCAGGATCGGCCCGGGTGGCGGAGAGGAGAAAATGTTGCCGATCGCGACGGCGTCGGCCAGGCCCTTGCCGACGTAGCCATAGAATCCCGGTTCGTGCCCCGCACCGCCACCAATCACAAGGCCGACTTTTCCAGACCGTGGACCGTTACGCGCGACGAGGGCGCGATGGGATTTGTCAATCGGATGAAGAAGGTGCACGTGCGACTTGACGATGCCCTCCAGCAACTCATCGACAACTCTGTCCGGATTGTTGAGGAATTTCTTGGTGTAGATGCGCTGGGTGGTTTTTGACGCCGCTGGCAGACTGTCGACCCTACCGCGATGCGCACCTCTCTGGTCGATTTCGGGAACACCATCCGCGTTGAGAATACCGCGCGCGGTTGCGGCATCGGTGATCAACACATTGGCATAACCACCGCGAAGCATGGCAAGAATCGCCGGAACCTTATCGAACCCGCCGGCAACAGCGATGCGCAGTTCAATGTTCTTAAGCATCTCCAGTGATATGCCAATGGTTCGCTCATCCAGAGGCCCGGAAATGGCGCGCCCGTGTCCGTCTATAAAACGGCCCGCAACAACTCCGACGGCGTTCCTGGCCAGATAGTCCTGCAGAGAGACGGATTCGAAAAAACCGCTGGTGTGGATGGTCGAGTTCGGGCGCAGCGACGAGATACCGAAAAGCGCCTTGTTGGCGCGCGCCAGGGTCTGGAACTGACTTTCAATCAACGGCTCGCGCATGAACATGTCACGAATGTCGTTGCTCGACACGATGGCGGGTGCGGAGATGTTGATCAGCTTGCCACCGACCGCATCGGCAATCGATGACGCACAGAGTTCAGGTGTGTAGCCAAAGCTTGCCCGTGTGCCGCCGGTCGCCTGGACCACGGTCACGTCCTGCAGGCCCGGTGCCAGGGCTCGCTCTCCGATGGAAAGAACGGTCCGTCCCCAGGCGACAGCGATCGTGTCCCCGGACTTCAGAAGCCTTTGAAGCGCCTGTGCACCTGCACCACCAAGGCGCTCGATCAGGGAGCGGGCCTTGTCGTCGCTCGGCACAACGAGACAGTCGACCAGCCCGAAATGGCGCTTGAGCTCCTGGGCCACCGTCAGGGAGGCCAGCCTGGCCGGCTCGATGGAGATGTTGACGATGCCGCGCTCGCGCGCCTCTGCGAGGTAGCTGTTGACCGTGGCGCGGGATATGCCCATGGCCTCTGCAATATCGCCCTGCGTCATGCCGTCTTCATAATAGAGCCAGCAGGCCCAGACATAGGGATCGTCGCCGTAGCGTAGCGGCATTGCGTCAAACGGCTCGGACGGGTTGTCCTTGCTTGAAACATTCTTGCGCGGCTGTGCCTGCTTGACCGTCATCTAACCGCGCTGTCTCCCATGTTCTCGATTGGCAGGATGGATGCAATATCGGCAGTTTGCAAGGCTGTCGAGGCGCCGCGTGCGGTCGGCGACCGGACCGCTGTTCATCCGGTCGCCGGCCTTGGGAAGTCTCCGTTTAGCCAGGCGATGCACGACATGCGGTGGCGGCATCAATGAAGACGGCTCTTTGCCGCGATCGATATTTCCTTCAAGATGATGGCACAGGATGTCGCACCGGCATCGAGAACACCAAGCGACCGTTCGCCAAGACGGGCCGAGCGTCCGATCTTTGCGACCAGGTTGAGCGTTGAATCCCGACCCGTTTCGGCGGCTTCGACCAGCGCATCCAGCGCGCTGTCAAAGGATCGTGAGGCAGCAATCGCGCCATCAAAAGCCTCGATGGCCGGCACCAGCGCGTCGAGCAGGGTCTTGTCGCCGACCTTGGCAGAACCGATCGACTGGATGCCTTCGAGGCCGGCATGCAGCATGGAACTGAAGACCTTCGGGTCGACATCGTCGTGCCCTTTGAGCTTATCGGCAAACTCGGTAAACATCACGCCATAGAGCGGTCCCATGGAGCCGCCGATTTCGTCCATCAGCACATTGCCGAGAACCTCGAAGGCTTGGCCGAGCGTCGTGTCCTGTCCCTTCAACTGTTCGGCTGCCATGCCAAAACCCTTGGCCATGTTGACGCCGTGGTCGCCATCGCCGATCTTGCCGTCGATCTCACTGAGATAGGCGCGGTTTTCAACGATGCGATCGGCAATGGTGAGCACGATCGCCGCGGCGGAATTGTTCTTGAATGTCTGCATAACCCGCCCCTTAAAGCTTCATGGTGCAGTTGGCTTCGACGTCGAGAAGCGCTTTCGTTTCGGCATCAAGTGCAAAAACGGTGAGTGTTGCCCCCACCATTTCCAGCGACGTGAAGTAGTTGCCGATATAGGTTCTATGAATGATCAGGCCCCGCGCCGAAATTTCGGTCTCGATTGTATCGTTCAGGATGTAAAGCTCGTTGAGCGGAGTGGCACCGAGGCCCGACACAAGAACGGCGACTTCCGTTCCAGCCGGCAAGTTGTGATCGTCCAGCACGATCTGGCACATATCCCTCGCAATCGCCTCGGCTGACTTCAGCGGCTCGACGCGAACGCCGGGTTCTCCGTGATGACCGATACCAACTTCCATAGTGTCCGGCTCGATCTGGAAATTTGGATGGCCGACGGCGGGCAGGGTGCAGGGGCCTAGACCGACACCGATGGATCGGCAGTTGTCGATGGCTTTCTGGGCGACCGCTCTGACCTCTTCCAGGCTACCGCCTTGCGTTGCCCTGGCGCTGCCGATCTTCCACATGAAGATTTCGCCGGCGACGCCGCGGCGTTTCTCTCTTTCATGCGGGGGTGCGGAACAGACGTCGTCATTGGCGACGACGGTTGCGACCTCGATGCCCTCCTTGGCGGCAAGCCGCACGGCCATTTTGACGTTCATGTTGTCGCCGGCATAGTTGCCATAGAGGCAGATGACGCCAGTGCCGCCATTGGCTTCGCGGATCGCATCGTGAAAACTCTTCGCGGTTGGTGAGGAGAACAATTCGCCGACCGCCACGGCGTCCAGCATATTTTTACCGGTGTAGCCCATGAATCCAGGCTCGTGTCCCGAACCACCGCCGGTAATGACGCCAACCTTACCGGCGACCGGGGCATCCTTGGCGACGATGACGCGTGGGTTCTGTCCAAGGCGCAGGATGTCGGAATGGGCTTTGACGAAGCCCTTGACGGTGTCTTCGACGACCAGATTGGGATCATTGATAAAACGCTGCATAGTGTCTCCTTAAATTCCAGACGCTGCCGCTCAGAGGATGGTGTAGCCACCGTCGATGAGCAGATCGGCACCGTTGATCATGTTCGCGCCTGCCGAGACCAGGAAAACGGCAGCGGCGGCGACTTCTTCCGGATAGGCAAAACGGCCGGTCGGGATTCTCTTCTTGGCGGCTTCACCCTTTTCGCCGGACCAGGCTTTCTTGCCGAGGTCGGTGAGCACGACGGTGGGCGAAATCGTGTTGACGCAAATTCCATGCTTGCCCCACTCGGCCGCAAAGGTTTTCGACATGCCAATGACGCCGAATTTCGAGGCGCAGTAAGCGACATGCTCCTCGATCGCGACGGTGCCGGCCTGCGACGCCATGTTGACGATCTTGCCGCCCTTGCCGGCAGCGATCATGGCGCGCCCGACGGCCTGGGTGACAAGAAAACTGCCCTTGAGATTGATGTTGATCGTCTTGTCCCAATAGTCCAGAGACAGGTCTTCGGCAGGCGCCAGATAGACCACACCGGCGCTGTTGACGGCGATATCGATGCCGCCGAATGCAGCCAGCACGTCGGCAACAGCCTTGTTAACCGAATCGACGCTGGAGACGTCGCAAACGAACGGCTTTGCGCCATTGCCAAGCGCGTCAGCCTTCAGTGTCGCCACCTCGGTATTGATATCGAGCACGGCCACAGTGGCGCCTTTTGAAGCGAAGGCATCGGCAATCGCAGCGCCAATGCCGGAGGCACCGCCGGTGACAAGTGCGATCTTGCCTGTGAGCGGGAAATTGAGGTCAATCTGCGGGGCTGTGTCGGTCATTTTTTCCACTTTCAGTCCGTTGAGATCAGGGCGGCACCGCCGCCCCTTTCTTTCTCATATATTACTTGCGCGATTCCAGAAGCTTGTCGGCATTTTTCGTTGTGACCTGGGTCCAAGGAACGAGATAATCCTTGTCCTTGCCGTCGTTCCATTTCATGTCCGGATACTGCGTCCACACGGTCGAAACCGGCGTATAGTCAGGCCGGACCGCCTTGATCGCAACGTCCAGAGCACCCTGCGCCTGCGCGCTGCCGTCCTGCAAAACAGACGCCATCAGGCCGTCCTTGACGGCGTTGATCGCATCCGTCACACCGTCGACGCCGGCGATTGCAAAGTCGGACACGTTGAGATTAGCGGCCTTGATGGCTTCGATCGCACCCAGTGCCATCTCGTCGTTCTGACCGATGACGCCATTGATCTGGCCAGGATGAGCCGTCAGCCAGTTCTCCATCAGCGTCTGTGCTTCCGCACGCGACCAGTTGGCTGTCTGCGTTTCGAGAACCTTCACGTCAGGGCAGGCCTGCAGTGCCTTTTGGTTGCCCTCGAGGCGCTGGATCTGGCCGGACTGGCCGATCGGTCCCTCGAGGATCACGAGATTGCCCTTGCAACCCATCTTGTCCAGAACGGCCTTGGCTTCCATCTCGCCGGCCAGAACGTCGTTCGACCCGACATAGGATGTCAGCAGGTCGGAGTTGACGCGGGCATTCGAGCCGACGACGGGAATACCGGCATCATGGGCAGCCTGAACAGCGGCTGCACCGGCTTCGACATCCATCGGCACGAAGATGATCGCATCGAACTTCTGTGTGATCATCGTGTTGAACTGCTCCTGCTGAACAAGAGCATCATAGCGGCCGTCGAACACGGTCAGTTCGACATCACCGCTCTTGACTGCGGGATGCTCCTTCAGCGCTGCCGACCAAAGCTGCATGAATTCGGCATTGAGGCCGTAGGTCGTGGCACCGATCTTGAGCTTCTTTTCCTGGGCCATGGCCGGTGCGGCAAAAATAGCGACGCTGGCGATAAGGCCAATCAACAGTCTCTTCATCTCATTCTCCTCCATAGAGAGTTCCGGCCGCCATTATGGCGTGCCGCTTCATTGCGGGCTGCGCGTGCAACCCGAACATCCTGGTCACTGACCATGGTTTCGTTTTTGATCCAGCATCACGGCGCCGACAATCAGGGCGCCCTTGAGCACCTGCTGGTAGTAGGATTGGATGCCGAGCAGATCGAGGCCGTTGTTCATCACGCCGATGATCAGGGCGCCGATGAGTGTCCCGGTGACGCGACCGACGCCACCCGAAAGGCTGGTCCCGCCGATCACCACTGCGGCGATCGCATCCAGCTCGTAGGCAACGCCGGCCTGCGGCAGTGCGGAGCCCGTTCGGGCCGAAAGCATCATGCCGGCGAGACCCGAAAGCGAACCTGATATGGTGTAGACGATAAAGCGGATGCGGGTGACATTGATGCCGGACGTCTTCGCAGCATGCGGGTTGCCGCCGACAGCGTAGATATAGCGTCCGAACCGGGTTCGGTTCAGCACCCACCACGACACGATGAAGACGACAGCCAGGATGACGACCGGCATCGGTACACCGAGAATATTGCCGGTGCCGATCCAGCGAAAATCGGGCGTCAGTCCCGGGACCGGCTTGCCGCCGCCATAGATCAGGGTCATCCCTCGCGCAGCCGACAGCATGCCGAGTGTTGCAACGAAGGCGGGCACGGCGAAACGGGAAACGATTATCCCAACGATCGTACCGCAGGCAAAGCCCACGAGAACACCAACGACAAGCGCCAGATAGGCCGGGTAGGGTGCACCGAACACTCCGGCTGTGGCGGAGGTGGTTGCAAGGCTTCCGCTGACGATGCCGGCCAAAGCCACAACCGAGCCGACGGACAGATCGATGCCGCGTGTCAGGATGACGAATGTCATGCCGATCGCCAGCACGCCGTTGATCGAGGTCTGCAGCAGAATGTTTGAAATATTGCCGGACGTCAGGAAGTATTCATTCGACACCGACAGAATGAGTGAGAGCAGCAGGAATGCGAAGAAGATCCCGTATTCCTGAATGATCACTCTGCGACTGTCCGAAGTGAACCAGCCGTTGGTTGTCTTGTTATCTGAAAGAGACACGTTTCTTACCCTTTAACGGACCTGTCGAATGTTTTTGTTGTCTTGGACGGTGTTTCACGTCGAAAGGTGGACAAGCGTTTCCGCATTGGCTTCCTCTCGCCGATAAACGCCGGTCGACCGCCCGTCACGCATGACGAGAATGCGGTCGGACATTCCCAAAACCTCGTCGATCTCGGATGAAATCATGATTACCGTTCCGCCGGCGGCGGCGAAATCACAGATGATCCGGTAGATTTCGCGCTTCGCACCGACATCGACGCCGCGGGTCGGCTCGTCGAGGAGCAAGACTTTCGGGTCGCGCAGGAACCATTTCCCAAGCACCACCTTCTGCTGGTTGCCGCCTGATAGGCTCGAAACCGGCATCGTGTCGCGGGCTGCCTTGATGCCGAAATGCGCGATCATCCGGGTGCTCGCCGCCTGCTCCTCGCGTCGGCGCATCAGGAAGTTCGGGCTCATCTCGGGCAGGCTTGCCATGGCGATATTGCCACGCACGCTGTCGTCGAGATTGAGGCCGGTCACCTTGCGATCTTCCGTGACGAAGGCGATGCCGTGTTTCATCGCTTCCGAGGGCTTGGTAACAGTGATGTGCTGCCCGTGCAGGCGCACAGTGCCGGCGTCGAGCTTGTCAAGGCCGAACAGGCAGTTGAATATCTCCGTGCGCCCTGATCCCATCAGGCCGTAGATGCCGAATATCTCGCCCCGCTTGGCGTCGAAGGAAATGTCCTCGATCTTGCCAGATGCGGTCAGCCCGGACACTTCGAAGCCAATGTCTTCGGTCGGCACGTTGGTCTTGATATACTCCTCGCCCAGGTCGCGACCGACGATCATGCGGATCAGGCTCGGCCGATCGATCGCATCAAGGTTGCCGCTGCCGACGTAGCTTCCATCGCGAAATACGGTGTAGGCATCGGCGATCTGGAAAATCTCGGAAAGACGATGCGAGACGTAGACAACGCCTTTGCCGGCAGCCTTCAGGCGAACGATCGTCTTGAAAAGCTGTTGCGCTTCCTTCTCGCCGATAGCCGAGGTCGGCTCGTCCATGAAGATGACTTCGGCATCGTGGCTGAGTGCCTTGGCAATCTCGACGAGCTGCATCTGCGCAACTGAAAGGTTCATCATGTACTGGTTGGCGCGGATATCGAATTCGAGCTGGTCGAGCAGCTTCTGGGCATTCAGGTTCATGGTCTTGAAATCGATGCCGCCAAACCGTCCCGACGGCTCGCGACCGAGGTAGATATTCTCGGCAACAGTCATGTGCGGTACGGGGCTGAGCTCCTGCTCGATGATGGCAATACCGGATGCAAGCGCATTGGCGGGTCCGGAGAAGTCCACTTCCGTACCATTGCGGCGGATTGAGCCGGCGTCGCGCTTGTGGATGCCCATCAGGATTTTGAGGAAGGTCGATTTGCCGGCGCCATTGCCGCCGCAGAGCGCATGCACGGACCCTGCCTTCAATTGAAAGCGGCCATCTTTCAGAGCCGAGACGCCACTGAATGACTTTGTCAGCCCCTCGACTTCGAGAAGATAATCCACGTGCAGCTCCTCCGCATCAGCTGCCCAGTGAGGGAGCCGTCATGGCAGCGTCAATCTCCACATTCACGCTGCTGTTTACAATAGTCAGTTAGATATCGACATTTGTCAAGCATGCAAAAACATGTCATGGGTTCACCTGGAAACCGAGGGCTGGGCATGAGGAAATGACGTTTGTCCACCCATGCATGACGTGGCCTTCGGGAGGCACAGCCTCACATCATCCGGTTTTAGCTTTCCAATGATCCGGCCTGGATATATCCCTGTCTTTAATGTCGACCCAAATTAACGGATAGATGAAAATGGCAATGCAGCGCGCCTTGGTCCTTGAACGTCAGCATGAACTGACCCTTCGCGACATCGACTTGCCGGCGGAGACCGGGCCGGGACAGGTGAAAATCAAGCTTCATACCGTTGGGGTCTGTGGATCCGACGTTCATTATTACACCCACGGCAAGATCGGCCCCTTCGTGGTCAACGAGCCGATGGTGCTCGGGCATGAGGCGGCTGGGACCATCATCGAAGTTGGTGAAGGGGTCACCCACCTCAAGGTGGGTGACCGCGTCTGCATGGAGCCGGGCATTCCCGATCCGCATTCCAAGGCAAGCCGGCTCGGAATGTACAACATCGACCCGGCTGTCCGGTTCTGGGCCACGCCGCCGATCCATGGCGTCCTGACGCCGGAAGTCGTGCATCCGGCCAACTACACGTTCAAGCTGCCGGACAATGTCAGTTTTGCAGAAGGTGCGATGGTCGAACCATTTGCCGTTGGCATGCAGGCGGCGACGAAGGCGAAAATTGCACCGGGCGATACCGCCGTGGTGCTCGGCGCCGGGCCGATCGGCACGATGGTCGCGATTGCGGCCCTTGCCGGTGGCTGCGCCCGCGTTGTCGTCGCTGACCTTGCCCAGCCTAAGCTCGATATAGCCGCGCAGTACCAGGGCGTTATACCCGTCAATATCCGCGAGACGGATCTTGCTGCAGACGTCGCTCGACTGACCGACGGCTGGGGCGCCGACGTGATCTTCGAATGCTCGGGCTCGCCAAAGGCCTGGGCGACGCTCATGCAGCTCGTCCGGCCCGGCGGTGTCATCGTGGCCGTCGGTCTCCCCATCGATCCTGTCGCGTTTGACGTTTCGACAGCCACCACCAAGGAATTGCGCATCGAGACTGTTTTCCGGTATGCGCACCAGTATGAACGGTCCATCGCGCTGCTTGGCTCCGGCCGTGTAGACCTTAAGCCGCTGATTTCGGAGACCTTTACCTTCGAGGAATCCATCAAGGCGTTTGACCGCGCGGTCGAAGCGCGCCCTACCGATGTAAAGCTGCAAATCATGTTCGAGTGAGGAGTTCTGTTCGACATGTCGTCTCATCATTACTGGGGGCGACGGGGTTGGCTCTTTGACGAGAATGCAAAAATCACAAACTGGAGCTGAAGCTGGAAAATACAGCCTCTCGCCGCATGTCGGAACAAGCGTAAATGGAACTCCTATCCCCATGCGACGATGTCGGCAGAGGATGTAATTCGAGTCCTAAATGCCGAGTAACCGCTCTATTCGCTAATTCGCAAGGCGGGATTAGCTCAGCTTCGTTTTCCAAGTGCTGAAAGAGCGGAATTCAGCTTCGGCATGGTCGCGATCCTGGTTCCCTCCACGTTGTTCGGGTTGTAGCTTGGCCCAGCGGTGTTCTTTCGTGAAGGCTCGACGGGACTAGTCGTGGTTAATGCGCTGCGGCTTTGGCGTATCAGGATCAACTGACAGAAAGGTGCCGGATAAATCTGAAAAAGGGTAATACGAACACATTAGCTATTTAACTGGAGATACTTTAAGGTTCCATAAATCGTTATTATGCCTAAAAGTCAAATTTATCAGAGACTTAGATGGTTGAAGGAGGGAGCCGCCGGTTCCTAGCCCATAAAAGCGGCCCTTCCAACATGGTCTAAATGGTTCGTGCGGGTCCGCCGACCCACCACGGAATTAGTCCGGCCACTCACTCTTTGTCCTGCACTTTATTTCCGTTTCAACGTCGCAAGTACTCGTCTTGTGGCCTCAACGACCGGTTCATGTGTTTCCTTCAGAATAGCCACCCTATCGAACCGGGTGGAATCGCGATTGACGGATGAGCGCAAAGCCTCACCAAATGCCATGCGCAATTCCGTGCCGATGTTGAACTTGCAGATGTTCGATTCCAGGGCGAGCGTCCGGCGCTGTGCCGGAGATACGCCGGAGCCGCCATGAACGACCAGCGGAACACTTGTCGCCGCCTCGATGGCCCTGATCCGCGCCTCGTCCAGTCCGCCGCCGGTGGACTGTTGCAGATGCAAATTGCCGACAGAGATTGCCATTGCATCCACACCGGTATCCCTGGCAAATTGGGCGGCCTCCACGGGATCTGTTCCAGAGGAGTCTTCGCCGCCGGCATAACCGACAAAGCCGATTTCACCCTCGCACGAAATCCCGGCCGCATGCGACATTTCGGCGATCGCTGCCGTTTCATCGATATTCTGGTTTAGAGGTTTCCGCGAACCGTCGAACATCAGAGATGTAAATCCCGCATCCAGCGCTTCCTTGCATTCGTCAAAGGTATAGCCGTGGTCAAGATGTGCCACGACAGGAACAGAAGCGATTTCGGCGAGGTGGCGGAACATTTTTCCCAGAATCGCAATGGGCGTATGAGCGCGGCAAGAAGGGCCGGCCTGAAGTATCACCGGCACGCATTCTGCTTCGGCTGCGGCCACATAGGCACGCATGTCCTCCCAGCCCAAGGTGACCAATCCGGCAACGGCATATCCGTCCCTGAGCGCCGGCTGCAGTACATCGGAGAGCGTCGCGAGTGTCATTTGAACTTCGCAATCATATCCTTAATTCCGGGGATCGTTTCCAGTTGCGCCGAATGGGAGGGTTGGAAATATTGTACCAGCGATCTTTGGCTAAGGCCGCCCAGAATGGTGAAATAGTACATTTCGTACCCTGGAAGCACTGCGCAGGGATGATATCCCTTGTCGATGCAGATCGTTGATCCATCGACAATGTGATAGGCATCCCCCGGCTTGCCATCTTCTCGCTGCAACAGCTGAACGCCAGAACCATGATTGGGCCGGAACCGGAAGTTGTAGGTCTCGTCGTGTCTGGCTTCCAGCGGCAGGCGATCCGTGTCGTGCTTGTGACTGGGAAAGCCCGACCAGCCACCCTGACCGACAGTGAACAACTCGCTGACAAGCAAACGTCCCACCTTGCCGTGATATTTCGTGCCCAGGATATGCTTGATCTTGCGGTGGGTCTTAGTTTCGTCACTGCCATACTGGACCATGTCGATGTCAGCGCTGCGGACATCGAAAGGTTCCAGAACCTTGTCATAGCGCGCGCCCGCGATGAAAGTCTCCGTGGCCTCGGATGTGCAGACGATCATCACCCTCGCGCCAACGGGCACATAGACGCCCTGAGGCTCGCCGTCCCAAACATCGACGCCACGGTTTCCGACGTCGGCAAAGCGAACGCCCTCGACCGTCACCTCCACCGTACCCGTCGCCGGCACGATGCAAGTCTCATATCCCGGCACCTGATACTCGAAAGCATCGCCCCTTTTCAACTTGACGATGTTGAAATAGTTGAGCGGAACCAGAGGATCGCCGATGTCTACAATCGGTCTATTGCAATTGTCATAGGGCGCGATGTGCATGGGATGGTCCTTTCAGGCGGATGTAACGCCGGGATGTGCGGACAGGAAGGCTTTCAGCTCGGCGACGAAGGGCATGGCAGGCGCGCATCCGGGCTTTGCAACCACGATCGAAGCGCATGCCGATGCGCGCAGGATGGCCTCACGCATCGGGCGTCCTTCACCGAGCGACGCCAGAAATCCGGCCAGAAAGCTGTCGCCAGCGCCCGTTGGTTTCAAGGCGGTCACGGGGAATATGCCGGTGCGGATTTCCTCTCCTTCAGCAAAGGTGATCGAGCCGTCCGGGCCTCGTTTATAGACGACAATGGTGGCACCGGCGTCCCGCAGTGCGCGGGCTTTCTCCAGGCCTTTGTTGATGTCTCCCGCCATGAAGCCGAATTCCTCGTCATTGCCGACGATTATATCCGACAGCTCTGCCGCGCGCGACAGCACGTCTTGGGCAACTGTCGAAGACGGCCAACTGTAGGGGCGGTAGTCGACGTCAAGGATGATGGGGACGCCGGCGGCGCTAGCCAGTTCAAATGCGCGGAACGCTGCGCGACGCGAGGGTTCGGCTGAAAAGACGGTGCCCGTGGTGATCAGTCCGCCGTAGGTCGTATAGTCTACGGCCTCGACATCGGCGACAGTCATCTGGAAATCGGCGGCATTGTTCCGGTAAATAACCGACTGATGCTCGTCCATCCGTGTTTCATAGACAGCAAGCGAGGTGCGTACTTCCCCCTTGATCGCCGTCACATGGCGACGATCGATGCCGTAGTGATCGAGTTGGTCCAGGCAGTACCAACCGACGGAATCGTCCGAAACCGTGGTCACCAACGCAGCCTTGCAGCCCAGCTTGCAGAGCCCGGCGGCGATGTTGGCCGAAGATCCTCCCATCGCAACCATCATCGTCTTGGCATCTCGCGTTCGGGTGCCTGCGGGGGCAGGGGTCAGGTCCATCCCGACCCGACCGATCACCAGAAATGCTTTCTTTGCGATCCTTTCGATGCCCATCACACGCCCTTGCGCTGCAGGTGCCGGGATGCTTCCCAGGCTCGATGGGCCTCCATTACCGCCGGATCGTCGGAAATATGCGGTGTGCCGCATTCCCACCAGGTGTGGCCTTCGCCGGTCCATCCTTCGTAGGCATCTACTTTCATACAGATGACGGTGGTTTTCCGGGCCGC
Organism: Hyphomicrobiales bacterium; assembly: GCA_900468065.1. Taxonomy (GTDB): domain Bacteria; phylum Pseudomonadota; class Alphaproteobacteria; order Rhizobiales; family Rhizobiaceae; genus Pararhizobium. The sequence goes on along the minus strand of UBTA01000041.1, from coordinate 11,595 downwards.
CTTGGCACGTTTGAACGCGTCAGCCAATTCTGCCGGATTGGCCACCGTTTCGGCAATGGCCCCTTGCGCGCGCGCATGGGCCTCGAAATCCACGGCAAAAGCCTCGGGGATCGTCGGACAATCCGTCAGCAGATTGTTGAAGCTCTGATTTCCGGTGTTGTTCTGCAGCTTGTTGATCACTGCAAAGCCGCCATTGTCGAGGACCAGAATGATCAGCTTCTTGCGGCTGAGAACAGAAGAATAGATGTCTGAGTTCATCATCATGAATGACCCGTCGCCAATGAAGACAATCGTATCCTGATCGGGCTCGCGCTCGGCCTGTGCAATTCGGGCGCCCCAAGCTCCAGAAATTTCATACCCCATGCAGGAGAAGCCAAACTCCACATCCACGGTGCCCGTTTCAAGCGTGCGCCAGTTTGCCGTCAATTCGGCGGGAAGTCCGCCCGCGGCGGCAACCACGCGGTCGCGCTTGTGGCACAGGTCGTTTACGACTCCAATGGCCATGGCGTAGGAGTTGGGCCTGTTGCCGGGGGCGACATTCTGGGCGACATAGCCGTCCCAGGAGGCGCGATGCGCCTGCGCGGCATCGACCCAGGCTGCGGGTGCAGCATACCCCTTCAGCGCATCTGCCAGAGCTGTCAGCGAGAGCTTTGCATCCCCCACAACGGGAAGCGACCTGTGCTTGTCGGCGTCATGGCGCGCCGTATTGATCGAGATAAGGCGCGCTTGCTTCGAAAACGCTGTCCAGGAGCCCGTTGTAAAATCCTGAAGTCTCGTCCCGACGGCCACGATCACATCGGCCTCGGCAGCGATGGCATTGGCTGAATTCGATCCGGTGACGCCGATCGGGCCGATGTTCAGGGGATGTGTTGCGACCATATTGGCGCGCCCAGCAATAGTCTCCACCACTGGGATCCGGTGCGCTTCGGCGAAGTCAGTCAGTTCGGCAACCGCCCTTGAATATTGCACACCACCGCCAGCAATGATCATCGGCCTTTTCGCCGTTCGTAGCAGCGCCACTGCATCGGTGATTTCTGCCGCATCCGGGGTCTGGCGACGGATGCGGTGTACCTTCTTTTCGAACCAGACGGTCGGGTAGTCGTAAACCCAGCCCTGCACATCCTGTGGCAGGCCCATGAATGCCGGACCACAGTCGGCAGGGTCGAGCATGGTGGCAATGGCGTTGGGAAGCGACTGCAGGATTTGCGCCGGATGGGTGATCCGGTCCCAATAGCGCACGACCGGTTTGAAAGCATCATTCACACCAAAGGTCGGGTCGCCAAAATTTTCTATTTGCTGCAAGACGGGATCGGGCAGCCGGGTGGCATAGGTATCGCCGCACAGGAGAAGCATCGGCAGCCGATTGGCGTGGGCCAGCGCCGCGCTGGTCAGCAAATTGGTGGTGCCGGGACCCGCGCTGGCCGTGCAGAATAGAAAACGCTGCCGCAGCCATTGTTTGGCATAGCCCGCCGCGGCAAACCCCATGCCCTGTTCATTTTGACCCCGATACAGCGGTAGTTCCTCTCTGGCACCGTACAGGGCCTCGCCGAGGCATGCCACGTTGCCATGACCAAATATGCCGAGCCCGCCGCCGCACAGGCGCATTTCCTGGCCGTCGATCACAATGAACTGGTTGGTCAGGTAGCGGATAATGGCTTGGGCAGTGGTCAGGCGAATGGTCTCTTCGTTCATGTCCGAACTACCCCTTTGCGGAAACGCTGAGCAACGCTGCGGTGCGATTCCGGCTTGTCAAATATTGAGCCTTAGGATACGAATTTTGCAATCGGTTGCAAACAAAAAAGATTGAGCAGGGGGCGTGATGTCCGAGATCGGGATCGGGATTATAGGTGGTGGATATATGGGCAAGGCCCATGCTGTCGCCATGCTTGCAGTGGGGGCGGTATTCAATACCGCACTGCGTCCCCGTCTCGACATGGTCTGTGCCACGACTACAGACAAAGCCGAACACTATCGGAAGGCCTATGGCTTTGCGCGGGGGACCGCCGATTGGCAGGTGCTGGTGAGCGACCCCAAGGTCGAGGCCATTGTCATCGCGTCACCGCAAGCCACGCACCGCGCCATTGCCGAGGCAGCCTTTGCCCTTGGAAAGCCGGTGTTCTGCGAAAAGCCGATGGGCACCTCGCTGGAAGACAGCCGCGCCATGGTCGCCGCGGCTGAGGCCTCCGGATGCGTCAACATGGTGGGCTTCAACTATATTCGCACGCCGGCTAGCCAATATGCGCGCCAGTTGATCGCCTCGGGCGCTATCGGCGACGTGACATGGTTTCGCGGCGAGCACACTGAGGATTTTCTCGCCGATCTACAGTTGCCGGCAAACTGGCGAACCACAGGCATGGCAAATGGCACCATGGGCGATCTGGCGCCCCACATGATCAATGCAGCCCTCGCGCTTCTCGGCCCCATCCGGAGTGTCATCGCAGAAGTGGAAACCGTGCACAGGCAGCGGCCTGGCGGCCCTGTCAGCAATGACGACCACGCGCAGCTGATGTGCCGTTTCGACAGTGGCGTCATGGGGCAGATGTATTTCAGCCGGATCTCTACAGGCCGCAAGATGGGCTACGCCTATGAGGTCACCGGCACAAGGGGCGCCATCCGCTTCGATCAGGAAGACCAGAACGCGATCTGGCTCTATCGCGCCGAAGGGCCCGAGGCCAGCCGTGGCTTTACCAAGATTTTGACCGGGCCGGCGCATCCGGATTATCTGCCTTTCTGCCAGGGTCCAGGGCATGGCACCGGCTATCAGGACCAGATCATTATTGAGGCCAAGGATTTCCTTGAGGCCATCCATAAAAGGGTAGCCGCCTGGCCGACCTTTCGTGAGGGGATGATCGTCAACCAGATTATAGCTGCTGCACTGGCCTCTTCCACCAGAAAGACCTGGCAGGACGTCGCTGCGTTCTAAGCATTTGAAAGGCATTTGAAATGAGTATTCGCATCGGCAATGCGCCCTGCTCCTGGGGAATAGAATTCCCAAGCGACTCATCCTATCCAAGCTGGCAAACCGTTCTGGATCAATGTGCTGCGGCTGGTTACAAGGGGATTGAGCTTGGCCCCATTGGTTACATGCCCGAAGATCCGGCCGTGCTTGCGCCTGAACTTGCAGCGCGCGATCTCGCAATCATTGGCGGCGTGGTGTTTCGTGCGTTTCATGATCCGGCGAAATGGGATGACGTCATGGATGCCTCGGTTCGTACTTGCAAAGCTCTGGCCGCCCATGGGGCGCAGCATCTGGTGTTGATTGACAGCATATCGCCGCGCCGTGCGCCGACAGCGGGGCGTGCAAAGGAGGCCGAGCAGATGGAGGAGGGCGAATGGGTTGCCTTCCGGGACCGGATCGCCACCGTCGCCAGACTGGGAACCGAAGAATATGGTCTGACCGTCGGTGTCCATGCGCATGCTGCGGGCTTTATCGATTTCGAGCCAGAACTGGAGCGATTGCTGGCGGAGGTGGACGAAAGCATTCTCAAGATCTGCTTCGATACGGGGCATCATTCCTATGCCGGCTTTGATCCGGTCGCCTTCATGGATCGCCATATGGAACGGATTTCCTATATGCATTTCAAGGATATAGATCCAGTGGTCAAGGCCCGTACCGTCGCCAACCGCACGGACTTCTACAAAGCCTGCGGGGAGGGCATCTTCTGCAATCTTGGCAAGGGCGATGTCGATTTTCCAGCTGTCCGCAAACGGCTTCTGAATGCCGGATTTGAAGGCTGGTGCACGGTCGAGCAGGACTGCGACCCGTCGATGCCCGGCACCCCGCTGGAGGATGCGCGGGCCAACCGCGAATACCTGCAATCCATTGGTTTTTGAGGATCCGACACAATGACAAAACTGAAATGGGGTATGATCGGTGGCGGCGAAGGCAGCCAGATCGGGCCGGCGCATCGTCTGGGCGCATTGGCGGACGGGCATTTCGAGTTTACCGCCGGCGCGCTTGATCATCGGCCGAATGCGGGGCGGGACTATGCCAAGCGGCTTGGGATCGCGGCGGACCGGGCCTATGGCGACTGGACGGAAATGCTCGCCGGCGAACGCGGGCGGGCGGACCGGGTTGATCTGGTCACCGTGGCAACGCCGAACGCAACGCACTTCGAGATCACCAAAGCCTTCCTTGAGGCAGGCTTCAACGTGCTGTGCGAAAAGCCGATGACCATGACGGTGGAAGAAGGCGAAGAGATTGTCCGCGTGGTCAGGGCGACGGGCAGGATCTGTGCGGTGAACTATTGTTATTCCGCCTATCCCATGGTCCGTCAGGCCCGCGCCATGGTCAGGGCTGGCGAGATGGGCAGGATCCGCCTGATCGTCACCAATTTCAGCCATGGTCACCACGGCGATGCTGCTGACGCGGACAATCCGCGCGTCCGCTGGCGCTATGATCCTGCTGTCGCAGGTGTCTCCGGACAGTTTGCCGACTGCGGCATTCATGCCCTGCATATGGCAAGCTTCATCTGCAACGATCAGGTCGAGACCCTGTCTGCCGACTTTGCCTCGACCATTGCCAGCCGGGCGCTGGAAGACGACGCGATGGTCAACTTCCGTATGGCGGGCGGCACGGTCGGGCGTCTGTGGACATCTTCGGTTGCAATCGGCCGGCAGCACGGTTTTGACTTTCACGTTTTTGGTGAAACCGGAGGGTTGAAATGGGCTTCGGAACAGCCGAACCAGCTCATGTATACCCCTGTCAATGGGCGTACCCAGATCATCGAAAAAGGCGAAAGCGGTCTGCATGCGGATGCGCAGCGCCTGTCGAGGGTATCAATTGCCCATCCAGAGGGCTTCCCCCTTGCCGTCGCAAACATTTATTGCGATCTGGCTGATGCCATCAGGGGCGAGGTCCGCGACGGTTTACCGAGGGCTGAGGACGGCTTGCGATCGATGGCGGCGGTCCATGCGGCTGTCGCCTCGGCCAAGGCGGGAGGCCTGTGGACTGACGCCCGCCCTCCCATGTTCCGCGAGCCTCTTTAGGTCACGGCCGTTGTGTTTATCGGCCGCAGCGTTCCCCGCTCGACAATCTGGCAGGCAAAGATCCGCGCTTCCGGTAGACGTGCAGGTTCGCGCAGCATCGCCGTTATCAGTTCGATCGAGGAGGTGACGATCTCCTTGATCGGCTGGCGTATTGTAGTGAGGTTGATGTTGTGCCAGCCGGCGATTTCCATATCGTTCAATCCGATGATCCCTATATCCTCTGGCACGGAAAGTTGCCGGTCCTGTATGGCCGATAGTGCGCCGATCGACAGGACGTCGTCGCCGCAAAAATACGCCTCGGCATGGTCGCGCCACAAGAGATCCTGCATCTCCGCTCGCCCCGCCTCGAAAGAATAGGCTCTGGCGAAAGACATGCTCACGCGGATTTGAGGGTGGAGAGAAAGTTCCTGTAAAAATCCCTTCAATCGGTCCTGCGTCGATGTTGCCACTTCCGGTCCACCCATGAACGCGACATGCCGATAGCCGCGCGCTATCAAAGTTTGTGCGGCTATGCGCCCGGCATCGATATTGTCGATCCCCACCACATGCACCTCCGGCGCGCTGGTCACGCGACCAAAGGCATGAACAACAGGCACGCCCGAATCGCGGAAGGCCTTGCCAAAGGCTGGCGGTAGCGTGGACGACGCAACGACAACACCATCCACCGAATATTGCCGAAGCATGCGCACCGAATTTGCGGGGTCTGTTTCATCCGTCAGATTGACAAGAAGGGGGCGCAAGCCCTGATCCTGAAGCGCTCGGGTGAACAGGTCGAAGACCTCCAGAAAGATAGGGTTGTGAAAGTTGTTCGACACCAGACCAATCAGCTTTGTCCGACCGGTCGTTAGACTGGAGGCCAAAACATTCGGGCTGAACCCGAGCTCTGAAGCGGCCTTTTCGACCCGCTTGCGCATCTTCGCCGAGACCGAGGCGCCATCGGTAAAGGCACGCGACACGGCCGAGCGGGATACTCCGGCACGTTCGGCTACGTCTTTCAAAGTCGCGACCATGTCTACTGTCTCCTGCACTTCGTTTTACCCTTATAGCTCTACTGTCGGCTTGTGGCATAGGTCAGTCGGCCTGAAGCGATTGCAATCGGTTGCAAAAAATATTCGAGTGTGCATTAACTGGTACCGGGAGTCGGAGGAGATCGGCGCTCAGCACGAAATCAGTCTCATGGGAGAGAGAAATGACGTCACTTTTGAAGAAACTGGCTTTGACTCCGGCGCTTGTTGCGGCGCCCCTGTTGGCGGCAACACAGGCATTGGCCGAAGGCGAGCGCTATGTTCTGGTCAGCCATGCGCCCGATAGCGACAGCTGGTGGAACACCGTCAAGAACGGCATAAAGCTTGGCGGAGAGCAGATGGGTGTAACCGTCGAGTATCGCAACCCTCCGACGGGCGATATCGCCGATATGGCGCGCATCATTGATCAGGCAGCCGCTTCGAACCCCGATGGTATCATCACGACCCTCGCCGATTTCGACGTGCTGAAGGAGCCCATCAAGAAGGCCGTCGATCAAGGCATTGACGTCATCATCATGAACACGGGAACGCCAGAGCAGGCGCGCGAGGTGGGCGCCCTGATGTATGTCGGTCAGCCGGAATATGACGCAGGCCTTGCTGCCGGCATGCGTGCGAAGGGAGATGGCGTGACATCGTTCCTTTGCGTCAATCACGCGATCCAGCAGCCGACTATCGCCGAGCGTTGCCGTGGCTTCGCTGTCGGTCTCGGTGTCGAACTGGGCGGGTCGATGCTTGATAGCGGTACCGACCCGGCCGAAATCAAGAACAAGGTTCTGGCCTATCTTTCCGCGCACCCCGACACAAACGGCATCCTGACGCTTGGCCCGGTCTCAGCAGATCCAACCATCGCTGCGCTGAAGGAAAACGGCATGGCCGGCGAGATATATTTTGGGACATTCGATCTGGGGGAAGAGATCGTCAAGGCGATCAAGGAAGGTGTTATCAAGTGGGGCATTGATCAGCAGCCCTTTCTGCAGGCCTATATGCCAGTAGTCATTATGACGAATTATGACCGCTACGGCGTTCTACCAGGCAACAACATCAACTCGGGTCCTGGTTTCGTGACCAAGGACGGATTGGAAAAGGTTGAGAAATTCGCGGGTGAATACCGCTGATTTCTTGTGAACAGAGTGGCCGCCTGAGATCGGCCACTCTTGCCCGTCTTTTCGACTGTCCTTCTAGGAGAGCCAGATGCCTGAAATATCATCAGTTGACAAAAGCGACGAGCGCATAAAGTCAAGGTCCCGGTTCAGAGAAGCGTTGATCGTTCCGGAACTCGGCGGCATCTGCGGGACCATCCTGGTTTTTGCATTCTTCCTGCTGACAGCAGGGGAATCCGGGATGTTCAACGCTGCGGGTGTACTGAACTGGTCGGTCGTATCGGCGCAGTTCATGATCATCGCTGTCGGGGCCTGCCTCCTGATGATCGCCGGAGAGTTCGACCTTTCGGTTGGCTCGATGATCGGCTTTGCTGGGATGATGATTGCCATCTTCAGCGTCAATATGGATTGGCCAATGTGGATCGCCATTCTCGTTGCCTTTGCAATATGTCTGGCGACCGGCGCGCTGAATGGCTGGATCTGCGTCAGAACCGGCCTGCCGAGCTTTATCGTGACGCTCGCATCGCTGTTCATCCTGCGCGGATTGACGATCTTTCTGCCTCAGACTCTGGAGAACAAGACGATTATCGGGGGGGTCCGGGAAGCGGCCGAGGGCGACTGGCTGGCGCCGGTGTTCGGCGGAAAGGTTTTGACGGGGCTGTTCCAATGGTTTGGCGAAATCGGGGTGATCGCGACATTCGAGCGGGGGGTGAACAAGGGCATGCCTGTCGTTGACGGCATACCGATGCTGATTGCCTGGGCGCTGGCGCTCATTGTGTTCGGCCACGTGCTGTTGACAAAGACCCGCTTCGGCAACTGGATTTTCGCCTCAGGCGGCGACGCGGAATCGGCCAGGAATTCCGGCGTGCCGGTCAACCGGGTGAAGATCATGATGTTCATGTTCACTGCCTTCTGCGCCACCGTCTTTGCGACCTGTCAGGTCATCGAATTCGGTTCGGCCGGGGCGGATAGGGGATTGCTTAAGGAATTTGAGGCGATCATCGCCGTAGTAATTGGTGGCGCCTTGCTGACCGGAGGCTATGGCTCGGTCCTGGGCGCCGCACTGGGCGCGTTGATTTTCGGCGTCGTCCAGCAAGGCCTCTTTTTCGCTGGCGTTGAGAGTTCGCTGTTTCGGGTGTTTCTCGGCATTATTCTGCTCTTCGCCGTGGTTCTAAACACCTATATCCGCCGCATCATCACCGGGGAGAAATAGTATGGAAAGCCACCTTTCGCCCCTCATTCAGATGAAGCATATCGAGAAACATTTCGGCTCGGTCATCGCACTGGCAGGTGTCTCCGTCGACGTCTTTGCCGGTGAGTGCCATTGCTTGTTGGGTGACAACGGCGCCGGAAAATCGACTTTCATTAAGACCATGTCCGGTGTCTACAAGCCGACCAGCGGAGAGATCTTGTTCGAGGGGAGGCCTATGAATTTCGCCGATCCGCGCGACGCCATTTCCGCCGGCATTGCGACCGTCCATCAGCATTTGGCCATGATCCCGCTAATGTCGGTCAGCCGCAACTTCTTCATGGGTAATGAACCGCTTCGCAAAATCGGACCGATGAAATTCTTCGATCATGAATTTGCCAATCGGGTGACCATGGAGGAAATGCGCAAGATGGGGATCAGTCTGCGCGGTCCAGACCAAGCTGTTGGCACGCTTTCGGGCGGAGAGCGCCAGACCGTGGCCATTGCCCGTGCGGTCTATTTTGGCGCAAAGGTTCTGATCCTCGACGAGCCGACGTCTGCGCTTGGGGTGCGGCAGACGGCGAATGTCCTTTCGACGATCGACAAGGTGCGAAGGCAAGGCATCGGCGTCGTCCTCATAACGCACAACGTGCGCCACGCAATGGCCGTCGGGGATCGCTTCACCGTGCTCAATCGCGGCAAGACGGTGGGAACGGCACGGCGCGGTGAAATTGCTCCCGAAGAGCTGCAGGACTTGATGGCAGGGGGCCAGGAACTGGTTGCGCTGGAAAGTAGTCTTGGTGGCACCGTATGATCCAATGAAGTCGGCGATTTTGTCAAAATATTCAACACATCAGTGCGGTTGGAAGTGCTGACGATCCATCTGAATTTACTGTCATCGCAATGGGCACCCGTCATGCCGGAATAGCTTCGCCTTGTGGGAGACGCTGGTCATAGGATTATATTCGGGAAGGGGACATCATGACTATCAGGAGTCAAGTTACTTGCACGCATCTCACTATTGATTGCAACGCTCATCAGTATCTCTGGCTTCAGCTTCTACGCCATGCGCGAGGAAGGAGAAATTGCCAACTCAATCGTCGTCGATCGCGTACTGCCCATGGAGCAGCTCAAACGGATAGGCGACGGCTATGCCGTCGATATTGTCGACACGGCTCACAAGGTCCGTGCGGGGGCCATCTCACCTCAAGATCGCTTGGGCCATGTCGACAGGGCGCTGGCCTCAATTGAGGCTCGTTGGAAAGAATACATCTCAACAAAAGCTTACGGCTAAAGAGAAGCAAATCGTCGACCATTTCGCCGACGTTCGTGCAGAGGCCAGTGAATGCGTTGATGTTGGTTTTCATGCGGAACTGAGCCGGTTGGGGGTGCGGACGAAAACTTGGACCACCAAGGAGGTAGTTCATGTATTCCTACGCAGACAGACTTCGAGCGGTTGAGCTCTATATACGGCTTGGTAAGAGGCTTAACGCGACCATTCGCCAGCTGGGATATCCCACCAAGAATGCGTTGAGGGGCTGGTACCGCGAGTACGTACAACATCTCGACCTGCGTGTTCAGCCGGTAGCGCGAGCGCCAAAATATTCAGAGGCTCAGAGGCAGGCGGCACTTGAGCACTTTCGCACCCATGATCGTTGCATCTCTGTGACAATGAGGGCGCTTGGCTATCCTGGTCGGGGGACTTTGACCGGATGGGTCCGGGAGGCATTTCCTGAGACGCGAACATCGTTGGTCGGTCGATCGTGGCATCCTGGCTGCTGCGAGGAGGTCCGGAAAGCAGGAGTCATCGGGCTATGCAGTGGAGATGAAACTGCTCAACAGGTAGCTGACCGACTGGGCGTCTCAAGGCCGACATTGTACAGCTGGAAAGATCAGCTACTCGGTCACGAGGCTCCCTCATCCATGAAACGCCGCAAATCCAACCCCAAGGTGCCTGAACGTGAAGAGCTCGAGCGACAGCTTGAAGCCCTCCAGCGTGATGTCCGCCAGTTACAACTCCATCATGATCTCCTGAAGAAGGCCAACGAACTCCTAAAAAAAGACCTGGGCGTCGATCTGCAGATCCTGAGTAATCGGGAAAAGACACAGCTGATTGACGCCCTCAAGGAAGTTTATCGCTTGCCAGAGCTGCTCGCCCAGCTTCGAATTGCCCGAAGCTCCTACTTCTACCATCGCGCCCGCATATGTCTGGCAGACAAGTATGCCGCGGGGAAGCGGCATCCAGGCGCGCTTCGCCAACCTCTTGTCCGCATAATAGAAGTTTCGGGCACCGCGAAGAACTCATTCCTGACGCTGCTTGACGACGACGACGCCGAATATGCAACGATCGAGGAAATCTCTCGAAGCGTGTGGGCGAACTACACCGTGGTCTTGGTAAATGAGAATCCCGTTTCTAACGCGTAGCGCCTAGTCCAATAGGATTACGCTCCTCCAAAACACATTCGCGAGGACCACACCTGCCTCATCGCAGATTTCAATGACCTGATCGTCGACCGCTTCGCCCCGCCCGTGCCATATCGACGACGAGCTGACGCGCAGCCAACTGCGCGTCATTGATCGCGCTGGCCAGGTCGGGAAGGAGCAGTCCTTCTGTGTCCTCGCCGTATGCGCGGTTACCGCGAACATTGAAATAAAAGCGCTTCATGGCGATGTACTTTGACGAACCTCTCACTAAGTTTGGCTAAGGTAGTCTTGGCCGAAGCCGGCCACATCCCCAGCATCACCTGGCGATCATGTGAGGATGTCATATCAGACACGAAACACCAAGGGACGCAAAATGGCCTTATACGCCAACTCGCTGACCTCGACTCTTTGGCCTTCCCAAAACGCGTTGAATCTGAATCTCTGGGGCAAACTGGAGGTTTACGATGCGGCCGGGGATTTCGTTACGTGAAGATTTTGATGGAGAAGGTCTCCGGCGTCTGTCGCGGCAGTCGAAGGACGCAGCCCAGGTTCGACGCTTGTTGGCGCTCGCATTGATCTACGACGGCGGCTCGCGGTCAGATGCAGCCCGGCTCGGCAATGTCACGCTCCAGATCATTCGGGACTGGGTCATGCGCTTCAACGAACGGGGTCCCCAAGGGCTTATCGACGGCAAGGCTCCCGGTCAGCAGTCGAGGTTGAACGATCAGCAGCGCGGCCTTGGTGCAGGCCCCATCGAGTGTGGGCCGACACCCTATCTTGACGGCGTTGTTCGCTGGCGTCTGTGCGATTTGGCTCAATGGCTTTGGGAAGAGTTCCGCGTTTCTGTGAGCGAGCAAACACTGAGCCG
>UBTA01000093.1 GCA_900468065.1 Hyphomicrobiales bacterium | reverse complement strand
GACGAAGACATCCTCGCCGCGCACATTTTCCTGAATTTCCACGAAAATTTCCTGGTCGGCAAACCGTCTGACGGTTGCTTTGCCCAGTGGCAGGTTGAGATAATTGCAGATCGCTTCGGCCAGGAGCCGGTTCGAGTTGCCTGCGAAAACCTTCATCGATGGTCCGCCTGTGCTGGCGCGGGTTTTTCGTCCGCGCAAATTCCGTAAGCCAGCCGGGGTCTCGATCGTCCCAAGCTTATGCGCGCTTCATAACGCCCTTGACTTTGAATGCAAGAGGATTGCCGCGTTGCAGCGTAGTTTATCCTAAAAAGATTTGTCCAAACGTGGCGAAGTAACGACATTTCGCCTCACAGCGCCGGATTTTCGACCCTGCTCGGTGTTTAACCGGCGTTGCCGGCACGCCAGCTCAGATACTCGTTGATGGTCTTCGTAGCGATCGCCTGCATCGTTTGTGGCGGCACGACGGACCAGAGATTGGCGGCGGTCGCGTTCACCGTGTCCTGCCCCTGAATGCGGTGCAGCCGGTTACCGGTGCCATCAAGCACGTCCCAGACATAGACCACCGTCGTCTTGCCGCCGTCGTTCAGCGCCGAGAAATAACCTTTCAGGATATGCTGGCTGCTGGTGTCGGATGCGGCCTTGATCGTCAGGCCGTGCGAGCGGGCCTCGGCGCCCAGCTGTTTGGAGAGCGGCGTGACGACCTCCACCGGCGCACCGATGATCGGCAGGAAGCGGATCGTGCCGGCTGCCGCCGCAGGGGCGATGGCAGCAGCCTTCTGCGGCAGCTGGGCTTGCGGTTCCTGCTCGGCCAGCTGTTGTTCCGGTTCAGGGGATTGCTCGCTCCGAGCGGTGTCGTTGTCCGATGCTGTGTCCACCGGTTCGGCCGCAACCGGGCGGCGCGAAACCTGCTGTTCCTGCGCTGGGATCTGGCCTTGCTGCAAGCGATTGGCCTGCGCATCCAGTGACCCGGCCGGATCGGTATAGTCGGAATCACCCTGCGCCATCACCGTACCGCCTGGGCCTTCCGAAAAACCCTCCTGTTCCGGCGAGGCAAGCTGTGTGCTTTGCAGGGGCGCTGACGCCTGCGGCGCGACGTCAACGGTCTGCATGGAGTCGAGATCGGATTGATTGACCGGCGGCGAGCGGAAAGTGCCGGCGCCGACATCGACCTGCGGGGTCAGGTCGTCCATACTGTTGCAGCCCGTCAGAGCTGCAACCATTCCAAGGCTCGCAAAAAGCATGATCAGCTTGTGCATCGTCCTACCGTCCGGTTCTTCGGTGACGGAATGCGCGAAGGCCCCCACCTTCTTCCGCCGTTCATGAGGACGATAGATCAATTTTCCTAAGCAGAGATGAAGTCGAGCCCATAGCGCGACAATGCCTTCGGCGCGCCGTCCGTGGTCAGGTAGGTCTGACCGAGCGTCATTGCCGTGCCGCTGTCACTGTCCATGATGATCATATGGACGAAAAGAGACATGTCGGCCGTGATCTCCTGCGGATTGCCCATATGGAACATCTGGTGTTCCATCCAGGATGGCGAGAAACGGGCGCCAAGCGAGTAACCGCAGGCGTTCAGCCGGTGCCGCGTCAGGCCGCGCTCATCCATGATCTTGGAGTGAACGTCGAAGACCGTGCCGAACGTATTGCCGGGACGAAGCACCATCTCGATTGCCTGAATGGTGTCGCGGCAGGCGCTGTAGAGTTCACGGTGGCGGTTGGTCGGCTCGCCGATAACGACGGTGCGCATCATCGCGGCATGATAGTGGGCGCTGACGCCAGCCCATTCCAGCGTTAACTGGTCCTGCGCATCCAGCGTCCGGNNGCAGGGCGTCGGCGCCGGAGCCGATGATGAACTCGTTGGCCGGATAGTCGCCGCCGCCGGCAAAGACCGCCCCTTGCATTGCGGCCAGAATGGCGGCTTCGCTGCCGCCGGCATGGATGAGCGGAATGGCGGCGTCCAGTGCGTCGTCGGCAAGGCTTGCTGCCTTTTCGACATAGACGATCTCGGCAGCGCTCTTGACCAGACGCAGGCGACTGACCAGCAGCGACGCATCAACCAGTTCGCCGAAACTCGTCAGCTGCTGGTCGAGCAGCCGGGCAATGCGGCCGGTCATGCCATGGGTGTCATATTCGATGCCGATGCGGGTGCCGAGCAGGTCGAGATCGCTCAAGAGGTTCTTCAGGTCCATCGTCGGATCGGCATTGACCCGGTCGACCCACACCTCGACGCGCTCGATATTCGACGTGTGCTTGGCCTGGCGCAGATCGGCTGAGCGGGTGAGAAGCACCATCGAACCGTCGGCCTTGACCACCAGCGTCTGGAAGAAGCAGTAGCCGAACGTGTCGTAGCCGGTCAGCCAGTACATGCTTTCCTGCGCAAACAGCAGCATCGCGGCGAGCTTTTCTTCCTTCATCTTGGCCGTCAGCCGTTCCAGCCGCGCCGAAAATTCGTCCTGCGTAAAATGCAGTGCCATGTCATGCCTCCCGTAAGGATATTGCAGAAATCTGCCGGCCATAATCCGGCTCGCTGCGATGGGTCGTCCGGCGGTAGGAGAAAAAACGCTCCTCGTCCGCATAGGTGCAAAGGTCGAGATTTTCGGCCGTGACGCCGGCGTCCGTCAGCCGCTTGGTGGTCAGTCCCGGCAGGTCGAACATGGCATGGCCCTCGCGTGGCGAGGGCGTGAAGAAGGCCGCGTAGCCGGGATCCTTCTCCAGAAACCGCTCGACGAATTCGGTGCCGACTTCGTAGTTCCGGTGGCTGATCGAGGGGCCGAGGCTGGCCGTGATATGCTCGCGGCGGGCGCCGAGCGAGATCATCGCCGCGATCGTGCTTTCGAGCACACCAGTCAGCGCGCCTTTCCAGCCGGCATGCGCCGCACCGATCACGCCGGCCTCAGCATCGGCAAACAGGACGGGGCCGCAATCGGCCGACAGCACGCCGATCACAAGGCCGGGTGTCGCGGTAACCAGCGCGTCGGCCTCAGTGCGGGTGCCGTCATAGCTAGCATCGACGATCACGGCGTCGGGCGAATGGACCTGGTGCACCGTCGCTAGTTTCTGCGGGTCAGCACCGAACCAGGCGCTGACCCGGGCCCGGTTTTCCTCGACATGGTTGCGCTCGTCTCGTGAACCGAGCCCGACATTGAGGCCGCGATAGATGCCCTCCGAAACGCCGCCTTTGCGGGTGAAATAGCCATGTCTGATGGCGCTTCCCGCTCTTGAGGCGAGAAGCGGGCTTTGCACAGGGGAGAGCAAGGCATCATCCTTCATCGGTTGTTTTGCCTTTTCGATATGCTGCAATGCTGTGGGTTTTCCGGGCATGGCGGCTGTGTCAGCCCTGAGTGATTTGGCTGGATGTTGGCCTTAAGGGGCGGTCTCTGTCAATCCACCGAAACGACAGCCGGCGTCGCCAGGGCGTCTTGGCAGCCGCTATTTCTGGAAGGGAACAAGCGCCACATTCGGGCTACTGACCACCAGAACTTTGAACAATTCGCCCATTTTCCCTTCGCCGCCACCGGCCAGCCGTTCGGCGTCGGCACGGATGTTTTCCTGGATTTCGACACTCTTGTCACGGCCAAGGGCTGCTGCGCGTTCGGCAAGGCCAAGCGCGATCAGAAAATCGCCCTGATAGGTCAGTCCGTTGATCTGCAAGCCCTCGGTTACCGCCCTGCGGGCAAGCTGTTCGAAATCGACATGGCTGGTAATGTCGGCTTGGCCTGGATGCGCGAGCGGTGGGTCGAACTGGTGGTCGTGCACCGCCTGCAGCGTGTCGCCGACGCCTGTTGCCATATGGCCGTAGTCGATGATCACCGCTGTTCCGCCACTGGTGCGGATGCGCTCGCTGAGTGCCGCCATCACCGCGTCGCGCGCAGGGGCGGTCTCGAAGGCGGTTCCCAGCGGTGCCGTCTGGGCGGCAGGCGGCAATAGATCGGGGTCGATGCTGGCCACGCCCGCCGCAAATGCCAGCTCTCCGGCGGCATCAAGACCGACAAGCCGCTCTTTGAACCCTTGCGCTGTCTTGACGAACTGGCGGATGGGGATGGCGTCGAACAGTTCGTTGGCCGCCAAAAGCAGGAAGCCGGCCGGCACGGTGTCGAAACTGTCATGCCACGCCACCTTGAATTTGTGGGCAATCAACGTCTGTTGCTGAACCTTCTGCAAGCGCTCGCTGGTTTCGACGAGATGCACTTCGGCTGCCTCGTAGAAGGCCGGGGAGAGTTTGCGGATCACTCTCAGTATGTCGGCCATCATCGTGCCGCGGCCGGGACCGATCTCGACAAGATTGACCGGTACGGGTTCACCGTGCCGCTGCCAGGCCTGGACGAGGAAGATCCCGAGCATCTCGCCGAACAGCTGGCTGATCTCCGGCGCCGTGATGAAATCGCCGGATTGGCCGAAGGGCTCGCGGGTCTTGTAGTAGCCATGTTCCGGATCGGCCAGGCACAGCGAAAAATAGTCGCTGACGCTGATCGGGCCGTTGGTAAGGATGATGGCCTTGATCTTTTCCGCAAGCGGGGTGGTCATGTCGGCCCCTTCACGCGGTCGCGACAGTGGCGCGGCGGGCCCGCACGATGGCCCATAGACCGATCAGCACCATCGGCACCGACAGCAGCATGCCCATGGTCAGCCAGCCGCCGAACACATAGCCGAGTTGCGCATCCGGTTCGCGGAAGAATTCCACGAATATGCGCGCCAGACCGTAGCCGGTGACGAACACGCCGCAGACGAGCCCAGGGGTTTTTAGCGCGTGGCGGTAATAAATCATCACGGCAAGGACTGTCAGCAGCACGAGGCCTTCGAGCGCTGCCTCATAAAGCTGGCTCGGATGGCGGGCGAAAGGACCACCTGTCGGAAAGATGACAGCCCAAGGGGCGGACGATAACCGGCCCCACAGTTCGGCATTGATGAAATTGGCGATGCGGCCGAAGAAAAGCCCGATCGGCACAACGGCTGCGACGATGTCGAACAGGCTCCAAACGGCAATCCTGTTGCGCTTGGCAAACAGGATCATGGCGATCATCGTGCCGATCAGGCCGCCATGGAAGGACATGCCGCCATTCCAGATTTCCAGCGCTCGGAGCGGGTTGGCGATCACGCTTTGCAGATCGTAGAACAGGATGTAGCCGATGCGTCCGCCACCGACGATGCCGGCTGCCACCCAGAGCAGGAAGTCGTCGAGCTGCGTTTCAGTGACGGCGGGGGCGCCGTTGCGCCAAAGTGCTGTGTTGCGCGCCAGCCTGCGGGCATATTGCCAGCCGATCAGGATGCCTGCCACGTAAGCCAGGCCGTACCAATGGATCTGCAGCGGACCAATGGAAATGAGGACCGGATCGATTTCCGGAAAGGGCATGATCGAGAAGAGTGTCGCTATTGTTTCCAAGGTCTTGCTTCATTTCCGCCGGTTGTTTTGCCGGAACATGGCCCTGCGGCAAGGCAGGGTCAAGGCAAGCCGCGTTCACGAAAGGCTGACATCACCGGTATTTTTCCTTGCATCGGTCTCCATGTGCTCCTACCTCCTCTTCAAGCCCGCTATGCGGGCAATGGACGCTAAGGACCGGAGACCGAGACGATGAGCACAGGTGCAAACCGCATTCTGGATGATTTTGCCAAGTTGATGACGGACGCGGCGGGTGCTGCCCAGGGCGTACGCAAGGAGATGGAAACGGTTTTTCGCGCCCAGGGCGAACGGCTCCTCAATTCCATGGATATCGTCAAGCGTGAGGAGTTCGAAGCCGTGCGCGAAATGGCGCTGAAGGCACGCGACGAAAACGACGCGCTTCTCGCCCGCATCGCAGCGCTCGAAGCGCGCCTTTCGGATGCTGGCAAATAAGCAGAATCAGCGCGGTGGCGCTCGCCGCGCCATCGCGTCTGATCGATTTCCGGGGCAGGTGTCCCGGGACGGTACGGCGGTGCTCGTTTTCAGGGCCGGCCGCACGGCATTTTTCATAAATCTTTCACCCTGTGGACACTGCCGAAAAACGCTTATGGCAGAGTCGTTTAAGAACGGGTGCTGAATCAATTTAAGAGAGCCTATCCACAACCACCGGCGCTATTTTTCACCCGGGGGGCTTTCATGCGGACTCCGGCATTATACACTGATTTTAAATGATGATTCGAAACGGATCACGCAAGCTCCAGGCAGGGTATGTCAGCCAGGATGGTCGTGTTTCCGGTAATCATAAATGTTTGTTTCTGGTGTTTGAGTTTGCAGTCCTCGTGTGTGAACACGATGTCGCATGTCTGCACCAGGACTTTTGGGGTGATGCATGAGCCTGATGGAACTGGAACTTGAGCGCCAATCGAACCCGGTGGATATGATCGAGTTCGTCGCTGCCAATAATGATTGGTCCTTCGAGCGCTCTGGTGAGGACGAAATCGCCATGACGGTGGAAGGGAAGTGGACCGATTACCACGTCTCCTTCTCGTGGATGGAAGAGTTCGAGGCACTGCATCTCGCCTGCGCCTTCGACATCAAGGTTCCAGAAAGCCGCGTCAACGAAGTGATCCGGCTGCTCTCCCATATCAATGGCCAGGTGCTGATGGGGCATTTCGATCTCTGGCGTCAGGAAGACGTGGTGATCTTCCGGCAGTCGCTGTTGCTTGCCGGCGGCGCCGAGCCGACCAATCAGCAGGTCGAAGTTCTGCTGTCCAGCGCGCTTGAAGCTTGCGAATCCTATTTCCAGGCCTTCCAGTTTGTGGTTTGGTCAGGTGTCGACGCACAGAGTGCCGTCGAGGCCGTGATGTTCGAAACCGTCGGAGAGGCGTGACGATGACTGTGCATGCGTCGGGTCCGATCGTTCTGATCGGTGCAGGCAATATGGGCGGCGCGATGCTCGCCGGCTGGCTGAAAAGTGGTATCTCCGGTGCCGATTTGCTGGTTATCGATCCCGGTCCGCCGCCTGCCATGGCCAAGCTGATCGCCGACAACGGCGCGCGTCACGTCACAATGGCGCCTGCAGATCTCAAGGCTGGCGTTCTGTTCCTCGCGGTCAAACCGCAGATGATGGGCACCGTGCTTCCGCCGTTGAAGAGCCTCGTTGGCCCTGAAACAGTTGTGGTTTCCGTTGCTGCCGGTACGACGCTGTCCTTCATGCAATCGCATCTCGGCGATGCTGCGATGGTGAGGGCCATGCCGAATACGCCGGCGATGATCGGCCGTGGCGTCACCGGCGCTTTTGCCAACGGCGCGGTGTCGGGCGCGCAGCGCGAACTCGTTCATAATCTTCTCAAAGTGTCCGGCCCGGTCGAATGGGTCGAAACCGAAGCCGATATCGATGCGGTTACCGCCGTGTCTGGCAGCGGTCCGGCCTATGTCTTTTATCTCGTCGAGTGCATGGCGGAGGCGGGCCGCAAGGCCGGTCTTCAGGCGGACCTTGCCATGCGGCTCGCACGGGAAACCGTCGCGGGGGCTGGTGAGCTTTTGCACCAGTCCCCCGATGACGCTTCAAAGCTTCGCCAGAACGTGACGTCTCCCGGTGGCACCACGGCGGCGGCACTCAACATTCTCATGGCCGATGACGGCATGCAGCCTCTGTTCGATAGAGCGATTGCCGCAGCCCGCAAGCGGGCGGAAGAACTGGCCGGGTAATTCGGGACGTTTTCCATGACCGAGACCATCACTTACGCTGATTTCGAGCGCGTCGATATTCGTACCGGCACGATCATCGAGGCGTCGCCTTTTCCGGAGGCGCGCAAGCCTGCGATCAAGATCGTCATCGATTTCGGTCCGGAGATCGGCCTCAAGAAATCGTCGGCGCAGATTACCGCCCATTACACGCCGGAAAGCCTGATCGGCCGCCAGGTGCTCGGCGTCGTCAATTTTCCACCGCGCCAGATCGGCCCGTTTCGCTCGGAGGTTCTGACATTGGGCTTCGAAGACGAGGCCGGCGCGATCGTGCTTGCGGCCACCGACAAGCCGGTGCCGAACGGCAAACGGCTCCTGTAAGGAATTTCTCTAAGGATATTGCTGATGGACCTCAGTGCCGTTCGAGACTTCGTCCGTGTTACCTGCCTGCGCGATGCGGCCATGGTCGCCGGAGACTGGTCGGCCTCGCATGTCGTTTCGCTGCTTGATCCGGAACTGGCCGAAGAGCACGTTCCGCGCATCTCCAATGCAAAGCACCATGTCGTGCGGCTGCGCGACCAGGAAAATGCACTGGCAACCGGCCATTTTCCGGACGCTGTCACGGCGTTTTTCGATACCGTGCTTCCGGCGATCGAGCAGCAGGACAGCCGCATTCTTGTCCATTGCCATGCGGGCGTCAGCCGCTCCACGGCGTTTGCCTACGGCATCCTCGCCCATCGCTTCGGCACAGGCCGCGAGGACGAGGCTTTTGCGGCACTTCTGTCGATCGTCAACAAGCCCTGGCCGAACCGCCGCATCATCGAAATCTTCGATGAGCACTGGCAAAGGGAAGGGCGGCTTCTGGCTCCGCTCGACGTCATGCGGGCAAAGCACCCGAAACGTATCGACGCCTGGCACCGGTTCAACGAACGGCGCGGGATGACCGGAACCTATTCGCGGTGAGGAGATCCGTTAACGGAGCGCTTATTTTCCGTTGCCTTCGAAATGTGCGGAATAGTGTTCTGCACGTCGCAATAGCGGTTTCGGTGCAAGGCTGCGTCCCCTATCCAGTTTATAAAACTGTTCTGCGTGGACAGAGCTTCTTGGTTCAAAATGAGCACGGTAAGCCGATGGCGGGTGCTTTGGTGACCTACATCTCCAACTTCCAACCTCATGGTTCAGAACTTCGCTTTACCCGTCAAACTGACGAACAGGGACGTGCGGGATTCCCGACAGTTCGCGAATGGCAGACCGAGTCGTTTCTGATGATGCACGGCATCAGGGCGTATTCTTGGTCTTGGTGCATCACTGCCTCAGGTTACGAAACGGGGTATTCCTCCGAAAACGGCGGCCAAAAGGGCGAAGAAGGCGAAGAAGTTGTTGTCGACCTTAAGCCTGGCCAGATGACTGCATGCAGATCGCTGGAATAACAACTGCGTCGGCAGATCAACCGTCTAGGTGATCAGGCGGGCACCCGGACCATCGCCCGCAATCCACCCATTGGGCTATCCGCTAACGTGACATTGCCGCCATGGCTTCTGGCGATGTCCAGCGCGATGGCGAGGCCAAGGCCCGTTCCTGAACTGTCGAGATTACGGGCTTCGTCGAGCCGGAAGAACGGCTTGAAGACGTCTTCGCGCGAGCGTTCGGGGATGCCGGGGCCATCGTCATCGACGGTGATCGTCAGCCATTTGCTGCTGTGCTTGGCGTCGATATGGACGGTGTTGGCGTAGCGGTAGGCATTCGACGCCAGATTGGCGACCAGCCGGGTGAAGGCATTCGGGCGCACACGGATATTGTCATTGCCCTCGACCGAGGTCGTTACCGTCTTTTCATGCAGCTCGCCCTCGAGCGTCAGCCGGTTCATCAGGTCGCTCAGCTTCAATTGCCCGACGTCCTCCTCCGCTTCGCCGCGTGCGAAGGCGAGATAGCCTTCCAGCATGCTCTGCATGTCCTCAACGTCCTGGTTGAGGTTGTCGAGATCGGCGCTGTCGCCGGCCAGCGCCAGTTGCAGCTTGAAACGGGTAAGGATGGTTCTGAGGTCGTGGCTGACGCCGGTCAGCATCGCCGTGCGCTGCTCGATCTGGCGCTCGATGCGCTCGCGCATCTGGATGAAGGCAAGGCCTGCCCGGCGGACCTCTTCGGCGCCGCGGGGGGAAAAGTCATCGATCTTCTGGCCCTTGCCGAAACTTTCCGCCGCCTTGGCCAGCGCCAGGATCGGCCGGATCTGGCCGCGCAGGAACAGGATGGCAATGGTCAAAAGCACCAGCGAGGCGCCGACCATCCAGACGATGAAGATATGGGTGTTGGAAGCATAGGCCTGGCTGCGGCGGGCATAGACACGCAGGATACGCTTGTCGTCGAGCTTGATGCGGACTTCGACGAGATCGGAATTGCCGACCGTATCGATCCAGAACGGCTTGCGGATCTGCTCGGAAATCTCTTCACTCAGGATCTGGTCAAGGATTTCGAAAAATGGTTTTGGGCGCGGCGCCGGCAATTCGCCATCCGGCTCGATCGAGATGCGCAGGTTGAGCCGGTCGCGGGCGATCTGGATGATATCGGCATAATCGCTGGCGGGCATCGCGTCGATAAGGTCGATGACGGCGGCGATATCGCCGGTGACGGCTGCCGACAGCCGTTGGGTGACCAACTGCCAGTGCCGTTCCATAAAGACGAAGGCAACGACCGACTGCAGCAGCACCATCGGGATGATGACGATCAGCAGCGAACGGGCATAGAGCCCCATCGGCAGCCGTCGCCGCAGCCAGCGGGTGCTGCGCTTCAAGGGTGTTTCGCCGGTTTGCGTGCGGGAGCGCCGCAGGATGTCAAAGCTCGCCATGGATACCCAGCCGGATGATCATAGGGGCTAGTCCACGCTCAACCGATAGCCGATGCCACGGACCGTCTGCAGCCAGACGGGATTGGACGGATCGTCCTCGATTTTCCGGCGCAGGCGGTTGATCTGCACGTCGATGGTCCGTTCTCCGACCTCCGCCTCGTCGCTGACTAGCTCATGGCGCGGAATCGTCTCGCCGGCGCGCTGCGAAAACAGCATCATGATCTCCTGCTCGCGGTCGGTCAGCCGGATATGGTCGGCGCCGCGCCGCAACTCCTTGCGCACCACCGAGAAGGTAAAGGGGCCAAAGATGACCTGTTCGACCTTGGGGGCCTTTGCCGGGGCGTTGCGCCGCAGGATATTGTTGATGCGCAGCACCAGTTCGCGCGGGTCGAACGGTTTTGGCAGGTAGTCGTCTGCGCCTGCCTCCAGACCTTCGATGCGGGCATTGGATTCGGCGAGCGCCGTCAGCATGATCACCGGTACGCTCTTGATCTTGCGCAGGCTTTGGGTGAGCGAAATGCCGGTCTCGCCGGGCATCATCACATCGACGATCAACAGGTCATAGTCGATGCCTTCGAGCTTGCGGCGCGCCTGGTCGGCATCGGCAGCCGTGGTGACGCGAAATCCCTTTTCCATCAGGTAGCGGTTGAGAAGATCACGAATCCGGCGGTCGTCATCCACGACCAGCAGATGGGCGGCATCGTCGTCGATCCTGATCGTCTTTGTCATCTGTCGTGGGCCCTGTCATCTCGCATAGGCCGGCTATGTCTGCCGGATGTCATTTGTCGTCGGCATTTTTCATGCCGGCCAGAAAGCGTTTGACCAGTTCGCGTGCCCCGGGACCGGTTTTTTCCATGGCCTCGGCGATGCGCCGTGATTGTGGCTCGGCCAAGGCTCTTGCGAACGTCTTGCCTTCCTTCGTTGTATAGAGCTTGCGCTGCCTGCGATCCTCCGGCCCGGCAACTTGATGAATATACCCTGAATCAATGAGTTGTTTCAAAACACGCGCCAGGCTCTGCTTGGTGATCCGCAGCGTTTCGAGCAGGTCGGCAACAGTCATTCCGGGTTCGCGATCGACGAAGTGCAGGACGCGGTGGTGCGCGCGCCCGAAGCCGCGCTTTTCGAGAATCACGTCGGGATCGGAGGTGAAATCCCGATAGGCAAAGAAGAACAGCTCGATGATTTCAAAATCAACCGCGTCCGTGTTGTCTGCCCCAGCCGATGGCATGTCATTTTCGGCTTTCTGGTTCGGCTGTCCTGCCACGCAGTCGTTTCCTTTCAATTACAGTGCATTCTACGAAACATTCGAAAAAATATGTCAGTCATATTGACATATTTTTTCGTGGTTGGTAAGCCTTTGACCGCAGAAGGGCGAACTCCCGGCGCTTGCTCTATCTCTGAAGATAGGCCGCGCCGCGCCGATCGCCAATCCAAATTCATCATAGCGGATTTCCCTGGCTCGCGTTTGCCGATAAATGAAATCAGGGAAGACAATCAACACAAAGAATGGCGCGTGGCCGCCAAGGGATGAGATGATGGCAGCAGTTCCTTTTGATCAGTTGGACGGTCAGATCTGGTTCAACGGTGAGTTCGTTGACTGGAAGGACGCGAAGATTCACGTGCTGACCCACGGGCTTCACTATGCCAGCGCCGTCTTCGAAGGCGAGCGCGCTTATGGTGGCCGCATCTTCAAGCTCACCGAACACAACAAGCGTCTGCACAAGTCGGCCGAAATTCTCGGCTTCACGATCCCTTATTCGGTTGAAGAGCTGGATGCCGCGACGGTCGAACTCCTGAAGCGTCAGGGATTCTCGGAAGCCTATGCCCGCCCGATCGCGTGGCGCGGGTCGGAAATGATGGGCGTTTCGGCCCAGAACAACCGCATCAATGTCGCCATCGCCATCTGGCAGTGGGGCAGCTATTTCAACCCGGCAGAAAAGCTGAAAGGCATCCGTCTCGACATCGCCGAATATCGCCGGCCAGACCCGAAGACCGCCCCTTGCGCCTCCAAGGCCGCCGGCCTTTACATGATCTGCACCATTTCCAAGCATGCAGCGGAAGCCAAGGGCTACGCTGACGCGATGATGCTCGATTATCGTGGCCAGGTGGCAGAGGCGACCGGCGCCAACATCTTCTTCGTCAAGGACGGCGTCATCCATACGCCGGTACCGGACTGCTTCCTCAACGGTATCACCCGCCAGACGGTCATCGAACTTGCCAAGCGCCGGGGTTACCAGGTGGTGGAACGGGTGATCATGCCGGAAGAGCTTGCCGGTTTCTCCGAGTGCTTCCTCACCGGTTCCGCTGCCGAAGTCACGCCGGTCTCCGAGATTGGCCCCTATACGTTCAAGCCAGCGACGATTTCCGAGACGCTGATGAACGACTATATGAAGGAAGTCTATCCGGTAGCGGCGGCTGCCGAATAAGCGGTGGCTTAGATGCACATAAGAAAAGGCGGCCAATGAGCCGCCTTTTTTTAATATCATTGAACTTTGGTGAATTCACGCGACCGGGTACGGATCGCGATCCGAGTTTCAGGCTTGGCTCTTGCCCATGACCAGGCCAGCAAGTCCGGTCAGGACGCCACCGCCAACAAGTCCACCGATGGCTTGTGTGATCAGCCCGGCGGCTGCGGCTTCGCCACCCAGCATCTGAACGAGAAAACCGCCGCCAAGGCCGCCGATCGCGCCGACAATCGTGCGTACGACGACGCTGAGCGCCTGTTGCTTGAGAACCGCGCCCGCCGCGTTTCCACCCGCAGCACCGGCAATCAACTGCGTAATGATAGGCAATAATGCTTCCATTGTTCGCTGCTCCCGTTTCAGCCATTGGCGTCCGGCCCCCCGGACTCACCTGGCACGCCGTCGATCCGGCATAGGCAGGTTGAGACGAAAATCCGCACGAGTCAATTTCGCAACTGCGAAATGAGATTTTTGGTGAAAATCGCCTTCAGGTGGAGAGGAAAGCCGTCACGTTCATGACCTTGTCATGAGCGCGCGATAGCGAAGGGGGAGGCGTGTTTCGCCCTGCCATCGACGACAGAATTTTCCCAGAACCGATCTCCGGCACAATCACTTCCCAGTGAAATGCAGACGGGCTCCTTTGTTCGCGCACTTGTCCATTCTGCTGTTCCCATGGGAACTGCGAATATCCTGAAATTGTAAAATACTGAATTCGTTCCGCTTTACCGGAACTTTTGGGCAATCCCGGTGTTTAGACGCCAACAGGAGAGGGTATGAACATGCAACCGAACATTTCCGAGAATCCATATTCAGCCGCTCGCCAGCTGCGTCCGGTCGTCATCACCGTCATTGCCGCCAAGCTCGCGGTTTTCGCGCTGCTGATGACGACGATCAATTTCCAGGCGCCGCTGCCGGCAGCCGTTGAACTGGCAGACATGCGCTAGGGCGATTTGCCCTGCATCTTTAGGCAGCCCGCGTTTCGCAGCTGCGATGTGGCTTAACACCCGTCTTTGCCGTTTTCATTGCAGCGCGTCCATCCTATATGCTGTTCAACGATAAAGACAGCGAGGCACGGCTCCATGTTACAGGCGGGCATTATCCCGGTTACCCATTTCCAGCAGAATTGCACCGTTTTGTTCGATACCGAAACCAAGGAAGGCGTTGTCGTCGATCCGGGCGGCGATGTCGATCTCATCCTGCAGACCATCAAGGAAAACGGCATCACCGTGAAGGCGATCTGGCTGACCCATGGCCATATCGACCATGCCGGTGGCGCCAAGGAACTGAAAGAAGCCCTGAACCTCGATATTATCGGCCCGCACAAGGACGATCTGCCGCTGCTCGAAAAGCTGGAGACGCAGGCAGAAAAGTTCGGATTGGCGATGAAGGTCGAGAATGTCCTGCCGGATCAATGGCTGGAGGATGGCGACACCGTCTCCTTCGGCGCGCATGTCTTCGAGGTGCTGCATTGCCCCGGCCATGCGCCCGGCCATGTGGTTTATTACAACCGCGAACAGGGTTTTGCCCATGTCGGCGATGTGCTGTTTCGCGGCTCCATCGGCCGTACCGATCTGCCGGGTGGCAACCACCAGCAGTTGCTCGATTCCATCCGCGACAAGATTCTGCCGCTCGGCGATAATGTCGGCTTCATCTGCGGTCATGGCCCGGGCGGCCAGATCGGCGAGGAGCGCCGCACCAACCCGTATCTGCGCGGTTTGTAACGGCCAGCGTCGATCCTGTGCCGTAGGCAGAGACAGCAAAAAGGCACGTGCCGATCAGCACGTGCCTTTTTCAGTGAAGTATTACTGTTGGCCTCAGCCGGCCTGGCAGAAATAATCCCGGCCGTCGTAACCGCGGAACGTGCCCGACTGCGAATCGAACGAGCGGTAACGCTGCGAGCAATACCGGTACCAGCCGGGTGTCCAAGGCTCCAGTCCACCGTAGTTCTGAACAACGACGGGGCGAGGGCGGCGATAGACCGGGCGCGGCTCGTAATATTCGGGCTCCGGATCGATATAGACCCGCTCCTGATAACGCGGCTGGCTGGCAATGGCGCCGCCGATGATCACGCCGGTGGCAAGACCGAGTGCGCCCAGCGCAACGGCGTCGCCATTGTTGTGACGGCGATAGTCTCTGTCGTAGCCGCCGTGACGGTAGCCGCGGCGGCCCCAGTCTTCAGCTTGGGCGGACGATACTGTCGGGATGACCGTCGCTGCGGTAGCGATGGCAAGAACGGCAGCTTTGATAACCTTGTTCATTGATTCGATCCTGTTTTCGGCCGGACAATTCAGTCCTTGATGATGGAAACAGATTAATACGGCGAAACTGAATGCAGGCTGAATGAAAAAACCCGGCAACGAGGCCGGGCTTCAACGTGAATCTGTTTGCAGCAAGCGGGCGGTTTAGCCCGAAACCTGCAGGTTGACCGCCTTCGGGCCTTTGCCGCGGCGATCCGGTTCTGTGTCGAAGCTGACCTTCTGGTTCTCGGACAGTCCGTTCAGGCCCGAAGCCTGGACTGCTGAAATATGCACGAAGATGTCTGCGCCACCATTGTCCGGCTTGATGAAACCAAAGCCCTTGTCGGTGTTGAAGAATTTAACAATGCCAGTCTCGGCCATGCGTCAGGTCCTTTTTCCTCTGCCCGGATGCGGCGGGCAGCATTACAATGTTTTGCCCCAAAGGGCGTGCGGCAGGCAGTTCTCGACTATGAGGAAAGGGTCCTGTTCTTGCAGCCAGTCATCGAAAAACTCCGTCTTTGCCCGACTGCCCGGAACATTGTGCGTGTCCGGCGCGCGTTAATATAAAGGTCTTCCCGTGTTCGCAAATTGCCCGAACACAGTAAGCTTGCTGTGTTTATTTTAAATTGGCAAGCAAAAGTTTTTTGAAGCAAGTGTGCCGTTTTGGTTTGTTTAAAAAGCAATCAACTGCCAAAAAATGCGGTTCTTCAGCTGATATACTGCAAGCTATTGAAAATATTGTCATTTGGGCGGCAGGGTGAATTGTATGAGCTGTTTGCGACAAAAGGGTGTCGCAGAAGGCCAAGGCAACGCCAGCCAATCCCTTCGGGATTTTAAATATTAACCGTTTGATAAAACTTGGTACTTGCCTGCTACCAATGCAATATAGCCGGTGTCGAGAAAAGAGCCCCTTACCGCTGACGAGGTATCATGCGCCGGCTGTGACGCGCTTTGCCTTGGTCAATTCGGGGACGATCTCGGCGATCAGCATGGCGGCAAAGATCGTGGCGCAACCGATGTAACCAACCGTGGTAATGGTTTCCCCGAGCAGCACAACGCCGAGCAGGGCTGCAAACAATGCTTCACTCGACAGGAAGATCGCTGCCTGCGGCGCCGTCGTGTAGCGCTGGCCGACGACCTGGCAGATGAAGCCGATGCCGCTGGAAAAGAAACCGGCATAGAGGATTTCGGGCAGGGCGTTGGTGATGGCGGTCATATCGAGCGGTTCGAAAATCGCCCCGGCCAAGCAGCCGAGAACGGCACAAACGGCAAATTGTACCACGCACAGCAGCATGGGCCGGCCGGTACTGCCGACGAAAATGCCGACCAGCATGACCTGAAGTGCCCAGAAGGCCGCGCAGATGATCGTCAGGAAATCACCATTGTTGAGGCCGGCAAGCGTGCCGCCGCTGAGAAGGAAGATGCCCAACAGCGACAATCCTGCCGCCGGCCAGATGATCCAGTGCGGCTTGCGGCGCAGGAACACGACCGTCAGGATTGGCACGAACACGACGTAGAGCCCGGTCAGGAAGCCGGAATTGGTGACGCTGGTCGTCAGGAGGCCGAGTTGCTGGGTCATCGCGCCGGCAAACAGCGCCAGTCCGATCCAGAGGAAATTGCGGATACCGGATCCCGGCATCGGCTGTTGTGTTTTGCGGTGCTCCCATAAAGCCAAAGGTGCCGCAACTGCGGTTGCAATGGCAAATCGAAGACCGATGAACCACATCGGCCCAATCGAATCCATCGCTGTCGATTGCGCCACAAAACCGGCACCCCAGATGGCGCCGGACATGAGCAGGAAGAGATTGGCCTGGATACGGGTCAAGATATCGGTTCCTGATGGCTCGGCACGGAAGGCCTCGCATCGGAACGATTTCAGGCATGCGTGTCAGGTTGTGATGACGTTCCGGCTAGCATTTGCATCAAAAACAGGCAAGGGCCCGAAGAGCGCTCGCGCAGGTGACAATCAAAAGGATCTTGCCGGCGAAAGGGGGAGGCCCTCCGCCATCGAACCTTTCGCTTCAACGGCATCTGCGACAAGTTCGGCATTGACGATATAGCGCAAGGGACCTTGCTCGGTGGCATCGAACGGCCAGCAGGTGGCAAGCGCCAGGTTACGGCCGGGCGCATCGGCGTTGATGCCGCTCTCGTCCCAGCGGGCGATGCGGCTGGTACCGGCGCGGAAGGTGAGGTTGGTTCCGTCCTTGCGGGTGATCACCAGAAGATCGCCCTGCTTGACGTCTTTCAGCCAACGAAAATGCGTGTCGCGGTGGGCGGCGATGACCGATGTGCCAAGTTCTCCCGGCGCCGGGGTATTGGCCAGCCGCGCCGGACCAAAGGCCAGAGCCTCGCCGCTGGCGCCGGAAAGCACGACCGCTGTTTTGCCGATCCGAAGTGCCGTGATTTCCGCCTCGGTGGAGAAGTCGGCCCAGGGCCAGGGTTTGGCATTGGTATCACCCTGTAGCTGCGCCTCGAAGCTGCGTTTGAGGAGAACCTGGGAAAACTCCGCCTTGGCCTTCATGTAAAAGCCTTTGCCGACCAGCATTAGGCCGGCGAGCGCGATCAGCAGGATCCCGGCCAGAACCACGGTCTCCAGCGGATTGAGGCGCGCCAGAAACCCGGCGCGCCCTTCCTTGTCTTGTCCTTGCTCTAGGTGTGCATCGTTGCCGGGCTTATCGGACACGGTCACGCGCCTCCGAGACCAGGCCACGCAGCTGCCAGCGCCACAGGCTGAATGTCGTCGCTGCCATCAGGGCGAAGGCAAGCAGCATCAGGCCGATCAGGATATGCCGGTCGGCGAGCGTTGCCGTTTGCGGCAGGTCTACCTGCTTGCCGGCGTCGGCAATCATGCTGGCGGCGCGCGCCGTCGGGGCTGCGGCCATCCGGTCGGCGACCAGCATTGCCTGCTGCTCGCTCTGCTCCAGCGATGCCTTGCGCTGGCCATCCGGGAGGGTCGGTTGTGGTTTTTCGCCAAAGACTTTCTTGAAATCCCAGCCCTCGGGCAGGTTGAGCGGCATGTCGGTGCTGGCGACAGGCTCATTGGCTGGACGGGACGGCGTGACATCGACGGCAACCAGACTGGTGACGCGGGAGACGAGGTGGTTGGCCAGCGCCACCGTCTCGATCTGCTTGTCGAGGGCCGCGGCATCGTTCACCGCATAGGCGCTGGCCTCCAGATCGTCGATCTTGCGGCGGGCCCAGAGCTTGGCGATGCCCTTGCCTTCCGACGCCTTGGCGACATCCATTTCGATCCGCCACGGCTGGTTGCCGCTCTTGCCGGTAATCTGCAGCTTGCCGGCAGGTGTTGCGCCGTCGAGTTGCGCAGTCAGCACCACTGGTTCGCCGCGATAGAGATCCGGCATCGGGTTCGGGGTGATGTCCTGCGCGTTGGCGCCATCGAAGCTGACGGCGATATCGGTCATCACAGGATTTTCGAGCTTGGCAAACAGTTCGCCCATCCGCGCCGCGACCTGATTTTCCGAACCGATCAGCGTAAACGTGCCGCGGCCGATTTCGGCGGCCTTGGTCATGAAATGCGTGTTGGGCGCCGAGCCGATACCGACGGTGAAGACGCGGGCGTCGCCACGGTTCTTCGAAATCTCCTCGAACAGCTGTGCCTCGTTGCCGATCGCACCATCGGTGAGGAACACCACCTGCCGCAAGGCGCCGGGCTCGACCGGACCCTGGGTGCGAAGCGCTGCTTCCAGCGCCGGCAGCATTTCGGTGCCGCCATCGGCGGTCAGGCCGCGAACGAAGGCGATGGCTTCCTCACGCTTGTCCGGCGTTGCCTCGACGAGAGAGGGGAAATGCACCTCCATCGTGTCGTCGAAGCGAACGACGTTGAACTTGTCCTGCGGCTGCAGTTTCGAGATGGCCAGCGCCAGGCTGTCGCGGGCCTGCTCGATCGAAGGGCCAGCCATGGAGCCGGAATTGTCGATGACGAAGACAACTTCTCGTTTTGCCGGTGTATCCACCACGGCAGCTCCAGACGGTGGCGTGACGAAGCCGAGCAGGTATGTCTTGCCGTTCTGCACCTCGCGGAACAGGCCTGCATTCGGCGTCTTGCCGGCAATGGCGCTCCAGTTCAGCTCGAAATCCTTGTCGGCCGGCACGCTGCCGCTCTTCAGCGAGATTGTGCGCGCCATGGCGTCGATGGTCTGGGTGTCGGTCTGATGGAAGGGGGAGGTGACATTGCCAAGCGGGAAGCCCGCATTGAGATTGACCGTCAATGTCACCGGATTGATCTTGGCGTTCCCGGCCGGATCGAGCACAGGGGGCGTGATCTTGTCGCGGTCGGGAACCGGGTCGTTGACCGCATAGCCGGATTTGGGGTCGAGATCGACCGTCTGGACGATCGGATCGGGATTGTAGCGCGGCGCCACCACCATCGGGAACCTGAGCGAAAATTCGCCGCCCGACTGGTGGACGCTGCCCTGATACTCGATCTGCACGACGATGGTTTCGCCCGGGCCGATATTGGCCACCTGGTTGGTGAAGATATTGGGACGCTGCTGTTCGAGAAGCGCCGTCTTCTTGCCTTCGGCCTTGGCCTCTTCATAGACCTTGCGGGCTTCTTCTCGGGCCTTGATCTCACCCTCGATGAAACGGTCGCCGATCTGCATTCTCAGCGTATCGACCGCGGAGTTTTCCGGCAGCGGAAAGACATAGGTGCCCTCGACCCAGCCCTTGCTCGGGTTCTGGAAGCGCTGGGTGACGCGGGTGCGGATGATCGGGCCGTTGACGTCGATGACCACGTCGGTCGCCAGCCTCGGTGCCTCGACGAACGAGCCGGGTTCCTTCGACGGGAAGAGCAGGGCGCCGGTGCCCATGTCGTTGGGGCGGACATAGCCGGCAAAGCGCTGTGGCTTGCTTCCGTTCGTCTCGGCCATGGCATGCGAGAAAAATCCCATCACGAAGAGCAGAGCGAGTGTGACGGCAACAAGCATCGCCACGATCAGATACTCGATTTGCCGCCCGGTCATGCGGCTCGGCGGCTTGGCCGTGTTTTCGGTGTTCAGAAGCATTGCAGGCCCCCTCGGCGCACATGGATTCGTCTCCCTCCAGAAAAGGCTCCGAAATCGGCTGCACAAGGACGGAATTGCGGCAGGCCAAGGCATTTGTTGTGACCAAATCAAGGCGTTGCGGAAATCGCCCAAAGCTTTTGTTTTTGATGAATAAATCTGCGTGGAGAAACGTTCTTGATCCTCATGTCCACGCCGGCGGTGGGGGCCGGCATTTCTTGTTTAGCCGGGTTCAAAAAGCAGAGTCGTTTCAGGTGGCTGAGGGACTAAGCCGAGAAAGTGATTCATCCAAACCAGTGATGTCACCGATGAAACATTGTCATGGTTACGCATTTTGCCGGTTTTCTCGGTTCTTTGCGCTTGAAACCGGGGCGGTCTTTCGACATACACCTAACCGCTATGGAGCCCGGCAGAGCCCGCTCCATTGGCCGCATGCTGTTTCAACCTGATCAGGACAAACATATCATGGCCTTTCTTGCCGACGCCCTTTCCCGTGTAAAGCCATCCGCCACCATCGCCGTTTCCCAGAAAGCCCGGGAACTGAAAGCCAAGGGCCGCGATGTGATCGGGCTTGGCGCCGGAGAGCCGGATTTCGATACGCCGGACAATATCAAGAAGGCCGCCATCGACGCCATCAACCGTGGTGAGACGAAGTACACGCCGGTTTCGGGCATCCCGGAACTGCGCGAAGCAATTTCGAAGAAGTTCAAGCGCGAGAACAACCTCGATTATACCGCTGCCCAGACGATCGTCGGCACCGGCGGAAAGCAGATTCTTTTCAACGCCTTCATGGCAACGATGAACCCGGGCGATGAAGTCGTTATCCCGGCACCTTACTGGGTTTCCTATCCGGAGATGGTGTCGATCTGCGGCGGCACCCCGGTATTCGTCGAAGCGACCCAGGCCAACAATTTCAAGCTGACGGCCGAGGACCTCGACAAGGCGATCACCGACAAGACCAAGTGGTTCATCTTCAACTCGCCGTCCAACCCGTCGGGCGCTGCCTATAGCCATGCCGAACTCAAGGCCCTGACCGACGTGCTCCTGAAGCACCCGCATGTCTGGGTCCTGACCGACGACATGTACGAGCACCTGACCTATGGCGACTTCAAGTTTGCTACTCCGGTCGAAGTCGAGCCGAAGCTCTATGACCGCACGCTGACGATGAACGGCGTGTCGAAGGCCTATGCCATGACCGGCTGGCGCATCGGCTATGCCGCCGGCCCGCTGTCGTTGATCAAGGCGATGGATATGATCCAGGGCCAGCAGACCTCGGGCGCCTGCTCGATCGCCCAGTGGGCCGCCGTCGAGGCGCTGAATGGCACGCAGGATTTCATTCCGGAAAACAAGAAGATCTTCGAAGGCCGCCGCGATCTGGTCGTCTCGATGCTCAACCAGGCCAAGGGTATCGAGTGCCCGTCGCCGGAGGGTGCGTTCTACGTCTATCCGTCTTGCAAGGGTCTGATCGGCAAGACATCGCCGAACGGCAAGCTGATCGAGACCGACGAAGACTTTGTTTCCGAGTTGCTCGAATGCGAAGGCGTCGCCGTCGTCCACGGCTCGGCCTTCGGCCTTGGCCCGAACTTCCGCATCTCCTATGCGACCTCGGAAGAACTGCTCGAAGAAGCTTGCAAACGCATCCAGCGCTTCTGCGGCGCCTGCAAGTAAGGCATCGTCCCCTGAACGACAACGAGCCCGCCGGAAACGGCGGGTTTTTTCGTTAGTATTGTGGGCGTTGTTGCGATCTCTCCATGTCGCAAAATCTGGCCTTGATGGGGTAAATCTTCACTCCCCGACCTGTGGCGTAGCTTCCGCTCCAACGTAAATCCCGTTACACAACGGCCTATCGAGGAGCCCTGCCATGACCATCGCGCCGCATCACAGGATTTATACCTGTTTCTTCCTGTTTGCCGTATCGCTTGGCGCGTTGCTGGCCCGTATGCCGGATCTGCAGGTGGCGCTTGGGGTCAACAAGTCGGAGCTCGGGCTGACGCTGATCGGCATGGCGATCGGGGCGCTGATCTCGCTGACATTTTCCTCGCCGCTGATCGCGCATCTGGGCGCGCGGACCACAGCTTTTATCACCATTCTCGGCACGGCCGCTTCGTTTGCTATCGTTCCCTGGGTCGGTGCTGCGCCGCTGGTCTTCTGCGTGCTGTTTGTCGCCGGTCTGCTTGCCGGCGCGCTTGAAATCAATCTCAATGTCGAGATCGACCGGCTCGAAGCAAGGCTCGGGCGTGGTATCATGAACCGCGCCCATGGTTTCTGGAGCCTCGGTTTTTTCGTCACGGCGCTGATTGCCTCTTTCGTGCGCCAGGGCGAAATATCCATGCAGCTCCACCTGGCGGTGACGTTCGCCGTCGTACTTGCCGTCGGCCTCTTTGCCATTTCGGGTATCCGTAACGCACCGGCGCGCGCCGTTTCGGATGAGGCCAAGGCGCCGCTCCTGGCGGTGCCGACCCTCGGCCTCTTGCCGCTCTGCATCATCGGCATCGCCGCCTTCCTCGTCGAAGGTGCCGGGATCGACTGGTCGGCGATCTATATGCGCGACGTCTTTGCCGTCGAGCCGTTCATCGGCGGTCTCGGGCTGACGCTGTTTACCTTTTTCATGGCGATCGCCCGGCTGTTCATCGATCCGGTCGTCGATCGTTTTGGCGCCCGCAATGTCGCGTCGGTTCTGCTTATCCTGTCGGCCATCGGTCTCACCGCCGTCTGGCTTGCGCCACATGCCTATATCGCGCTCTTCGGTTTCGCCCTGATGGGCGGCGGCTGCAGCGCGATCTATCCGCTGGCAGTCTCGGCGGCCGCCCAGCGCACCGACAGGCCAGCACAGGTCAATGTCGCAGCGCTCGGGCAGGTGACGTTCATCGTCTTCTTCCTCGCGCCGCCACTGCTCGGCTTCATTGCAGAACATGCCGGCATCCGCACGTCCTATCTCGTCTGCCTGCCTCTGATTATCTATGCGCTGTTTTCGGTCAAGGCGCTGGCACCGCGCCGGGGATCGCAAGGGATGGCGCAGGCCCCAGCCGGCGGCGTACCGTCCGATCACCTACCGATGTAGGCCAGCAATCCCTCCACCAGCGCATCGAAGGTGGCGCGGCAACGCGGCGTGGTCTTCAGGTTTTCGTGCATGACGACGAAGGTTTCGAGCGGCAGCGCGAACTCGTTTTCGAATAGCCGCACGATATCCGGGTCGCGCCTGGCGAGTTCCACCTGGCAGACGCCGATGCCGAAACCGGCGCGGATGGCAGCCAGCTGCGCCAGATTGCTGTCGGCGCGGAAAGAGGGACGCATCAGTTCGATCAGCGGAACGCGCTTGCGGATGGCCCGGACAAACGCGCTTTCGCGGTCAAAGCCGATGGTGCGGTGCTGAAGCAGGTCTTCCAGCTTGTCCGGGATCCCGTGTTTATCGAGATAGCGCCGGTGGGCGTGTAGCCCCAGCGGAATGCCGCCGATCCGGCGGGTGATCAGTGCGTCCTGTTGCGGCTCGACCATGCGCACGGCGATATCGGCTTCCTGGCGCAACAGGTCCTCGACGGCATCTGATAGCGAAAGCTCGATGACGAGGTCCGGGTGCCGGTCGCTGAGCGCGGCCAGCATCGGCGGCAGCACCTCGATGCCGATCACTTCGCTGGCGCTGATCCGCACCGTGCCGCGCACGCCGCCGCCCTGTCCGGTCGCGGTCCGGAGCAACGCGGCGGCATTCGCGGCCAGCTGTTCGGCATGTGGTCTCAGATCGGCCGCGGCTTCCGTCGGGATCAGTCCCTGCGGGGAGCGAATGAACAACTGGAAGCCGATACGGGCTTCCAGTGCATCGATGTGCCGGCCGATGGTCGGCTGCGTCAATCCCAGTTCGCGCGCGGCGGCCGACAGGGAACCTTCCTGCAACACGGTCAGGAAGGTGCGGTAGAAATCCCAGCTGGGTTCAGTCCTGTTCATCTATTTTTGTATATCAGGTAAATTATTTTCGGCAATTCCGTTTAATCGGAAAGAGCTCAGGATGATCTCCATTGAACAAGGAGATCAGACATGACTGACCACGCAAAACAGATCGCTCTCATTCTCGGCGCCACCGNNGTATTGGCAGCGCGGTGGCACGTAACTTGAAAGCCCGTGGCTGGGCGATCCGTGCGCTCAATCGCGATCCCGCCAAGGCGAGTGCGAAAAATCCGGATTTCGAATGGGTGCAGGGCGATGCGATGCGGGCGGACGATGTGCTTGCCGCAGCGCACGGGGCAAGCATGATCGTCCATGCCGTCAACCCACCGGGCTACCGCAACTGGGGAACGCTGGTCCTGCCGATGATCGACAATACGATCGCGGCGGCCAAGGCAAGCAGCGCCACGGTTCTGCTGCCCGGTACGATCTACAATTTCGGCCCCGATGCCTTTCCGCTGCTGCATGAAAAATCGCCGCAGAACCCGGTCACCGCCAAGGGAAAGATTCGCGCCGAGATGGAGCGCCGCCTGGAAGCCGCGTCACAAGAGGGTGTTCGCGTCATCATCGTCAGGGCAGGGGATTTCTTCGGTCCGGGGGCAGCCAACAGCTGGTTTTCGCAGGGCATCGTGACGCCCGGTAAACCGGTGACCAGCGTCACCTATCCGGGCAGCAGGGGCACCGGCCATCAATGGGCCTATCTGCCGGATGTGGCCGAGACGATGGCACGCCTGGTCGATTGCCGCGACACGCTGGCACCGTTCGCGCTCTTTCATATGCAGGGCTTCTGGGATGAGGACGGCACACGTCTCACCGCCGCGATCCGGCGTGCCAGCGGCAACCCGGACATGAAGGTCAAGGCCTTCCCGTGGTGGATGATGCCGTTTGCAGCACCGTTCGTGCCGTTGCTGAAAGAGTTGCGGGAAATGCGCTACATCTGGCAGGAGCCGTTGCGCATGCCCAATGACCGGCTGGTGGCCGCCATCGGTGCCGAACCCTGGACGCCGATCGATGAAGCCGTCCGCGCATCGCTTGCCGCCCTTGGCTGCCTGCCGCCGGACCCGGCACTACGGCCTTTGCCGACTCCTCGGCAAGGAGATGCCGGTGAAGTGACGGCGTGAAGGTTTCGGCCGTATCCACACCGGTCATGCCGGCTTAGGCCGGGGCCTGCAAATGGCGCTCAGTTCTTGAAGACGATGCAGGCACCGCCGCTCTTGCGGATTTGCGTGCACACGGTATCGGCCTCCGCCCGTGTCTGACGGCCGATGCGGGCGGTGTAGCGCAGCCGGTTGCCAAAAGCCCGGTTGCGCTCGCGCTGGATCAGCGGTTTTTCTACATTGAGCGGCGAGGGCATGCGGCTGACGGTGGTGAGGAACAGACGCTGCGCCACGGACTTCTGGAAGTGTGCCGACAATTGCGCCCCCCAGGGTGCCCAGGTGCCTTCCTCCTCAAATTCGACCTCCTTGAGGCGCCGTTTGTCGGCAAGGGCCGTGCAGGCATCATAGAAGGATTTGTTCTTGTCTAGCCTGAGATCAAGCGCTGCGGGCGGATTGTCCTTCCATTCCTCGATCGGATGGGCGGTGATGGCAAGCACATAGGCGCGGGTTTCAGAGGGCAGATTGCCGGTTGCCAAAAAACTGCTCAGCCCGCCTTCACCGGCATTGTAGGCGGCAGCGGCAAAGCCGAGATTGCCAAAACGGTCGCGCAGCGCATCGAGGTATTCGGCCGATTTTCCAAGCGCCTCCAGCGCGTCGAAGCTGTTGTTCAGCCCGCGCAGCTTCGCGGTTGAGGGGATGAACTGAGCAATGCCTTCGGCGCCCTTCGGGCTGACGGCATCCGGCCGGAACAGGCTTTCCTTCCAGATCAGCCGCGCAAAGAAATCGGGCGGCAGCGCATTGGTTTCGGCGAAATGCCCAAGCGCCGTGCAGATGTCGCGGCTGTAGCTGCGGGCGCGGACGCAGAGCGTGGTATCCGCCGTGGTCGTGGAATAGACGCAGGGTGGCGCACGCCATTCCGGCTGCGCAAGGGCGATTGGGCTGTGCGAAAACGTCCCCATGAGCAAGATGGCGACAAACAGCGCTGCCAACCATGCTCGTCCGTGCCGCCGTCTTTTGTGTTTCATCCGCGAGGGGACCATCCGCCAGATATCTCGTCGGCCCTTGATAGCACCGATCAGGCGAAATCGGGAGATACTTACGGTTTTTCCGGCAGGGTCAGCTGCATGAAGGTCAGGTCCAGCCAGCGGCCGAACTTGGTGCCGACTTCCTTCATCTGTCCGGTGATCGTAAAGCCGAGCTTTTCATGCAGGCGGATGGAGGCTGCATTGTTGGCCTCGATGCCGGCGACCATCACATGTTTGCCGCAGGCAGCAGCGCGCTCGATCAGGGCCAGCATCAAGAGCTTGCCGATGCCGCCGCCGCGCTGGTTCTTTTCGACATAGACGGAATGCTCGACCGTATGACGATAGCCGTCGAAGGCGCGCCAGTCGCCAAAGGAGGCATAGCCGGCAATGGTGCCGTCATTGGTGACCGCCACCAGCACCGGATAGCCGAGACGCTTGCGTTCAGTGAACCAGGCGGCCCGGTTTTCGAGGTCCACCTGTGTATCGTTCCAGATCGCCGTCGTGTTGAGCACGGCATCATTGTAGATATCGCGGATGGCGGGCAGGTCGGTCTGTTCGGCGTCGCGCAGGTGCATTAGGGGCCTCCAGCAATTTGGCGAAGCTCTAAGCTGCGAGATCGGCGTTGTACAGCCGGTAAATCATGCCTTGCCGGAAACCGGCCCAATGCCGCTGGCCAGTTCTGCTGTGGCGATTTCGGCAACATGAAGAGCCGGTGCCGGATTACCGTCGTCCTCGATGAACCAGGCAGCGGAAAGTCCGGCATAGGCGATGATCCAGCGCAGCAGCCGTTCCGGCTCAAGGCCGGATTGCTGTGCGACGATGGGGAGCTGGCGGCGCAGTCTTGCGGGATCCCTCGTCACCGATAGATCCGGATTGCAGAACAGGTTGGCATAGTCGTAGCCACGCTCGCCGAGCAGGCCCTTCGGGTCGATGGCCAACCATCCCCGGTCTTCGAAATCGAGAATATTGCTGTGATGGATATCGCCGTGCAGCACGCCGGTCTCGCGGGGCTCTGCAAGCAGCGCCTTTGCGACAGCGTTTGCTGTGCTGAACATGCCGCCATGGGCCAAGGATGCAGGTTCCAGCGCACGAAACCAGCTATCGAGGGGAACAAGCTCGGGATAGGGTTTTGCAGACGGTTTGTGGAGTGTTTGAACTGCCTCGCAGATGATCCGGCTCGCCGCATCGTCTTCGCCGTTCATCACCATCGTCAGCAGCGAGCGCTTGCCTTGCGCCCGCTCAAGCAGAACGGCGTTGTCCGCATGGGCGTAGACCTTGGCCGCACCCTTGCCGTCCCACCATCGCATCACCAAACCGCCGCGTTTTTCCTCGGCTTCCGTCGCCACCTTCAGCATTGCGGGCAGACCTAGCCAGCGGACGGGAAGGAGGCGGCTGGAATGAGTGATGACAGGGGTGCCGTCCGGCACAAGTGCCCAGGCCTGGATAAAACGGTCAAACATCGTGCGTCTTTCGTCTACCTCCCCCTTGAGGGGGGAGGTCGCCGCAAAGCGGCGGGTGGGGGTGATTGCCGCGAGCGCCATAATGGATTGCAGCATGCTGAAAATCACCCCACCCCGGCACTTCGTGCCGACCCTCCCCCTCAAGGGGAGGGTGGATGTTTAGGCGACCTGCTGTTCAAGCACCGGATAGTCCGTATAGCCCTTGGCACCGCCGCCGTAGAAGGTGGCCTGGTCCGGCGTGTTGAGCGGCGCGTTGTTCTTCAGGCGCTCGACCAGATCCGGGTTGGAAATGAACGGTTTGCCGAAGGCGACGAGGTCGGTCTTGCCGTCCTTGACGGCCTGAATGGCGAGATCGCGGTCGTAGCCGTTGTTGGTCATCCAGGCGGCCTTGCCACCGGCCTTTTCATAGGCGGAGCGCAACGCTGCATAGTCGAACGGCTTGTCACCCTGCTGGAAGTCGCGCGGGCCGCCGGTCGCACCCTCGATGATGTGAATGTAGGACAGCTTGTACTTGGCCAATCCCTCGACGACGTAGGTGAACAGTGTTTGCGCATCCGGATCGGACGAATCGTTGGCAGGCGTCACTGGCGAAATGCGGATGCCGGTGCGGCCTTCGCCGATTTCCCTGGTGATCGCGTCGACGACTTCAAACAGGAAGCGGGCGCGATTTTCGATCGGGCCGCCGTATTCGTCGGTGCGGACATTGGAGCCTGAGCGCAGAAACTGGTCGATCAGGTAACCGTTGGCCGCATGGATCTCGACGCCGTCAAAACCGGCATCGATCGCAGCGCGAGCGGCCTTGCGGTAATCTTCGATGATGCCTGGGATTTCGGAGAGTTCGAGCGCACGCGGCTCGGAGGTCTCGGCGAAGGTGCCGGTGCCGTCTTCGTTGATCAGATAGGTCTTCGACTTCGCCTGGATGGCGGATGCCGACACCGGCTTGCCGCCGTTCGGCTGAAGTGTCGTGTGCGAGATACGGCCGACATGCCACATCTGCACGACGATCTTGCCGCCGGCCTTGTGTACGGCCGCGGTCACCTGTTTCCAGCCGTCCAGCGCTTCCTTGGTGTAGAGGCCGGGAACGTCGGCATAGCCCTGGCCCTGATGGGTGATGGCGGTTGCCTCGGTGATCAAGAGGCCGGCGGAGGCGCGCTGTTCGTAATAGGTGACGTTGAGCGTGTTCGGCACGGCGCCCGGTGAGCGGTTGCGCGTCAGGGGCGCCATCACGATGCGGTTGGCAAGCTCGATGTCGCCGATCTTGATCGGGTCGAAGAGGGAAGTCATGGGAAGTCCTTTTCGTTTTCTGCGGGGAGATGTTTATCTTGGGAGGATAAAACGTTGGGCAAGGCTGCGTGTCAGAGCGTGTTGCCGATGTCTTTCAGGAACGCTTCGATTGTGTCTTCGT
This sequence comes from Hyphomicrobiales bacterium, assembly GCA_900468065.1. Classification (GTDB taxonomy): domain Bacteria; phylum Pseudomonadota; class Alphaproteobacteria; order Rhizobiales; family Rhizobiaceae; genus Pararhizobium. The sequence continues at coordinate 47,066 of UBTA01000093.1, read as the reverse complement.
TCCGCTTGTAGAAAATCCACTGGCCGACGCGCTTGGTGGTGACCAGATCGGCGCGCTGCAGGATCGACAGATGGCCAGACACGGTCGATTGCGACAGGCCGCAGCGTTCGAACTGGCTGGCGCAGATACCCATGTCCAGCGGATGATGCTGGCTGGAAAAATGCACATCTGGTTCCTTCATCCAGCCAAGCATCTCGATGCGCTTGGGGTGCGCCAGGGCTTTCAAGATTTCGTCCTTGTCCATCAGTCTACTCTGTATCGCTAAATTCCGATATAGCGATACGTAGATCGGGATTTGCCGATATTCAAGTCACGTCTTTGTGAAAGATGTTTGGGAGAAAGATGTTTGGGAAGGGAAATTTGGGCAAAAAAAGAGGGCCACTGGAGGACAGGGCCCTTTTAGATGTGAAGGTTATAAAACCTCCAGAGGGGAACAGCTGCTGCGGTGGCACTGGGAGGAAAAGACCACCATCTGCATCAGCTGAACTGGATATGGGAAAGCCCCGCGAAGACTTCAATGCTGAGCGGCAAAAAATATTGCAACCATAGGGATGTTCTTGAAATCTGGGCAAAAAAAGAGGGCCACAAGAAAAACTTGGGCCCTTTATAGTTATGAAGGTAATTAAACCTCCAGAGGGGAACAGCTGCTGCGGTGGCACTGGGAGGAAAAAAGCCACCAAGATGCATCAGCTGCAGTCGGTATGATGGTTTTTTGGGCTACCCGCAATCATTTAATATGCATGACAGCCATGTGTGGGACGCACTCCTGCGCAATTTTCAGGCGATTTCAATTCCTTGTACTCCCTCCAAAACTGGGGATGTGGCAAAAAATCAGTTAAAACAATAGTTTGTCTAGGAGAAAGGTGTAGAGCGTTTTTTGTGCATGTGCGAAGGCCGCGTCAGAAGGCCCAGTTACGGGCCTTCGCAACGATGAAATCACGGAAGACTTTCAGCTTGGCAGCGTTCTTCATCTCGTCCGGATAGCAGAAATAGGTATCGAAGGATGGAATCTCGGCACCGATCGGAAGTTGAATCAAGCCCGGATCGCGGCCGACGATATAGTCCGGCATCATGGCAATGCCGATGCCGAGCAGGCAGGCGCGCTTGATCGAGGTCTGGCTGTTGATCTGCAGGTGCGAGGGGCGGGGATTGTCCGAATCCCGGCCGGCGATCTCCAGCCAGTTGACGTCGAGCAGATAGTTCGGTGCCGGCTCGCCAAAGGTGATGATCCGGTGGTTATCGAGATCCTCGATCGACTGCGGCTCGCCAAACTTGTTGATATAGGAGGGCGCCGCATAGACGTGCATGTGCACGGTGAACAGCTTGCGCTGGATGAGATCGGACTGCTGCGGCTGACGCAGCCGGATGGCGCAGTCGGCATGGCGCATGTTCACATCCAGTTCCTCGTTATCGAGGATGAGCTGGACTTGCATGTCGGGATAGAGTGACAGGAATTCCTGCACCTTGTCGGTCAGCCAACCCTGGCCGAGACCCACCGTCGTGGTGATGCGCAGCTTGCCGGACGGCTTGTCGGTGTTCTCGGTCAGCTGAACCTTGACGCTTTCCAGCTTCATCAGCACTTCATGCGCAGTGCGATAGAGGATTTCGCCCTGTTCGGTGAGGATCAGGCCGCGCGCATGACGATGGAACAGCTTTATGCCGACATCCTGCTCGAGCGACGAGACCTGCCGGCTGATGGCCGATTGGGAAAGGTGCAGCTTGTCGGCTGCATGGGTGAACGATCCCGCTTCCGCCGCCGCATGGAAAATACGCAGTTTGTCCCAGTCTAGCGGCATTGTGTCCCCCAATAGATGCTCGTGGCGGAAAACGGCCTCGTGTTTTCCGCCATAAGGCTGATTGTCTGTTCCCACTCAGGAGCGCTCTTTGACCGCTCCCATTCTTCGCGGCTTCTATTCGGCCGCAATTGCGACAGGCATATGGCCCGCCAGATATTTTTCGGCTTCAAGCGCTGCCATGCAGCCCATTCCGGCAGCGGTGATCGCCTGACGGTAGATATCGTCGGTCACATCGCCGGCCGCGTAGACGCCAGCCACATCCGTGGCAGTCGAATCGGGCGCTGTCCAGAGATAGCCATTCGGCTTCAGGCGCAGCTTGTCCTTGAACAGTTCGACCGCCGGCGCGTGGCCGATGGCGACGAACACGCCGTCGATCGGCATCTCGCTCAGCGCACCCGTCTTGGTATTGCGCAGCTTGACGCCGCTGACTGAAGCCGGCATCGGGGGCTTGGCCGCAGCACCGGTATATTCGGTCACTTCGTGATCCCAGATGATCTTGACGTTCGCCTTGGCAAACAGCCGTTCCTGCAGGATCTTTTCGGCGCGGAAATGATCGCGGCGGTGCACCACCGTGACGGTCTTGGCAAGGTTGGACAGGTACAGCGCTTCCTCGACGGCAGAATTGCCGCCGCCGACGACGATCACGTCCTTGTTGCGATAGAAGAAGCCGTCGCAGGTGGCGCAGGCCGAAACTCCAAACCCCTGGAAGGTCGGCTCGCTCTCGATGCCCAGCCACTTCGCCTTGGCGCCGGTGGCGATGATCAAAACGTCGGCCGTCCAGTCGGTGCCGCTGTCGGTCTTCAGCCGGAACGGGCGCACCGACATATCGACGTCGGTCACCAGATCGTTGACGATCTCGGCGCCGACATGGCTCGCCTGCTTGAGCATCTGCTCCATCATCCACGGACCCTGGACCGGATCGGCGTAGCCCGGATAGTTCTCGACATCGGTGGTGATCATCAGCTGGCCACCCTGTTCCATGCCGGCGATCAGAACCGGATTGAGCAGCGCGCGTGCCGAATAGATGGCAGCAGTATAGCCGGCCGGGCCTGAGCCGATGATGAGAACTTTGGTGTGTCGGGCAGTCATGGGCCAGGTCCTGTCTTTCCCGTGCATGCGCACGGATTGTCCGTCGTCGGTGAAGCCTACATTTATGAACGCAGCCCCTTCATATTCAAGTGCGGGTCCGACTTTACCAACAGTACATGCTGAGCCTGCGCACTTTTTTATCGCGGCCGCGAAATTTTCTTGCGAGTTGGGCCCAATTTCGGGCAGATATGGCCGACTCATATTGAACAAGGGGCGCACGTGTTTCGCACTGAGCTGGATGCCATCGATATAAAGATCCTGCGAGAATTGCAGGGTGACGGGCGTATGACCAACGTCGAGCTCGCGCAGAAGGTTGGAATCTCTGCTCCTCCATGCCTGCGCCGTGTTCGCAAGCTGGAGGAGGGGGGCGTCATCAAGGGCTATCACGCCCTGCTGAACGCACCTTCACTCGGCTTTGATCTGGTGGCTTTCTGTATGGTCGGTCTGAAGCATCAGTCGGAAGCGGACCTCAAGGCCTTTGCCGCAGCGACGAATGCCTGGCCGCTGGTGCGCCAGGCCTGGATGGTCTCAGGCGAAAGCGACTTCCTCCTGCACTGTGTGTCGGAGAACCTGACGGTCTTCCAGGACTTCGTCATCGAGGTGCTGACCGCCAACGACCGCGTCGATACCGTGCGCACCATGCTGACGATCCGCCAGGTGAAGAGCGTCGGGCTGGTGGCTATTTAAGGCCGCCGAACGCGCGCGTAGAATTTCGCCATATTTTCCGAAAGGAAACGAATAAGGCTGGTTCAGGCTAGTCCCAGCCTGACCTGCGCGTTGGTGCGGATGTTTCTCCACACTCTCGCTGCCGCTGTTTTGCGGCGCGCGGCCGTCTTCAGCTGCCGAATTTGCTCTGCGTCGAGTTGCTGATGCTGGCGGGGCGCCCAAAGGTGTTCAATATCCTCTGCACTTGCCGTCCAGCGGCGCGGGGTACATTCATAGAAACGGTAGCGCTCATCATTTTCCGGCAGAAGATCGATGTCCGGTCTCTGCTGCGGGTTGAGAAGCCCGGATAGCGGCACATGAATGACCCTGGCCTTCGATAGCCAGGCAGCAACCCAGGAAAACGTGCTGACGGCAATCGCGATCTGGTGGGACCGGCGCAGCACTTCGAAATCGATCAGGGCCCCACGGCTTGGCTGAAAGATCGAGCCCGCATACCGTTCCCGCAGCCGCTGCGAATAGAAATCGTCGCCGAGTTGCCCCATGAATACCGGCTTTGCGCCGGATGCCTTGATAACCTGATCGATGAACGACAGGGGCACGGGACCATAGTCATCGTGTTTCCGATCAAGGATTTCGGCTCCGCGAACGTTGAAGACAACATGCTCAGGTCCGTATCCCGCGACATTGACGGTCTCGGCGTTAAACACGGCCTCGTATCGTTGGCGCGTGCCGTAGTTGCTCATCTGGAAGCCCAGGCCGCGCATTTCGCAGTCACGGATTTTTCCGGCACGGATCAAATTCGCCACTTTCGTAGCATCGATGTAATGCTGACCGCGCAATATCAAAGGTTTTGATGAAAAATCGGTGGGTGCAGGCGCTTTGATGTTCCACAAAGGAAGATCGTGACCGAATATTTCCAGTTTACCGGCCTGATCGCGCACGCTAAGGGCAAACATATACTGCAGCATCTGGTTTCCCATGTTTCCCAATGGGCGAATATTCATGCGTGCAGTCATGTCAATGGGTCTCGTTTTGATAACGGCGTAAGCGTTATAAGAAGGTCTCTGTCAATTCTATTGGAATTATACAAAAGTGCGGCGCTTACCGTTAATTTCGGTGTGAAGCATTAACCGGAAGCCGACCTCAAAGCCTTTGCCGCAGCGCCTAATGCTTGGAGATCGTTGACCAGCCTGGACAAAATCGAGCGGAAGCGATTTTCGTCCTCCCTGCGTGCCGGAAAACCTGACGGTCTTCCAGGACCTGGTCATCGAAGACTGACAGCCTGCGAACACGTTGATACCGTCCGCACCATGCTGACGATCCGGTTGGTGAAGCGCGTGGGGCTGAGATATCGCGGTGGGCTTTCCGGACGCTATTCTTGCGGCGACCAGTGGGACGTTCCGTCCACGATGGATTTTTTGATGTTTCTGGTGTCACGCCAATCCCGTCCGATATCGACCGCGATGTTGTAGACGGATTTTCCGGTATAAACGTAGTTCCTGAAGGGCGAGACATAGCGCGTCAGGGACGGGTTTTTGTTTGAGCGCGCCTGTTTTTCCGGATCCAGGCTCAGGTCCATCAAGCTGGCCCATCGGCGAGCGAAATCTCCCCTGATAAACGACGGGCTGACGGTGAATGAAGGCACTTTCCGATACAAAGGAAGGTCCAGACCGCAGACATTGTATTTCACTTTAGCATAGTGATAGACGCCACGTTTGTTGATGTCCCAGTTTTTTTCCTTGCACATCAACGAGATCTCGGCTGTTGCCGGATCGGAAAAAAATCCGAGGGCCGATGCGTCGATGTCCTCGGCGAGATTCCAGTCGTCTTCCAGATGAAATAGGATATCGCCCGTCGATTTTGACCAGAGTCGCTCCACGGCGGCTGCATAACCCGGCTGTTCTGGTGTGTAGATCACGCATTCAGGATAGTGTCTGCGCATGATGTCGCAGCACTGCGCTTCATCCTGATCATCGCCCCACAATGGGTCTATGTTGATCGAGACACGGGAAATCGTGAAGTTCTTCAGGAGCCTAGCCTGGAAACTCTCCATCGTCGCTGCAAGAAGATCCGGCCGCCGGGTAGCAACAATGGTCAGTTCAATGGCTGTCATGATGGGTCCTGGCGTGGCGCAAATGCTCTCAGCGGGCGTTTTTTCTTCAATTACGGATATGGATAGTGTAAGTCAATCGCCGTGCGAAACGGTCGATCGTATTGATTTTTCGACCTAATCAGCTGAATATATGGGAAATTCAGCATGTTCGCTTTCGTGCGAAGATGGTTGCCAGCATGTTCTGTTGCTGCATTTTTGCTGTGATCAGGAAGGCTTGGCGCTTTGCCATATCGTCAGGATTTTCCTGTTTCAAGGATATTCATGCAAAAGATTGACATCGCTCTCATCTGTGGACGGCGGCCGGAGCTGCTCTACGATACGCTCCACTCGTTCGAGAAGAGCCTGTTCCGCCATTTCAGCATCGATAATTGTTACGCAAACATCGACCCTTTCTGTGGTGATGACGAAGATGGCCGGCTCTGCCGCGACATGATCCTCGATTATTTTCCGCGTGCGCTGATAACAGAGCCGCACACGCCCAGCTTTGGCCAGGCCGTGAAAACGGTTTGGGCGCAGGTGCAGTCACCGCTGGTCTTTCATCTGGAAGATGACTGGCTTGCACTCGAGAGCATAACCCCTCACAATGTCCTGCCTCTGTTCGAGGGTGCCACCAGAGCAGCGAAGCTGGTCTGCAAGGAAGACAAGTGGAATGGTATTGACCAGTTTCACACAGGAAGGCGGAAGTTCGGCATAGCCGGCATGACGCTGTGGCGCAGGAGATACAATATGTTTGGCACCGGCCCTTCATTCTTCTCGTCGGAGTTTATCCGCCAATGCTCAACTCTCATGAATCCTGATCTGGATCCGGAAAGACAGATGAGACCGCCCCATAACATGCCCCTGCATCGATATGTGCGGCAATTCCGATGCCGGGTTATGCCGGGGGTAAACCAGCCCGAACTGATCGTTGATACCGGCCGCGAGTGGCGGAAAAGCAGGGATATCGCGAAAATCATAGCCGACGGTAAAAGTGTTTGGAGTGCCGGCGCCAGCCAGATTTCATAGTGGCTGCACAAAACCGGAATGAGCGCATCCTGACATGACCTGCCGCTATTTGGAAAGGTTGAAAGGAAATGCGAAAAGTAAAGGTTTTTGCTGCTTCTGTTGGGCAGGAATTCGGTAAATCGGCTGAGAACTACGGCGATAACCTAATGGCCGACCTTCTCCGTGAGCTGTTCTCGTGTGAACCGGTATATGTAAAAGAGTCAGAAGCTGAGCTGCTCGGTATCGGTAGCCTTCTGGACATCTACTACAAGCAGCACCACAAGGATAAGCTGGGATTTTTGCATAAACGTCCCTGGAGAACATTGCATGTCTGGGGCGCGGGGTTCATCAGTTCTGGGACCGAAGCTCTATGGCCACAGCGCCTTATTGTCGACGCCGTGCGGGGTGAACTGACCAAGGCGAGAGTTGCGCCTGAAAAACCTGTGGCACTCGGTGATCCGGCGCTGCTTTTACCGCTGATTTGGCCCAAGAAAGTGACCCCGGCTGCCGAGGTAACGATCATCCCGCATTTCGTCACCTATCAGAATTTTGTCTCCCAGTATGGCGCAAGCCTGCCCAAACACTGGAAGATACTGAACCTGCTGGGGGATCCGAAACAGATCACCGATCAGATCTCCTCCTCGGATTACATCGTTTCCAGTAGCTTGCATGGGCTCATTCTTGCTGACGCCTACGGTATTCCTTCCTGCTGGATGGAACCGCATGGGGAATTGAAAGGCGATGGTTTCAAATTCATCGACTATTTCAGCTGTCGTGGTGCACCTATTGCAGGGCCCATCGACTTCGAAAGGTTTCTCTCGGATTTCAACCGGGGCGTCCGCAGTGGTACTGCGTCAGTTCCATCGCCAGAAAGAATAAACGCTCTCCTCAAGTCGTTCTATTTCCGCTGACATGACCTGACCGGCGTCCGAATGTCAGACGTTGCGCTACCTTGGGGCTTGGACTGATCGAAACCGCTTTTTCTGGATGAAGGCAATAAACTTGTCCTGCATCAGTCGCCGTTGCTTCGTCAGGCCGTAGAACCATTTTCTCTTGTTGGTCTTTCTTCCCCTTCCGGCACTCGCCAGGATCTGGCTTGCAGCTTCGGTCGTCGTCACCGGGGCAGGGGTGAAGGAATAACCGTGACCGGTGCGGGTCAGCCAGTGCCGGAAATAATTGTCTACTGGCGCGAAGATCTTGCCGTGCTGCTCGATGAAAAGCCGGGCTCCTTCGCGCGACCAGACGATGGCGCTGGTCGTCATCGGAAAATAATGGGCCGCGACGAGTTCGCATTGATATCCGCCGGTATTGTAATGGGAAAGCGGTGTTGCGATCTTCAGCTTGCTGTTGCCGATATTGATCAGTAGCCATTCGGGGTCGATTGCGTCGAGGTCGGGAAGGGCCTTTTCAAGCAACTCTACCGGATTGCACAGCGGCAGCGCGTCGTCTTCCAGAACCAGCGCATAGCGGGCGCCGGATTGCAGAAAGCGCTCCGCGACTTTCAAATGGCTGTGGTAGCAGCCGATTTCGCCGCCGACGAGGCTGCGGCCCATGTAGCGCTCGGCATGCGCTTCATCGTAATCTGCGACCGTCGACAAATCGAGCGGCCGGCCATCGACTGCGGATATACGCTCAAAGGAGATGCCGAAATCGGTGAGCTGCGCGCTGATGGCTTCAAGGCGGTCATTGCTGCCATCCAGATTGATGACGTAGGTTTCAAGCGACTGCATTTTACCCTTTCCGGCGAAGAAGAAGCCGCAAAGTTCGCGGCCGCCGCTCTCCGTCAGGATTTCGCGGCGTTCGTGCACGTAATATACGCCATCCCTTCTGGCAATATCGCGGTTGAGCCGCGGATAACAAGTATGGATTCTGCACCGGATGGATTATCGGAAGTCCTCGTTTGAAAAAACTGGTGTGTTTGGTCGAGAACCGTGAACCCTAAGATTTGCTGGACAACGGGTTGCAGGCCCTTGTGCAGCTGTGGCAAGGGTAAGATAAGGACGCAACTGTCCATAGATGCCGGCTCAGGTATTCCAGACGGCAGAAAGCAAAGTGCAGGATAAAGACCAATGCGGGTTCATCAGTATATTTTCGGCAAGGACGGTGGCGCGGAGAAATTCTTCGTGCATCTGGTCGGTGCGCTTGCGCGGCGCGGCGTCGAGCAGACGGCCGTCATGCGCTGGAACCGCAGATGGCGCGAGGATGTGGAGCCGCATGCGCGTGTCATCCAGAGCAATTTCCGCAATCTTTCGGTCGATCGCATCCTGCTGCCGATGAAGGTTCTGTCGATGGCGCGGCGCGACAAGGTGGATGCGATCATTTCCTGGTCGACCCGCGGCGCCCGGCTGATGCCCGCCTATAATGGCGCAATCAAGCTGTCGCGGCTCGGCGATTACCCGACCCATCTTGGCTACTTCAAGAATACCGACATTCTGGTGTGCAATACGCCCAGCATCGGCGATCACGTGCGCAAGCTCGGCTGGACGCGCGGCGTCGAGGTGATCTCGAATTTCACCGACACGACGGCCGTCGCGCCGATTGACCGTGCCTCCGTCAATACGCCTGAAGGCGTACCAATTGTTATGACGATGGGGCGTTTCGTCCTGCGCAAGCGCTTTCACCTGCTGATCAAGGCTATGGCGGCTGTCCCGGATGCGTATCTATGGATCGCCGGCGATGGCGAAGAGCGTGGTGCAATCGAGGCGGTCATCCGCGAGCACAAGATGGAAAACCGCGTGCGCCTGCTCGGCTGGCACAAGGACACCCGGCCGTTTGTTGCTGCAGCCGATATTTTCGTCATGCCATCCAGCCACGAGCCGCTGGGTAACGTTATTTTTGAAGCCTGGGCGCAGAAAAAGCCGGTCATTTCTTCGCGTTCGGAAGGCCCGTCATGGTTTGTCCGTGATGGCGAAAACGGCCTGCTCGTCGATATCGATGATGTTGCCGGTTATAGCCGTGCCATCACCCAGCTGATCGCGCAACCGCAACTTGCGGCAAGCATCGCCGAGGCTGGCCGCAACACGCTGGTTGGCCAGTTTTCCGAAGAGGCTGTTGCCAACGCCTATATCGAACTGTTCAAGCGCAAACCTTGATATTTAATCGCAATCTAAAGTAGTGGATTAGTTCCAGTCAGAGTTTGACACGGAACTTTCCATACAGTGTATCGCAGCCAAAGCCCGGGGGCGGGTTTTTGAGGCTGGGATATTTTTATGAGTGATTTTTTGAAGCGTATCGGGCGCCGCTCGATCGAGGCGATGCCTGACGCGTTGTTCGAGCGCTATACCAATAGTCGTAATAAACTGAAGGGCTACCGGCACAGGATAACCGTCGATAGTCAGCGTAAGATCATTCATGTTCAGGACCCGACGGGCGAGATTAATATCTGCCGTCGAAATCGCCTGTGGCTTTACAAGAAATCGGTAAAGGGCAGGTTTAAAGAACTCAACCGGACCTATTTGCTGCATCGAATCGACGGTGATCTGTCGGGCGCGTTCATCGATTGCGGAGCCAATGTCGGAGAGCTTGGTTTTTTCGCTCGTGAAAATAGCCTTCAGTATCATGCCTTTGAACCTGAGACGTTGGAGGCGGACTGCTGCGATCTCAACAATTACTCTGGGCTTGCCAAAACGAACAGGGTGGCTCTCTGGAATGAGAAGACAACGCTGTCTTTCTATTCCAAGCCAGATACGGGCGATGGTTCCATCATTGAAATGAACGATTTCGATGGAATCAAGAAGGTTCAGGCAATCCGGCTGGATGATTTCGTGGCGGAGCACCAGATCAACGCGATCGCCGTTATGAAGATCGAGGCCGAGGGGGCTGAACCGGAAATTCTTGCCGGTGCATCGCAAGCATTGTCCATGACCCGTTATCTCACGGTTGATTGCGGCTTCGAGCGGGGACGAAACAAGGAAAGCACATTGACGCCGGTCATCAATGCAGCAACGAAAGCGGGCTTTTCCGTTGTCGATTGGAATCCTTCCCGTACAGTGTTCCTGTTCAAGAACGAACGGATTTAATCACCGCATGCTTTGGTAGATATTGCCGAGCAATTTCGCTTCGCCCTCGATGCTGAAGTTTTTCAGCACGTGGGCGCGGGCGTGGTTTGACGCTGCTTGACGGCGCGCGCCGTCATCCATGAAGAGGGCTGTGGCCTCTACCATGGCATCGACACTGTCGCGGCCAATGATGACGCCCGTTTCGTCCTGATCGATGACCAGCAATTCCGGGAACGCGCCGACATCTGTGGCTATAACCGGCACCGCGGTGGCCATGGCTTCCAGCGGGGTAAGCCCGAACCCTTCCCATCGTTGCGGGGCAATGAAAAGATCCAGCGCTTGATACCATTGGTTGATGTTCGTGTGTTCGCCAACGAACAGAATGCGCTCGGCTAGGCCGGCAGCCTTAACTTTGGCCTTCAGGCCGTTTTCGAAATCCACGTGCTTGCCAGTGGCGCGGCCGGCCACGATTGCTATCCAATTGGGGCGGGTGGGCAAAAGGCGGATCATCGTATCGACGAAGATATCCGTTCCCTTCTGATGCCGTACCCGGCCGAAACAACCGACGATATTCTTGTCCGGATCGAGGCGGCGGGCGTGCTTCGCTGCTGCCTTATCCGTTGGTGGCGAGAACCGATCCGTATCGATGCCATGCATGACGACGGTATTTTCCACCGTCAGATAGTTCGCGGTCTTGCCGCTGGTGGCGATCACTTTGTCCATCTTGGAAATCAGCCATTTCGTCCAGCCGGAATGCTTGCGTTGCGAGGCTGAGGTGAAGACGATCTTCAAAGGCATGCGCAGCACGTCACGCATAAAGATCGCCGGCAGCATTTCGATGTTGCGGCGGGCATGCCAGACGCGCACGCGCTGACCGCGGGGAGGCGTCCACAGGCGAAACATGTCCCGGTAGCCGATATGCGGCAAGCTTGCCGGCAGGCCGGGGCCAAGTGCCGCGACCTTCTGGCCGAGTGCGCGCTGCACCGGGATCAGCTGGATGATCGTCGAGGTGACGCCGGAGAGGCGGCGCTTGAAGTTCGGCGCAATGATCTCGACGTCGCTGATATCTTCCACGCTTTTAGCCCTTATGTATCGTCTAACAGAAAAAAGCCCGGAGGCGTTTGACGCGCCGTCCGGGCTTTTGAATGGACTTGCCGGAGATCAGCCCCAGTTGATCGCAAGGATCTCGTAGGCCTTCGAACCGCCGGGGGCGACGACCTCGATCGAATCGCCGACTTCCTTGCCGATCAGCGCGCGGGCGATCGGTGAAGAGATCGAGATGCGGCCCTGCTTCACGTCGGCTTCCTGGTCGCCGACGATCTGGTAGGTCTTGTTTTCCTCGGTGTCCTCGTCGATCAGCTTGACGGTGGCGCCGAACTTGATCTTCGAGCCGGACATCTTCGACAGGTCGATGACTTCGGCGCGTGCGACGTAATCCTCGACTTCGCCGATGCGGCCTTCATTGTGGCTCTGGGCTTCCTTGGCCGCGTGATATTCGGCGTTTTCCGAAAGGTCGCCATGGGCGCGCGCTTCGGAAATCGCTTCGATGATCCGCGGGCGCTCTTCCTGCTGACGCCAACGCAGTTCTTCCTGCAACTTGGCGAATCCGCTTTGAGTCATCGGTACTTTTTCGACCATTTCACTGTCCTTCATAGTCCATGCTTGCCCGCTTCAGGCAGGGCTTAGCACAAAAGAAAACGGTCACCGGAGCGTTAACTCTGGAACCGTCGGAAACATTTGAACAATGCTTATAGCAGAAAGCGGAGTGCAAAAGCCAGATTAATCGGAGGAGCGCGCAAGCCGTCCGCCCCCCATCCTGCGCCGGAAACGGATTGACGGGAACAATTCACAGGCGTGCTCGTTCGGTCTTCAAGATGGAAACCAGCTGAGGCGGTGCAATATCGCCCCGCAGATCAGGGTTAGAAAGCGAGGACCAGATGATGCAGGAAAACAGCCGTCCGCAGGACAGGTTGAAGCTCTACCGGCTCGTTCCGGTTGCCCGCGCCGGCGACCCGAATTGGGACAGCGCCGAAAACCGGGGAGAGATCATCGTCCGTGCCTTTTCGCCGGCCGACGCCCGTATTACCGCCGCAGAGGCTGAACTCGATTTTACCGAGATCGACGCGGCGCCGGCCGAAGGCAATTCGACACGCGACGCCAGTGCCTTTCGCAACGCGCGGCTCTACGCGGTGGTCGAAATGCTGGACCAGCGGGGCGTTGCAGCGACCGGCCCGCGGGGCGTCGTCGAGGGTATCGTGTCCGTCGGTACGATCAAGCCGACTCAGATTTTGTAAGATAACCGAGGAGAGAGACCATGGCCGCACGGCTCAGTGCAGCCGCCCGCACGGCGGAAAAGCAGCGCTATATCCAGGATGAGGTCGCCGAGGCCGATGCCAGGGACAAGGCGAAAAAGCCTTCCAAGCCGAAGGCGATGCAGGCCGGTGCGCGGATGTATCCGGTGCCGCCGTTTCCCCGGCAGCATCAGCCCAAACCCGGTGCCGAATACAAGCTCGACCCTGCACCGCTTTATGAAGCACCCTATTACAAGGGATCCGGCAAGCTTGAAGGCAAGGTCGCATTGATCACTGGCGGCGACAGCGGTATCGGCCGTGCTGTTGCGGTACTGTTTGCTCGCGAGGGTGCCGACGTGGCGATCCTGCATTTGGCCGAAGGCAAGGATGCCGATGATACGGTGAAGGCGATCGAGGCGGAAGGCCGCCGGGCAATGACTTTCCCGGGCGACGTGAAAGACCGGGCGTTTTGCCAGAAGGCGGTTGCCGCCGTCGTCGAAGTTTTTGGAAAGCTTGACGTGCTGGTCAATAATGCCGCCTTCCAGGTTCATTCTGCTGATGTGCTTGATCTCACCGAAGAACATTTCGACGAGACGCTGAAGACCAATCTTTACGGCTATTTCTTCATGGCGCAGGCAGCGGTGCCGCACATGAAGGAGGGGAGCGCCATCGTCAATACCGGATCGGTCACGGGGATCGAGGGTAGCAAGCAGCTGATCGATTATTCGATGACCAAGGGCGGCATTCACGCCTTTACCAAGGCACTTTCCGGCCAGCTGATCGAAAAGGGCATCCGGGTCAATGCTGTCGCACCCGGTCCGGTCTGGACACCGCTCAATCCCTCCGACAAGGAGGCTGAGGACGTTGCGACCTTCGGGGCCGATACGCCGATGAAGCGTCCGGCCCAGCCGGAAGAGATTGCCCCGGCCTATGTCTTCCTCGCATCGCCGCAATGCTCCAGCTACATTACCGGCGAAATCCTGCCGATCGTCGGCGGTTATTGACCACTCTTGGTCATCGGTTACCGTTGCGGCCAACCATCGACAGGATGGTCTGGTAAAGCTCTTCTTCGGCCTGACCGGCGGTGATATCGCCGGTCACGGCGGCATAGGAGAGGGCTTCCGCGGCCCCGAGCATCGCCCATAGACCGGCTGACGCGATTGTGCCGGTGCCGGCGAAGGGGGCAAGGGCTGTGCGGCATTTTTGGATGAAGCCAGTCTCGTAATCACGCTTGATCTTTTCTAATTCCGGCGAGCCGGCCAGAGCGGCGCTGACGCCCGGGATTTCGCGGCCCTGGAGAAGGACACATTCGATATAGGACGATGCAATCACCCTTGCCCTGCCGGCAAGGGTCGGCTTACTGTCCTCAAGCGCCTTGTCCATCAGCGCCGTCTGGCGCGTGTCGTATTCCCGGTAGAGCGCTGCCAGCAGCCCCGGCCGCGTATTGAAATGATCGTAGACGACCGGCTTCGTCACGCCTGCCTGCTCGGCAAGATATCCAAGCGTCAGCGCCTCCGTTCCCTCCGTGCGGACCACCCGCCATGCGACATCCAGCAGCTGGCGAAGCCGTTCATTGCGCGACAGGCGGCGGCGGGTTGGCGAGACCTGATCCGTGTTTTCCATGCTTGACATCTCTATATACCAAAGGTAACTTACTAAAAGTATATAAGATGCGGCTTTGGTCCGCAACAGCCAAACAGGAGTTTTCGACATGCATGCGCTCATCGTTGTCGCCCATCCCGATCAAGGCTCGCTCACCCATAGCGTCGCGCGGCATCTGGCGGAGGGGGTAGCCCATACGGGAGAGGGGCATTCCGTTGAAATCGCCGATCTGTCGGACGAGGGCTTTAAGCCGGAGTTCACGTTCACCGATCTTGCGGTTCATCGCAGGGATGTGCCGATTCCGGCTGATGTCGCCACTGAACAGGCGAGGATCGATCGTGCGGATGCGCTGGTGCTGGTCTTTCCCGTTCATTGGTGGTCGATGCCGGCTTTGCTGAAGGGGTGGGTCGATCGGGTCTTTTCCAATGGCTGGGCCTATGACGAAGGCCCGGATATCAAGTCTGTGAAAAAACTGCGCCACCTCAAAGTTCATCTTGTCGGCCTCGGCGGCGCCAGTGCATCGACCTATGAGCGGCGCGGCTATCGCGATGCGATGACGACGCAGATCGATCACGGCATCTTTGACTATTGCGGCGCCCGGGTCGTGACATCCGAACTGCTGCTGGGATCGGAAGCCGCGGAGGTGGCCTTGCATCTGGAGACCGCCCGCAGCATCGGCCGAGACCTCTTCACGATCCGGTCAGACCAGGTGACCCAGGCCGCCTGACGGCGTGAAAAATCGGTCGAGATCGGAAAATAGGGCTTTACCTCAATAGCGCTTGAGGTTGTAACAGTCGTGCTTTCCTACTGGAGACGGAAGCATGACGACTGACAATATCCCCTACACAGAAGAGCCAATGAGCGGCCCATCCGCAGGATTTGCAGGGGGCGCGGAATTGGCCGGCGGATGGGGCGAGTTGATGCGGCCGCGTTATCTCGTGTCGACGATCACGCTCTGCCTCGGCGTCGCCCTGTTCGCCTTCAACGAGTTCTTCATCTCCACGGCCCTGCCGACGGCGGTGGAAGAACTCGGCGGTGCGGCGCTGCTGTCCTGGGCCTTCACCCTCTATCTGGTGTTTGCGATTATCGGCGGCCTCGTTTCTGCCAATCTTAAGCAGAGGTTCGGCGCCAGAAACACGCTGCTTGCGGCCGCCGTCATCTTCGTTGCCGGCACGGTCCTTGCGACCTGCGCCACCAATATGTCTGAGGTTTTGGCCGGGCGGCTGCTGCAGGGGGCGGGCGAGGGCGTCGTCGCGGCACTTTGCTATGCGCTGATCCCCGAGCTTTTCCCCTCGCGCCTCGTGCCGAAAGTGTTTGGCGCCGAGGCGATTGTCTGGGCCATGGCGGCGTTTTCCGGGCCGCTGGTGGCCGGTGGGTTGACGGAGCATTTCTCCTGGCGCGCCGCCTTCTTCGTCAGCATTCCCGCTGCCGCCATCTTCATCATCCTCGTTCTCGCCATCGTTCCGCGCGGCGTGTCCGGCTCCGGGCAGGCCTCAACCATTCCTTTCGCGCGCCTGATTGCCGCAGGCGCGGGCATCCTGATGATTTCGCTGTCCGGTATTGCCGGTGGCACCCTGCCGATGGCCGCATTGTTGATCGGCGCGGCGGTGGTTCTGGTAACCGTCGTTTACCTCGACCGGCGTTCGCCTAACCCGGTGCTGCCAAGGGCCGCGTTCACGGCGCGCAAGGCGCTCGGCACCGGATTGTGGGTCATCCTGCTGATGCCGCTATCGCAGGCGGCGGGATCGGTCTTCCTCGTCTACAGCCTGCAGCATCTCTGGCATCTCGGGCCGACCGCCGCCGGCGCGCTCAGCGCCGTCATGGCGATTTCCTGGAGCTTGAGCGCGATCGGTGTTGCGAGCCTGCGCTCGCTGGCGTTGCGCAACCGGATCATGCTGGTTGGCCCGGTGTTGCTGCTGATAGGGCTTGCCTCTGTGGTCATCGCCATCGCCACAGACATGCTCTGGTTTGTACTGCCGGGGCAGGCGATGATCGGTGCCGGGTTCGGAATATCCTGGGGCACGCTCAGCCAGTTGATGATGGACGTCTCCACCGACGACGAACGCGACCGGACCTCGGCCATGCTGCCGACCCTGCAATCGGCAGGCTACGCAATCGGCGCTGCAGTCTTCGGTCTCGTCGCCAATGTCATGGGTTTTGGCGCAGCCGCGTCGGTTGAAACCATGCGCCACGCCATGCTCGTGGTCTTCGGCAGTGGATGCGTCATCGCCGGCGTGTCAGTTTTCTTCGCGATGCGGACGGCCGGGCTGGCGCGCAGCCAGCAGGCGGCTTGAGATCAGCAATAGAGAAGCGGCGCCCCTGTTGGGCGCCGCTCGGGCTGCTGACAAGGTCATTTTCTAACCATTTGATGGTGACTTGGGAAATTGTGCGATTGCCAAATCCTCTGTCATCTCTGTGCTTGTCACAGAAATCCAGCTAGCCTAAGTCTTTGGGCTGAAAGAGTCTTTTGACCCGACAGACGTCGGGTCACTGGATCCCCGCCACGGGGCGAGGAAGACGGAGTTCGTGGTCGCCAGTTTGCCAAAAGAGACACCGCTTAGCTTGCTGACAAGCCGTGAAAACGATTGTCTGACGGCGCGAAACCCCATTCTCTGTTCAATGAACTGAGGTGGTGGAGCCCACCAAATGAGGTGCGTCAGGCCGCTTCGTTCAACGTCTTTGGTGACAGATGCTGGCGGGCGTCAAGTACTTCCATGCCGACAACATGGCCGTGTTCATGGTAATCCAGAACGATACCGGCAGAAATCTCTTCGCTCTCCAGAATGGTCTCGCTGGGGAAACGGTTATAGGCCGCGTTTGCCGCCGCATCATATTCGATCACGGGCTTCATGCTGGCTTGATGGCTCCACGGTCGAGAAATGCCGATATCATACGGATTTCAAAGTCGTCTTCAACGCAAGCGACGCGCATAATTCGTCCCCCGCGCTGCGGAACCGCGCCAAAACGTCTTTCCACCGCCGGATCTCCCGGATCCGGCGCCGTCCAAAGGGAGAGACGGTCTCCACCCATCTTGCATCAAGCCCACGCTCCCGCATTACTGTCAAAGCATGTGCGGAACAGTGGATGGGCTTGTGCATATCGCCTCAGAAGTAGCTCTGCAGCGTCCGCACTTCCAGGCTTCCCGCCTTCAGCGCCTTGATGGCGCGTGCAGCGGCTTCCGCACCGGCCATCGTGGTATAATACGGCACCTTCTGCATCAGCGTCGCGCGGCGCAGCGATTTGCTATCCGAGATCGCCTTGGAGCTATCCGTCGTGTTGATGACGAGGTGGACCTGGCGGTTGCGGATGGCGTCTTCGATATGCGGACGGCCTTCCTGAACCTTGTTGATCTTGGTGGCGGTGATGCCGTTTTCGCCGAGGAAACGGGCAGTGCCGCCGGTTGCCAGCACCTTGAAACCGATTTCGGTCAAGTGACGGATGGCCGGCAGGACGCGTTCCTTGTCCTCGTCGCGGACCGAGACGAACACCGTGCCTTCGCGCGGCAGGTCGACGCCGGCGCCGAGCTGGGCCTTGGCAAAGGCCAGCGCAAAATCGGTGTCGAGGCCGATGACTTCGCCGGTCGAGCGCATTTCCGGGCCGAGCAGGATATCGACGCCGGGGAAACGGGCAAACGGGAAGACGGCTTCCTTGACGGCGATGTGGTTGAGGTTGCGCGGATCCGGCTTCTTGCCATAGGCGGCAATCGCGTCGTCGAGCTTTTCGCCGGCCATGATGCGGGCAGCGATCTTGGCGATCGGCGCGCCGATGGTCTTGGCGACGAAGGGCACGGTGCGCGAGGCGCGCGGGTTGACTTCGAGCACGTAGATCGTGCCGTCCTTGATGGCGAACTGCACATTCATCAGGCCGCCGACCTTCAAGGCCTTGGCCATTGCCTTGGTCTGGCGCTCCAGTTCGTCGACGATCTCGTCGGACAGCGTGTAGACCGGCAGCGAACAGGCACTGTCGCCGGAGTGAATGCCGGCTTCCTCGATATGCTCCATGATGCCGGAGACGAAAACGGTCTCGCCATCGGAGAGCGCATCGACATCAACCTCGACCGCATTGGTCAGGTAGCTGTCGAACAGAAGCGGGTTCTTGCCGAGCAGGGTGTTGATCTGGCCGGTCTTGTCATTGGGATAGCGCTGCTTGATGTCTTCCGGCACCAAGCCCGGAACGGTGTCGAGCAGGTAGGTCTGCAGCATGCTTTCGGAGTGAATGATCTGCATGGCGCGGCCACCCAGAACATAGGACGGGCGCACGACCAGCGGGAAGCCGATTTCCGAGGCCACGAGGCGAGCCTGTTCGACCGAATAGGCAATGCCATTGTTCGGCTGGTTGAGGTCGAGCTTCATCAGAAGCTTCTGGAACCGGTCGCGGTCTTCGGCCAGATCGATCATGTCCGGTGCTGTACCGAGGATCGGGATGCCGTTCTTTTCCAGCGCTTCGGCAAGCTTCAGCGGCGTCTGGCCACCGAACTGGACGATGACGCCGTGCAGGACGCCATTCTCCTGCTCGGCGCGCAGGATCTCGATCACGTCTTCGGCCGTCAGCGGCTCGAAATAGAGGCGGTCGGAGGTGTCGTAGTCGGTCGACACGGTTTCCGGGTTGCAGTTGATCATGATCGCTTCGTAGCCGGCATCCTTCAGTGCGAAGGCGGCATGGCAGCAACAATAGTCGAACTCGATGCCCTGGCCGATGCGGTTCGGACCGCCGCCGAGGATGACGACCTTCTTGCGATCGGAAATCTGCGCTTCCGAGCGGGCAGCGCCGTTGAACGGCGTCTCGTAGGTCGAGTACATGTAGGCGGTCGGTGAGGCGAATTCGGCAGCACAGGTGTCGATGCGCTTGTAGACCGGGCGCACGTTCAGCCGGTTGCGCAGTTCGGCAACTTCCTTCGGGCGGCTCTTGGAGAGCGTCGCAAGCCGTGCGTCGGAGAAGCCCATGGCCTTCAGCATCCGCAGGTTTTCGGCATCTTCCGGCAAGCCGTGCTCGCGCACGCGGGCTTCCATATCGATGATCGCCTTGAACTGGGCGATGAACCATGGGTCGATCTTCGAGCCGTCGTGGACGTCGGCTTCCGACATGCCCATGCGCAGCGCCTGGGCGACCATGCGCAGGCGGTCCGGCGTCGGCGTGCCGATGGCGGCGCGGATGGCGTTGTGGTTGTCGCCGGTGTCTTCGAGGCCGGGGATTTCGATTTCATCGAGGCCCGTCAAACCGGTTTCAAGGCCGCGCAGCGCCTTCTGCAGCGATTCGGCAAAGGTGCGGCCAATCGCCATGACTTCGCCGACCGACTTCATTGCGGTCGTCAGCGTCGTGCCGGCGCCCGGGAATTTTTCAAAGGCGAAACGCGGGATCTTGGTGACGACGTAATCGATCGACGGTTCGAACGAGGCCGGTGTCGCACCTCCGGTGATGTCGTTGTCGAGTTCGTCGAGCGTGTAACCGACCGCGAGCTTGGCGGCGATCTTGGCGATCGGGAAGCCGGTGGCCTTCGAAGCGAGCGCCGAGGAGCGCGAGACGCGCGGGTTCATCTCGATGACGACCAGACGGCCGTCCTTCGGGTTGACGGCGAACTGAACGTTCGAGCCGCCGGTTTCGACGCCGATCTCGCGCAGCACCGCGATCGAGGCGTTGCGCATGATCTGGTATTCTTTGTCGGTCAGCGTCAGGGCAGGGGCAACGGTGATCGAGTCACCCGTGTGCACGCCCATCGGGTCGATGTTTTCGATCGAGCAGATGATGATGCAGTTGTCCGCGGTGTCGCGGACCACTTCCATCTCGTATTCCTTCCAGCCGAGCACCGATTCTTCGATCAGCACTTCGGTGGTCGGGGAGGCATCGAGGCCGGAACCGATGATCTCGAAGAATTCCGAGCGATTATAGGCAATGCCGCCGCCGGTGCCGCCCATGGTGAAGGACGGGCGGATGATCGCCGGCAGACCAATGGTATCGAGCGCCTGCGCGCCGATCGCCATGGCATGGCTCATGTAGCGCTGCTTGCGGTCGGTTTCGCCGAGGTTCCAGGTGTTTTCCAGCTCGTCGAGCGCCTTGTCGAGGGCAGCGCCCGAAAGCTGCGCCTTCAGCTTGTCGCGCTCGGCAACGTGCAGCTTGCGGTCGATATCCTTGATCTCGGTGGCGTTGGCGAGCAGCGACTTCGGGGTTTCGAGCCCGATGCGCGACATGGCCTCGCGAAACAGCGCCCGGTCTTCGGCCATGTCGATGGCTTCCGGCTTGGCGCCGATCATCTCGACATTGTAGCGGTCGAGAACGCCCATGCGCTTCAGCGACAGCGCGGTGTTCAGCGCCGTCTGGCCGCCCATGGTCGGCAGAAGCGCGTCCGGGCGTTCCTTGGCGATGATCTTGGCGACCACTTCCGGGGTGATCGGCTCGACATAAGTCGCATCCGCCATGTCGGGGTCGGTCATGATTGTGGCCGGGTTGGAGTTGACCAGGATGACCCGGTAACCCTCTTCCTTCAGCGCCTTGCAGGCCTGTGTGCCGGAATAGTCGAACTCGCAGGCCTGGCCAATGACGATCGGCCCCGCACCGATGATGAGGATCGATTTGATGTCTTGGCGCTTTGGCATGGTCTCTATCCGCTTTTTCCGGCTGCGCAAAAAACCGGCCAAGGTGGGAGAACACCGGTCGGGGGGCGCAGGCTTGGTCTTTTCAGGCTAGAAGCGGCTTATAGGGAAATGTGGCGCCAAGCGAAACCCCGAAAATTATGGAATCGACAGGAAAATGACCGCCGCAAACGTCGTGGCCACAGCGGCTATGCGGATCTCAGCGATATAAGGCTCGCCATCGTTTGGCGCGCTTCTATCGCATCGCCGGTTTTCCGGAGAGATGCCGCAGGATACCGTCATTTATGTCATGCGAGAAATCATCGGGTGGCCATGACGTATTGACCCTCTGTGTGACGGGTTCATCCCGTCAGGCGGCCTTGATCAATGGCCTGCGTATCCTTGCCTCAACCGGCTCTGCTCGGCCGTCCGCGCTCTCTTCCCACCAATCGCCGAGCGCGTCGATCAGTGGCACGAGCTTTAGGCCCGCAGCCGTCAGGTCGTAATCCACCCGCAGCGGATATCCGGAATAGGCGGTGCGCCTGACAATGCCGGCCTTTTCCAGCTTGCGCAGTTCCAGCGCCAGCATCCGGTGCGACAGTGTCGGGTTGTCGCGCTGCAGGTCGCTGAAACGCTTGGTGCCGTCCTTCAGATAGTAGAGCAGCAGCGTCGGCCAGCGGCCGCTCAACACGCGCATGGTCTCTTCGATCGGGCATTTGGAGACGACGTCTTTCATCGGGCGGTCCTGGTTACAAAAGAGTGCGTAATTTACATGGGGGTGCCAATGGTTAGGGTCAACCATCGCTGCGCAGCGCCACATCAACATCAAGAAGAGACACGAAAAATGGAACCTATTCTCCTTCACGGCTTCCCGCTCGGAAGCTCGATGGGGCTTGTCGCTGCGTTCGAAAAGGTGGGCCAGCCCTACCGCCTCTGCCGCGTCGGTATGCTCAGCGAAATGAAGAACGACGCCTATGCCCGGCTGAACGGCCGTCAGGAAACCCCCGTCCTGATCACCGAAAAGGGTATCGTCCTCACCGAGACCATGGCGATTGCCGGCTGGCTTTCGGCCCGCGATACCCAGCACCGCATCAGCTTTGATCCCCTTACGCCGGAGGCAGACCGGATGCTGCAGTTGATGGCCTTCGTCAATACCGGCTTCACCAGTGCCTTCGGGCCGTTGTGGGTGGCGCTTGAGTCTGAAGGCGAGACGCCGGAGACACTGGCGTTTCTGCGCGATTTCGGCCGCAAATCCGTTGTGGAGCGCCATGAAAAGCTTGAGGCGATGATCGGCGATACGCCGTTTCTGGCCGGTGATCGCCTGAGTTTGGCCGATACCACGCTGATCGGCGTGGCGCGCTGGGCAGAGTTTCACCAGGCCGTCGATGACAAGGCCTATCCAAAACTTGCAGCGCTGCGCCGCCGGATCGAAGCCGAACCCGTTGTGCAATATGCCCTGGCGGTCGAGGACGGTGAAACACCAGTCGGATCCGGTGCTTGCCTCGGGCATATCCCGCTCGCCGACGTGATCAAGCGGTTTGCCGCCTGATCGAAGACGCAGCGCCGCCGCAAGAAATCCCGCGCAACTCTGGCGCGCGAATATTGCGGCGGTTCGAGATGAAAGGCGACTCCTCTTGAAATAGAGTGTACGAAATAACCGGACACGACGCTGCCTCACTTGAAGTGCAGCCTGCAAGTCCGGAACGGGCACTACCATATGATCAATTTTCAGAATCTCGAAGACGCGGAAACGCTTGCCCAGGCGATCGTCAACACGATCCATGATCCGCTTTTGGTGCTCGATAAACGCTTCCATGTGCTCGCCGCCAGCCGCTCCTTCTTTGACACATTCAAGGTGAAGGCCGAGGATACGCATGGCCGGCTGCTCTACACGCTTGGCGATGGCCAGTGGGATATACCGGCGTTGCGTCTGCTGTTGGAAACGATCATCCCGGCGCAAACAGCCATGGATGGTTTCGAAGTCGAGCATGATTTCCCCGGTCTCGGCCGCAGGATCATGCTGCTCAACGCCCGCCAGGTGGTTTACGGCGAAGGCTCCGGCACGACGATCCTGCTGGCCTTCACCGATATCAGTGCGCGGCGCACCATCGAGCGGGAAAAGGAAATCCTGCATGAGCGTACCCAGGACCTGCTTCGCCAGAAAGGCGTTCTGCTTGAGGAAATGCGGCACCGCGTCGCCAACAGCCTGCAAATCATTGCCAGTATCCTGTTGCTGAAGGCGCGTGCGGTAACGTCGGAGGAAACCCGCCGCGATTTGCAGGATGCGCATCAACGGGTGATGTCGGTCGCGGAGGTGCAACGCCACCTGCATGTGACCGGCGGCATCGACCAGATCGAGGTTGGTTCCTATCTCGAAAAGCTCTGCGGCAGCCTGTCGTCGTCGATGACCGGCGAAAGCCAGCCGATCGATATCAAGGTGCTGGCGCAGAATGGGCGGATCGGTTCCGACCAGGCCGTCAGCCTCGGGCTGATCGTCACCGAACTGGTCATCAACGCCATCAAATATGCTTTCCCCGCCCTCAAGGCCGAGGCGTCGATCTCGGTGTCCTACGAGGTCAACGGCGCCGACTGGAAACTGGTCGTTTCGGACAACGGCGTCGGAAAAGATATTCTCTCGGTGCCCAAACCGGGCGGCGGACTGGGGACGGCGATCGTCCAGGCACTGGTCAAGCAGCTGGCGGCGCAGATTGAGACGACAACCGGCGCCGAAGGCACGTCGGTGTCGATTACCCGCGCCACCTTCACCTCACGCCTGCCCGAAGCAGCCTAGCAGCTTCAGTCTCTCAGTTCTCGCCGGCAGCCGACTGCCGGCCGGTGACGCTGTCGATATGAATGGCAAAGAACACTGGGGTGGTGTTTTTGCCGCCGGCTGCAGCCGCGCCGGGTTTCAAGGAGCCAGGCTCCCACCAGTTGCCGCGTTTTTCCAGCAGCGACCAGGCGTGCAGCCGTTCGTTGTGCCATCGCTCGTCGTCCGGGAATTCTTCATAGCGTCCTTCGACGACGACGCTTCGCCAAGCCTCGTTGCCCTTGATTTCGCCGACCTGGATGCAGACCAGCGGATTGGCGCGCAGCCAGTCGATTTTCTGCCCCGGCATCGAAAACCCATAGAGGCTGGGGGATTCAAATGCGTACTGGATCGGTACGACATAGGGGCGATTGTCCTTGGCGCAGGCAAGATGGGCAATGTGGCCCCTGGAGAGGACGTCAACGCAGTCGTCGCTGGTCATCTCTTTCAAGATCATCGGATAAATTCCTTCCGGACATCGATTGCCCATCCGCAATTGTAGCACGGTTCGCGGTCCGGGATTCCGAAATCGGGCTTGAGAGGGCAAACAGCCGCAGCCAGATGTCGTATGTCGGCCCCTGAAGGCTTTACCCGCCCGTTGCCACCACCAGTACCTTCACTTCTCCCGCAGCCGGCGGATTGCGGATCACCTCCGGCGCTTCCTCCAGCATGATTGTTCGCGAGATCAGCTTTTCCACATTGATGACGCCCGATGCGACCAGATCGGCGGCCCGGCGGTGGGTGAAGGGGTTGATGAAGGAGCCGAGCACCCGCAACTCGCGAAAGAGAATGTCGAACGGCTCGATCCGAACGGTCTCGCCCTGCGCCATCACCCCGAGGATGACGACGGTGCCACCGGCCTTGGCAAGCCGGGTGGACTGCTCGACCGTCGCTGCGACACCGGCGCATTCGATCACCACATCGACGCCGCCGGGAACAAGCCCGTCCGGCCCGGTGATGGCAGCGATGAGATCACCTTCGGAGGGATCGACGCTGGCAGTTGCGCCGAGTTCCTCGGCCAGTTTGCGTTTGGCTTCCTGCCGGGTCGACAGAATGACCGTGGTCGCACCCGCCAGCCGTGCCAGCTGCACCGTCAACAACCCGATGACGCCGCCACCGAGCACCACAACCGAGGAACCGGCCTTGATCTCCGCCATATCAATGCCGTGCAGGCAGCAGGCGAGTGGTTCGCAGAAGGCGCCGTGTGTCGCTGGCATATCGAGCGGGATCTCGAAAGCCTGCCTCTGGGGGACGATGACATAATCGGCAAAGCCGCCGTCGCGGCTAATGCCGATGGCCTTGAGATTACGGCAGAGATTGACCCGGCCGGCCTGGCATTGCGGGCAGCGGCCGCAGGAAATGTTCGGGTCGCCGGTGATGCGCGCACCCAGTTTAAAGCCCTTAACATCAGCACCCACAGCTTCGACGATGCCGCAGAACTCATGGCCGAGGGTAACGGGTGGCGTCGAGGGAAACTCGCCGTGCAGGAGATGCCGGTCGGTGCCGCAGATGCCGCAGGCCTCAACCCGCACCAGGAGGTCGTCCGGTCCCGGAACGGGCGTCTCGATCTCGCGCACAATCAGATTGCCGATCGATTCCAGCCGCATGGCTTTCATAGGCTCGCTCCTCCCAAAACAATACCGGGCATACTGGCATGGGCCGTCACCGGCTGCCAACGGCCGGGTTGAATTTTAGCGGGTGAAAAACTTTGTCGTTTGGGTCTTGTACAAAATCGCATCTGGCGCGTTATATGGTCTTGAAAAGGCTTGATAGCCGCAGCGGCTAAGACGGGGAGATCATCATGGAATGGAAGGGCCGGCGCCAATCGGGCAATGTCGAGGATGAGCGCGGATCCGGTCCGGTGCGTGGCGGCATGGGCGGCAATCCGTTCGGCCGGGGCGGCGGTTTCCGTCTTCCCACCGGCGGCGGTGGCCGCGGTGGCGGCATGAGCATCGGCACGATCATCTTCCTTGTCGTCATCTATTTCGGTCTCAAGATGGTCGGCATTGACCTCTTGCAGGTGCTTGATGGTGGCCAGTCGACCGGCCAGTCCGGCTACGAGCAGAGCCAGTCACCGTCGCAGTCGCCTCAAGGTTCGGCCCAGGAAGAGGAGACCAAGGCCTTCGTCTCGACCGTGCTGGCTGAGACTGAAGACACCTGGAACGGCATCTTCCAGGCGAGCGGCGAGACCTATGTCGAGCCCAAGCTGGTCCTTTTCCGCGATGGCATCAATTCGGCCTGCGGCACGGCCTCGTCCGCCAGCGGTCCGTTCTATTGCCCGGGTGACCAGAAGGTCTATCTCGACATGGCCTTCTTCGATGAACTTGCTCAGAAATTCGGCGCGTCCGGCGATTTCGCCGAGGCCTATGTCATTGCCCATGAGGTTGGCCATCACGTCCAGAACCTGCTCGGCATCCTGCCGAAGGTGAATGCCCAGCGCCAGCGTATGAGCGAAGCCGATTCCAACCAGATGTCCGTCCGGGTGGAACTGCAGGCGGATTGCTTTGCCGGCATTTGGGGCAAGTACACCGAACAGAAAGGCCTTCTGGACAAGGGCGACCTGGAAGAAGCGCTGAACGCCGCGACCCAGATCGGCGACGATACGCTGCAGAAGCGCTCCCAGGGCTACGTCGTTCCCGAGAGTTTCAACCATGGTACCTCGGCGCAGCGCTCGACCTGGTTCAAGCGCGGCTTCGATAGCGGCAAGCTCAATGCCTGCGATACATTCAACAGCAATATCTGAATAAATGGCGGCGCGTCCCTTTGCGGGCGCGCCGTTTTCTTAACGATTGGCGCGAAAAAATTTGGTCCGTCTTGATGCCGCCAATCGCAAAAGCAACGGGACGACCTATATCTCTCCTATCGAGACGGAAGCTGGTGTCGATGCCGGGCGTGCCGGACGGCCAGTGAAGGAGAACAAGCATGCGGAAGATCATCACCCTGACATTTGCGGCTGCGGCGCTCGCCCTATCGGCCGTGCCGCCGGCATTTGCGACCGAAACGCTCGGCACCATTCTGTTCGGCCATCCCATGGAACCCGGCATTGCTGTCGTCATGACGAAGTCCGGCGATCGTGGTGGCGACCGCGCGCCGGCCATCTTCCGTGATCCGTCGGCCGAGACACGGGCGCGGGCACAGGCGGAAATTGCCTCCAATCCGGTCATCAAGGCATCTCTGGAGCGCCGGAATATCCGGCCGCACAATGTCCTTGCCATTCAAACCGCGCTGGATGGCAGCAAGATCATTTATGCAAGATGACATCAGCACGGTGCGGCGGAAGACGTTGCAACAGTGATTGCTGAAGGAGAAAGACAGTGAAGAAGTTCGTCACGCTTGTTCTCGCCGCCGTCCTTCTGGCTCCGCTTGGCGTCGGGCTGGCGACGGGAACCGCCTGTGCGCAGACGGCCCGCCAGGCCGCCAACACCAATCCTCGGGTCACTGTCATCATCATCCGCGATTATATCGGCCCGGATGACTTTCAGCAGGTGCCGCGAACCTACCGCTATCCGTCGGCGCAGACCTATGCAAAGGGGCAGGAGGAGATCCGCAACACACCGAATATCCGTGCCGCCCTGCAGCGGCGTGGTATTCCGGCCCGCAATGTCAACGGCGTCCAGACCGCCTTTAACGGCGGCAAGATCGTCTATGTGAAGTGATCGGGATGACGGCGGCTTCTTCTCTCATGGACACCGTGCCGCAGCGGCGAAACTATCCTGCATACCCGGCCGTTATTCGTTGCGGCACCGATATGTAACCGCCTGCCGATTGCGGCAAACGGGCACCGGTCCTTTTGAGGAGAAAACAATGCGCAAACTCATCATGCTCATGTTTGCCGTCCTGATCGCGGTCATGTCGCTTGGCAGTGTCGCCAGCGCCCGGGACGCGCGTTCCGGCCAGGTCGGCATCACCGTCATCATCATCAAGGACGAGGTTGACGACGATGACGAAACGCAGCAGGTGCCGCGGACCTATCGCTATCCTTCGCCCCAGACGATCGCCAAAGCGCAGGACGAAATCCGGTCCGATGCCTATCTCAGGAGTATTCTTCTGAATAAGCATGTCCAGCTGCGCAACGTCGTCGGCATCCAGACCGCGTTCAATGGTGGCAAGATCGTCTATGTGAAATAATCCCGGATATTGCGGCCGTTCAGCCCTGTGTCAGTGAAACCCTGCATCTCCATGTCATCACAATGGAGACCATCACATGGCAACGCATTCTTCCAGAGGCTATTCCGCCCTTCAGATCATGCTTCACTGGGCCATCGCGATCCTGGTGATCTTTCAGCTCCTGTTCGGCGAAAGCATGACCGCCGTCGTCGACGCATCCGAAGAGGGAACGGCGGTCTCCGGTCAGGATCAGTTTCTCGGTTCCGCACACTATTGGGTGGGACTGGGTATCCTTGGTCTGGTTCTGATCCGTCTGATCCTTAGGGTTGCTGGCGGCGTTCCGCAGGCGGCTGGAGCGACAAGCTGGATGTCCATTTTGGCAAGCGCGATGCACTGGGCATTCTACGCTCTTCTGGTCGCCATGCCGGTGACCGGACTGCTGACCTATTTCGATATCTGGGACCTGGGCGAGGTTCACTCCATCGGCAAGCCTGTCTTCATCGGTCTCATTGTCGTTCACGCCGGCGCCGCATTGTTCCACGCCGTCTTTCTGCGCGACGGCACATTGCGCCGCATGCTCGCGCCTGCGAGGTAATGGCGATCTGCGTGCCCGAAACGCACTGGATTCGGCGATCGGGCGCAGCGCCTCGGCAAATGTCAGGTTACTGATGGTTGTTACTTCGAAGCACTTTGTGCGATAATCGTCACCGATAAGCACGATCTGTTTGGAAAATAGCACAATGAACGATCTGCCGCTTGCCGATCTCGATGCGTTCACGGCCGTGGCGCGCGCGCGTAGTTTTCGCGCTGCGGCACGTCTGCGCGGGGTCTCGGCCTCGTCGCTCAGCGAAGCCTTGCGGCGGCTGGAAGAGAGGCTCGGTCTGCGCCTGCTCAACCGTACCACCCGCAGTGTCACCCTGACGGAGGCTGGAGAGCAATTGATGGAGCGGCTGTCGCCGGCGCTTGTCGAGGTTGCGGCAGCCTTGGATCAGGTTGGCAGCTTTCGCGACAGCGCCACCGGCACCTTGCGCCTCAACGTCGCCACCGTCGTGGCCCGCGTCGTGCTACCCGATCTCATCGCCGATTTCCTCAAAGCTTATCCCGGCATCATGCTCGAAGTCATCGCCGACGACAGTTTCATCGATGTACTTGCTGCCGGTTTCGATGCGGGCGTGCGCTATGACGAGCGGCTGGAGAAGGATATGATCGCCGTGCCGATCGGCCCGCGCCGCCAGCGGTTCGTTGCTGCGGCTTCGCCCGCCTACCTGCTTGCCCATGGCGAGCCGCGCCATCCGCGCGATATCCTTGATCATGCCTGTATCCGGCATCGCTTTGCCAGTGGCCGGGTGTCGTCCTGGGAGTTCGAGCGCGGCGATGAGGTGATCCGGCTTTCGCCGCAGGCCCGCATCACCGCCAATACGCTCGAACTGGAGATCCGCGCCGCGATTGACGGTCTTGGCATCATCGCCACCTTCGAGGAATTTTTGGCGCCTGCCATTGCTTGCGGCGAGCTGGTTCCGATCCTGGAAGACTGGATGCCGGATTTTCCCGGACCCTATCTCTATTATGCCGGCCGTAAACACATGCCGCCGCCATTGCGGGCTTTCATCGATTTTCTGAAAAACCGGCCAAGGTATTAGCCGGCAGCGCTCATCAATGTTCCCGAAGCAATCATCACGAACATTGAAATGTTCACGTATTGTTTCCGTCAAAATTTTCCGATACAGACGATTTGCCTGTCATGTTCGCGTTCTGTATCCGCGCGCCGCCGGATGCCCAATGAGGTTTGTTCGATGATCGATCCGAAGTTAGCGCGGCGTGGCCTGTCTCTGGTCTTTCTCATCCTGTTCCTCGATATCATGGGCATCGCCATCATCGTGCCGGTGCTGCCTGCCTATCTGAAGGAACTGACGGGCGATACGATCAGCGAGGCGGCGGTCGATGGCGGCTGGCTGCTGCTGGTCTATTCCGGCATGCAGTTCATCTTCGCGCCGCTGATCGGTAATCTGTCCGACCGTTTCGGCCGCCGTCCGATCCTGCTTGCCTCGGTGCTGACATTCGCACTCGACAATCTGATCTGTGCGCTGGCGACAACCTATTGGATGCTGTTTATCGGCCGGGTGCTGGCCGGCATCAGCGGTGCCAGCTTTTCCACTGCCGCCGCCTACATTGCCGATGTCAGCGATGACACCAATCGCGCCAAGAATTTCGGCCTGATCGGCATCGCTTTCGGCACCGGCTTTGCCCTTGGCCCTGTGCTTGGCGGCCTGCTCGGCGAGTTCGGCCCGCGCATTCCCTTCTATGGCGCTGCTGCCCTGTCCTTCGTCAATTTCGTGCTGGCCTGGTTCCTGTTGCCGGAAACGCTGGAAAGCCACAACCGCCGCCGGTTCGAATGGAAGCGCGCCAATCCGCTCGGCGCGATCAAGCAGATGCGCAATTATCCCGGCATCGGCTGGGTGTTGCTGGTCTTCTTCCTGTTCTGGCAGGCGCACGCGGTTTATCCCGCCGTCTGGTCGTTCGTCGCCTCCTATCGTTATGATTGGAGCGAGGGGCAGATCGGCCTGTCACTCGGCATCTTCGGGATCTGCGGTGCTCTGGTGATGGGCTTTGTCCTGCCAAAGGCCATTCCGTTGCTGGGCGAATGGAAGGCCGGGGCGGTCGGGCTGATTTTCACCGGGCTCGGCCTTGTCGGTTATGCCTTCGCCTTCCAGGGCTGGATGATCTATGCCGTCATCATGGTTACCTGCCTCGAAGCACTGGCCGATCCGCCCTTGCGCAGCATCGCCTCGGCAAAGGTGCCGCCGTCGGCACAGGGAGAGTTGCAGGGCGCCTTGTCGAGCATTTCAAGCTTCACGACGATCCTCGGGCCGCTGATGTTCGCGCAGATCTTCAGCATCTTCACGGCGCCTGATGCATCCGTCACCTTTGCCGGCGCGCCGTATATTCTTGGTGCCGTCTTCGTCGCACTCGCCGTCGTGGTCTACATCCTGAAGGTGCGGCCGGCACCTGCTCCGGTAGACGATGGCGGTGCGGCCGGGCAGGCGGGCTGACCGGTTTTCCAGCGGTTTCGCGCGAGAAACGATCAACTTTTGTGATGTTTGGATGAAAAAATAAGCACTTTCGCCGTTCTGGCTGGTGCTTTTCAAACGGGTGTTCTATTTCCCAATCTTCCGTCTTGCGGCCCATACCGGTTGCGACGAAGCCAAAGGCCTATCCTCATCATGCTGACTTCAACCCCTGTCGACACGGGCGTCCGCACCGATAATTCCTGGTCCGCGCATTATCGCGCCACCATCGCGCTTGGCGTGCCCTTTGTCGGCGCCCAGCTGGCGCAGTTCGCCATCCATGCCACCGATGTCCTGATGGTTGGCCGCCTCGGTACCACCGAGCTTGCGGCAATGGTTCTGGCCGCGCAGATGTTCTTCACCATCTTCATTTTCGGCTCGGGCTTTGCCAACGCCGTCGTGCCGATCGTGGCGCAGGCCGAAGGCCGGGGTGACCGTGTCGCCGTGCGCCGTGCCGTGCGCATGGGCATGTGGGCGGTGCTTGGCTATGGCGTCATCATGGCACCGGTGCTGTGGCAGGCCGAGCGTGTGCTGCTGATGCTGGGCCAGAAGCCGGAAGTCGCAGCCCTTGCCGGAAGCTATCTGCACATTGCCCTATGGGGCATGTTCCCGGCGCTGCTGTTCATGGTTCTGCGCGGCTTTCTGAGCTCGCTGGAGCGCGCCGGCATCATCCTCTACGTGACGATCATCGTGCTCTTGGCCAATGCGGCCCTTTGCTATGTGTTTATCTATGGTCATTTCGGCGCTCCGGCGCTCGGCATCGTCGGTGCCGGCATTTCGGCGCTGATCGTCAACACGCTCAGCTTCGTTCTGCTCTACATCTATATCCAGGCGCAGCCGCAGACCCGCTCATACGAAATCTTCGTGCGCTTCTGGCGGCCGGACTGGCCGGTGCTGAAGGATGTCGTCAAGCTTGGCCTGCCGATCGCCGTCACCATCCTGGCCGAAGTCAGCCTGTTCACCGTTGCCTCGCTGTTGATGGGCATGATCGGCACCGTCGAACTTGCCGCCCATGGCATCGCGCTGCAGTTTGCCTCCGTCGCCTTCATGGTGCCGCTCGGACTGGCGCAGGTCGCAACCGTGCGTATCGGCCTTGCCCATGGCCGCCGTGACGCCGAGGGCATCAAGCGGGCAGCAATCGCCGTCTTCGTCATCGGCTGCGGTTTCGCCTTCATCGGCAGCGTCGTTTTCGCTGTGTTTTCGCATGAGCTTGCGGCAATGTATCTCGATACCAGCCGGCCGGATGCAGCCCAGGTGCTCGCCTATGCCGGCCCGCTGATCGTCATTGCCGGTGCGTTCCAGCTGGTCGATGGTGTGCAGGCGCTTGCCGCCGGCATGTTGCGCGGCCTGAAGGATACCACCGTACCGATGCTTCTGGCGCTGGTCTCCTATTGGGCCATCGGCTTCGTCGCCGCCTATTTTCTGGCCTTCCACTTCGGCTTCGGTGGGGTCGGCGTCTGGTACGGCTTTGTGCTCGGCCTTGCCGCTGCCAGCGTCTCGCTCACCTGGCGATTCTTCATTTTCCTGTCGCGCGAGAGGAAACTTTTGGCCCGGCCGGTTTAAGGGCCGAGGAAGGACGAGGGACGGATGTGCGCAGCCATGCCGGGTCGATGGTCCTATCGCCGTGATGGCGATCGTCCGGAGGTCGAATATGCCTTCTGGAGCGGGACCGTTGCGCCCGGCATGGCCTTGCATTTTCATCCGCAAATTCAGCTGACTGCCGTTTTGGCCGGCGGCCGGACGTTCCAGGTCGGGCATCAGATTTTCACGGTTTTGGCAGGGCAGTGTCTCTATATCCCGGCCGGCATGCCGCATAAAAGCCTGCCCGTTGCGCACGAGGACACCCGCTGCCTCAACATCTATCTTGATCTCGACGGGTTCGGCGCAGTGCCGATGGTCTTTGACCTGCCCGAAATTCCTGCGGATGCGCAGAGCGTCACATCGGCCTTGCCCCGGATCGTTGCCTGTCTCGGTTCGGTGAGCCACCCAAACGGCGGCAGGCAAGGGAACCGGGTTGGTGCAAAACTCCTGTCCGGCCGGGAGCCGCTCAGTGCTATTGCCGCCCGTAACCGGCTGAGCCGGGAAGGTTTCAGCCGGCAGTTCACCCGCATGGCCGGTATTCCGCCGAATGGCTATCGCCTTGTCAGCCGCCTCAACGAAGCCCGCCAGCGGCTGCGCGGCGATGTCTCGATTGCGGAACTGGCGGCAGAACTGGACTTTGCCGATCAGAGCCATTTCGGCCGGCATTTTCGCCGCGTCTTTGGCGTCAGCCCGGATGCCTATCGCCGGGGAATGCGATAACGCGTCTTGCCGCGGGCACGATCACAAACGTTCCAGACAGCTTTGCCGCCGGGCGTTATCTGTTCCGGATGGATATCAGCATCATCTTCCTTCTCGTTGCGGCCGGTCTGGTTGGCGGCATCATCAACGCCATTGCCGGCGGCGCCACGCTGATCACCTTCCCGGTGATGCTGATGGCCGGCCTGCCGCCGGTTGGGGCCAATGCCTCGAACGCGGTTGCCATCCTGCCCGGCCATCTGCTCGCGGCCTTCGCCGACCGCGAAAAGCTACCGCCGCTGGATCGCGGGTTTTGCCTGTCCATCATCGTGTCGATTAGCGGCGGAATCATTGGCGCGCTGCTGCTCCTGGCGCTGCCCGACCGGCTTTTCCTCCTGCCTGTTCCCGCCCTGATCGGATTTGCCACCCTGTTGTTTGCCTTTGCGCCGCAATTGCAGAGATGGACAACGCGGCTGCGCGCGGGCAGGCCGCCATCGCCCGTTGGCGGCGCCAGCGTCCTTGCCATTGCCTCGATCTATGGCGGCTTCTTTGGCGCGGGACTGGGGATCATCCTTTCGGCGATCCTGTCGGTCGCGGATCCAGGCGACATCCGCCGGGTCAAGGTCTTGAAGAACCTGCTGGCAACCGCCGTCAGCTTGGCTGCCGTTACGATCTTCATCGTTCAGGGCAGGGTGCATTGGCCGCAAGTGACCGCGATGCTGCTCGGTGCTCTTGCCGGAGGGTACATCGGTGGGATGCTCGTCCGCGTCCTTCCCGCCCAAACGGTCCGCATCGTCGTCATCGCCGCTGGCACTGTCATGACAGTCGTCTATGCGCAGCGCTACTGGTTCTAGCCAGGCAGACAGACTGTTTTGCGTGACTATTTTGTTCTTGCTTTGTTCTTATTTGTCGCTTAATCACATCCGTATCAAATGGAGGATGAAATGACCACTTATGCGACTGTTGGAACATTGGATCATGCCGTATCGGTGCGCTTCTACGATGCAGTGCTTGCGACGATCGGCTGGAGCGCGCATGCCAAATATCCGGGCTGGTACGGCTATACTTTGGGCGGCACCGGCGAAGGCTTCCTTCTCTGGGTCTGCGAACCGTTCAACAACGAGCCGGCGACACCCGGCAACGGCACCATGGTCGGTTTCGTGGTGAAATCGCATGGAGAGGTCGATGCCTTCTACAATACGGCGCTGGCCAATGGCGGCACCGACGAAGGCGGGCCGGGCGCCCGTCCGCAATATGGCCCGGACTGGTATTCGGCCTATATGCGCGACCCGGCCGGAAACAAGCTGTCCGTCGTCTTCAACGGTTGAATCGAAAAGCCCCGGTACTCCTTTGAGATGCCGGGGCTTTTCAGCATTCTATGATGTTGAAAAATCAGCGTTCGGCCAGTGCCGGTTCGCCCTTCTTCTCGCGCACCAGGTTGATGAAGCGGCGGAAGAGGTAGTGGCTGTCCTGCGGGCCGGGCGAGGCTTCCGGGTGATGCTGCACAGAGAATACCGGCTTGCCGGTCAGGCGCAGGCCGCAATTGGTGCCGTCGAACAGGGAAATGTGAGTCTCTTCAACGCCTTCCGGCAAGGACTTCGAATCCACCGCGAAGCCGTGGTTCATCGAGACGATCTCGACCTTGCCCGTCGTGTGATCCTTGACCGGGTGGTTGGCGCCGTGGTGGCCCTGATGCATCTTCTCGGTCGTCGCGCCGAGCGCCAGACCCAGCATCTGGTGGCCAAGGCAGATGCCGAACAGCGGGATATCGCTCTTGATCAGCTCCTGGATCACCGGAACCGCATATTCGCCGGTTGCCGCTGGGTCGCCCGGGCCGTTCGACAGGAAGATACCGTCCGGCTTCTGCGCCAGCACCTCTTCGGCGGATGTCGTTGCCGGCATGACGGTAACCTTGCAGCCGAGCCCGGTGAACAGGCGCAGGATGTTGCGCTTGACGCCGTAGTCGAGTGCCACGACATGATACGTGGTGTCGGCGTCCGCCAGTTCGTCATAACCTTCGTTCCACACCCAGGGCTTTTCGCTCCAGCGCGAGGTCTGGCCGGAGGAGGCGACCTTGGCAAGATCGAGGCCTTCGAGCCCGCTCCAGGCCTTGGCTTCCGCCTTCAAGGTATCAATGTCGAAAACGCCGTTCGGGTCATGGGCGATCACCGCGTTCGGCGCGCCGTTCTCGCGGATCCAGGCCGTCAGCGCGCGGGTGTCGATGCCGCACATGCCGATGATGCCGCGGGCCTTCAGCCAGGCGTCGAGATGTTTTACGGCGCGGTAGCTGGAAGGGTCGGTGATATCGGCCTTGAAGATGACGCCGACCGCGCCGTGGCGTGCTGCCGGCGTCAGGTCTTCGATATCTTCGTCATTGGCGCCGATATTGCCGATATGCGGGAAGGTGAAGGTGACGATCTGGCCGAGATAGGATGGATCGGTCATGATCTCCTGATAGCCGGTGAGGGCGGTGTTGAAGACCACTTCGGCCTGCACCTTGCCGGTGGCGCCGATGCCCTTGCCTTCGATGACGGTGCCGTCGGCTAGAACGAGCAGGGCGGTTGGTTTTGCGGTGGTCCAGGGGGCTGTCGCGGTCATGGTCTTCATCCCGTTCAGGCGGCGCGTCGCGGACGTTCCAGGGAACGCCGGCCGGCCGTTGTGGTTTGCAGGCGGGCAGAAGCGGGCGATGGGCGCGCGCTGTCAGGCCTGGTCACGATGTTGGTGCAGGTGACGGTCAATAACTGCAGCGCCCGGGAAGGTCAATCTTGAAGACGGCGGGATCGGGCTTTTCCTGCGGCTTTTACCGCGGATTCACGCATTTCGTTTGCTCCGGCTTGTCCGGCTGGTTTATGAAACGCCATCAAACAGGAGAAGACAATGATGCGCGATCAACTCGCTGCCGCCCTCAAGGATGCGATGAAAGCCAAGGATGCGCCGCGGCTTTCCACCGTCCGTCTCATGCAGGCCGAGATCAAGACACGCGATATCGCCAATCGCGGCGTAGGCAAGGGTGACGCCACCGATGACGAAATCCTGCAGATCATGGCCAAGATGGTCAAGCAGCGCGAAGAATCGGCGAAGATCTACGAAGACAATGCCCGCCCGGAACTCGCCGCCAAGGAACGTGCCGAGATCATAGTCATTCAGGACTTCATGCCCAAGCAGCTGAGCGAAGCCGATGTCAGGGCCAATGTCGCTGCCGCCATCGCAGAATCCGGCGCCACCGGCCCGAAGGACATGGGCAAGGTCATGGCCGTGCTGAAGGAGCGTTATGCCGGCCAGATGGATTTCGCCAAGGCGTCGTCCGTGCTCAAGGAACTGCTGACAGCTGCCTGACGGCTGATCCGCCTGACTTGATCTCCGGCGCGGCCAACGCATGAAAGGCCGCGTCGATAATGGCGAACTTTTCCGCCTGGTAGGTCCTGTATTCGTGCACGAACCCTTGCGAAAGCCAGAGCATGTTCTTGCCGGCAGCGGCATCATGTCCGAGGCTGTCCATCTCGGCCGCCTTGTCCATCAGCCGTTTCAGGTGGGTTTTCGAGATCCGGTAGCGCTGGCAGATCTCGGCGGATGAGATTGGGCCGATCCGGATGCGTGGCGCGCCCGCATCGAAATCCCTGATCAGGGCAATCAGGCAATCCATCACCACACCGCCGGAATTGGCCCAGGTAAACAGATTGAACGTCTCGCCGGGATTGCGCACCGCGTGATTTTCGAGAATCCCCTGCGCGATGGCGGGCTGCAGGCTTGCAAACATCGCCGGGTCTTCCGCAAGCGTTGTAGCCCTTGTGCCTGCGTCCAGCATGTCGAGAATGGCCAGATGCGTGTAGAGCCATTTGACGACGGATTGCACCGCGATATCCGTGGGCTCCAGCGGCCGCATGCGATGGTCAGGCGGGTTGTCGGCCGGGCGCGCGAAACGATAAGCGAGCATCTCCTTGACGAAAGCGCTGGCTGTATTGCGGCTGGCAATGCCGTATTCCACGGCATGTGCAACGAAACGTCCGGCATAGAGGCCCTTGTCCGGATCGGCGCGGCGGTAATGCAGAGACAAGCCCAGTTGCGCCATCAGCCAGCGCTGCTGCGAAGCAAAGATCGAGCTCAACCGCGGATTTTCGGCAAACTGCACCGTCATCTGCCGTGCATTTTCCTGCATGGCGGCAAAAAAGACGGTGTTGGACACAAGATCGCTAGCAACGAAGAGCATCGGGCGGTTTCCGCAGGGTGATCAGTAAATCATTGCCTGTTCCGGATCCGCCATCAACGGCCTATTCTGGGCATGTGATATTCCGTTTCGCGGAAAGAGCTGTCGTTGCACTGCGCTTTCCCGGCACAATGAGGCGTCAACCTGTGAATTGCGGGTATGATCTCTCCCCTCTGTAGCGCGGCCCGCGATTGCCGCCTATATGGAAGCCAGCCCAGAGGTATTCATGCGATTTTCCAACTCTTTCCTTGACGAGATCCGCGACCGCGTTCCCATTTCGGATGTGATCGGCAAACGCGTCACCTGGGATCGCAAGAAGACCAATGCCTCGCGCGGCGATTACTGGGCCTGCTGCCCGTTTCATGGCGAGAAATCGCCGAGCTTCCACTGCGAGGACCGCAAGGGCCGTTACCATTGTTTTGGCTGCGGCGTGTCCGGCGATCATTTCCGTTTTCTCACCGATCTCGACGGCATGGCCTTTCCCGAGGCCGTGCAGCAGATCGCCGATCTCGCCGGCGTTGCCATGCCGCAGCCGGATGTCGAGGCGGAAAAGCGCGACCGCCAGCGCATCGGCCTGCAGGACGTCATGGAAGTGGCGACGCAGTTCTTCCAAGATCAGCTACAAACCGCAAACGGCGCCAAAGCGCGTGCCTATCTGCGCGACCGGGGTCTTACCGGCCGCACCATCGAAACGTTCCGCCTGGGTTACGCGCCGGAAAGCCGCAATGCGCTGAAGGAGTTTCTGGCCGGTAAGGGAATACCGAAGGACCAGATCGAGGCCTGCGGTCTCGTCGTCCACGGTCCCGATATTCCCGTCTCCTACGATCGCTTCCGCGATCGCATCATGTTCCCCATCCTGTCGTCGCGCGAAAAGGTCATCGCCTTTGGTGGTCGCGCCATGTCGCCGGATGCGCCGGCCAAGTACCTCAATTCCAACGAGACCGAGCTCTTCCACAAGGGCAATGTGCTCTACAATTTTTCGCGCGCCCGCAAGGCGATGGGTGGAGCTGACGGCGCAGGGACCATTATTGCCGTCGAAGGCTATATGGATGTCATCGCGCTGCATCAGGCTGGCATCGAAAATGCCGTGGCGCCGCTCGGCACCGCGCTCACCGAAAACCAGATGGCGCTGTTGTGGAAACTCACCTCGCAGCCGGTGCTCTGCTTTGATGGCGATGGCGCCGGTATCCGCGCCGCCAACCGCGCCGTCGATCTGGCCCTGCCGCACCTGAAGCCCGGCTTTTCGGTCCGCTTTGCCATGCTGCCGGATGGCAAGGACCCCGATGATCTCGTGCGCAACGAGGGCAGGGCACCGTTCGACAAGGTGATGGCATCGGCCCGTTCGCTGTCGGAAATGGTCTGGCTGCGGGAAGCCCAGGCCGGTGGTTTTGATACGCCGGAAAGCCGCGCCCAGTTGGAAGCGACCTTGAAACAGGTCGTATCGGTAATCGCCGATGAAAACGTCCGCCGCCACTATGGCCAGGATGTGCGCGACCGGCTGAACCAGTTTTTTCAGGGCGCCTCGCGCCAGCAGAACGGCCAGCGCGGCTTCGACCGCAACCAACGCCAGGGCGCCAATCGCAACGGGGGCCAGGGGCAGGGCCGCGGCGGCCAGCAGGGCGGGCGCATGCCGGAGCGCTCCGGCATTTCCGACCGGCTTGCCCGCTCGTCGCTGGTCAGCGGTCATCAGGCGCTGCCGCCGTTGCGCGAAAGCGTGCTGGCGCTGACCATCGTCAATCATCCGCAATTGCTGTTTGAAGAATATGACGAGATTTCCGCGATCGAATACGACAATCGCGATCTGCAGCGCTTCTGGTCGTCGGTGCTCAATGCCGCCGCTGCCAAGGGCCCGCGTCTGTCGCGCGAAATCCTCGTCGAGCTGCTGGAGGCCGAGGGTTTCGATGCGCTGTTGAAATCGCTCGACCAGCAGATCCGCTTTGCCCGGCTGTGGACTGCAACCACGGCCGCAGCGCCGGAGGATGCCCGCGAAGGCTACCTGCAGGCGCTCGCCCTGCATCAGCGCACCAAAGCCCTGCTCTGGCAACGCCGCGAACTGGAAAGCGAACTGGCCTACGCCACGGAAGAAGGCGACGACGACACCGTCAGCCAGATCCTGCGCAATCTGCAGGAAGTCCAGCTGGAGGTGACGCGGCTCGAAAACCAGGAAGCGATCATCGACGGTTTTGGCGTGCTGTCCGGAAGGGTCAAGGGACCGGCGGGCAAGTAGGGGAGCTTCGTCCTGAACGGACGTACTGCACCAGCGGGCGCAGGAATTTTCGAGCCTCTTGCCATCGTGCCCGGCAATTGCAAAAGTCTGGTCTTGTCGATGGGCCTTAAGGCGCCCATCCGCAGGGGGAAGCCATGACTGAAATCACCTTGCTGGCTTTTGCACTCGTCTCGTTCATTGGCATCGCCACGCCCGGCCCGACCGTGCTCTTGGCGTTGACCAACGGTTCCCGCTTCGGCGTGCGCCGGGCGTTGATCGGTATGACCGGCGCGGTTCTGTCCGATTTCGTCCTGATCGGCGCAGTGGCGCTCGGTCTCGGCGCTCTGCTTGCGGCGTCCGAATTCTGGTTCTCGGTCGTCAAATGGATCGGCGCCGGCTATCTCGCTTTTCTCGGCATCATGCTCTTGCGATCGAAGGGCACACTGAGCGAAACACTACAAGGAGCGGCGGAGGACGGCTCTGGCTCGGCGCGGGCGATCTTTCTGAAAAGCTTTCTCGTCGCGGTCACCAATCCCAAGGGATAGCTGTTCTTCTCTGCGTTCCTGCCGCAGTTCATCGTGGCAGCCGAGCCCCAGGTCCCGCAGTATGCGCTGTTGGCGTTGGTCTTCGCCTCTATCGATTTCCTGGTCATGGCCGGTTATGCAGCGCTTGGTTCGCAGGCCGTCAAGGTACTGAAAAAATCCGGCGCGCTCTTGCTCGACCGGATCTGCGGCGGCGCGTTGCTGGCGCTCGCGGCTTCCTTGGCATTTTACCGGCGCGCAAGCGCCTGATCATCAGCGCAGCAGCGCATCCCAGATTCCAGCTTCTGCCGAGTAGCTACAATGCTGCAAAAAGCTGACAGAAATTCTTAATGCAACCTTGGCATGACTGCTCTGCAATACATCGCGGGGGTTGTAGAAATGGATGGGCGGCGTTCCCGCATTGTCGCGGTTGCGGTTATTTTGGGTTTTCTCGGGGCAGTGATCCCGATCGTCGCGATGGCCTATATTTCGCGGGTGATTGCCGTTCAGAGGGAGCAGGACCGGCTGGAGCAGTTTGCCCTGCGAACGATCACGCGGGCAACGAACACGTTCTCCGACGCCAAGGGCGCGCTGGACGCGATGGCGGTAACAGCTGATGAACCCTGTTCGCAGGCGCATATTGCGCGCATGCGTGCGCTGACCGTCAACACCCGCTCCATCGAAGAGATGGGCTATTTCGACGGAGGCCTGCTCAAATGCACTTCCTGGGGCAGGACCGCCGGCGAAATTGCCAAATCGGGTGTCAACTATGTCACGCCGGATGGCATCGACGTGACCATACGGATGCAGCCCCTCGTCAGCGGCGGTAAGCCGATGATGGCCCTGCATTCAGGCAGCTACAATGTTCTCGTGGCGCCGTCGCGCCTTGTCGATGTTCTGATCGATGACGGCATGTCCATTGCCCTGGCGACCGGGCAGGGCGCGATCATCAATACGCTGAACGCGCCGGACATCGGCCTTGTCCGCTCGCTTGTCCCTGCGCCCCGCAAGGGAATGACGGACAGCGACCTGTTTGCCGCGGCGCATGGCGGCGGCCTGCTTGCGGTCGCAACCGAGCCGAAGTCGAAGATCGCGGCAAGCCTCAGAGCCGAGCAGATGCTCCTCTTGCCCGTCGGCGTGTTCATCGCGGCCTTTATCGTCGCCGTGGTGATCTGGTTTTCGAGGAAACGCCTGTCGCCGCTGGCCGAACTTGAGATCGCCGTCCGCAGCCGCGAATTCATCGTGCACTACCAGCCGATCGTTGAGCTGAAAACCGGCATCTGCATCGGCGCCGAAGCGCTGGTGCGCTGGCGCAGGCCGGACGGTTCGCTCGTCAGGCCCGATCTGTTCATCCCGCTGGCCGAAGAGAGCGGCCTGATCATGCCGATCACCGATCAGGTCATCGAGGCGGTGATCCTTGATCTGAGCAGCATGCTCGTTGAGGATCGCACCCTGCACATCGCCATCAACCTGTGTGCCGCCGATATCAAGTCCGGCCGCATCCTCGACGTGCTCAAGGACAGGCTCGCCAATACCGGTATTCGAACCCAGCAGATATGGCTGGAGGCAACCGAACGCGGCTTCATGGACATAGACGCGGCCCGCGTGACGCTGGCGAAAGCTCGCGAACGCGGCCATTCGGTCGCCATCGACGATTTCGGCACGGGCTATTCCAGCCTACAATATCTTCAGCGCCTGCCGCTCGACGCACTGAAGATCGACAAATCCTTCATCGACACGATCGGCAGGGATACGGCGACCAGTTCGGTCACCTCCCACATCATCGACATGTCGAAGTCGCTCGGGCTCTACACCGTTGCCGAAGGCATCGAGAGTGAAGAGCAGGCCGATTACCTGAAAGCCCACGGCGTCGATTTCGGGCAAGGCTGGCTCTTTTCCAAAGCACTTCCNNCTTCCGGCCGCCGCGTTCATTGCCTATCACCGGCGGACGAAGGAAAAGTATGGTGCGGCGCCGGAGGTTATTCAGGTGGGGGCGGAGTAGGGGGCTTCAGGCTCAGCTTGACCGTCCCTGCGTTTGAAGATATTGCCGGAAACAGGTTCAGGCTACCTGCCGCTCGCAGACTTCCGGTGAAATTCTGATATTGACGATCTTCTCGCTCTCGAAGCATTTCGTGTGGTGGGCAATGCGAGCTCCCCTCCTTCTGTTCGAAATGCGATACTGAGGAGACTGAGATGTCGTTGGACACTTCTGGTAACAATATCTTTTTGACTGCCCCTCTTGGTGGGATCTTTGCCCGGACGGCGCTTCCCATCATCTTCGTCATGAGCATGAACGGGCTGTTGACCATCGTCGATGCGATGATGCTCGGCCTCTATGTCGGCCCCGAAGCTGTCGGTGCCGTTGCCTCGGTGTTTCCGGTCTTCATGCTGCTTGTGGCGCTCTCGACGCTTGTCGGCAGCGGCATGGCAAGTCTTCTGGCCCGTAACATCGGGGCCGGGGATTTCATCGGCGCGCGAGCCGTGTTTGGCAGCGCGCACAGTCTTGCGATAGCCATTGGCGCCGGGTTCGTCGCGCTGTTTCTCCTGTTCGGCAAGGCCGTGGTTCTGGCTGTGGCGAATGGATCGGCACCTCTGGCTGATATGGCCTATGCCTATATCGCCATTATCGCCTTGTTCTGCCCGTTGCAGCTACTGCTGTCGGTCAATGCGGATGCCTTGCGCTGTGAAGGGCGGGCGGGGTTGATGGCGCTCCTCAGTCTCTTCATCTCGCTGGTGAACCTCGGCCTGAATTATGTCTTCATCGCATCGCTGGGGCTTGGTGTTGCGGGATCGGCCTATGCGACGGTGCTGGCACAGGGGCTGGCGCTCGGCCTGGTCGTTCTCTTCCGTCTCTCCGGGCGAACCTCCTTGCCGCTTGCGGCATTGCTGCGGAGCAATCCGTTTTCGGCCTGGGGAAGGATCGTTGCCCTCGGTGCGCCGCAAAGCCTCGGC
Source organism: Hyphomicrobiales bacterium (assembly GCA_900468065.1). Taxonomy (GTDB): domain Bacteria; phylum Pseudomonadota; class Alphaproteobacteria; order Rhizobiales; family Rhizobiaceae; genus Pararhizobium. The sequence continues at coordinate 3,823 of UBTA01000093.1, read as the reverse complement.
TTTATCGGCATGGCTCTGGTCTCGGCGACCATCATCGTTACGCTGCAGAGCGTCGCAGCCCAAACATACGACACCGTCATCTCCGCCTATGGCATCGTCACCCGCATCATGACCTTTGCATTCCTGCCGCTGTTGGGCATGGGCCAGGCCATGCAGACGATTGTCGGCAACAACAGGGGAGCGGGCCTATGGCAACGCTCGGACAGGACGCTGCGGCTCGCCGTCATCGTCTCGTTCCTCTATTGCCTCGCCGTCGAAATTTTGCTCGCCTGTTTTGCCCGTCCGATCGGCTCCTTCTTCGTCAGCGACGCAACCATTATTGGGGATGTTGCCCGCATCATGCCGCTGATGGTCATGGCCTATTTTCTCTCCGGACCACTGATGATGACGGCAAGTTATTTCCAGGCGATCGGCGATGCCAGGCGCGCGGCGATCCTGGGTTTGTCGAAACCCTATCTGTTCACCATGCCGCTGGTCGTCCTGCTCGCAATCGTCTTCGGCGAAAGGGGAATCTGGTTTGCCACCCCCGCCGCGGAGGTCCTGCTGCTTGCCGTGACGGCCGTTATCCTCTGGCATGCGATGAGGCGGCCCGCTGCAAAGGGAGCTGCTCTTGGCCCATGCCAGGCGTGAGCCGTAACGCTTTTTGTGCTTGCGGCCATAGGCGGGAAGCACAACTGGCTGCAGTATTAGCGGGTTGAAATGTTTGAATAATCTTCTCGCTGTTAAACAATCATTAACCATAAATTTGGTTGTATGGCTGCAACCCATCCGCCCATGAAGGGCAAGCAATCAATTTTAAGATGATCTAATATGACCAGCATACATAATAATGCGGGCGCAATTTCTGCGCTCCAGACTCTGCGATCTATCGGCTCGAATATGGCGGCCGTTCAGGGACAGGTGAGTTCCGGACTCCGGATACAGACCGCGGGCGATAACGCCGCTTATTGGTCTATTACGACAACGATGCGGTCGGATAATGCGGCGATATCGGCGGTCTCGGACGCGCTCGGCTTTGCTGCGGCAAAAGCCGATACCGCCTATACGGGCCTCAAAGCCGTCATCGATATCCTCGGCGATTTCAAGGCCAAGCTGGTGCTGGCGAGGGAACCGGGCATCGACAAGGCAAAGGTTCAGAAGGAGCTGGAGCAGCTCAAGCAGCAGGTTCAGGGCATTGCCCACGCCGCCAGCTTCAGCGGCGAGAACTGGCTGAATACCGACATATCCAACATCTATGACTTTGACTTCAACAAGGCCTCAAGCATATCGGCCTACACGCGCAGTGCATCGGGCGGCGCTGCGGTCCGGGAGATGGACCTGCATCTCTCGGCGATTTCGCTATTCAACAGCACAGAAGGGGGCCTGTTGCAGAGAGATGTCCGCGATCTCGAGACGTTGGGTGGCTTGCGCATTTTCAACGGCTTGAAGCCTTTGACGGTGGATTCCACCAAGTATGACAATAGCCTCCTTTCCGGCTGGATGTATCCGAAGGCAGGTGGAGGAAGTGCAGGCGGGTTTGCGCTCGATGATTTCCCCGATGGGTCGATACTGGATTTTACCGCACCCGGCGCGCAGATCAGCTTTAATATCGTTCTGGACAAGGAAGCATCGAACCCCAACAACCAGGTCGGCACGGCAGGGGAACTGGAAGACCTTCCCGGCCCATTTTATGGCGGCCACAGCAAGTCGATTACAATTACCAAGGCCGATATAGACGCTCTCTATCCGGCCCTTGGCGGTGTCATTTCAACCAATACGCAGTTTGCCGCGGTGCTCAATTCCGTGCTGAATACGGAAGGTGCGACAGTTTTCGCCAATTATGGTGATTATGTTCCGCTGGGCTCCGGCAACTGGGTGCATAACCCCAAGAAAATGAGCATTTCGACGACGGAGAAAAATGGAGACGGGTCCTATGTGGAAATCGCCAATCTGACGAGCGTTGGTGTCGGGACAGGCGGCCTGAAGGAATCCTCAGCTTTTGGCTCCAGAGGATCGGGCGTGATCCTGGGGTTCGAGGACTTTATCGTTCACGAGGACGGCGACAATCTGGATGGCGTGGAGATCAGCTTCACCTTTTCTGTCAACGGTGCGCCGTCCACCAGTCACTCTTTCGATAGAACCTATGTGAACAAGCTCCTTGGCAAGGATAGCGGCAAGGTCGAAACGCCTGATGAAATGGCGACACTGCTGCATTCCCTGCTCGATGCGGACTGGCCGGATCTGATCATCGAGGCGAAATCTCCGACGGAAGTCATGCTGAAGCTGGATCCTGCGGCCGATCGGAAATGGGGCAGTAAAACGGAAATCGGTTTCAACAATATTCGGGTCAGCATCGAGCCGATCCCGGTCATGCAATTCATGGATATCGATATCGCAGCCAATCCGGACAGGATTGCATCCTATATCGATTACATCGATATCGTCACGGAACGGATCATCGACGGGACGGCGACGCTTGGTGCGTTCCAGAAGCGCATCGACATGCAATCCGAGTTTACCAGCAAGCTGATGTCCACCATCGACAAGGGCATCGGACGTCTGATCGACGCCGATATGAACGAAGCTTCGACGCGGTTGAAGGCTTTGCAGACGCAGGAGCAGCTCGGGATCCAGTCGCTGCAGATCGCCAACGCCAATTCCGAAAACATCATGGCGCTGTTCCGCTAGCCGAAATCGCCGGTCCCGCTCTCGCGCCTGCCGCCGTTCCTGTGCCATAGTCCGCTTTCCCCACGAAAGCGATTCCATGCCGCAGACCAAAGACCGTATCGATCCCCTGTTTGACACTGACGGTGCGAAAAATCCGCTATCCGTGTTGAAAAGGGTCTACGGTTATCCCGCCTTTCGCGGCAAGCAGGCGGCTGTTGTGGAGCGCGTGGTGTCCGGCGGCGATGCCGTGGTACTGTTTCCGACCGGGGCCGGCAAGTCGATCTGCTTCCAGATTCCGGCGCTGTGCCGCGATGGCGTCGGTATCGTCGTGTCGCCGCTGATCGCGCTGATGCGCGATCAGGTGGAGGCGCTGAAGCAGCTTGGGGTCAGGGCCGCCGCGCTCAATTCCTCGTTGTCGCGCGAAGAATTCGTCGACGTCCGCCGGGCAATCGCCAACGGCAATCTCGATCTTCTCTATGTGACGCCTGAGCGCATCGTCACGCCGGGCTTCAAGGAGATGATCGGCAATGCGAAGATTTCGCTGTTTGCCATCGACGAGGCCCATTGCGTCTCGCAATGGGGCCATGATTTTCGCCCGGAATACCGGGAGCTCGGGCAGCTTGCCGAGCATTATCCCGGCGTGCCGCGCTTGGCGCTGACGGCAACTGCCGATCCGCACACGCGCGAAGACATTATCGACAAGCTCGGCCTGCGGTCTGCCGAAGTCTTCACCACCTCGTTCGACCGGCCCAACATCGCCTATGAGATCGTCGAGCGCGACCAGCCGCGCCAGCAGCTGCTGCGCTTCCTGTCGCGCCATACGGGCTCCAGCGGCATCGTCTATTGCCTGTCGCGTGCCAAGGTCGAGGATACCGCCGAATGGCTGAACGGGCAGGGTGTTCGCGCCCTTGCCTATCACGCCGGCATGGACCGGGCGGTGCGCGATGCCAATCAGGATGCCTTCCTCAAGGAAGAAGACCTTTGCCTGGTAGCAACCGTCGCCTTCGGCATGGGCATCGACAAGCCGAACGTGCGCTATGTCGCCCATCTCGATCTGCCGGGCTCGGTCGAGGCCTATTACCAGGAAACCGGCCGTGCCGGACGCGACGGCCTGCCGTCGGATGTCTGGATGGCCTATGGCATGGCCGACGTCATCCAGCGCGGCCGGATGATCGAT
>UBTA01000048.1 GCA_900468065.1 Hyphomicrobiales bacterium | reverse complement strand
CTTGATGATTAGGCTCATGCAACCCCTTTCTCGAACCAATCTCACCGACACTGCTGTTGAAGCGATCCGAACGGAAATTCTTGCCGGCAGATGGGCGGTCGGGGGGCAGTTGCCCAATGAGGCGACGCTGTCATCCCTGCTTTCGGTCAGCCGCGGTACCGTGCGCGAGGCGGTGCGCGTTCTTGTGGCGAGGGGATATCTCGAAACCCGGCAAGGTTCGGGTACCTATGTCCGTTCCAAGACCGACCCCAGCGAAAGTTTTTCGCGTGCGCGGGGCGCCAGCTTGCGTGACCTGCTGGAGGCACGATGTGCACTGGAGGTCGAAGCTGCGCGGATGGCTGCTATCCGTCACGCTCCGGCTGCGATACCGGCACTGCGTGCACTCCTTGAGCATCGCGGCCAGAACGGTGAGGGTGACCGCGAGGAATATATCATGCGTGACCTCGCTTTCCACAAGGCTGTCGTTGCCGCGTCAGGCAATCAGGCGATGATCGGGATCTACGAATTTTTCTCCGCCTCCATCCGCGAAACCATCGAAGCCACACTGAGCGATCAACTCCCCGAGCCTGACATGCAGGCGCATGCGGATATCATCGACGCCATCGCCTCCGGTTCACCGGACAAGGCCGATGTGACGACACGCCGCTTCATGGCCCCCATACTGGCCGCACTCGACAGGATGCTGCTCTCATGACTGCCGTACCGGAATCCCCAAGACCGCTCCAGGCTATCGATGATCAACTGATCGACGCCGAGGTCGATAGCGTGCCGCAACCGCGTGTCATCACACCGCCGAGTGCAGTCGCGCGCTTCTTGCTCGGCGCCAGCCTCGTGCTGATTGCGTTCAATCTGCGTCCGGTTTTTTCCAGTGCCTCTGCACTGCTTCCAGAAATTACGCAAACGTTCGGCCTGTCTGCCACAGGCATTGGCTTGCTCACCACGCTGCCCGTCCTATGCCTCGGTGCCTTTTCCCCACTGGCACCATGGCTGGCGCAAAAGATCGGAACGGAGCGAACCCTTCTCGGTGTCCTTGTTCTGTTGATGCTTGGTACCGCACTTCGAAGCCTCAATTCCATCCCGCTTCTTTTCCTCGGAACGGCGCTCGCCGGCGCCTGCATTGCTGTCGGCAACGTACTCCTTCCCGGTCTCGTCAAGCGCGATTTCCCCGACAAGGCAGCCCTGATGACCGGGTGCTACACCATGGCGCTTTGCGCCGGTGCCGCCGCCGCTGCCGGCTTCACCTTGCCGATGGAACGTCTTCTCAGTGGCTCAGCGCCGGCGGCCCTGGGGGCCTGGGCATTGCCGGTTTTCGTTGTTCTTCTGTTGTGGCTGCCACAGACGCTTTCGCTCAGCCGCCGCCCAAAGCAATCCGGATTTCGTGTCGAGGGGCTTTTGCGCGATCCGCTTGCCTGGCAGGTGACACTGTTTATGGGGTTCCAGTCAGCGCTTGCCTATTCTGTTTTCGGTTGGCTTGTGCCAATCCTGCGCGAGCGGGGGCTCGACGGAATCACGGCAGGAGCAATCGTTTCTGTGTCGGTCATGGTCCAGGCCTGCGCCTGCCTCGTCATTCCGCATATCGCGGTGCGTTGCAGGGACCAGCGCGTGGTCGTTGTGACGCTGATTACCGCAGCGGTCACGGCTTTGCTTGGTCTGCTTTTCGCCCCCTTGTCGATGGTCTGGATCTGGGCAGTCTTGCAGGGTGTCGGGCAAGGTGGCCTCATTGCCGTGGCCATGACGATCATCGTGCTGCGGTCCACAGATGCGCATGTTGCAGCACATCTATCGGGTATGGCGCAATGCGTCGGCTATCTCCTGGCTGCAATCGGGCCGTTGATCGTTGGCATTCTCCATTCCTGGACAGGTGGTTTTGCTGCCAGTGCTGGTCTGTTCATCCTGCTTGGCTTAGGCGCTGGTATTGCCGGGTGGGGTGCCGGACGCGCCGTGCATGTGAAAACGCGCACGATCGAGGTACCCGTTAAGGCAGAGGTCTAAATTCCATGGTTCATCGGAACTGGCAACGAGCGGCCATCTTCCGGGCTCGCCCACAGGGCGCCGTCAGCGAGTGTTCTCCCCTCGTTCGCCGAATGTTCGATGTTCACACCAAAAATGGCAACTCGACACCTATATAAGTATATGCTAATGTTATGCCGCGCATTGAACCGGGATGGCTCCAATAGTGCAGCATTCTTGATCTAACGATTGCCCGTGCTCTTCAAAAGACGACGGTTGTCAATTGATGTTAACGTCTCACTGCGGTTGAGGGGCTTTTGTAATTTGGGCCTCTCCTCCCGGCACGGTAGATCAGTGTTTTCTCTGTTCCGCAGCCATATGGATCGGTCTCGTCGCCAATACCTGTTCGTCGCGGATGCCACTGCGAAACAGCTCTATCAACTGGGTTGCCTCAAACTGGGCTGCGCTCCCTTCGGGACTGATCCCGAGATGCGAGCAGCGTCCATAAAGGGCGCGTTTCAGAAGTAAGACGTCTTCATTTGACAAAGTTCTGTCGCTCATGCCGTCCTCCTGGATGCTGGTGGCATGAGTGTGTCTTCGTCTTGTCTCACACGCAATATGCGGAAAGTAGCCTTTTGCCGGTTCCATTGCCAAGCAGCAGGTTATCCCCGAACATTTGGGTGATTACCCCCTATATGGGGGATGGAGACTGATGGTTGCTGCACTACCTACTTCGGCCAGCACGCGGTGCACCCTTACGGGGCCGTGATTAGGCAGGTGGTGACGCCTTCTTTGATAGCCAACGGATTGCTGGCAGGTTGGCGGAGGAATTTTGCAATGAATTCATCCCAACAGCCCAATGTCAGGCTCGACATCAGCTTCTCCAGAAACGCCTGGCAGGTTACAATTTTCCACGGCAGCAATAGCGAGCATAAATCGTTTCGTACCGAGACAGAAGCCCGCGACTACGGCAAGGCCAGAATGGAAAGCCTGCGCGCAGCAGGGGCGGAGACGCTCGATGGAAAACCTCGATAACAGACCTCCCACCCCTATCTTTACGTCCCTAATATAGGGGGGCAGCGTTGATGCGCCTTCCATAGGCAGAACTGCCCGCAGAAACGTGCGGCCGTCTTTGGGACGTTTCACCTCGAAGTATTTGAATCGCGGCCGTTCCAAGCGTTCTGGGTTTCCTACAGTCCCCCGCGTGCTTCCATGGAGCATTGCTCTCGAAAGCTTTTGCCCCACGGCGAAATTCTCCTATTGCAGGGGGCCAAGCGGGAGCAGGGCAGATGAATCTAAAACAACTGCAGCATTTTTTGTACACTCGTTGAAGAACTGCATTCTCGCCGCGCTGTCCAAAAGCTCAATTCACCCAGTCGCCGCTTTCAATTGCAATCCGCGATCTCGAGAAGATGTTGACCGGGTTTTTCCAAAATCAACGTAGTGTGCAGCTGACGGAACTTGGCAGGATTCTCTTGCGCCATGCGGCGGGTATCTTGGATAGGGTCGGTGCCTGCGAGCAGGAGTTGGGCGCCGTTGTGGCTGGCGCGGCGGGTCACCCGGTCGATCCCTGCATTCATGCGAAAGAACTGTCCCGCAAAGCCGCCTGTGCAGGTAACTAGCGAGACGAATTCATATTCATATGCTTATGGAAAACCCTCGGTTATTTCATTTTACATTACCAATCCTCATGACAAACTGGGATGACTATTCTGTCAGTCATTACGTGCCGGCTCCCGGGAGCATGCCGGCCGTTCAGGGAGGAATTCATGAAGCGGGTAGCTATCGCCGCGTTTGCGGCCATCATCATGGGCAATGGTGCCTATGCCGACACAATCAAGATCGGTGTCGTCGGTCCATTCTCGGGGCCGTTTGCCTTGCAGGGCAAGAACTTCAAAGCCGGCATTGACGCCTATATGGCGATGCATGGGACAACGATCGGCGACGACACGGTCGAGATCATCTACCGCGACCTGCCAGCGGCCGATCCGGCCCAGTCAAAGGCGCTGGCGCAGGAACTGGTGGTCAAGGAAAAGGTGCAATATCTCGCCGGTTTCTACTTCACCCCCGATGCGATGGCCGTGACACCCATTTTGAAGCAGGCGAATGTGCCGCTGGTCGTCATGAACGCCGCAACATCAGCAATCGTCACCAAGAGCCCCCTGGTTGTGCGAACGTCTTTCACCACCTGGCAGACCTCCACACCGATCGCCAAGGTCGCGCATGACGCAGGGGTCGCCAAGGTCATCTCCATCGTCAGCGACTACGGTCCGGGCGTCGACGCCGAGAACGCCTTCAAGGCAGGGTTCGAGAAAGAGGGCGGGGCAGTCATCGAGGCGATCCGCATGCCGCTTTCCACCAACGACTTCAGCCCGATCATGCAACGCATCAAGGATTCCGGCGCGCAGGGCGTTTTCGCCTTCCTGCCATCCGGTCCGACAACACTTGGTTTCGTCAAGGCCTACAATGACAATGGCCTCAAGGCTGCCGGCATCAAGTTTTTCGCCCCCGGGGACCTGACCCAGGAATCCGATCTGCCCGCCCTTGGCGATGCCGCCCTCGGCATTCAGACGACATTCCACTATGCCGTGTCCCACGATTCTCCTGAAAACAAGGCATTCGTCGAGGCGGCCTCCAAGGCGATCGGCAATCCTGCCGAGCTTTCCTTCCCCTCGGTTGGAGCCTTTGATGGCATGAACGTCATCTACAAGATGATCGAGGCGACGGGCGGAGAACAGGATGCGCAGAAAGCCGTCGATGCTGTAAAGGGCCTGTCCTGGATCAGCCCGCGCGGTCCGGTTTCCATCGATCCGGAATCGCGCCATATCACGCAAAACATCTATCTGCGCGAAGTCACCAAGGCGAATGGCGGCTCCTATTACAACAAGGAAATCCAGACATTCGAGAATCAGGGTGACCCTGGGCTCGCGGCCGTCAAGTAAGCGGCCCAACGGCAGACCCTATCGCCATGTCGCGGGACACTCCCCCAACGCCTATAGTTGCCCGGAACGTACGATAGCGCGGGAAGAGAGGGCTTTTTCATCTCCCGCACATAACCAAATGGACATCGCGCGATGCAGACAGTCTTCAGCATAGCCATCGACGCTTTTGCCTATGGCATGGTGCTCTTCATTATTTCGATCGGCCTTTCGGTCACCATGGGCCTGATGCGGGTGGTCAATCTGGCCCATGGCGCCTTTGCCATGATCGGCGGCTATATCGCCTCCTACGCAGCACAAGACCTCGGCCTCGGCTACGCCGCAGCCGTGCTGCTTGCTGTTTTCGGGACCGTCATCATTTCTATCCCCATCGAGCGGCTGCTGTATCGGCGGATTTACGGCGAACCGGAGTTGACGCAGGTGTTGATGACCATCGGCATCACCTTCTGCATCATCGGCATCGCCAACTATGTCTTTGGCCCAACGCTGAAGACGATTCCATTACCCCCTGCGCTCCAGGGCTCGGCCGATCTTGGCTTCCGCTCCATCGCCGTGCATCGGCTGTTTGCCATCGTCTGTGGTTTGGCCGTCGCTGGTGGACTTTGGTACGCGATCGAAAGAACGGCCTTCGGCGTCAAGCTGCGCGCCTCCGTCGATAATGCTTCCATGGCTGCCGCCCTCGGTGTGCGTACGGAAATCATCTACGCGGTCAGTTTCGCGGTCGCGGTCGGTCTCGCGGCCTTTGGCGGCGTGCTGGGTGCCGAGCTTCTACCGGTCGAGCCCTATTACGCCCTGCGCTACATGGTGACCTTCCTCGTCGTCGTCTCCGTTGGCGGCGCTGGCTCCATCCCCGGAGCGCTTCTTGCCTGCCTCTTACTCGGCGGAATCGATACGACAGGCCGTTATCTCATGCCGGAATTCGGCGAATTTTTCTTCTACCTCGCGGTGATCGCTATCATCTGTATTTTCCCGCGTGGCCTTGCCGGACGGGCACGCTAGGATGACGCTCAGCATGAACCGTGAAACGGTCACCAAGACCATGCGCCCGAACCGCAGCATCACCCGCGACCTGATCGGTATCGCAGCGATCATCGTCGCATCCGCCCTCGGCTATCTCCTGTTTCCCGACAATCTGGCGCTTCTGACCCGGATCATCGCCATCGCGCTGCTGGTCCTGTCGCTCGATCTCGTCACCGGCTATTGCGGCGTGGCGACACTCGGCCATGCCGCCCTTTTCGGATCCGGCGCCTATGCAGCTGGGATTGCCGCCGCCCACTACGGGATCACCGACCCGCTGCTGATGACGCTTGCCGGTATTCTTGGCGGAGCGATCGCTGGCCTCATCTGCGGTGTGATCATCCTGCGGGCACACGGATTGCCCCAGCTCGTCCTGTCGATTTCTTTGATCTACCTGTTCCACGAATTTGCCAACAAGGCGTCCTCATGGACGGGTGGCAGCGACGGCTTGTCCGGAATTTCACCCGACCCGCTGTTCGGCAGCTTCGAGTTCGATCTCTGGGGCCAGACAGCCTACGTCTTCGGCGTGTTTCTGCTGCTTGCGGTTTTCGTCCTTTTGCGTTTTCTGGTGCGCTCGCCGTTTGGCATGCTCTGCCGTGGTATTAAGGAAGACCCGATGCGCATCATGGCTATGGGCGCCTCGCCGAAAATCACCTTGATCAAGATGTACGTGATTTCCGGTGCTGTCGCCGGCATCGGGGGCGCCTTGAATGCGATATCGACCCAGGTCGTCGGTCTCGACAGCCTGTCCTTCACCCAATCGGCCGAGGCCCTGGTCATGCTGGTTCTCGGGGGCACTGGCTCGCTGTTTGGCGCGCTGATGGGTACGGTCGTCTTCATGCTGTTTGAAGATTATGTTTCCGCGGCCAATCCCTTCCATTGGCTGACGATGGTCGGCGCTCTTTTGATCGGGGTAGTGCTGTGCGCGCCGAAAGGGCTTTATGGCACTGCGGCCGACATCATCACGCGCCGCCTGGAGAAACGCACATGAGCGCGGTCTTCGACGTTCTCAATCTGAAAAAAGCCTTCAGCGGCCTGACGGTCACCAATGATGTCTCACTGTCAATGGCGCCGGGGGACCGGGTGGCGCTGATCGGCCCGAACGGCGCGGGAAAAACCACCTTCGTCAATCTCGTCACCGGTAGTCTGCAGCCAGTTTCCGGCGAGGTTCGTCTCAACGGGCAAACGGTCACGAAAATCAATGCGATCGGCCGCGTCCGGCGCGGGCTGGTCCGCTCTTTTCAGGTCACGCGGCTGTTTCAGGAGATGACGCCGGCGGAACATGTCGCGCTGGCCATCCTGCAAAGGGACGGACGCGCCGGGAAGATGTTCGGCAACTTCCTGTCCATGCCCGAAGTGCTGGACGAGGCAAGCGGGCTGCTGGCCAAGCTCGGCCTGGCCGACCTGATGCACCGCAAGGTGAGCGAGATCGCCTATGGGCAGCAGCGCCTGCTCGAAATCGCCATGGCGTTGGCCCTTAAACCGAAGGTCCTGCTTCTGGATGAACCAGCCGCCGGCGTGCCCCAGAGCGATACTGGCCGCATCGAACAGGCCCTTGCGGATTTGCCCTCCGATCTTGCCGTGCTGATGATCGAGCATGACATGGATCTGGTCTTCCGCTTTGCCAAGCGGGTGATCGTGCTGGCTGCCGGCACCATCATCTTCGACGGTTCGCCCGCCGATGTTACCAAGGACGCCGCCGTGCGCGAGGCCTATCTCGGGAGCTATGCCAATGCCAGCCACGCTGCTTGACGTCGAAAACCTGTCGGCCGGTTATGGTCCGACCCGGGTTCTGGAAAACGTGTCCTTCTCCGTTCCTGCCGGGCAGCGGCTGGCGGTGCTTGGGCGCAACGGAATGGGCAAGACAACCCTGCTGGCAACGCTGGCGGGACAGACGAAACGCTATGACGGGCGCATCCGTATCGGCGATAGCGATGTCACCGGCATTTCAAGCGCGCTTCGCGCCCGAACCGGCCTCGGCTACGTGCCTCAGACAAGGTGCATCTTTCCGACGCTAACGGTTGAGGAGAACCTGTTCGTCGGCCTGAAAGACCGGCCGAAAAGCGATCTTCACGATGCCTACGCGATGTTCCCTCGGCTTTTCGAGCGCAAGGGGAACCTCGGCTCTCAGCTTTCCGGCGGCGAGCAGCAGATGCTGGCGACCGCTCGAACCATTCTTGGCCGTCCCACGGTTCTGTTGCTCGATGAACCGCTTGAGGGACTGGCACCGGTCATCTGCGAGGAACTGATGAAAGCGTTTTCCGAACTGGCAAGCACCGGCAACATGACCATCGTGCTGGTCGAGCAGCGTATCCAGAGTGCGCTTGATTTCGCCGATCAGGTGATCGTTCTTGAGCGGGGAAGGGTGGCCTGGAGCGGCACGCCGCAAGCACTGGCGGCCGATCATGATGCGGTGGACAAGCTTCTGGGTGTCGGCGGGTTGCACTGAAAAAAGCGAGGAGCTCCGTAGCGCCATCGGCCCATCGCGGAGCATTCCCTGCAAAATTATCTTGAGCACGGCGGAACAATCCGCATTCTCCTGCTTTTATACGTCAGGTCGATTTCTGTCGGCACCAGCCACCGTTCGCAACGATGAGGATGTGCAGATGAACAACCTTTTACCCGAACTGCATGAAGGCCACGCCCCGATCACGCTGCATCAGCTGTTTCGCGACGCACTCGAAGCCTATGATGATTGGACCGACGAAACAGATATTCCCGTGGTTTATCACCTGGGGAATCCGGTCTCGATTGGGCTCGTGTTCGATCATATGCGTGACTGCACCGACATTCTGCCCAACAACATGGTCAGCGCCATTACCGAACGACTGACCAAGCCCTGGAGCAGCGGCAGCTCTCTGGACGAGATGACGTTTTCGACGGCAGCGCGTGTGATGTGTGTCGTGATCCGCAAGAGACAGCTGCAGCGCAGCGGCAGCGATATCGGCGTCTTCCTGCGCCGGTTTGAGAAGCTGCGTTCCAGCCGCGCTGATCGATGATGTTTTGGCTTGTGAAGCCGCTTCCGGTCCTGCCGAAAGCTGCGGGCTTCACGTCTCTGCCAACTAAGTAACGGAAAGATATCGCGTTTTAAAAGGACGTGAAAACGGCTTGATAGGACGGGTTCTCCGTGTTTAAAATGATAAAATACATAGAGTATGCCGCATATTGATGAACTGGCGTTTGAGTAGGGGTGCCGAGGTTCAACCATCCAGCCGCATGATGCGGGGAGGAACTGATATGACGGTTCATGATCTTTCGCCGCCGTTCAGTCCGCGTAGCGATCCGCCGTTGCAGATCGCCATCGTCGGGCGGGGCTTTTCTGGCCTGATGATGGCCATCGCCTTGTTGAAGTCGGTCAACCAGCCATTCCGGCTGCGCATGTTCGATCCCCGCCCGATTGTCAGCGGTGGCCAGGCGTTGGCCACGGCGCGCGCTACCGAAATTCTCAACAGCCGTGCCCGCGATCTTTCCGTTTCGACCGGCGAGCCGAAGGATTTCACCCGCTGGCTGCAGGCGAATGCTCCGTTTCGCGAGGCTGTATCGGCTGCGATTCCCGGATTTGGCCAGATCTTCGTGCCGAAGGCCACGTTCAGTGACTACGTCTATCAGCGTTTTTCCGAAGCGCTGGCCCAGCGGACGGATGTCACCGTACAAATGTCCAACGAGGGCATCACCCATATCCGCCGCAATGACAACGGCCTGTTCACGCTCAGCCTGGCCGATGGCGGCCAGGCGATCTACGACACGGTTGTGCTTGCCACCGGTTATGGTTTGAAGCCACCGCTGGAGACGAGCGAGCAGGATATGGACGCCCATTTGCTTGAACGCAGCCAGACACGCCGGCACGTGGTCGTCATGGGCAATGGCCTGCGCGCCGTCGATCAAGTTCTGCAACTGCGCGACGGCGGCTTTACCGGCCAAATCACCATCCTGTCGCGCCGTGGTTTCCTGCCGCAACCGCATACCCGCATGCCGGCCGACGCGGTTTTCCCAACGCAACCTATGCCGTCGCAACTACGCAACATCGTTCGTTTCGTGCGTGATGCCTGCGCTGAGGCGGAAGAAAACGGCTGGAGCTGGCAAGCGGCGATGAACGGCCTGCGCAAACGCGCCCGCACCCTTTGGGCATCGCTGCCCCCGAGCGAGAAACGGCAGTTCAACCGGCATCTGCGCGCGATCTACGACAGCCATCGCAACCGGCTCCCGGCCGACGTGCATGCAAGACTGGAACGCGAATTCGCCAGCGGTCTGACCGAGCTCAAGCGCGGAACCACCTTGAAACGCACTTCAGACGGTCTTTTGGTACGATGGGCTGGCCAAGCGACTGAAAGCCATTTCGCCGCCGACGAGGTGATCGACTGCCGTTGCCTGTCGCCGGACCTCAAGGATCCGGTTGTTTCCGATCTCCTCGATGCGGGCCTTGCAGCGACAGACGAACTCGACCTGGGTCTTGCCGTTAATCCTGCGGGCGAACTGGTGACACCGAAGGGCCGCCCGGCCGGTCTTTTCGCCATCGGACCTCTCGGTCTCGGCTCGTTGCCCGATATCGATCTTGTTCCGGAGATCGTCACGCAGACCTATGCCGCCGCGACCCTAATCGGCGCGCGGTCGCTACCACAACTACAGGCGAGCTGACACCCGGCATTGCTCTATCCAAACAATCGGCGCCACGCTGTGGCGTTGAACGGCGGCAGCCTTTCCTTCTGGTTCCTCTAAACAGAGGCCTGCTCTCGTGATGGGCGTAACGCCTCAAGACGGCCGCAAACGCGAACGGATTTTCCATACACAATAAAGTTTATAGATATTATAATTTTGCACTCCTGCGCGTTCCCGGAAAAACTAGGAGCAGACCCATTCCGCATCTCGCACACGCTGGAGACAATCACTCATGCGCACCGTTCCGGAAAAGATCGACGTTCTCTGGTTTCTGCCGACCCATGGTGACAGCCGTTATCTCGGCACATCGATCGGCGGTCGCAATGTCGATCTCAACTACTTGAAACAAGTCGCTCAGGCTGCCGACACGCTCGGCTATTTCGGCGTGCTGATTCCAACCGGCCGTAGCTGTGAGGACAGTTGGATCGTTGCCTCCGCATTGGCGCCCTTGACGGAAAGGCTGCGTTACCTCGTCGCCGTACGCCCGGGCCTGCTCAGCCCGACCCTGGCCGCGCGCATGACTGCGACCCTCGACCGGATTTCCAACGGCCGCCTGTTGATCAATGTTGTCACCGGTGGCGACCCGATCGAGAACAAGGGCGACGGCATCCACTACTCGCACGAGGAACGCTACGAGGTCACCGAAGAGTTCATCAACATCTACAAGGCGGTCCTGCGCGGAGAAGACGTTACCACCAAGACCAAGCATTTCGACATCGAGGATGCAAAACTCCTGTTCAAGCCAGTCCAGGAACCACATCCGCCACTCTATTTTGGCGGCTCCTCCGGCGTTGGCCAGCAAGTGGCTGCCCGCACGATCGACAAATACCTGACCTGGGGTGAGCCGCCCGAAGATGTCGAAAAGAAGGTGGCAGAGGTGCGGGCACTCGCAAAAGCGGAAGGCCGCGAGGTCACTTTCGGTATCCGCCTTCACGTCATCGTCCGAGAGACGGCCAAGGAAGCATGGACTGCTGCCGACGAACTGATCAAGTATGTCGACGACGACACGATTGCTGCAGCCCAGAAGGTTTTCGAACGGATGGATTCCGTCGGTCAGAGCCGGATGAGCAAGCTGCATGGCGGCCGCAAGGACAAGCTGGAAATCAGTCCTAACCTATGGGCAGGCGTCGGCCTCGTTCGGGGCGGGGCAGGGACCGCATTGGTTGGCGACCCCGACCAGGTTAAGGCCCGCATCGACGAATACCGTCAGATCGGCATCGACACCTTCATCTTCTCGGGCTATCCGCATCTGGAAGAGGCCTACCGGTTCGGCGAACTCGTGCTGCCGAATCTGCCGCTCAATCACCCGGTCAAGACCCACAGGGCCAGTGCCAATACCGGTCCTTTCGGCGAAACGATCGCTGGCGATCACCGTCCGCCACTCAAGGTGTCGCAGTCCTGACAGGGATAAAGCCGGAATCGACGTTTTTATTCGCAACGCCGCGATTAAATCGTAACGTTCAACCGTTAACCAGGGCAGTGGCTACAGAACGGCCGCTGTCTGTGTCCGGTTGACAAGCTCCAAGCGAGCCTAAAGAGTAAACCGGTCAAAACGGCAGCGTTGGGGAGGACTTTTGTCTATGCGCGCGTTTATCCGGTTTTCAACGATTATTCTCGGTGCCCTTGCGTTTTCACCTGGCGCCCAGGCGGCCGAGACGGGCAGGCATATCGTCACCACGCAGGACGGCGATTATTTCGGCTTCGACCTGCGGACGGAACAGAACGTCTCTCTGGCCGATTGCGAGAAGGTCTGCGTCGCAGACTCCTCCTGCCGCGCCTTTACCTATAATCCCAAGGTGAAATGGTGCTTCCTCAAAACCGACTACAACAAAGTGAACACATTCGCCGGCGCCGTTGCCGGGAAGGTCGTGGATGCTGCCGCAGCAGAACCGGATATCGGTGCGCCGCCGGCCTTGTCGTTTGTCAGCGAACAGCTTCTCAGCGATGCCCGCGCCACCAAGGAAAATCTCTCGGTTCTGATCGACCAGGATGCATTGGGGCTGAACGGCCGCAAGGCTGAAGCCTACCGGGAACTCACAGCCGGCAATGTCGCTCCGGCGCTGAAGGCCTTCCAGGGGGCGCTGGCCATTACCCCAGATGACGGCGCATTATGGATCGAAACCGCGCGAGCGGCAAACCGTGTTTTCGGCAATTCCGATTTTGCCACGCAAGCCTCGCTTGCAGCGCTGAACGCCTATCAGCTGTCGCGGACCACACAGTCACGGGCGGAGGCATTGGCCGTCCTGGCGACCGCATTGAAGAATGTCGAGAATTTCCGCGGCGCGCTCAGCGCTTACAAGACCAGTCTCGAACTGGTCGAGGCGAAGTCCGTCCGTGCCGATTACACCGATCTGCGCTCGCGCCAGGGATTTCGTGTAACTGAACACACGATCGATTCTGACAGCGCCACGCCACGAGTCTGTGTCCAGTTTTCCGAACCATTGGTCAAGGCCGGTGTCGATTACACGCCGTTCGTTCTCTTGGATGGCGCAACGCCCAAGGCTGTCGAGGCAAAGGGCAGCCAGATCTGCGTCGAGGGCTTGAGCCACGGCCAGCGCTACAAGGTCGCCTTCCGTTCCGGTCTGCCGTCCTCCGTTGACGAGCCGCTGGAAGCGAATGTCAATCTCGATATCTACGTTCCCGACCGCGCGGCGATGGTCCGCTTTACCGGTGACAGCTTCGTCCTGCCGGGCACGGCGCGCCGCGGCATCCCGATCGTTTCGGTCAATACCGCCAATGCCAACCTGAAACTCTATCGCATCGGCGACCGCAACATTGCATCGCTGTTAACCGCATCGCAATTCCTGACCCAGCTCGACGGCTACAGCGCCCAGCGCATCCAGGACGAAAACGGCGAAATGGTCTGGCAGGGGTCGATCGATATTGCGACCGATCTCAACAAGGAAGTCGTCACCAGTTTTCCGGTCGATGAAGCCCTGCCTGAGCGCAAGCCCGGCGTCTATGTGCTGACCGCCGTTTCGGCAACGGGCGCCAGGAACGAATGGGACAGCCAGGCAACGCAATGGTTCGTCATTTCCGATATCGGGCTTTCGACCTATTCCGGTACTGACGGGCTCTCGGTCTTTGCCCGGTCGCTGGCATCGGCCAAGCAGATGGCCGGTATCGAACTGACGCTGCTTGCCAAAAACAACGAAATCCTCGGAACGGCCACCACCGACACCGACGGCCGCGCGACTTTCGACGCCGGCCTGCTGCGCGGCACTGCCGCCATGACACCCGCTGTCATCACCGCTAAGAGCGGCGCAGACGATTTCGTCTTCCTCGACCTGACACGTGCGGGCTTCGACCTCTCCGATCGCGGCGTCACGGGCCGTGCAGCACCCGGCGCCATCGATGTGCTGACCTGGACGGAACGCGGCATCTACCGCGCCGGCGAGACCGTGCATGTCTCTGCCCTTGCCCGCGACAGTGCTTCCGTCGCCATTGAGAAACTGCCGCTGACCTTCATCTTCATGCGACCTGATGGCGTCGAAGATCGCCGCGTCGTCAGTGATGGCGGATTGGCGGGCGGCTATGCGCTGGATCTGCCCTTGCAGCCGAATGCGATGCGCGGCACCTGGACCGTGCAGATCTTCACCGATCCCAAGGGCACGGCCATCAGCGAGAAGCAGTTCCAGGTCGATGACTTCGTACCCGACCGGGTCGAGTTCGACATGGCCAGCAACCTCAAGCAGATCGAAATCGACACGCCGGCGCCGATCACCATCGACGGCCGCTTCCTCTATGGCGCACCGGCAGCGGGGCTGGAACTCGAAGGCGAAGTCGGTCTGAAGCCGACCCGCGAAAGTGCCGACTTCAAGGGCTACTTCTTTGGCCTCGCCGACGAGGAAGCCACGGAAGACAGCCGCACGACGCTCGAAGGGCTGGAGCCGCTCGATGAGGACGGCAAGGCGACCTTCGACGTCACTTTGACGGACGTTCCCTCCACCACGCAGTTGCTCAACGCCAATATCACCGTTCGCGTTCAGGAAGCCGGCGGCCGTGCCGTTGAACGCTCCCTGACACTGCCGGTCAAGCCGGCGGGTGCAATGATCGGCATCAAGCCGGAATTTTCCGGCGATCTTGCGGAAAATGCCGTGGGAAAATTCCACGTCATCGCCATCGATGAAAATGGCGCCAAGCAGGACAAGTCCGGCCTCACCTGGAAACTGCTGCGTGTCGAACAGGATTACCAGTGGTACCGCGACGGCACCGCATGGAAATACGAACCGGTCATCTCGACCAAGCAGGTTTCGACCGGCATGCTGGATGTGACCACGGATGGCGGCGAGATTGCCCTCTCCGCCGGCTGGGGCCGCTACCGGCTCGAAGTCGAGACGGCCGATATCGATGGCCCGACCTCGAGCGTCGAGTTCGATTCCGGCTGGTATGTCACCGCCAGCTCGACCGAAACGCCGGATGGCCTGGAAGTTGCGCTCGACAAGGTGAATTACGCGATCGGCGACACCGCCAAGTTGCGCGTCTCGCCACGCTTTGCTGGTGAAGTACTGGTCACGATCGGCTCCGAAAAGCTGATCGCGACGAAAACCGCGACCATTCCTGCCGGTGGCGGCGAGGTCGATATTCCGATAACGGCCGATTTCGGCGCCGGTGCCTATATCACGGCAACGCTTTACCGTCCGGGCGACGCTCAGGAAAGCCGCATGCCAATGCGCTCCATCGGTATCAAATGGCTCGCCGTTGATCCTGCTGATCGCAAGCTGTCGGTCAAACTGGACTTGCCGGAAAAGACGCTACCACGCCAGACACTGAATATTCCGGTGGAAGTGACTGGAGCAGGGGTGGGCGACGAGGCCTATGTTACGGTCGCCGCGGTTGATGTCGGCATTCTCAACCTGACGCGCTACGAAGCGCCCGATCCGGCCGGATGGTATTTCGGCCAGCGCCAGCTTGGCCTGGAAATCCGCGACCTCTATGGACGGCTGATCGATGGCTCTCTGGGAGCGACTGGGCGTTTGCGCACCGGTGGCGACGGCGGCCAGATGGCGCTGCAGGGCAAACCTCCGACCGAAAAGCTGGTCGCGTTCTTCTCCGGCCCGGTTCAGCTCGATGCGGGCGGCAAAGCGATCATCAGTTTCGACATCCCGCAATTCAACGGAACCGCCCGGGTCATGGCTGTCGCCTGGTCGAAGGCTGGCGTTGGCCACGCTTCGACCGATGTCGTCATCCGCGATCCCGTTGTGGTCACGGCGAGCCTGCCGCAGTTCCTTGCTCCCGGCGACAAGGCGGAGCTGCGGCTCGACATCGCCAATACCGACGGCCCAGCCGGCGATATGAACCTCAAGGTGACAAGCAGTTCCTCCCTGGTGATTGATGCGGCGCAAGCGCAGCAAACCTTCAACGTCAAGCCGGGCGGCAAGTTCGACCTGACGCTGCCGCTGTCTGGCGTTCATCCGGGTGACGGCGCGATCTCGATCGAGCTGACCAGCGCCGACGGCCTGTCGCTCCAACAGTCGGTTTCCGTTCCGGTCCGGCCTGCCGCCCTGCCGGTGACGACCCGTCACCCACTGACCATCGAGCCGAATGCCAGCCTGAAGGTGGATGGCGAGCTCTTGGCCGAAAGCATGCTGCATGGATCGGCCGTCAGTATCAGCGTCACCCGCTCTGCCGCCTTCGACATTCCGGCACTTCTGACGTCGCTCGATCGCTACCCCTATGGCTGCGCCGAGCAGACGACCAGCCGGGCGCTGCCTCTGCTCTATCTGAGCGAACTCGCCAAGCAATCCGGCTTGCCAGAAGATGGGGATGTCCAGAAGCGGGTGCAGGAAGCCATTTACCGGGTGCTGTCCTATCAATCCTCGACCGGCAGCTTCGGCCTTTGGAGCCCAGGCTCCGGCGATCTCTGGCTCGACGCCTATGTCACGGATTTCCTGACGCGGGCCCGCGAACAAAGATACCAGGTGCCTGACCAGGCCATGGTCCAGGCGCTTGACAACCTGCAGAATGCGCTGAGCTACGATATCGACATGAAGAGCCAGGGCAATGAGATAGCCTATTCTCTCTATGTGCTTGCCCGCAACCGCAAGGCCGCGATCAGCGATCTGCGTTACTATGCCGACACCAAGCTGTCCGAATTCCCGACGCCCCTGTCGAAGGGGCATCTGGCCGCCGCTCTCGCCCTTTATGGCGATGCGCAGCGTTCGCAGAGCATCTTCGAAGAAGCGCTGCAGATGTCGACGACGGCAAGCAATGCCAGCCTTGATCGCTCAGATTACGGCTCGGCCTTGCGTGACGATGCCGCCGTCCTGACATTGGCCGCAGAAGCCCGGCCCGTGCCGACGATCATCCCGCAACTCGCCAAGATCGTTGCCCGTGAATGGGAGCAGAAATCCTATACGAGCACGCAGGAACAGATGTGGACGCTGATGGCGGCTCGCGCCATTCAGGGTGGGGACAGCGATCTGAACCTCGACATCAACGGCACGCCGCGCAGTGGTGGTTATGCGGCGCGACTGACCGGGGACGAGGTTCTCGATCAGCCGGTGACGATCACCAACCGGTCGAGCGAGCCTGTCGCTGCCGTAGTAACGACTGTTGCGGCGCCGGCATTCCCGCTTCCGGCCGGCGGCAACGGCTTCAGCATCGAGCGGACCTACTACACGCTTGATGGCGAGGAGGCCAATGTCACCCAGGCCAGGCAGAACGAGCGTTATGTCGTCGTCATCAACGCCACGGAAAGCAACAGCTGGCCGTCGCGCGTGCTGATCACCGACCTTTTGCCCGCCGGTTTCGAGATCGACAATCCGACTCTGGTCGACAGCGCCAAACTGTCGAACTTCGAATGGATCGGCGAGGTCGAGGCTGCCCATACGGAGTTCCGCAGCGACCGTTTCGTTGCAGCCTTCGATCGCTCGGCGGGTGACAACCGCACGATCACAGTGGCTTATGTCGTTCGTGCCGTCACTCCCGGAACCTACGATCATCCGGCAGCCAGTATTGAGGACATGTACCGGCCGCAATTCTCCGCGCGCTCCGCCATGGGGCGCATGGAGGTTCAGGCGGTCCAATAATGTCTTTCTGGGCAAAAACCTGTGCCGCAATGCTGGGCTCCGCACTGTTGTGCGTCGCCATCATGTTTTGCCTTGAGTTGGCGGACCGAGCCTATCCGCCACCGCTGGAGCAAGCACGCACGGTGTCGGCCGAAGTGCTTGATGCGGATGGACAGCTGTTGCGCGCCTTTGCAACGCCGCAGGGCCGTTGGCGTTTGCAGACGACAGCAAAGGACGTCGATCCGCAATTCGTCCGCATGCTTATAGCCTACGAGGATCAGCGTTTTTGGGAGCATAAGGGCGTCGATCCCTTCGCCTTGATGCGGGCCGCCTGGCAATTCGCCACCCATGGACGGATCGTCTCGGGTGCCTCGACGCTGTCGATGCAGGTGGCGCGGTTGATCGAACCGCGCGATGGACGTTCCTTCACGGCAAAGCTGCGTCAACTTGCCCGCGCAGTGCAGATCGAACGCCGGCTGGGCAAGGCCGAAATCCTCGATCTCTATCTCACCCACGCGCCCTATGGCGGCAATCTCGAGGGCATCCGCGCCGCAAGTCTTGCCTATTTCGGCAAGGAACCCCGACGTCTGACCGTCTCAGAAGCAGCACTGCTGGTGGCGCTTCCCCAGCTTCCTGAAAAACGGCGGCCCGATCGCCATTTGAAAGCCGCAGAGACGGCGCGGCAACGGGTTTTGGAGCGCATGGCGGTTTCTGCGGTCATCGGGGAAGGGGAGGCGGAGCGTGCCGCCCTGGTCACGGTACCGGGCCGCCGCCTGCAACTGCCGGCCTTTGCCGCCCACGCCGCCGAGGCGGCGCGGCGCAAGGATCCGAAAGTCATCCAGCATCAGACGACGTTGCGGCGCACGATCCAGAAGGGACTGGAAACGGTCGCCAAGGAAGCAGCGGCCCGCCTTGGGGCCAAAGTCTCGATCGCCATGGTCATGGCCGATGCGCGCACCGGCGAGATTGTCGGCGAACTCGGTTCCGCCGATTACTTCGACGCCAGCCGTTACGGCTGGATCGACATGACACGCATTTCGCGCTCCCCCGGCTCAACACTGAAACCGTTTATCTATGGCCTTGCCTTCGAGGAAGGGCTGGTATCCCAGGAAACCATCATCGAAGACCGTCCGGCGGATTTCTTCGGCTACCGGCCGCGCAATTTCGACATGACCTATCAGGGTGATGTTAGCATCCGTCAGGCGCTGCAGTTGTCCCTTAACGTTCCGGCTGTGCGGCTGCTCGATGCCGTCGGCCCAACGCGGCTGATGGTGCGCTTCCGCCGCGCCGACGTCCGGCCCATCCTGCCACCGAACGAGGCACCGGGCCTGGCGATCGGCCTCGGCGGTTTGGGGGTCAACCTGAAGGACCTTGTCCAGCTCTATGCCGGCCTTGCCAACCGCGGCAAGCCGGTCCGGCTTGGAGACGGCATCCGCGATCAACCGGGTGCGATCGAAAACGAACCGCTTCTTGATCCGGTCGCCACATGGCAGATTGCCGACATCCTCTCCGGCGTTCTGCCGCCCGCAGGCGTCGTTCAGCGCGGTATCGCCTACAAGACCGGAACGAGCTACGGCTATCGTGACGCCTGGTCTGTCGGCTTCGATGGCCGCTACGTTCTCGGCGTCTGGGTCGGGCGCCCGGACAATGGCGCGGTTCCCGGCCTGACAGGTTATGGCACCGCCGCCCCGATCCTTTTTGAGGGCTTTGCCAAATCGGGCGTCGCCATGACGCCGCTTCCGCGCGCACCGGCTGGAGCCGTTCGCATCGCACAAGCGGAATTGCCGATCAGCCAGCGCCGTTTTTCCTTGAGCGCCAATGGGCTCGTTTCCGCCGCGATCCGCGAGGCAGCCCCGCAGATCGTCTATCCTCCGGAGGGCGCCCACGTCGAGCTGGGCGTCGATACCGATGGGGCGTCCATGCCGCTTGTCCTCAAGCTGCAAGGCGGGCGGGCCCCCTTCCGCTGGCTTGCCAATGGCAAGCCTCTAGCCGAGACATCACGGCGCCGGATCAATCAGTGGGTGCCGGATGGTGCCGGCTATTCGACACTGACCGTCATTGATGCTGCCGGGCGGGCCGCAAGCGTGCGGGTATTTCTCAACTAGAATCGTTCCGCCACCGCGATTGCAGGCAACGCGATCTGCCCATCAGGCAATTACAAATAGTGCCCCCCTATCTATAGGGATTCCAGAAGACCGGTTCTTGATCTATCAAGGGACCATGATTCGACTCGATATGATTCGAAATCGCGCCTGGCCGCGATCCCTCTCCGAGGAAACAAACGGAGGCCAATTGCCTGTTTTGCCAATACAAGCTTTGCGATATGTATGCGCCTTCATCGTTCTGGTGACCGGTCTTTCCGGGTGTTCGCCGCGCGACGGCGTCAAGCTGTCGGACACGGCTGTTACGGTTCCCGAAGAAACTGCGTTTGCTCTGCCTGCTCCCGGCGGACCGGCGGTCGTCAACATCGTCGAACGCCGCTTCCACAACGCAACCCAGCAGGACATCTTTCTGTTCACGTCGGCCTCAACACCCGGTCAGAATGTGCTGCGCGTCCAGCTGTTCGGGCCTGTCGGATCGCAATTTGAAGGGACCCAATCGCTCGGTTATTCCTCCATTAGCGCGACGGAAATTGCGAAGGAAATGCGTCGCGAACTCCCTGGCATAGCGCTCAGGCAATCGCCAGTGTACCTGCAGAACAACTATGGCCCCTTCAGCTACGCCTATGGCCATGGCCGTGGCAATGACGCATGCTTGTATGGCTGGCAGCAGATACGCTCGCCGGAAGGTGCCAGAACGGTTTTTCAGAACCGTGGCACCATCCAGGTGCGCCTTCGCATGTGCGAAGAGGGTGCGAGCGAAGAAAAACTCCTGAATACGATGTATGGGTACACGATCCGCAGCGCTTTCAATGTCGCCGGCTGGAACCCATACGGCGAGCCACCAACCGTCGACCCGAATTTGGGACGAACTGGAAATCCCATCTATCCGAAGACAGAAGATCTGCGCGAAGCGGTGCAGCCTGTCGTAGAGGTCGAAAGACCACGCCCCATCGCACGGCAAAAACCGGTTGTTCCGTCCACAAAAAAGGCCCAGCCGGTCAAGCAGCCAATAGCGGAAGAAACCATTCCTTTACCTTCAAGCGCCGATATAGGTGGGACCGTTGTTCCTTCGCCTGGATGTGTGGGACAACCGGAGGGTGCCGTACCATGCAAATAACCTCGACATGGTCCGAATTGCCGATTGCAGTTTGAGTTGACCATGGCGTTTGAGGGCTTCCGTTGGCAATTGACTTGCCGACGAACGGCCTCGTGAAAGGCAGCAACCATGCGCAAAGCCGGCATTATCATTTTCTGGGCGATTGCGTCTCTTTGTGTCATTGCACTGGTCACGTTGCCAATCAATCTGCAAACACAGCTGATCGCCAGCATAGCCGTCGTTACCTTCATGGCGGTGATCAAGATCCTGAGGGCAGAAGGGACATGGCGTCTCACAGCGCTGGCCTTCGGCACGGCGATTGTGATGCGTTATGTTTACTGGCGCACCACGAGCACGCTGCCACCGATCAACCAGCTTGAAAATTTCATTCCCGGATTCCTGCTCTATCTGGCGGAAATGTACAGCGTCATGATGCTGGCGCTCAGCCTGTTCGTCGTCTCGATGCCGCTGCCATCGCGCCCGTCGCGCGCTGCGTCTCCGGGCAATTATCCGAGTGTCGACGTCTTTGTCCCGACTTACAACGAAGACGCACAGCTTCTCGCCAACACCCTGGCCGCAGCCAAAGCGATGGATTATCCCGCCGACAAGCTGACCGTCTGGCTCCTCGATGACGGTGGCACGCTGCAGAAGCGGACCTCAGCAAATCTGCTCGAAGACCAGTTGGCCAAGGCCAGGCATCAGGAATTGCAGATCCTCTGCGCCGATCTTGATGTGCGTTATCTGACGCGTGACCGCAACGAGCATGCCAAGGCCGGCAATCTCAATAACGGCATGCAACATTCGCAAGGCGAGTTGCTCGCAGTCTTTGACGCCGATCACGCCCCTGCGCGCGATTTTCTCTTGGAGACGGTTGGCTATTTTGAAGACGATCCGAAGCTGTTCCTGGTTCAGACACCGCACTTCTTCCTCAACCCCGATCCGGTCGAGCGCAATCTGCGCACCTTCGAAAAGATGCCGAGCGAGAACGAGATGTTCTACGGCATCATCCAGCGCGGTCTCGACAAGTGGAATGCCTCTTTCTTCTGCGGTTCGGCGGCGGTCCTGCGCCGGCAAGCGCTCAATCAGACCGGGGGCTTCAGCGGCGTCAGCATTACCGAAGACTGCGAAACCGCGATCGATCTGCATGCCAAGGGCTGGAACAGCGTCTATGTCGACCGCCCGCTCATTGCCGGACTGCAGCCAGCGACGTTTGCCAGCTTCATTGGCCAACGCAGCCGCTGGGCGCAAGGCATGATGCAGATCCTGCGGTTCAAGTTCCCGATCCTGAAGCGTGGCCTGTCGATCCCGCAGCGACTTTGCTACATGTCATCGACCCTCTTCTGGCTCTTTCCCTTCCCGCGCACGATCTTCCTGTTTGCGCCGCTCTGCTATCTGTTTTTCGATCTGGAGATCTTCACGGCATCCGGCGGCGAATTCCTTGGCTATACGCTTGCCTACATGGTGGTGAACCTGATGATGCAGAACTATCTGTACGGTTCGTTCCGCTGGCCCTGGATTTCAGAGCTCTATGAATATGTTCAGACGGTTCATCTTCTGCCTGCGGTCATATCGGCGATCCTCAATCCGAGGAAACCGAGTTTCAAGGTAACGGCGAAGGACGAATCCGTCCTTGTCAGCCGGCTATCTGAAATCAGCCGGCCGTTCTTCATCATCTTCGGCGTCCTGGTGCTCGCTCTGATCGTCACCGTCTACCGGGTCTATACGGAACCCTACAAGGCAGATGTGACACTTGTCGTCGGCGGCTGGAATTTGCTCAATCTCATTTTGGCGGGCTGCGCGCTCGGTGTCGTGTCCGAGCGCGGTGAGCTGTCGGCGACCCGGCGTGTCAAGGTCACACGCCGGTGTGAGTTCGGCCTCGACGACAAATGGTATTCCGCCACGATCGACGACGTCTCGGTGAACGGTGCCCGTGTCAACGTCTATGCGAAGACCATCGGATCTCTGCCTGTCGATACGCGCGGCCTGATCCGGTTCAAGCCCCACGGCAGTAATATCGAGGAGATCTTGCCGGTCGCTATCCGCAACACGCAGGTGGACGGCGATATCATCACGATAGGCTGTCAATATCTGCCGGAGGTTGCCCATCATCATAGTCTGGTCGCCGATCTCATTTTTGCCAATTCGCAGCAGTGGACCGAATTCCAACGGTCGCGCCGGGGCAATCCTGGTCTTTTCCGCGGCACATTCTGGTTCTTCGGACTTGCTTTCTACCAGACAACCAGAGGCCTGGCTTATTTCTTCAGCAACCGTGGATCGAGCGACAAGGCCCGCAAACCTGCTAGGGCGAACAAATGATCAGATCGCTGTTTCTCATCGTTGCCCTCCTGATCTTGTCCGGTACCTCGCTACGCGCTCAAAATTTGCCCTTCGACATGACCCCCGAACGGCCGGCAGACAGCCCCGCGCTGGTGTCGCCGACGCCGGAACAAGGGACGAATACACCGGCATCGCAGCCGGTTACCGTCACACCGGATGTCGAACCGGCTGAGGTGCAGGCGTTTCAGAGATATATTCTGCCAAACGGTAATCTGGGCCTGAATGGCGAATTTGAAAACCTGACCTGGTCCGTTTACCTGACACCGCAACAGGCGGCCGACGGAACAAAACTTAATATCGGCTATCAAAATTCGATTTTCGTCGCGCCGGAAACATCGCGCCTTTCGATCGAGGTCAACAATACGAAAATCGCCGACGAGGCCATCCGTTCATCGGAATCCATATCCGAGCGTAGCCTGGACCTTCCCAAGGGGTTGCTGAAGCCAGGTGCGAACCTGATCCGGATGCAAACAAGCCAGCGACACCGCACGGACTGCTCCGTTCAATCGACTTATGAGCTCTGGTCGAACATCGATGCGGAAAAGACCTATATCAGTTTTGCCGATAACACGTCGCGGAGCCTGCAAAGCCTGGATGACATCAAGGCCGTCGGCGTCAACGAAGAGGGCCGGACGCGGTTTAATTTCGTGGTCCCAGCGCTTGAGCAGCCCGGTGCCACGATACCGCTGATGCGGCTTTCTCAAGGATTGGCGGTTCTGGCCGATATGCCGAACCAGTCCTTCTCCTTCAGCCGGAACACCATGACGGCGCCGGCACCGGGCGAGATGACGGTTCTGGTCGGTACACCAGCCGAATTGCTGCCGTATCTTCCATCTCTCCCGATTGGCGCTGCCGGGTCGGCCTTCGCAGGTTTTGTCACGGATCCGGCAACCGGCTCGCCGGTTCTTGTGGTAACCGGAGCATCATGGCAGGCCATCCAGGCGGCGATCGAAAGCATTGTTGCGCCCACCGAGACGGCCGCTCCGGTTCGACGCGAAGTGATCACCACTCAGCGCTGGCGCTCTCCAGACGCACCCTTCCTCTTTTCCGATACCCGACTGGGTTTTTCCCAGCTTGGGCTACGGACAGAGGAGTTTTCCGGCAGGCGGTTTCGCAGTGATTTTACCATCGCTGTCCCCTCCGATTTCTACGCTTCTTCCTACGGCGAAGCCGTCATCCTTCTTGATGCGGCCTACGCATCGACTGTGCTGCCCGGCAGTCATATCGATGTCTATGTCAATGGAAGCATTGCTTCTACGGTACCAATCACCTCTTCAGGCGGTGGTATCCTGCGGCATCTGCCAATCAATGTGACGATGCGGCATTTCCGTCCAGGCGTGAACACGATAGCCATCGAAGCTATTCTCGCGACTAAAGACGACGCCGTGTGCGCGCCGGGAACAACAGGCCTTGAGGCGCCACGTTTCGCACTTTTCGATACGTCCGAGTTCCACATGCCCGACTTTGCGCGTATCGGCCAGTTGCCCAACCTGGCGGGGACAGCCGGAACAGGTGCTCCCTACGGCAGAAACGGCACTCCCACGCCGATATTCATGGACCGGATCGATGATGATACCCTTTCAGCCGCAGCGACGTTCCTCGGCCGGCTGGCCGTTGGTGCAGGACGCCCAGTTGCCATCGAGACGGTGGCGTCTCCGGCGTTGATCGGCAATAGAAACGCTATTTTCATCGGTTCCATTTCACAGATGCCGCAGATGGTCTTTACCCAGATGAACATCGACGAGGCGAGCCGCAATACCTGGGGTCCCGATCCCGGCGGCCAGGCCAATGGTGTCGATACGCAGACAGCGCTCGATGAATGGCGCAGCAAGTTGCGCGGTGGCCTCTGGAGCGAGCAAATCAATGCCCTGGAAAACTGGGCGAAGCAGAATTTCGATATAACCCTGTCGTCACTGCGTTTTGCACCGGTCTCAGAAAGCAACTTCATGCCGTCGAGCGAGGCATCGTTGCTGGTTGCCCAAGGACCAAGCCCGGACGGAACAGGCAACTGGACCCTCGTGGCCGCCCCAACCGGTAAGGACCTGCATGAAGGCATGGTGGCGATGAGTGCTCAGGGCTTTTGGGAGCAGCTTGGTGGCCGGGTGACTACTTATGAACAGGGGACGAAGACTGTTCAAACCGTGCCAGTCACCACCTTTTCATTTTTGCCCACTCAACCTGCCTCCTTTTTCAATTATAGGCTCATTGCGGCCAACTGGTTATCGACCAATATTCTGTCCTATGCCGTTCTGCTCGTGATCCTTGTTCTCATTTTGGGGTTGGCGACGGCCAGCCTGCTTGGCAATCTCGGACGACGGCAATGATGGAAAAGCTGCGTGCCGCCTTCTTTGCCGGCTTTTTCAGCCTCTGCCTGGCAAACGCTCCGGCGGCAGCACAGGCACCGTCGATCTCTGCGGAGGCCTGGCAGGCCTATAAGGCCAAGTTTCTTGATCCCGGCGGCCGTATTATAGACGATGCCAACGGCAATATCAGCCACAGCGAGGGGCAGGGCTATGGGTTGCTGCTGTCAGTTCTTGCCGACAGCCCTCCGGATTTCACCCTGATCTGGTCGTTTACGCGCACCGAGCTTCTCTTGCGGAGCGACGGCCTGGCCGCGTGGAAATGGGCGCCGGGGAGCAAGCCGCATGTCACCGACATCAACAATGCAACCGACGGCGATATTCTGATCGCCTATGCCCTGGGTCTTGCCGGACAGCAATGGAAACGGCCAGACTATACGGTAGCCGGTTCGGCCATAGCGCGCGCCATACTGGAAAGAACCGTCATTTCTAACGCTGGCCGGACGTTGCTGCTGCCGGCCGCACGTGGATTTTCTGCGGCGGACAGGGAAGATGGGCCGGTCATCAATCCATCCTATTGGATCTTCGAAGCCTTTCCCGTACTCGATCAGCTGGCTCCGTCACCGGTTTGGGCAAAACTGCACGATGACGGCATAGCAATCCTGAGAGATTTGCGCTTCGGGCCGAAGCAATTGCCTTCGGATTGGGTTTCGCTCAAATCGTCCCCCCAACCTGCAGCCGGCTTTCCGGACGAGTTTGGTTACAACGCGCTCCGCATTCCGCTTTATCTGATGCGCGACGGTAGTACCGATCGCCAATTATTGACAAGACTGATGCAAGGGATGACCGGTGAGAAAGGCAATATAACAACTATAGATATACAGTCGGGAGCAACCAAGGACAACCTTTCAGACCCTGGTTATCGAATTGTTAACCATCTTCTGGCCTGTGTGTTGGATAAGACCGCTCTGCCGGTCGATGTGAAACAGTTCGTGCCTACACAATACTATCCTTCGACGCTCCACTTGCTGGGGCTATCGTTTACGGCCGCGAAACAGCCGGAGTGTTTATGAAGTCGTCCTTCATCGCCTTGTCAGCAGCGGTCGTAGTGGCCGTCAGCATCGTCGGGATGAAAAAGCCCGACTATGTGAAAAATGCGATGGAGACGTTCCTACCGGCAGGCGAAATAGAACGCACGCCGCCAACATCCAGGCTGGTGCCGCAGCAGCAGGCGGTGACCGTCAATGATGCAAAGCCGCCGGTCTTCCAGGAGATCAAGCGTTCCGCCAAGCCCGTCCTCGACACCGTGGTCACGGCTGCCACGGGCTCCGTTGTAGACGAAAGCGCGTTGCGTTACTTTGCAAGCCGTGGCGATACGGCAAGGCTGCAGGCGGAAATCTCCCGTCTCAAGGCCCTCTATCCCGATTGGGTGCCGCCGAAAGACCCGTTGGCTGTGCCACCGAATGCTGACACGCAGCTGGAGGCAATGTGGCAGCTCTATTCCCAGGCGCGCTACGCTGAAGTCCGCAAGGCGATTGCGGAACGGCAGGTTTCGGAACCGGCGTGGAAGCCGCCTGCAGACCTGATCGATCGGCTCAACATAGCGGAAGCCCGCATGCGCCTGATCAACGCTTCGGATCTGAAACAATATGATACCGTCGTGCGGATCGGTTCGGAGACGCCAAGCCTGCTGACCTGCAGCGAAGTCGATGTCCTGTGGCGCGTTGCCGAAGCCTTCTTCCAGACGGACAAGGCGCAGCGCGCCACTGACGCCTACGCCTACATCCTTACCAATTGTGACAACACCGCCGAGCGCCTTGCGACAGTTCAGAAGGCAGCCGCACTTCTTCCCTCCAGGAACGTTGAGGATCTTCTCTCCAAGGAAAAGACCGCGCCAGACGGCACGATGGAATTCGACAGCATCCGCGACGATCTCGCACGCCGCTTTGTCGCTGAGGCCAATGCCGACGGAAAGATTGTCGTTGCGCCGCAATATCTGTCACGCGTCGAGCGGCTTGCCGAAACCGGCGGATTAGCCTCCGATGCTTTGCTGCTCGGCTGGTATTACCTGCCACGTGGGAATATGGAAAATGCGGAAAAATGGTTCCGCACAGCGCGCGACAAGGAAGATACAGCGTCTGCATCGCAGGGTTTGGCGCTGACACTGATCGACCGGAACGATCAGCTTGCCGCCGAAGATACGATGTATCGGTGGCGCGACGATTCGAAGGACGCGAAGGCGGTCTATCTCGCCGCCACGGCCAATCTTCTTGCGCTCGATCCACCCGGGCCGATTTCGGCCGACGTCCTAAAGCGCATTGCCGCCGAGGTGATAAAATCGCGCGATGCATCGACTGCCCAGCAGTTTGGCTGGTATGCGCGCGCGTTGAACCAACCGCAAACAGCGCTGCAATGGTTCAAAACCGCACTCACCTGGAAGCTCGACGACGAGCCGTCTGCCTACGGACTGGCGGTGACCTACCTGCAGCTGGAAGACTTGAAGGGCCTTGCCGAAATCCAACGGCTCTGGGCTGGTCGCTCGGCACGCATAGCCAAGGTCGGCGAGGTCGAAGAGCCGCTCAAGACCAAGGGAAGGCAGTTGCCGGCACCAGAGGGAACAGTTGCTGTCACTCAGGCCCGGCCTGCAACGGTCGCGGATGAAACCGTTGAGCGCCCGGCAAGCGATATCGTGCTTGCCCGCCCGCGTGCAGCCGTTTCGGCTAGGCGCGGCTGCAAATCCACGATCAACCCGCAAACTCTCGCGCCGGAGGCAGCACTGACGCGCGGCTGGTGCCTGATGGACTTGAACAGACCGCTGGAGGCCGCGGCGGCCTTCGAAGTTGGACTGCTTGGATCGTCAGCGAAAACACGCGAGGACGCTGCCTACGGTCAGAGCCTTGCCTATCTTCGTGCAGGCCTGGCAGGCAAAGCGGCGGTCGCAGCCGTCAAGGCGCCGCAGAACCGCAAACGGGCGCTGGAGTTGCAGCAATCAATTCTGGCCGACAAAGCTGTCGCAGCCTTCGACGGCGGCCGCCCACGCGAGACAATCCTCGTCCTCGACCAGTTGAAGCAACTCGGCCCTGAACGCACGGATCTCTTGTCCCTGCGCGGCTATGCCTATCTCAAGCTGAAACGCTACGCTGACGCGCGGCGGGTGTTTGAGGCTCTGGCTGCCATCGGCAATCGCGACGGTCAGCGTGGACTTGGCATCCTCTACCAGATATTCAACGACAAGGATTGATCGGGACGCACAGCTCCCCCCGGCTTTCCGGTTTTGCCATCGGGAGCGGAGTGGACAACGTGACATCTTCCCCATTGGATATCCCGGTCAAGACAGCCGACGGACGCCAGACAACGCTTGCCGAGTTTCGTGGCCGCGTGATGCTGGTCGTCAACGTCGCGTCGAAATGCGGCCTGACGGTGCAGTATGACGGTCTCGAAAAGTTGTACGAAGCCAAGCGCGATGCAGGGCTTGTTGTCCTTGCCTTTCCGGCCAACAATTTCATGCAACAGGAGCCTGGGACAGAAGCCGAGATCGTCGAATTCTGCACCAGCACCTATGATGTACAGTTCCCGATCTTTTCGAAGATTTCCGTCAAAGGGGAGGCGATCCACCCGCTCTATCGCAGCCTGACAGCGATTGCGCCCGATGCGATCGGCGAAGGCCCGATGCGTGAAAGACTAAAGGGCTATGGCGTCGAGCCGGAGAACAAGATGGATGTGCTTTGGAATTTCGAAAAATTCCTGATCGCTCGCGACGGCAAGGTCACTGCCCGCTTTGCGCCGGATGTCACCGCAGAGGACGGGCGCCTTGTTTCGGCGATCGATAGAGAACTGGCGCAGCGGGGCTGAATACACACCAGCTTGAAACGAAACCGACCGGCCAAAAACAAACAGGACCGGTCGGGAGAGATGCGCTACGAGTTATTTCGAACCGTTCTTCGAGATGTAGCCGGCCGCTACCCGCGCGACGAGCGCCAGAGAGACGGCCCCGGCATCGGGATGGCCGATACTCTTCTCGGCGAGTGGCCGGGCTCGGCCCAATTTCGGGGTCAGGGCCGAGGTCGCATCCGCAGCGGATTTTGCAGCGTCTGCTGCCAGCGACCAGGCTTGCAATAGCGATTTTCCCGAAGCGGCCTCTCGCTCCAGCGTGTCCACAAACGGGATAAGTGCATCGACCAGGGTTTTGTCGCCAAGCTGCGCGCGGCCGAGCCGGGTGACGCCTTCGAGCGCAAGCCGGGCGCCCTTGATGGCCGCATCCTTTTCGATCGCCTCATTGTCGCTCAGCGCATTGCTCCACGAGCGTAGCAGCAGCCCCCAGATAGCGCCCGAGGTTCCGCCAGCACGGTCAGCCCATGCATCACCGGCGACAGCCAGAACGCTCGCGGCACCAGCGCCTGCGGCAGCTGCAGCATTGGCAGCGTCTAGTGCTGCAGCCGAACCCCGGCGCATGCCCTGGCCATGATCGCCGTCGCCCGCATGGGCGTCAATCCGGCCAAGTTCATCTTCCGCATCCTTCAACGCTGCAGCGATGCTGGAGAGCAAGTCGGCCACGCATTTACCAGCTTCTTTCGAAACATCGGCGGCGGGGGCAAACACTGTCTTGCCTTCGAAGTCATCAAGCGCACCGGTTGCCCGCTCCGTAGTGAACGGTGCACCACGGCGCAGGACCGGCGTGTCGCAGGCCGCCGACCATAGCGTTTCCAGCTCGTCATCAAGCCAGAGAAGCGTCAGGGAGCAGCCCTGCATGTCGAGGCTGGTGACGAACTCGCCGGCTTCCGGCGCCACAACATCCAGCCCGGCGTCCTTCAACAGCGTCGAAATCGACGTCCAGAGCACGAACAGCTCTTCGTATTTCGTCGCGCCCAAACCGTTGAGGATCACGCCGACCTTCGCTGTCCCGGCCGGGCGCTCGGCCAGCAGCTTTTCCGTCAGCAGTTTGGCGAGATCCTTGGCGGGAAGGATCGCTTCATCCTTGATACCCGGCTCGCCATGAATGCCCAGACCCAGCGCCATCTGCCCATGCGGAACCGTAAACAACGGACCGGCAGCGCCCGGCAACGTGCAGCCTTTGAAGGCGACGCCGAAGGAAACGGTGCGGTCATTGGCAAGCCGCGTCACGCGCTCGACCTCGTCAAGGTTCATGCCGGCTTCCGCCGCCGCACCGGCAATCTTGAAGACGATGAGATCGCCGGCGATACCACGGCGTTTGGCTGCCGCATCCATCGGCGCGCTCGCCACGTCGTCGGTGACAGGCACGATCCGCACATCAATGCCCTCGGCCCGCAACCGTTCCGCCGCAACGCCAAAATTCAGTACGTCACCGGCGTAATTTCCGAAACCAAGCAGGATGCCGCCGCCCTGGTTCGCATGACGGCAAACCCGCGCCACGGCAGCCGTGGAAGGGGAGGCGAACACGTCGCCAGCAACGGCCGCATCGGCAAGGCCCGGGCCGACATAACCGGAAAAGGCGGGATAGTGGCCCGAGCCGCCGCCGATCACCACCGATACCTTGCCCTTCGGTACCTTGGTCGAGCGCACGACGCCGCCCTTCACGTGACGGACATAACGGCTGTAGATCGCGGCAAAGCCTGCGAGAGCGGTTGTTGCGAAATCCTCGGGTTCATCGAAAATGGTGGTCATGACGTCTGTCCTTGGTCTCGAGGCAGGATACGCCTCAGATAATCACGATTGGCGGCGCTGACGGAAAGCCCGTCGCCGCCATAATGTTCACACAGGAAGGGGCTCGAAAACCCGTGGGCCAGCGCCAAGCGAATGGCGGCGCGGTAATTGATGATACCTGATTCGAGTGGGGCCGGATGCGTGACAATGACCCCCGATGCCGGGTCCTCCGTGCGAGTGTAGTTCTTCACATGCCAGTATTTCGCATGGGGAGCGACCTTGGCCATCATCTCCTGCCAGTGCTCGACCGGGCGGTGCAAGCGGATGAGATTGCCCAGATCCGCATTGATGCCGACATTGGCAAGACCGATATCCTCGACAAAGCGCACTGAGCTTTCGGCCGTGCCCAGATAGGTGTCCTCATACATTTCCAGTGCCAGCTCGATACCAAGTTCTTCGGCATGACGCCCAAGTTCGCGGATGCGTGCCACTGCTTTGTTCCATGTCGCGGCATCGCCGGGGTTTTTCGCACCATCGACGGTCCAGAACCACAGCGCCTTCTTCTGTGCATCGGACAGTGCTTCGAACAGGCCAAAGGACACCGAACCAGCGCCAATTGCCTTGGCCGTGTCGATGACCCGGTGGCCATAGGCGAGATAGTCGTCGCCAAACTTCGCATCGATAACGCTGCGACGCGCCGTCGAGATTGCCGGCATCGTCAGCCCCAGTAACTGCGTCAATGCCACGAAAGCGTCCAGTCGTGTGGGCGTCAGGTCGGCAAGCCGGATCCAGCTGTCGGTTGGATCGAGTTCGGTGAAGCCGGCATCGACGACATCGGCCAGGGTCTCCGCCCATTCTTCAACGGAATGATCCTGAACCGAGCGCCCATCGGGCAGTAGGTTCGGATACTGGATCATCGCGGCTGCAATTGGCCAGGTCCTTCTATTCCAACGTTGCGGTTCAGCGGTCATGGTTCCATCCTTGTAATGTCCGGGTGATGCGGCGGCCAGTCAGGCCGCCGGTTTTCCATCATCGACGGACGCCGAAACGTCCTTCTTGCCGCCACGGGCGAGCGCGATCAGCCAAAACAGCAGTGGCGACAGGAGCAAGGCCAGGGCGAGCGCCATCAGGCCGGAGACAAGGCTGTTCGACCAGAAGATCGACAGATCGCCGTTCGACATCAGCATCGATTGCCGGAAGGCATCCTCGGCCTTGTCGCCGAGAACCATGGCCAGAACCAGCGGCGCTAGTGGATATTCGAGCTTCTTGAAGATGTAGCCGAGCAGACCGAAGGCGATGACCAACCAGATATCGATCACCGAATTCGCCACCTGATAGGCGCCGGAGAAGATGACTGCGACGATGATCGGACCGATAATGGCAAACGGCACGCGCAGGATCGACGCATAGAGCGGCACGGTGGCAAGCACCAGAATGACCGCAACGATATTGCCGAGATACATCGAGGCGATCAGACCCCAGACGAAATCCGGCCGGTCGGTGAACAGTGTCGGCCCCGGGGTCAGACCCCAGATCATCAGTCCGCCCATCATGACGGCGGCGGTGGCCGAACCAGGCACGCCGAGCGCCAGCATCGGCAGAAGCGCCGAGGTGCCAGCCGAATGGTCGGCCGTCTCGGGCGCAACGATACCGCGCGGGTCACCCTTGCCGAACATCGACTTGTCGCGGGCCGAGCGGCGAGCAACGCCGTAGCTCATGAAGGATGCGGCGGTTGGACCTGCGGGCGTGATGCCCATCCAGATGCCGATGATGGTCGAGCGCAGGATGGTGAACCAGTAGCGCGGCATTTCCATCAGTGTCCGGCCAATCTCGGAAAGCTTGACGCGTGCCTTGATACCTTCGAAACGCAGGCCTTCTTCCGTGGTCAAAAGTAGTTCGCCGATGCCGAAGAGGCCCATGACGGCGATCAGGAAGGAAACACCCTTGATCAGTTCTGGAATATCGAAGGTGAGACGCAGGTTGCCAGAGATCGTGTCCATGCCGACTGAAGCCAAGGCAAAGCCGAGCATTATCGAGACCAGCGTCTTGAATGGCGACTGGGCACCCATCGAGATGAAGCTGGCGAACGCGAGGAAATAGACGGCGAAATATTCCGGCGACGAGAAGCGCAGCGCGAAATTGGCAACCCAGCCCGACAGCAGCGTGATCATCACGACGCCGGCCAGCGCTCCGATACCGGCGGAGACAAAGGCAAGCGTCAGCGCCCGGCTCGCCTGGCCGGATTTCGCCATCGGGTAGCCGTCGAAGGTCGTGGCGACGGACGAGGGCTCTCCAGGGATGTTGAACAGGATAGATGTCGTCGATCCACCGAACAGGGCGCCCCAGTACATGCAGGACAAAAGAATGATCGCCGAAATCGGATCCATCGAGAATGTCAGCGGCAAAAGCAGCGACACACCGTTGGGAGCGCCGAGCCCGGGAAGCACGCCGACAAGGATGCCGAGCGTCACGCCAAGCATCATCAGCAGGATATGATTGAAGCTCAGGATATGGCCGAAGCCGTCGATCAGCAGACCGATATTTTCCATGTCTTTCCTCCTAAAGACAACAAGGCGGCGGTATCAGTAGATCCCGAACCACGCCTCGACCGGACCTTTCAGGAGCGGAACCTTGAAGCCGATTTCGAAGATGACGAAGAAGAGAAGCGAGACGGCGATGCCCGCAGGCAGGCCGGCCCACCACTTGTAGCGGCCCTGGAATGTCATGGCACCGGCGATATAGAGCGCCGTACCGACATAAAGGCCGAGAAAGGTGGACACTGCGGCAAATGCCACGAGCGGCAGCAGGAACGACAGCACGACCTTGAACCGCGCGGCTTCAAAGAAGATCTCACCCGTGCCGCGATGCTTGATCAATGCGCCGGTCAGATTGGCGGCACTGCCAAACATGATCAGAAGACCGATATAGAACGGGAAATACCCCGCATCCGGCCCCATCTCGGTCCAGCCGGTTCCGGCCTCGACCGATCCGTAGCAGACCGCTGCCCCGAAGGCGCCGGTCAAAAGGGCGACGCCGATTTCCATCGCAAAACGGGACAGACCCTTGGCGCTGTTCTCGCTCATCGTTCAAACTCTCCGGTGGGTGCGGACGCTTTTTAAGCGTCCGCAGGGGGCCTTGATGGGTTCAGTTCGCGAGCCAACCTTCGCGCTTCAACACTTGCGTCACCGAAGCCTCGTTGCCCTTGATAAAATCGGCAAGCTGGGTGCCGCTCATGTAATCAGCCGACTGCGAGGTATCCGCGAGATACTTGGCCCATTCCGGCGTATCGGACACCTTCTTCAGCACACCGGCGTAAAAATCAACAACATCCTGTTCGACGCCGGACGGCAGCCAGACGGTGCGGGGCATGGAATAGTTATCGATGGCGATGCCGCTTTCCTTGCAGGTCGGGATATCGCCCCAGCCTTGTTCGCCAGCAACCTTGCCCTCGCTCTTCAGCTTTTCCGACTTGAACACGCAGACCGGCTTGACCATGCCCGCCTGCCACTGGCCGAGGTTTTCGCTGGGATTGTTGACGTTGGCGGCAATGTGCTCGCCAGCCAGCTGAACGGCGGCTTCGCCACCACTCTTGAACGGGATATAGCCGAGCTTGGTGCCGGTCGCTTCGTTGATCATCGAGGTCAGGATCTGGTCGACATCCTTCGACTGGCTGCCGCCGACCTTGTAATTGCCGGATTCCTTGGCCTTGGCGACGAAATCGGCGGCTGTCTTGATGTCGGCCTTGCCGTTGACCCAGAGTATGAACTCATCGGCGGCAAGTGCGGCGACGGGCGTCAGGTCTTCCGACTTATAGGGAACCTTGGCGCGAACCGGCAGAAGATACGCGTTGTTGGTGCCGAAGGCGATCTTGTAGGCATCACCCTTGTAGCTGGCCGTATAGACAAAGCCTTCCGCGCCGCCGGCGCTGCCCTTATTGGTGACGACAACAGGTGCCTTCATCAGCTCATACTTGGCGATGATCGACTGGATGGTGCGGGCAAAGATGTCCGTGCCGCCGCCGGGGCCGGCCGTGACGACGAACTCGACCGGACGGTTCGGCTCGAAAGCCATTGCCGGGGCGGCGACGCCGAATGCGGCAGCCATGATGCATCCGATTGAAACTGAATTTTTCATTCTTAACTCCTCCTTTGGAATGAGCCGGCATGAACCTCCTCCACGCCGGTATGGATTAAACCCGTTTGAATTCAGGCAGCAGCGGCCTGCGCCGCGCTTCTTTTCGCCATGCGTGCGGCCAGAAGAATGGCCTCACGGCTCGCACCGACGTCGGCAATACCCTTGCCGGCAATGTCGTATGCGGTGCCGTGAGCGGGTGTGCAGAGAGCGAATGGCAGTCCGCCCATCATCGTGACGCCCTTGTCGAAACCCATCATCTTCATCGCGATCTGACCTTGATCGTGATACATCGTTAGAACGGCCTGAAAACCTTCCTTCAGCGCCCGCAGGAATACGGTGTCGGCCGGGAAGGGGCCTTCGACATCCCATCCGCGCTGGCGGGCGAACTGCACGGCCGGCTCGATGATATCGATTTCTTCCATACCGAAGCTGCCGCCGTCGCCGGCATGCGGGTTGAGGCCCGCGACCGCAATGCGCGGGTTTTCATAACCGGCCGCCTTCAGGCACTGCCGCGTCAGCTCGATTTCAGAAAGGATACCGTCGACCGACAGATTGGCCGAAACCTCGGACAGCGGAATGTGCGAGGTGACGCGCGCATTCCAGACCTTTTCCAGAACGTTGAACTCACGCACCTTGCCGGTGAAACCGATGACATCGGCGACGAACCGGATTTCATCATCATAGCCCGGATAGGCAAAGCGCATTGCCTTCTTGTTGAAAGGCGTGAAGCAGACCGCCTGCGCCCGGCCCTTGTCGGCCAATTGCAGGGCAGTGCGGAAATTCGTGGTGGCGAATGCGCCACCGGCAAGCGTTGCCTCGCCGCGATCAACATCGGCCGGATCGAGATGGGCAAGATCGATGAACACATGCTTGTCCGTGCCGGCGCTCTCAAAACTCTCAAGCGATGCGGAAGAAAGATCGAGCGCCAGCCCGGCGCATTCAGCACCTTCATCGAGAACACGGCGATCGCCGATGACGACCAGATGGGCCGCATCGCGAATGTCATCCATCGAAAGGAGCTTGGCGGTCAGTTCGGGGCTGATGCCTGCCGGATCGCCCATGGCGAGTGCAATGACAGGACGCGCATCGTTGGCGCTCAGGGTCATGGTGAAGGTCCTCCGCTTCATGCTGTTGAAGTCGTCATACGTCATTCATAATTCTGCATCAAGTCTTTTGTATTCTGTATGCAGCATTTTTTGTTGACGTTAGATCAGGCAATCTTCATGTTTGCAACGCGCGAAAAAACGATTCAGAAACTCAAGCGCCAGAGCGGAACGGGCATAAAGACATGGACGAAATATCCTCATTGCAGCGTCGCGCCGATGGCACCGCCGGACCAATCCGGCGCACAGCCCTGCATGACACGCTGGTCAATCACCTGCGCGACATGATCATCGAGGGTGACCTCGAGCCCGGTACGCGTCTGCATGAAGGTCAACTCGGCGAACAGCTCGGCGTTTCCCGCACGCCGCTGCGCGAAGCGATCAAATATCTTGCCAGCGAGGGGCTGGTTGAACTGGTGCCGAGCCGGGGTGCGGTGGTAAAACGCTTCAGCCCGAAGGATGTCCATGACATGTTGACGGTGCTACGGACACTCGAGGAACTCGCCGGCCGTCTCGCCTGCGACACGGCGAGCGACGCCGAGATCGCCCAGGTACGAGCGCTGCACGACGAGATGATCGACCGCTACAAAGCCGCCGACCGGCTGCAGTATTACAAGCTCAACCAGGACATCCACACGGCGATCGTCCGGCTGGCGCAGAACAGTTCGCTCGTCGATATCCACGCCATGCTCCAGACCCGGCTGAAGCGCATCCGCTTCATCGGCCACGAAGGCCCGGAAAAATGGGCCGCCGCCGTCAGGGAACATGAGGAAATGATCGCTGCGCTCGAAGCACGCGACAAGGCCGGCCTTTCCGAAGTCCTCGGACGCCACCTTTTCAACGCCTGGGACAGGGTCAAGGCATCGCTGTAAAGCAGCAAGCATGATTTAAACAACGGACCTAAAAGACCTGCGGTTCTATTCGCTTGTGGGCGCGGCCGTCTCGCGCCGAAACGCCGCCGGGCTCTTCGCTGTCCATTTTCGAAAAGCCCGGTGGAAGGCGCTTGGTTCAGAATAGCCGAGTTGCGCGGCAACGTCTCCGACGCTTGCTTTGCTCTGCAGCAGCATTTTGACGGCGTGGTCGCGGCGGATCTCGTCCTTAATCCCGGCATAACTCTGACCTTCAGCTTGTAGCCGATGGCGCAGCGTCGATGGGGACATACGCATCTGCGCGGCCAAATCGTCAAACCCGGACCACGCCGCCGGCGCCTGTTGGCGCAGCCGCATGCGGACAGTGGCGGCCAAACCGGCATCGTAACGGTAACGCACGAGAATATTGGCAGGCGCTCCACGGAGAAACTGTTTCAAGGCCTGCTCGGTGCGAACGATCGGCCGCTTTAGTACCGCACGATCGAAGGCAAGGCGGCTGACGGGTTGTGAGAACTGTACCGGCGCGCCGAAGAAGAGGCGGTAGTCGGCGCCCTCCAGCGGCTCGGCGCAGCGAAAGTCAACCCGGCGGATCGGGATGCGGCGGCCAACCAGCCAGCAGGTGATGCCATGCAGCAGGATCCAGTAGGTCCGATAGGCAAAGGCCGAGCGGGCCTTGCCCTTGTCCGTCAGCACGATTTCAGCCAGCCCATCGCGGATGACCAGTTCGCCCCTTGGGTCCTCGAGCACCACACTGAGAAAACGCAACGCCCGGCGAAGAGCCTGATCCAAAGTCTTTGCATGCAACACGCAATGACAAAGAAGCGTAAAGCTACCGCGCCGCATCGGCCGCTCGCCCATGCCGAAGAATTCGTCGTCCACTTCTGCCGCCACCGCCAGCCATAGGGCACCGTAGTTTTCAGCGGAAATCGGGCTTTCGACAGTGGCCGGCAATCCCAGCGAAGCCAGAAGCGGCGCCGTCGGCTTGCCCGCCCGGCGCAGGCAATCGAGCGCCTCCTCGACAAACGAGGGCGAGATCATTCGCCGGTCCGCTTTCACCATAAGCTTTACTCCCATATGGCAAAACTGGCCGAAAAATGAAGGGCAGTTCTGTCATCGCTTGCAATATCGCGCGAGCGTAGAGTTCGGCAAGATGTTATGATCGAAATCAGGCATGATGGACGGAACGCGGTGGGGAGGCTGCATGACGGATCAAGGACTGACTGGCGCACGCCTTCGCACAAGAAGGGCAGCGCGATGAAGATCTCCGGTAAGGTTTTTGTGGTGACCGGCGGCGGTTCCGGCCTCGGCGCGGCCGTCACCCGGCTGTTGGCTGAGGCTGGCGCGCGCATTGTCGTCGCCGACATCAATCAGGACGCAGGCACCAAGATCGCCACCGATCTCGGGTCGAGCGCCCGGTTTATCCGCACCGACGTCACCAGCGAGACCGATGGACAGACCGCAATCGCGGCAGCTCTCGAAACCTTCGGCCACCTGCATGGATTGGTGAATTGTGCCGGCGTCGCGCCGGGCGAAAAGGTTCTCGGCCGCGACGGCCCGCATCGTCTTGAGAGTTTTGCGCAGGCGGTCGGCATCAATCTGGTCGGTACGTTCAACATGATCCGTCTTGCCGCCGCCGCCATCCAGACTGAGGAGCCGGACGGCGAGGGCGAGCGCGGTGTCATTGTCAACACGGCATCGGTCGCGGCCTTCGACGGACAGATCGGCCAGGCCGCCTATTCAGCCTCCAAGGGTGGTGTCGTCGGCATGACGCTGCCGATTGCCC
The DNA here is from genome assembly GCA_900468065.1 of Hyphomicrobiales bacterium. Taxonomy (GTDB): domain Bacteria; phylum Pseudomonadota; class Alphaproteobacteria; order Rhizobiales; family Rhizobiaceae; genus Pararhizobium. Next base: position 26,496 of record UBTA01000048.1, on the reverse strand, counting down.
GCGAGCTTGCCCGCTACGGCATCCGCGTCGTCACCATCGCACCCGGCATTTTCGAGACACCGATGATGGCCGGCATGCCGCCCGAAACCCAGGAAGCGCTCGGCAAGAGCGTGCCGTTTCCGCCGCGTCTTGGCCGCCCCGATGAATTTGCCGCTCTGGTGCGCCATATCTGTGAAAACAGCATGCTAAACGGCGAGGTGATCCGTCTGGACGGCGCCCTGCGCATGGGGCCGCGTTGAGACGGATCCGGGAGGCTTCAAATGACAGTGCATGACCCCATCGTCATCGTCGGTTCCGCCCGCACCGCGATCGGCGGCTTTCAGGGCGATCTGCAGGGTGCGACCGCGCCCGAACTCGGTGCCGCGGCCCTCCGCGCCGCCCTTGAGCGCAGCGGGATTGCGCCGGAGTTAGTGGACGAGGTCGTGTTCGGCTGCGTCCTGCCTGCAGGGCAGGGGCAGGCGCCGGCCCGGCAGGCAGCGATCGGCGCTGGCCTGCCATTCTCTACCGGCGCGAGTACCGTCAACAAGATGTGCGGCTCGGGCATGAAGGCGGCGATGCTGGCGCATGATCTCATTCTGGCAGGGAGTGCCAACATTGCTGTTGCCGGCGGCATGGAAAGCATGAGCAACGCGCCCTATCTGCTCGATCGTGCCCGCGGCGGTTACCGGCTCGGCCATGGCCGTGTCATCGACCATATGTTCCTCGACGGGCTGGAGGATGCCTATGACAAGGGAAGGCTGATGGGGACATTCGCCGAAGATTGCGCCGAGGCCTATCAGTTCACCCGTCCCGCCCAGGACGATTTTGCTGTGACCTCGCTGAACCGTGCGCAAAAAGCGATCCGCGAGGGCCGTTTCGAATCCGAAATCACGCCGGTGACGGTGAAGGCGGGAAAGACCGAACAGGTCGTCAGCCGAGACGAGCAGCCGGGCAAGGCAAGGCTTGAAAAGATCCCGACGCTGAAACCTGCCTTCCGTGAAAACGGTACGGTGACCGCCGCCAATGCCAGCTCGATCTCCGATGGTGCCGCTGCGCTGGTGCTGATGCGCCGCTCCGAGGCGGAACGCAGGGGCTTGACACCGCTTGCCACCATCGTCGGCCACGCGACCCATGCACAGGCACCGAACCTGTTTGCGACTGCACCGATCGGTGCGCTGAAAAGGCTCAGCGAACGCACCGGATGGGATCTCAAGGATGTCGATCTGTTCGAGATCAATGAGGCCTTCGCAGTTGTCGCCATGGCGGCGATGCGCGATCTCGATCTGCCGCATGACAAGGTCAACGTGCACGGCGGTGCCTGCGCGCTTGGTCACCCCATCGGCGCATCCGGCGCCCGCGTCATCGTCACATTGCTGGCGGCCCTTGAGCGTTATGATCTGAAGCGCGGCATGGCCTCGCTGTGCATTGGCGGCGGCGAAGCGACGGCGATCGCGGTCGAGCGGCATTGAGCGGGCAGGGGAGGACACCCACACATGATCCTGTCTGAACAACAGATCCAGATTCGCGACATGGCCCGCGATTTCGCCCGCGAACGGCTGGCACCGGGTGCGGCCGACCGCGACATTTCCCACGCGTTCCCGAAAGCGGAACTGAAAGAGATGGGCGAACTCGGCTTTCTCGGTATGCTGGTGCCCGAAGCCTATGGCGGCTCGGAAACGGGTACGGTCGCCTATGCGCTCGCGCTCGAGGAAATCGCCGCTGGCGATGGTCCGTGCTCGACGATCATGAGCGTGCACAGTTCTGTCGGCTGCGTGCCGATCCTGAAATTCGGCACGGACGAGCAGAAGCAGCGTTTCCTGCCGAAGCTCGCCTCCGGCGAATGGATCGGCGGATTTGCACTGACGGAACCGCAGGCGGGTTCGGACGCCTCGAATCTGCGCACCCGCGCCCGCCGCGACGGCGATCATTATGTGCTCGATGGTGCCAAGCAGTTCATCACATCCGGTAAGAACGGCAACATCATTATCGTCTTCGCCGTCACCGATCCCGGTGCCGGCAAGAAGGGCATTACCGCCTTCATCGTGCCGACGGATACGCCGGGATATGAGGTTGTGCGGGTTGAAAAGAAGCTTGGCCTGCATTCCTCAGACACCTGCCAGATCGCCTTTACCAATATGCGGATCCCGGCCGACCTGCGGCTAGGCGCCGAGGGCGAGGGCTACAAGATCGCGCTGGCCAACCTCGAAGGCGGACGGATCGGCATCGCCTCGCAGTCGGTCGGCATGGCGCGGGCGGCGTTCGAGGCGGCCCGCGACTATGCCCGCGAACGTATCGCGTTTGGCAAGCCCATCATCGAGCATCAGGCCGTTGCCTTCCGCCTTGCCGACATGGCAACACAGATTACCGCCGCACGGCAGATGGTTCTGCATGCGGCCGACCTGAAGGAAGCCGGAGAGCAATGCCTGACAGAGGCGTCGATGGCCAAGCTATTTGCCTCGGAAATGGCCGAAAAGGTCTGCTCGGACGCAATCCAGATCCATGGCGGCTACGGCTATATGTCGGACTATCCGGTCGAGCGCATCTATCGCGACGTCCGCATCTGCCAGATCTACGAAGGAACAAGCGACGTGCAACGCATCGTCATTGCACGTAGTCTATAAGAGAAAAAGCCCTACTTCCGGGAGGAGACTGGAAAACAGGGGTAAAATGGGAGGAAGAACGAGGCATGACCGAGTTCCCGCAATTGAGCCTGCATGTTCCTGAACCAGCCGTCCGCCCCGGCGGCATGCCGGATTTTTCCAACGTCAACATCGCGAAGGCTGGGTCCGTGCCGCGTCCCGAGGTCGATGCGGCGTCCGAAGACATCCGCGATCTCGCCTATTCGATCATCCGCGTGCTCAACCGCGATGGCGAAGCCGTCGGCCCTTGGGCGGGGTTGCTATCGGATGAGGAACTGCTGACCGGTTTGCGCAACATGATGAAGCTGCGCGCTTTCGATGCTCGCATGCTGATGGCGCAGCGGCAGGGCAAGACGTCGTTCTACATGCAACATCTGGGTGAGGAAGCCGTCAGCTGTGCCTTCCGCAAGGCGTTGAAAAAGGGCGACATGAACTTCCCGACCTATCGTCAAGCGGGTCTTCTCATTGCCGACGATTATCCAATGGTCGAGATGATGAACCAGATCTTCTCGAATGAAAAAGATCCGCTGCGCGGCCGGCAACTTCCGATCATGTATTCTTCGAAGGAGCATGGCTTCTTTACGATCTCCGGCAACCTTGCCACGCAATATGTTCAGGCTGTCGGCTGGGCCATGGCATCCGCCATCAAGAACGACACCAAGATCGCCGCTGCCTGGATTGGTGATGGCTCGACGGCTGAATCGGATTTCCATTCGGCGCTGGTCTTTGCCTCGACCTACAAGGCGCCGGTCATCCTTAATATCGTCAACAACCAGTGGGCCATTTCCACCTTCCAGGGCATTGCCCGCGGCGGCTCCGGAACGTTTGCCGCGCGCGGTCTCGGTTTCGGCATTCCCGCCCTGCGGGTCGATGGCAACGACTATCTTGCCGTCTACGCGGTCTCCCTCTGGGCGACCGAGCGCGCCCGGCGCAATCTCGGTCCGACGTTGATCGAATATGTGACCTACCGGGTCGGGGGGCATTCTTCGTCCGACGACCCGAGCGCCTACCGCCCGAAGACCGAGTCTGAAGCCTGGCCGCTCGGCGATCCGGTTCTTCGGCTGAAGAAACATCTGATCGTCCGTGGCGCCTGGTCGGAAGAACGGCATGTGCAGGCGGAAGCGGAAATCCTCGACGAGGTGATCCAGGCGCAGAAGGAGGCCGAAACCCACGGCACCCTGCACGCCGGCGGCAAACCGTCCGTGCGCGACATCTTCGAAGGCGTCTATGCCGAGATGCCGCCCCACATTCGCCGCCAGCGGCAAAAGGCAGGATACTGACATGGCCAGAATGACGATGATCGAGGCCGTGCGCAGCGCCATGGACGTCTCTATGGAACGCGACGATGACGTGGTGGTGTTCGGCGAGGATGTCGGCTATTTCGGCGGCGTCTTCCGCTGCACACAGGGACTTCAGGCAAAATACGGCAAGACCCGCTGCTTCGATGCGCCGATCAGCGAGAGCGGCATTGTCGGCACGGCGATCGGTATGGCCGCCTACGGCCTGAAACCTTGCGTCGAAATCCAGTTCGCCGATTATATGTATCCGGCCTATGACCAGATCACCCAGGAAGCCGCTCGCATCCGCTACCGTTCGAACGGCGACTTCACCTGCCCGATCGTGCTCAGAATGCCGACCGGCGGCGGCATTTTTGGCGGGCAGACGCATAGTCAGAGCCCGGAGGCGCTGTTTACCCATGTCTGCGGCCTGAAAGTTGTCGTTCCCTCCAATCCCTACGACGCCAAGGGGCTGCTGATCGCATCGATCGAAGACCCCGACCCGGTGATGTTCCTGGAACCAAAGCGCCTTTATAACGGTCCTTTCGATGGCCATCACGACAGGCCCGTCACACCATGGTCAAAGCATGAGCTGGGCGAAGTACCGGAGGGCCATTACAGCATCCCGATCGGCAAGGCCGAGATCCGCCGGCAGGGCTCTGCGGTCACCGTCATCGCCTATGGCACCATGGTGCATGTGGCGCTAGCAGCAGCCGAAGAGATGGGCGTTGATGCCGAGGTGATCGACCTGCGCAGCCTCTTGCCGCTTGATCTCGATACGATCGTGCAATCGGTCACCAAGACCGGCCGCTGCGTCGTCGTGCACGAGGCGACGCTAACCTCCGGCTACGGCGCCGAGCTGACGGCACTCGTGCAGGAGCATTGCTTCTATCATCTGGAGGCCCCCGTCGTTCGCGTTACCGGTTGGGATACGCCCTATCCGCACGCGCAGGAGTGGGATTACTTCCCCGGCCCTGGCCGCGTCGGCCGCGCACTTACCGAAGTGATGGAGGCCTAACCATGGGTGAATTCGTCATCAAGATGCCGGATGTCGGCGAGGGTGTCGCCGAGGCCGAACTGGTCGAATGGCATTGCAAGGTCGGCGATCCCGTCCGTGAAGATATGGTGCTTGCCGCAGTCATGACCGACAAGGCAACGGTCGAAATCCCATCGCCGGTCACCGGCACGGTTCTCTGGCTCGGCGCAGAGATCGGCGATACCGTTGCTGTCAAGGCGCCGCTGGTTCGCATTCAGGTCGCGGGTGAGGGCGGCGAGGTGGATGCGGTTCCGATGGCGGAAACCGTGACTGTCGCTCCCTCTATTCCCCAGCGGGAAGAACGTGCCGAAAGGGCGGATGAGGGGGGCTCGCTCCCCCCTCATGGCCAGCCATCCCTCTCACCCGGCCCTATGGGCCACCTTCTCCCCGCTGGGGAGAAGGGAAGCCGTCCCGCACCCGATACGCCCGCCAAGCCGCTCGCTTCACCTGCCGTCCGCCTCCGGGCACAGGATGGCGGTATCGACCTGCGTCAGGTGACAGGCACTGGCCCGGCCGGACGCATCACCCATGACGACCTCGACCAGTTCCTTACCCGTGGTGCGCAACCGCAACCGGCGCCGGCCGGCCTTGCCAAGAAAACCGCCGTTGAGGAAATCAAGGTCACCGGCCTGCGCCGCCGCATCTCGGAAAAGATGGTACTGGCGACCTCGCGCATTCCCCATATCACCTATGTCGAGGAAATCGACGTCACCGATCTGGAAGTCCTGCGCGCGACGATGAACGCCAGCCGTAAGCCTGAGCAGACGAAGCTGACGATTCTGCCCTTCCTGATGCGGGCCATGGTGAAGACGATCGATGAACAACCCGTCGTCAACGCCACCTTCGATGACGATGCCGGCATTATCAGCCGCCACGCAGCTGTGCATATAGGCATCGCCACCCAGACCCCGGCGGGCCTGACCGTGCCTGTCGTGCGCCATGCCGAAGCACGGGGCATCTGGGAATGTGCAGCGGAAGTGGTACGGCTGGCGGAAGCCGCCCGCACCGGCTCAGCCCTGCGCGAAGAGCTGTCCGGCTCAACCATCACCATCACCTCGCTCGGGGCGATGGGCGGCATTGCCACGACCCCGATCATCAACCATCCGGAAGTGGCGATCGTCGGCGTCAACAAGATCATGACCCGGCCGGTCTGGGATGGCAGCCAGTTCATTCCGCGCAAGATGATGAACCTGTCGTCCAGCTTCGATCACCGGGTGGTCGACGGGTGGGATGCGGCAACCTTCGTCCAGCGGATCAAGGCCCTGCTCGAAACCCCCGCCCTGATGTTCATTGAAAGCTGAGCCCATGAAAGAGATCGTCTGCAAACTTCTCGTCATCGGCGCAGGTCCGGGGGGCTATATCTGCGCTATCCGCGCCGGTCAGCTCGGGGTCGATACCGTCATTGTCGAAGCCGTCAAGGCGGGCGGCACCTGTCTCAATATCGGCTGCATCCCCTCCAAGGCGCTGATCCATGCGGCCGAAGAATTCGAGAAGGTCAGCCATATGGCTGGTGCCAAAAGCCCGCTTGGCATCTCGGTCGAAGCACCAAAACTTGACCTCGCCAAGACCATCGCCTGGAAGGATGGTATCGTCGGGCGGTTGAACAGCGGCGTGCTGGGGCTCTTGCGCAAGGCCCGGGTCAAAATCGTTCATGGCCGGGGAACATTCCGGGACGGCAAGACCGTTGAAGTCGAGACGGAAACCGGAGTGCAAGTCATCCGCGCCGAAACGGTGGTGATAGCCACCGGTTCGGAGCCGGTGGAATTGCCGTTCCTGCCCTTCGGCGGAACGGTGATCACTTCGACCGAAGCCCTGTCCCTGAAAACAGTTCCGCAAAAGCTCGTGGTCGTTGGCGGCGGCTATATCGGACTGGAACTGGGCACTGCCTTTGCCAAATTAGGGTCCAAAGTCACCGTCGTTGAAGCGACGTCACAGATCCTGCCCCAATATGATGCCGAACTGGTCAAGCCGGTGGCCAAACGCCTTGCCGATCTCGGTATCCGCCTCCTGACAGGTGCCAAGGCGAAGGGCCTGTCCGGCAACGCATTGCTGATCGAAACCGCCGAAGGCGCGGAAGAACAGCTTGCCGCCGACAAAATCCTCGTGACAGTCGGCCGCAAGCCACGCACCGAAGGCTGGGGGCTGGACGAACTGGACCTTGATCGCACTGGCAAATTCCTCCGTGTTGACGACCGCTGCCGGACATCGATGCGCGGCATCCATGCCATCGGCGATATCACCGGCGAGCCGATGCTGGCTCACCGCGCCATGGCGCAGGGCGAGATGGTCGCCGAAATCGTCGCCGGGAAAAAGCGTTCCTGGGACAAGCGCTGCATTCCGGCCGTCTGCTTCACCGACCCGGAAATTGTTACGGCCGGGCTCTCTCCGGACGAGGCGCGGGCCCAGGGCTACGAGGTGCGCGTCGGGCAGTTCCCATTCAATGCCAACGGCCGTGCCATGACCATGCTCTCGGAAGACGGCTTCGTCCGTATCGTGGCGCGCGCGGACAGTAACCTCGTTCTCGGCATCCAGGCTGTTGGTTCTGGCGTTTCCGAGCTGTCCAGCGCCTTTGCCCTGGCGATTGAGATGGGCGCTCGTCTGGAAGACGTTGCCGCGACAATCCACGCCCATCCCACACGCAGCGAAGGCTTCCAGGAAGCCGCCTTGAAAGCGCTTGGCCATGCCCTCCACATCTGAAACCCGCGCAGCAGAAGCCGAAACATTGGTCGAGCGCCAGGGCGCACTCGGCCGCATCCGGCTCAACCGGCCGAAGGCGCTCAACAGTCTGACGCTGGCGATGGTGCGCGACATCGAAGCGGCGCTCGACAATTTTGAACGTGATCCGTTGATCGCCGCCGTGCTTGTCACGGGGGAGGGGGAGCGCGGCCTGTGCGCCGGTGGGGATATCCGCGCCATTTATGATGGCGGGAAAGCCGGATCGGACGTACCAACGACGTTCTGGCGCGAAGAATACACGCTCAACGCCCGCATCGGTCGCTACGCCAAGCCCTACGTCGTCATCATGGACGGTATCGTCATGGGCGGCGGTGTTGGCATCTCCGTCTATGGCAGCCACCGGCTCGTCACCGAGCGCACCCGCTTCGCTATGCCGGAAACCGGCATCGGCTTTTTCCCGGATGTCGGCGCATCGTGGTTCCTGACACGCCGAGCCCACGAACTCGGCACCTATATCGGCCTGACCGGTGAACCGCTGGGCGCCGCCGATGCCATCCTCGTCGGTCTTGCAGATGTTTTTGTCCGATCCGAACGGCTTGCGGAAGTGACCGAAGCTTTGGCATCGCTGCCCGCGGACAGCCCACCCGAGGCAATATCAACCACGATCGCAGGGTTTTCAGAGGTGCCGCCAACAGGTGTTCTTGAACCGTTGCAAGACGCAATCAATCGCTTCTTCGCCTTCGACACCATCGAAGAAATTTTGGACGCGCTCCGCCGGGATGGCAGTTCATTCGCCGAAAAGCTTCTCTCCCTCCTGTATACCAAATCGCCGCTCAGTCTAAACGTCACGCTGCGGCTGCTGCGTCTTGGCCGCGAAACCAACCGTCTGGAGGACTGCCTCGAACGGGAATTCGCCGCCACGGCCGCTGTTCTGCGCAGCCATGATTTTTACGAGGGCGTGCGTGCGGCCGTGATCGACAAGGACCGCAATCCGCAATGGCTCCCAGGGCGGCTTGCCGATGTTACGCCAGCCGATGTCGATGCCTATTTCCAGCCGTCCGCCCATCCGCTCTTTGCGAATAAGATCAAGAAAGGATCACCAACATGACGATCGGCTTTATTGGTCTCGGTCACATGGGCGGGCCGATGGCTGCCAATCTGGTCAAGGCAGGCCATGCGGTGAGGGGTTTCGACCTGTCACAGCCGTTGCTGGACGAAGCGCAAGAGAAGGGCATAACCGCTTGCACCTCGCTTGCCGACGCAGTCGCGGGCGCCGACACCGTCATCACCATGCTTCCCGCCGGCAAGCATGTTTTGTCGGTTTGGCAAGAGCTGGTCGCGACACTGCCATCCGGCACGCTCTTGATCGACTGCTCGACCATCGACATCGACAGTGCCCGCAAAGCGCATGACATGGCCGCCGAAAAGGGCTGCCTCTCGCTCGATGCCCCCGTATCCGGCGGAACCGGTGGCGCTATGGCGGGGACGCTGACCTTCATGATCGGCGGAGAACAGAATATTTTCACGACGTCCCAGCCGATCTTCGAAGCTATGGGCAAAAAGATCATCCATTGCGGTGGCGCGGCAGCAGGGCAGGCGGCCAAGATCTGCAACAACATGATCCTGGGCATCAGCATGATCGCAGTCGGCGAAGCCTTCGTGCTTGGCGAAAAGCTCGGCCTCTCGCATCAGGCGCTGTTTGATGTCGCCTCGGTATCGTCGGGCCAGTGCTGGTCGTTGACCACCTATTGCCCGGTCCCTGGCCCGGTCCAGACGTCGCCTGCCAACAACGGCTACAAGCCGGGCTTTGCCGGTGCTTTGATGTTGAAGGACCTGAAGCTGTCGCAAGAGGCGGCGCAGTCCGCCGGCGCGACTACGCCGCTTGGCGCGAAGGCCGCCGAGCTCTACGCGCTGTTCAACGAACTGGGAAACGCCGACAAGGATTTTTCCGGTATCATTGACATGTTACGGCAACAATCAGGTAGCACTGCCTGACAACGCCAAAATCATTCGCAGAGGATCAAGCCCATGGAAAAACCGATCATCATTGAGCAGCAAGACCGGGTTGTCATCGTCACGCTGAACCGGCCTGCCGCGCGCAACGCGCTCAATTCCGAGATCATGAACGCGCTGGCGACCGACCTTGCGCCGCTTGATCGCGACCCCGGTGTCGGCTGTTTCGTGCTGAAAGGTTCAGACAAGGCTTTTGCTGCCGGTGCCGATATCAAGGAAATGGCCGACAAGTCGTTTCCGGACATGTTCGGCGAAGACTTCTTTGCCGCCTGGGATCGGTTCGCATCGTTCCGCACGCCAAAGATCGCTGCGGTTTCGGGCTATGCTCTTGGCGGTGGCTGCGAACTGGCGATGATGTGCGATATGATATTTGCCGCTGATACGGCTATGTTCGGTCAGCCGGAAATCAAGCTCGGAGTTATCCCCGGCATGGGCGGCTCGCAGCGGTTGACGAAGCTGGTTGGCAAGGCAAAGGCAATGGATATGATCCTGACCGGCCGGATGATGAATGCAACCGAGGCCGAACGCTGCGGCCTCGTCGCGCGGGTGCTGCCCGCCGAGAAGCTGATAGAGGAAACGCTAACCGCTGCCCAGACAATCGCTGGCTATGGCAAAGCCTCCACTATGGCTGCGCGCGAAGCCGTCGATCGCGCCCTTGAAGGCGGCCTGCGGGAAGGCATCCTGTTCGAACGCCGGATTTTTCACGCGCTGTTTGCCACCCACGACCAGAAGGAAGGCATGGTCGCATTCATCGAAAAACGCGCCCCGCAATTCCTGGGCAAGTAAACGGCCAACCCGCCCGAACTCCTCTAAGTGACGGCGTCCGAAATCAACGAATGGCGGGTGGCCGCACCGTCACGGCAATCGCGGTAGCATCACCGGCGGCGTGCTCGGCTAGACCACATGAATGGGCAGGGCGCTCTCTATCCGGCCGACCATCAGCTGTTTCACCGCACCGGACGCAAGCGCCGGTAACGCCAGCCAGTGTGGCAGCAAATCGATGCCGTGCCCGGGCTTGATCGCCGCAACAGCCAGGGCGCTGCCGTCGAACAAGATCGGGGCAGGGGGCGTTCAACGTCTCGACCCCGCCATTAAGCCCCGTGATACACCAGGGAAACAACACCCCGCTCCCTACGAGTTGCAACCAACCGACACCCGACAGATCGGATATCGATTGCGGCGTTCCATGCCGGTGACGTACATCGTTTGGGTGCCAAGGTGGTGGGCGGTCAGTCCGAAGGTGTCGGGGAAATGGTCGATCCTAACGGCAAGATCTACCTCGCGGATTAGAAAATCCACTGTAACCGCCCGATTGCTACCGCGGAGATTTTGCTTTGATGCGAGCAACGAGCTGTTTGTCGTCGACGAAACTGTCGAGGAAGTGGTTCCATTCGTCGGGTGAGCGGCGAGCGTGAGAGAGCATCTGCTCCAGTTCTTCCATGCCATCGTCTGTGAGCGCGGTGACGGATTCATCGTCCCCGGTGTAGACGGTAATGATGTAACCGTAGCTCAGATTATCGTCGTTGGAGACGATTGCTTGAAGAAGCTCCGGATCTTCTTCGAGAACCTCCGCGACAAATTTGATTGTACGGACGTAGGTAACTGTTGCCATCAGGCTGCCTCGGCGGAGATTGTGACGAGCCGCGACCGCGGCTGGAAGAGGCGGCCCGGCAACTCGGTCCGCCGGCAACCGCCCGCTCCGTCGATATTGCGGGCAGGGTGTCACTCGCCACCTTTTTCGCCGGCCACGAGGAACTGGCGGGCTCGACAGCACCCTCTGGCAGAACCGCGCAGCCATCCGCGAGCCTGTTTTCGACGAATGGCGGTCGCTTACGGACGAGGTCGGCACCGTCGACGACGGCGGGGGCCGCTCTGTTCCTGCTCAGCAACGGCAACATGAACAGATCAACGCTCTACAGCGACGGCGGCTACACGATGCGCTGAAGGGGTAAGTGGAGGAGCGGATGATCAAGGCCTGCCCAGCACCACCGTCTCGCCGTCCGCGGGGATCAGCCGTGAAGGCGGAATGCCCTTTTCCTCTGCCGCCTCGCGCAAATCCTGACGGGTGATCGTGGCATGATCGAGCGCCTCCATATGGGAGCCCTGACCTATTCGAGTAGCCATAGCGAATTGGGAACTCGCGATGTCACAAGACGCTTTCATCAGCTCGCTGAACGCCAGCATTACGACTGCCGTCGACCACAAGAAAACCGCCCTGTCGTTAAGGATTGCTTCGCTTGCTTTGCTCATGGCGGACTGATCGTTTCCTCGCCCTCGCGGTGATAAGTGATGCGCCCCCGCCGTCGCCGTATCTGCAACAGCTATCAATGCCATATAGACCCTTCGAAGCGACCAGCGCCAATATGCCTAACGGAGACACTGATCAATTGCTTTATCGACTACAGCGTCGGCTTTCCGACCCATCCACTTCCACCGCACGATCCTAGCTTCGATGATTGAGTTCACCCCCCGAACGCGACGGCGACGGCGAGGAGAGCAAGACCGATCGCAACCATCAGAAAGCCGGCACGCCACGGCCTCCCCAACTGCTGACCAAAAGCGAAACCCGTCGCGAAAAGCATCGCAACGGCGACCGCATTAGAAAGTCTCAGCGCGAGCGCGATATCCTCGACTAGGATGAGCGGGGCGACCACGGGAAACAAGCACAAGAACACGAGCAAGAAGACGCCTAATGCGGCCAGATAATCGTGCATGGCCAAGCGACTTTCGAGGTGCCCGGTTGGGAGACCGTCGAGATGGCGACGGATGCGTTCGAGGTCGGCTTCTGTGAGAGCCGGCAACACGACAACCGGCAGGTGATCGGCGACAATCGCACGCCCGGTGGCAGGGTCTTTCGCTTCACGGATCGCCCGCAAAGTCGAGGCCGCCAGCAGACGCTCGCCTCGTGCAGCCATTAAATACATGACGGCGTCGATGATGGACCAAGCGAAATTGCAGCCCAATATTCCAAAAAGCATGGCCCGCACTTCGGCCAGCCCCACTTCGTTAACTGAAAGGGTCGCCGTAAACGTAAGTACCATGATTAATCCGAACAGAATCTCGCTCGCTCGTGACACCGGGTCAAGCACCCGTCGGGACGAGGCCGGACGTGGGTCGTTGGTCGCGTTCTGTGTGCCCATTTGAAAGAGATAGTTTTCTCCGTTATGCCTAGGAAGTAGAAGAGGCTAGCGTAGAGATCGCATAAATTTCCGCGAAATGTTCGAACCGCTTCGTTGCACCATGCATGGTTTGAGGGGATTTCCATCGGAATACGGGCAACAGTCGCCCGCCTTAGCGCGTGCATGACCCTGGTAGCATCTCATCGGAACGAGAAGTTGAAGGTGCCTTGACCCCAGTTTAACTCGCAGCAGAAGCTTTTATTGGCAGCGTGCTTAAACCGCCGGGCGTATCGATCACGATATATGCAATAGCCTTGGCGCTCATGGGAAAGGCCAATAACCCCACCGGCCACAGCGCCGATAGCTGCACCGCCCCAGGTATTGCTAACAGCGCCACCAATGATTGCGCCAGAACCGGCATCTAGGCGGGATGGCCGACGTTAGAAATCCAATTCACCTATTTGCGGTTCTTGGGCGATTCCTGGACGACGTACGTATAGAAGCGCACCTTTCCTTCCTCCCGAACTTGATAGACACCCTGTACTTCATAGGAAAATCCGGGGAACCTGTTGCAACTGTCCTCAAAGGTCAGGAAGTAGTCGATCATCGGCTGCGCGCGGTCGTCGTAGCGTTCGCCAGGGACGATGATACCTATACCGGGTGGGTAAATCAGGGCGAGCGTGGCTGCTATACGACCCTTCACCTGGTCCATCTGGACGAAATCGACGTCGCCGCCGATCAATGCTTCGTTAGCGTCGCGTGCCGACATTGCTTGTTCTGGGAAGGAATCGTAGCGGAAGCAGAGCCGCTGCAACTCTTTTACGTCCTTCTCGACGAAGAAATCGTGCATTTCCTGGGCCAGCTGCTTTAACGAGTAGCCGCGATACCGGTTTTCGTTGCGGGCGTAGAGACCAGGCACGACCACCGACAGGGGACTGTCCGCGTCGTAATGTTCCCTGAACCGTTCGAGGGCGGACAGCAGCATGGCCATCTTGCCCTCGCCGACGGCAGGGGTCATGAGGAACAGGATACTGGTCAGGTCGTTCTTTTCCGGGATGACGTTAAGCTCCCGCAAGTAATTGGCAAGGATGGTCGCCGGCAAGCCGCTTTTCTGGTAATTGCCAGTGACGCGGTCTATCCCCGATGTCGTCAGCATGAACTTGGTTGGATCGACCATGGCCGCATCATCGCCAAGGTTGCGATAGCCGTGCCATTTGGCACCCGGTGTCAGCTGCCAGTATGTTTGCTCCCGAGCAAGCACGTCGGTTGGTACGTCTTCCCACTTCACCCTCTTGCCGCCATAGTCGACGACGTCTGGGACAAACGGATCGAGAAATCCTTCAAAACGCTGGCGGACGGCCTTGCGCGCATTGATGCCGAGCTTGACCATATCATCCCAGAGGACGTGCCCCGCCTTGTCGGCGTGCATTTGCGCATTCACGTCGAGACTGGAAAACAACGGATAGAATGGCGACGTCGATGCCTGCAGCATGAACATCTCGTTGAAACGCTTGTGGTTCGTCCGGAACGGCTTGTCGCGGATATGCTCGTCGCGGACATGGATCTGAGAGGCCTGCGAAAAACCAGCGAGTTGCTTGTGGGTCGATTGTGTGGCGATCACGCCGGGATCATCCGGGCCGAGCTGAAGCCCCATGGCGAAATGATCTTTCATCAGCGGATGGAAGGCGCCAAAGCCTGCCCAGGCCTCGTCGAAGTGGATGTATTGGCAAAGATGGCCGATCTTCTCCAGAACCTTGCGGGCATTGTAAACAGTACCATCATACGTGCACTGCTCGATGATAGCTACGCGGATCGGGCGTTCCTTTTTCCAGGCATCAGTACCCTGAAGCCGCGGATGGTCCCTGATCTTTTCCCGGATGGCCTCTTCTTCGAATGCCGTCCAGTCGATCGGCCCGACCATGCCGAAACCGTTTCGATCGGTTTCGAGATAGATCGGGATGGCACCGGCGATGAACAGCGAACCGTGATGGTTGGACTTGTGGTTGTTCCTGTCGAAAAGGACGATATCGCTGCTGCGCAGCAGCGACGTGTTGACGACCTTGTTGGAAGCAGAAGTTCCGTTTAGGACGAAATAGGTACGGTCAGCCCCGAAAACCCTGGCCGCCGCTTGCTGAGCAGCCAGTGCCGGTCCTTCATGGATCAAAAGATCGCCGAGAGAAACCATTGCGTTGCAGATGTCGTCGCGAAAGACGTTCTCGCCCATGTGCTCGTAGAACAACCGCCCGACAGGGTGGCGCATGAAGAACTGGCCACCCTGATGGCCTGGGCATGCCCACGTGCGGTTGGCATCATAGTCATACTTCATCAGTTCGCCGAAAAACGGCGTCATCAGGGTCGCGGCATAGCCTGCCACCGAGGCGCGCAGTCTTTTCTCGTAGAAGTCGCGGGTTTCGAGATCGGCAATGAAGACGCCTTCGAGATCCTTCAGATAGGGCTCGCTGAACTTCTCGTCTTCCCGCCGACTGAGCATGAATACCGGCATGCCAAAACCGCGCTCCGCCCGCGCCTGGATGACAGCCTCCGCGGCTGCTCGCGAAGTGACGATCGCGCCAAGATCTGCCGCGCTATGGATAGCGGAGGCGGCGTCCTCGTCACTGCAAACAGTCGTTTTGAAATCGAGATGGTCTTCGATCAGCTTTGCGATAGTATCGCCATACTGAGTTCCAACCACAAGAATTCGAAAATAGTCTGTCACAGGTATCGTCATGGAGACCTCCATCGGTCGAATAGGACGATGTTCTCAAATCCCGTCAGCGCGGACGCACCAAACTTGTGTCCATCACAACGAACGTCCTTTAAATTTCTAGTTGTGGCAACCGGGCCGAGTGGTGCCTCGGTCATTATCTCAAGATCGCCGTTAAACGCGTGGCCTCAGGTCTGCATCGACTTGCCAGGGTCGATCACGCCGGCTTCCAGTTCTCTCCCGTAAAAGCGGGCGCTAACAAAGCCGAACAGTGTCCAGCCAGCAAATATGCAGAGGCCACCCAGCATCAGAGCCTGTTCGCCGGAACTGATCAAAGCGTAGAAGCTGTACGCGGTTGCAATCATTGCGATGATATTGGTCATCAGCGCCTTGCCTGCCGGCACGCCTGCAATCTTCTGGATGGTGATAAGTGCCGCCATAGACATGATGTAGGGCACCAGGTTAGTGACGACGGCGAGATCGACCACTTTTTGAAACTGACTGCTCAATTCTGGGCTGATCGTCATCAACGCGAGAGCGACCTGCGCGACAAGGAGGATGATCATGCAGACGATGGGTGTGCCGTTGCGCGTTGCCTTCCCGAAGATCGGCAGGAAATAGCCGACATCGGCGGAACTCTTGAACACCTGGGCAACGGTGAACTGCCAGCCGAGCAGCGAGCCTATGCAGGCGAGGACCATCAGCGCGGTCACGATGCTGCCGATAAAGGGGTTGAACATCTGCGTGAATGCGAGGCCGAACGGCGCATTCGACGCGGCCAGCTCGGCATTGGGGATCATTCCGGCAATCACATTGGTCGAAACGATATAGATGACGGCGGCGGCAATCGTGCCGCCCATCACGGCGATCGGCACGTCCCGCTCCGGGTTTTCGACCGCATCCGCGTTGGCGCAAGCTGATTCAAGACCAAGGAAGGCCCAGAGCGTGATGGAGATGGAACCGCCGACCGCCGGCAGGAAATCGATATTGTGAGGGTTCCAGGCGGCAACCCAGGTGGAGCCGCTGAACCAGAACCAGCCGAGAAGCGAAATTACCACGACTGGAATTATCACCCCCCAGACGGTAACCGCGCCAATACGGCCGGTAATCTGTGCGCCGCCGAAATTGGCAACGGTCGTAAGGATGAGCAGGAGGATGGTCCATAAACCTGTCTGCAACGGCGTGAGCGTTGCACCGAAGAGAACCGTTCCATAGCCGACGGCCGTGATGGCAATAGCCACGTTGGCGATCACCAGGGAAAGACCGTAAGTGTAGTTCGCCATATAGTTTCCGGCCTTGCCGAAGGCGTATTCGGCATAGCCGCCCATCCCCCCCGGCTTGCGGCTCAGCATGCCGCAACGCGCAAATGCGTAAGCCAGAGCAAGCGACCCGCCCGCCGTGATGATCCAGGAAAAGATCGATATGGTGCCGACTTCGGCGAGTTTGGCAGGCAACAGGATAATGCCCGATCCCATCATGTTGACGGCTGTCAAAATGGTTAGCTGTGTGACCGTCATTTTGTTTTGCGTTGCACTCATCTCAACCCCCTTCTTACAACATGTGCAGCGGTAGTCCCGCAGCCCCTCAATTCTTTAAATGTCGATAAGAGTCCTGTTGGCATTGCCGGGCGGCCACGAGGTTTGCTCATCGAGGCCGCAGTGCTGTCTTACAGGTTCACTACGTCCGCAACGCCGGGGTCAGGCCTGGTTCAGGCAGTACACATGGTAGACGCCATCTTCCACTTCGACGCCGTGTGTATCGTGGGTAAAACCCGGGAACCGAGAATCGTAGGCCTCCAGAGCCTTCAGATATCCGAGAAGCGGGCCATCAGCCGGTCCGGCGTTTTCGCCCGGCATCATTAGCGGGATACCTGGTGGATACGGCACAACACCTGTCGCAACCGTCCGCCCTGCAAGCTCCTCAAGCGTCACCTTCTCGACCTCGCCGCGGACCAGTACTTCATAGGCGCGGACAGGGCTCATGTCCGGCACGGGAAGGACCGAGAAGCTGGCAGCCATCATTTCCGTCGTCTTAAATTGGTCCATCGCCGAAAACATCGTGTCCGCAAGATCCTTAAGGCCCATGTTGACATACCGGTCGCCATAATCTGCCATCAGCTTAGGCAACACCGCTTCCAAAGGCGCATTGGCATCATAATCTCGCTTAAAGTCACACAGGGCGCTAACCAGCGATCCCCATTTGCCCTTGGTGATGCCCATGGAGAAAAGGAACAAGATGGTGAAATCAGTAGTTTTTTCGCCAAAAATACCGCGGTTGTTCAGATAGGCAGTGACGATGCCTGCTGGGATGCCGACGGGCATCAGTCCGCCTACTGGTGCCACTCCGGGTGTTACGACAGAAACCTTGATCGGGTCGAGCATGCAATAGCCATCTTCGATCTCACCAAAGCCATGCCACGCAGCACCTGGCTTCAGCACCCAACAGGAAGGGCTTGTAGTGAGCGCCTCGGCCGACGCCTCGTGGAAAAGCTGTTTGCGTCCGGTCTTCGGATCGATGACGCTGTCCGGTTGCCAGCAATCGAAAAACCACTCGTTCTTATCGGCGAACTCGCTGTTCAATCGCGCGATCATTTGTCGGAAAGCCACGGCCTCCTCGATCGAGTCACCGGTCAGCGCCTCGCCGCTCGGCCCGTCCATCATGGCGGCCGAAACGTCATTGGAAGCGATGATCGCGTAATTGGGCGAGGTCGAAGCGTGCATCATAAATGTTTCATTGAATAGGCTGTGCGGGATCGAGTTCTTACCGTCGCGCACGTGAATGAAAGATGCCTGGGACAATGCCGCAAGAAGCTTGTGGGTCGAGTGCGTCGCAAAGACCGTTGGCTTATCGGCTCCGTGTTCCTTGGGATCTCCGTGCATAGCGTGGCGGTCACGGTACATCGGGTTGAAACGCGCATAGCCATACCATGCCTCGTCGAAATGCAGCCGATCGACGCTGGCGCCCAGCAGTTCTTCGACGCGCGTGACGTTGTAGCAGAGGCCGTCATAGGTGGAGTTAGTGATGATCGCGTGCTTGGGCTCGCGGTCCGTGATGCCTTTCGTGAGCGGGTTGGCGTCGATAGTCTTGCGGATGGCGACCGCCGTCAGTCGCTCCGGTGGGATCGGGCCAATGATGCCGTAATGGTTGCGGGTCGGCACCAGATAGGTGGGAATGGCGCCCGACATGGTCATGGCGTGTTCGGCCGACTTGTGGCAGTTGCGATCGCAGAGCGCGATCTGATCGCGACTGACGCTGGCCATAAGAATGACGCGGTTGGACGTAGATGAGCCGTTTGTTACATGATAGGTGCGATGGGAGCCAAATACGCGCGCCGCATATTTCTCGCTTTCGCCAATCGGGCCAGAATGGTCAAGCAAAGATCCGAGCTGTCCCACAGAAATGGAAAGATCGGATCGGAACAGTGGTTCTCCGAAATATTCGAAAAAGGCCCGCCCGGCGGTGGTCTTCAGAAATGCCGTACCACCCGTATGGCCCGGTGTGTGCCAGGAATATTCATAAACCTGCGAAAACCGGGCGAGAGCGCCGAACATAGGGGGCAGAACGGTCGAGCGGTAGCGTTCGATCGCCGCCTGGATGCGTCCGCCGACAAAATCTGTCGTATCCTCCAACAGCCAGACGAAATCATCAACCTTACTCATGATTTCGGCCGAGACGGTGGATGCGACGCTGCGATCTGCCAGCAGAAAGACCGGAACCTTGGCATTACGCTGGCGCAGCGCCTCCACCACAGCTATCGATGGATCGTGACCGGAGGGGCCGAGATCCCAATCGAGAAGGATGCATTGAAGCGACGGATCCGAGCGAATGACAGAGACGGCATCCTCACCCGTTGTGGCCGTGACAACGGCGATATCGCGCCGCTCAAGCTCCGCAATGAGCGCCCGTACTGCGCGTCCCGCAGCAGTGTCCGACGCAATTTCATCATCGGCCACAAGGGCCGTCATGCCGAGACGCCTTTTTCCCTCGTTCCTCATGCCATTCTCCCTCTACAACAGTCATGGGTTCAACAGCCTACGAAACGCTGCATATTCGGGGAGTGAAATGCAAGCTGATTGCTGTAGCCTCCATGTACTCTACTTCCGTGTGATGTTTATGGAGTTGCCCCATAAAAACCGGACAGGATCAGATTTCTGTTTGACGGTTTAAGAACTCGCGCGGAGATCGATATCCCAAAGCCTTGTGGGGGTGAAGCGTGTTGTAATGCTCAAACCACAATGGCAGTTGGGCGATGACCGTTTCGCGTCCGGGATGGGGTTGACCGAGATGTAATCGCGCTTAAAGGTTTTGACGAAGGCTTCTGCCATTCCGTTGGACTGAGGGCTGCGAACCGGGGTCGTGCAGGGCTCTATTCCGATATCCCGCAGCAGCGATTTCGTGTCTGCCGCAATAAAGCATGCTCCATTGTCGGTCAGCCATTCGATGGGCTTTGGAAGGGTGTTGATGCGACCGAAGCGGTTCTCGACGGCGGTGATGACAAGGTCTTGAACGTCTTCGCTCTTGATGCCTTCAGTGGTGGCGACATGGGCGATGGCTTCACGATCACAGCAGTCGAGAGCAAAGGCAACGCGGACCTTCTCCCTGTTATCGCAGCCGATTTCAAAGCCATCAGAACACCAACGCAGGTTTGAGTGCTCCACGGCAACGCGGCCGTCGTTGCGGCGCGTGTCGATTGCACCTGTGTGGCGTTGGAGAAGCAGGCCGTGCACCTTCATCACCCGATAGACGCGTTTGGCGTTGGGCCATGGACGGCTTTCGCTGCGGGCTTTACGGCGTAAGATCGCGTGAACCCGGCGATATCCATAGGTCGGCATCTCGGCGATGATCGCTTTGATTTCATCGACGAGATCACCATCGGCGAGCGGTGGCCGACCACGGGCTTTGGAGGGACGCTGTTTCACTCGCTCTGCCATATTTGACCGGGCGACACCAAAAGTTTTGCACACAGCCGTCATCGGGAACTTCCCTTCGGCAATGACAGCGAGCGCAACAGATGTTTTTTTGGGCCCTTGGCGATCTCAAGAGCCTCTTTGAGAATCTCGCCTTCCATCGTCTTCTTGCCGAGCAGGCGCTGCAACTCTTTGACCTGGTTCTGAAGCGCGCGATATTCGGACGCCGGGACAACATCCTCCTCCGCAGCAGTTGCCGTCAGAGCCCCTTGGGTAGCCAGCTTACGCCAGGTGAACAACTGGTTCGGCTGAATGCCATAGCGGCGAGCAACAATGCTCACCGTGGCGTCAGGCTCATAGGTCTCCTGGATGATGGAGAGCTTCTCTGCCGTCGACCAGCGACGGCGGCGCTCAGGGCCGGACAGGACTTCTATTTCGGATTGTGACTAGTCATAATGAACACATTACCTCGCACACTTGTTAAGTGGGAGATCCTGTCCGGATATTTGTGGGGCCATTACAGTTTATATCAGGGAGTGCTCCAACCACCAAAAATTGGACAGTTTTGATTTGTTATTCCGGGCTAGTTTCCGAGGCGGGAACTGGAGCGGAAATCAAGTCATCTACGCGAAATTACATGCTTGTACGGTTGATTTACTATCTTTCGCCGGGATATGGGCGCAGGATCGGCACGCGGGTTGGCTTTCTAACTGTCGTATGGGTAACCTTGGCAAAACTTCGATTTGCCTCACCTGCGTAAATGCCCAGTTTTTCGGCGGGAAAGTTCCGTAGGAGGAAATTTGGCAGTAGTATTCCTTGGACGTCACAGGGGTCATGACAGAACTGTTTGAACAAATCCCAGAATTTAAACCCACACTGCGTTCACCTAGTTTGACCGATGCGCTGATCCCTTCTGTCTCACTAATTGCACTTTTGGGTCTGTCCTATTTGCTTTTTGGAGATGGAGCTTCGTCTGGCCCCAATCAGATAGCCCTGCTTTTCAGTGGCCTGATCGCTGCCGGCATTGCCTACAAGAATGGTTTGTCGTGGTCCGGCATCCGGGAAGCGGTTGTACAGGGGATTTCGACGGGCTTGCCTGCAATTCTCATCCTGTTGGCGGTTGGCTCCCTTATAGGCACCTGGGCATTGAGCGGCACTATCATGTCGATGGCATACTACGGCCTGAAGCTTCTCAGCCCGAATTATTTCTATGCAACGACCACCGTTGTCTGCGGTGTGGTCGCCTTCGGTATCGGCAGCTCGTGGACAGTCGCTGGTACGATTGGCATTGGTTTGATGGGGGTTGCAACCCACATGGGTTTATCTCCCGCGATTACGGCGGGCGCAATTATCTCGGGTGCCTACTTTGGCGATAAGGCGTCGCCGCTTTCGGACACAGTCAATCTGGCAGCGGCGACAGCTGGGGCCGACATCTATTCTCACATACGGGAATCGCTGTGGACCTCGATAACCGCGCTCGTCATTTCTATCGCGATCTTTGCAATTCTGGGCAAACCCGGCGATTTCGATCCATCGACTCTGCTAATGGCCATCGAAGGCAAGATGACCGTATCGCTTTGGTCATTCCTGCCACTGGTCCTGGTCTTGGGACTTTCGATAGGCCGTATCTCACCTTTCGTTGCTATTTTCTCCGGTGCCCTTGCAGGCGCACTTTTGGGCATCATCCAGGATCCGGCACGGGTCGTAGCTTTTGCCGGAGATCCGAACCTGCCGGTGGGCCTGGCTCTTCTCAAAGGCAGCTGGGCGGCGCTTGCAAATGGATATTCTGTGACAACCGGCGACAAGGCGGTTGATGCGATCCTCAGTCGCGGCGGCATGGCGAGCATGATGAATACGGTCTGGCTTATCGTGACCGCGCTCGCATTCGGCGCGGTGGTCGAACATGCCGGCCTGCTTAACCGACTGATAGATCCTCTGGTGGCCCGTACGAAGTCCCGCGCCGGGCTCGTCTCGACAGTGGCAGGGACGGCCGTACTTTCCAACGTCATCACGTCCGATCAATATATATCGATCGCCTTGCCAGGCCGAATTTTCCAGCAGGCCTTTCGCGAACGCAGGCTTGCGCCGGTTATGCTGTCGCGAGTGATAGGGGATACCGCGACTGTCACTTCGCCGCTGGTGCCCTGGAACAGTTGCGGGGCCTATATGGCCTCTGCGCTTGGCGTAGGGACTCTAAGCTACGCAGGTTTCTGTTTTTTCAACATATTGAACCCCCTGGTGACAATCGCCTTTACACTCCTGGGCTGGCGTATCGTCGCGTTGCCGCAGACCGAGCTGCCTTGGGCCGTACCTCCTGGAGAACCCGGCGGAAAAGATATCAAGGATGTAAAAACAGGCTTATTCACCAACCGTCTCTCATGATCGCAGCTTTAGTCATTCGGAGAAATTCCATGATACGCAGAACAGCTTTCCTTTTCTTGGCCGTAACAGTGTTTGCGGTATCCAGCGTGGCGAATGCCGCCGACGCAATCGTCGCCACAGAGCCGGAACCGATGGAATATGTCCGGGTGTGCGACGCATATGGCGTGGGCTATTTCTATATTCCGGGCACGGAAACCTGTTTGAAAATCGGCGGCTATGTACGCTTCGATTCAAACTATGGCGAGAGCCCGTACTCGGGCGAAAGCAACGGTTGGGACGCATTCACCCGCGGGACGCTGACGTTCGATGCGAAATCAGACACCGAATACGGTACGTTGATCAGTTTTATTGAACTGCGCAGTGACGCCAATAATATCAACGATACCGATACCTATCTCAACGCCGCCTTCATTCAGCTGGGTGGGTTGCGTGCCGGCTATGGCGACTCCCGGTTTGACATTTGGTTGAATTCGGCAGGCAATATCATAAACGACGATGTCATCGACTATACGGGAGATCGGACCAACCAGATCAGCTACGTCTTTGGTGGTGATAAGGGGTTTTCGGCCCTGATTGGCCTTGAGGAAGGGTCAGGTACCTATGATACTGGTTTTGCGCCGGAGCCTTCTGCATCTTATGACGGCAGCGACTTTCCGCATGTGCTGGGCGGCATCAAATATGCGGATGGCTGGGGCAGTATAGCCGCGATCGGCGGCTATGATACAAAGGCTGAGGCTTTCGGCGGAAAACTGAGGGTTGACGTGGTGTTCAACGACACATTTTCCGCCTGGGTGATGGGGGGCTACCAGTCGGATTGGGACAATAACAAAGGTCCCGGCGGCACGCGAAGGTTGAACTATTACGGTCCGTGGTTTGGGGACTGGGCCGCGTGGGGTGGTGTTGCCGTCAAGGTCAGCGAGAAGGCTTCCATAAACGCCCAGGCTGCCTACGAGGAGGACGGAACTTTTGCGGCTGCCTTTAACGTCGATTACGCGGTCGTGGAAGGACTTAAGTTCCAACCCGAAATAAACTACACGGAATTTGACGGCCTGCGCGGAAGTGGCGGTGCGGTCGGCGGTACGATCCGCTTCCAGCGCGATTTTTGATCAGACAGAGCATGACATGGGGGAGGCGGATATCGCTTCCGAACCATTCAGTGTGCCGCAGCGAAACACCATTGCCGTTCTGTGCGAACGGGACACTGAAGCCAGCATTCCCAGTATACATTGGATACTGGTGGGCTTGATTAGGGGTAAGCTCATGCGTAGAATATTCGCCTATCTTACGATTGCCTCATTTTTCTCGACGTCAGCGTTCGCAGATCCCGCGGTGCTGACTGCAAATGTGAATTTCAGAACGGGTCCTGGTACCGGCTTTAACGCGATGCGGATCATTCCGCAGGGCGAGGAAGTCGATATCAAGGAGTGCGACAGCCAGGCTTCCTGGTGTGCGGTAAGCTATTCCGGAGAGAATGGTTTTGTCGCCGGCAAGTACCTCAACCAGTCGGAATCCGATGCGCCTGCCTGGCCGAGGGTCTTCAACACGCAATCCGGGGCGACGGTCACGCTTTTTCAACCGCAGATAACTGAGTGGACCGATTTCCGCCGGCTTGCCGCACTTATTGCCACCGAACTCACGCTGCCAGCTGAAGTGAAGCCAGTTTACGGCATCATTGGTGTCACAGCTAAAACGGTTGCCGATGATGACGCCGGGAATGTCACGTTGAGCGATATCAAGACCACGCGCTTGGACTTTTCAACGCTGGACCGCAAGCAGCTATCGGACCTTACTCTCCAGGTTGGAGCCCTGATGCCGACGGACCCGATTGTCGTTTCGCAGGAGCGGTTGACGGCAAGCATCGCGGATTACAAAAGGCTGGCCAACATCTCCGACGTCAAGGCGGATCCACCGCCAATCTTCACGAGTGAAACGTCGGCAGTCCTGGTTCAGACCAACGGCAAGGCGGTTTTCGCTCCGGTGAAAGGCGTGGAGGGGCTTTCTTTCGTTGTCAATACCAATTGGGACCTTTTCAAGATCGACGCGACCGGCGCCTACTACCTCCGGCACGAGAAGAACTGGCTGACATCAACCGCTCTAGAGAGCGACTGGGTCGAGGCTGACACGGTTCCAGATCTAATGTCCAAGCTGCCGGCCGACGAGAACTGGAAAGACGCAAAAGCAGCGCTTCCGCCGGTCCGTTTCGCCGAGAATTCTGTGCCAAAGGTATTTTATTCAGACACGCCGGCAGAACTGATGATTTTCAAGGGGAAAGCCGTCCTTGACGCGGTACCGGGAACAGGTCTCGAATGGGTATCGAATTCGACGGGAGCGATCTTCTATCACACGGCAAGCAAGACCTGGTATACGCTTTTTTCCGGGCGATGGTTTTCGGCTACTTCGCTCGACGGTCCGTGGGCGTTTGCGACAACCAAATTGCCCGCCGGCTTTCTGGCCATACCTGACGATACGTCCTATTCGGCGGTGCGGGCTTCGATCCCAGGAACCTCCGAGAGCGCGGAGGCGCGCCTGAAAGCCAGCATTCCCAGGATGGCGCGCGTATTGACCGACGGATCGGTCAAAGTAGAGGTAAGTTACAGCGGGGAGCCGGTATTCGAGCCGATCGAAGGCACGTCCATGTTCTATGCAATCAATGCGAACGAACAGGTGATCAAGGTCTCGGACAAGTACTTTGTGCTGAAGGACGGCATCTGGTTTGTTGGAGACGCGCCCAGCGGACCGTTCGAGGTCGCACGTGCTGTCGTCGAAGAAATCTACACAATTCCCCCGTCGTCGCCGGTCTACAACGCCACCTATGTCCGCATTTACGAAGCAGAACCGGACGCCATCTGGTATGGGTACACGCTCGGCTATCTCGGCGCCTACCTGGCTTGGGATACCCTTGTGTGGGGATCAGGCTGGTATTATCCGCCCTATTGGGACGATGATTACGACGGCAACTGGACGCCTTACCCACCGCCGATCAGCTATGGAGTGGGCGCCTACTACAACCCCGCCTACGGGACTTTCGGGCGCTACGGCTATGCCTACGGGCCGGAACGGGGCTTGGTTGCCGGCTCTGCATACAATCCGAGAACCGGAACCCATGTTCGCGCCGGCGCGGTCGCCGGACCGAGCGGTCAGCGGGGGTTCATTTCAGCCTACAATTCTCGCACGGGCAACGCTTTCGCTGCGCGAGGAGGCCAGAGCGTCTATGGTTCCTGGGGTAGTGTTTCCGTCAAGCACGGTGGCGAATTCGCGCGTATCAGTGGCGGTTCCACGGGAAGTGCAGGTGGCCTGCGCTGGCGCAACACGGAAGGCGACAAGGGCTTTCTCGTCGGGAGCAAGGGCGGCGATGTCTATGCCGGGCGTGATGGAAATGTTTATCGCCGCCAGGACGGCGAATGGCAAAAGCACTCACCCGACGGCTGGCAACCGGTTCAGCGCCCGGATGGAGAAAATCGCCAGAGAGCCGGAAAGCGTCATGGTACGAAGCAGCCGCAAGCGACTCAACGTGCGCAGAACCGGCGCGACAGTCCAGCGGTGCGACGCAATCAGCAGCGCGCGCCCGATCATCTTAATTTTGACCGGAGTGGCCGGCAGTTCGGCAATCAATATGAACTGAACCGTAACTACGGCCGACGTTCCCCGCAAACCGGCGGAAACTTCCAAAACTTTGAACGCGGCGGCTTTCAAGGCGGCGTCAGGGGCAATGGCGGCTTTCACGGCGGCGGCGGCCGAGGCGGCGGAGGAGCGGTTATACGGGG
>UBTA01000111.1 GCA_900468065.1 Hyphomicrobiales bacterium | reverse complement strand
CCCGGCCGCCGACCATGGCTGGACCTCGGGCGTGGTGTTCCACGCCGAGCGCGTCGCCAAGCTTCTGATGGCACAGCATCCGGGCCTTAACGTTATCGTCAAGACGTCGCCGGATCCGGCAAGCCAGGCCAATGCGGTGCAGGACCTTGAAACCCAGGGCATCGACGCGCTGGTCATCCTGCCGTCCGACCCGGATCCGCTTGTCAACGCTATCAAGGAAGTCAAGAGCAAGGGCACGTTCGTCGCCATCGTCGACCGTGCACCGTCGGTCAACGACAACACCGTTCGCGACCTCTACGTGGCCGGCAACAACCCGGCGCTTGGCCAGACGGCCGGCGAATACATCAAGGCTACCACGCCGGACGCCGAAGTCGTCATCATCCGCGGCCTGCCGATCCCGATCGACCAGCAGCGTCAGGACGGCTTCGACAAGGGTATCGAAGGCTCCAACGTCAAGGTTCTCGACCGCCAGTTCGGCAACTGGAACCGCGACGATGCCTTCAAGGTCATGCAGGACTACCTGACCAAATACCCGAAGATCGACGTGGTCTGGTGCCAGGACGACGACATGGCTGTCGGCGTGCTGCAGGCCATCGACCAGGCCAAGCGCACCGACATTCAGTATGTCGTGGCCGGTGCCGGTTCGAAGGACATGATCAAGAAGGTCATGGACGGCGACAAGATGATCCCGGTCGACGTGCTCTATCCGCCGGCAATGGTTGGTACCGCACTCGAGATGACCGTCGCCAATTTCTACGGTCAGGTTCCGGTTCGCGGCGTCTACACGATCGATGCAACGCTCGTGACCAAGGACAATGCCAAGGACTTCTACTTCCCCGATTCACCGTTCTGATCGGCCTTGCTGAATACCGGGCGCCCGCAAAAGCGGGCGCCCATTTTTATGGCCTGAAATCACGCTGGCCTTCGTATTTGGTTTTTGCGGCACGTACCTCTTGTCGGCGCGCGAAGTCCGTGATTAGGTTCCGGCGCACTGAAATTCTGGCTGTCCCCATTCGCTGGCCGTTATCGGTAAGAGGCGCCTTGCCCTCGACGAACGGCGTGTTAAAACACCTCGGAAACGTTTACGGTCGATAATCAGGGAGGAATCTGACATGAAGACCATCAAGGGCCCGGCGCTCTTCCTCGGACAATTTGCGGGTGATGCCGCTCCCTTCAATTCATGGGATTCGATCACCAAATGGGCGGCTGATTGCGGCTATATCGGCGTTCAGGTTCCCACCTGGGCCAGTCAGTTGATCGATCTGAAAAAGGCGGCGTCGTCGAAGGATTATTGCGACGAGTTTGCCGGCAAGGCGCGCGAAAACGGCATCGAGGTGACCGAGCTTTCGACTCATCTTCAGGGACAGCTGGTCGCGGTCAATCCGGTCTATGACGAAGCCTTCGATGGTTTCGCAGCACCCGAAGTGCGCGGCAATCCGAAGGCGCGCCAGGAATGGGCTGTCGAACAGGTGAAGATGGCGCTGACGGCATCGAAGCATCTCGGCATCAAGGCGCACGCGACTTTCTCCGGCGCGCTTGCCTGGCCTTTCATGTATCCGTGGCCGCAGCGTCCGGCCGGTCTGGTCGAAACCGCTTTTGATGAACTGGCCCGCCGCTGGACGCCGATCCTCGACCATGCCGAAGACTGCGGCGTCGATATCGCCTATGAAATCCATCCGGGCGAGGATCTGCATGACGGCATCACCTTCGAGATGTTCCTCGAGCGCGTCGGCAACCATCCCCGCGCCAACATGCTCTATGATCCCTCGCACTATATCCTTCAGTGCCTGGATTATCTGGACAACATCGACATCTATCATGAGCGCATCAAGATGTTCCACGTCAAGGATGCCGAGTTCAATCCGACCGGTCGCCAGGGCGTCTATGGCGGCTATCAAGGCTGGGTCAACCGGGCCGGGCGCTTCCGCTCGCCAGGCGACGGCCAGGTCGATTTCGGCGCGGTGTTCTCGAAACTGACGGCCAACGATTTTGACGGCTGGGCCGTGGTCGAATGGGAATGCGCTCTGAAGCATCCGGAAGACGGCGCGCGCGAGGGTGCGGAATTCGTCAAGCACCACATCATCCGCGTCACCGAAAAAGCCTTCGACGATTTCGCCGACAGCGGAACCGACGACGCGGCCAACCGGCGCATGCTGGGGCTTTAGGTCTAAACCCTCCCCTTGAGGGGGAGGGTCGGCGCGCAGTGCCGGGGTGGGGTGATTTCGCGAAATACAAGCGTCACCCCCACCCGCAGCTTCGCTGCGACCTCCCCCCCAAGGGGGAGGTGGAAGTCTCCGCAAACTCAAAGATCTAAGGGAGAACATCATGGCAATCGAAGGAACCACAGAGGTTCGCGAAAAAAAGATCCGTCTCGGCATGGTCGGCGGCGGTTCGGGTGCGTTTATCGGCGCGGTCCACCGTATGGCCGCGCGGCTAGACGATCATTTCGAGCTGGTCGCCGGCGCCCTGTCGTCCACACCGGAAAAGGCCAAGGCTTCCGGTGCGGAACTCGGCCTTGATCCCTTGCGCAGCTACTCCGATTTCAAGGAAATGGCGATCCGCGAGGCCAAGCTGAAAAACGGCATCGAAGCCGTGGCCATCGTCACGCCGAACCACGTGCATTACGAGGCGGCCCGCGAGTTCCTGAAGCGCGGTATCCATGTGATCTGCGACAAGCCTTTGACCTCGACGTTGTCGGATGCGAAAAAGCTGAAGAAGCTGGCGGACGAGAGCGATGCGCTGTTCGTGCTGACGCACAATTATACCGGTTATCCGATGGTCCGTCAGGCCCGAGAGATGATCGAGAACGGCGATATCGGTGCCGTCCGTCTGGTGCAGATGGAATATCCGCAGGATTGGCTGACCGAAAATATCGAACAGTCCGGCCAGAAGCAGGCCGCGTGGCGCACCGATCCGTCGAAATCCGGTGCGGGCGGCTCCACCGGCGATATCGGAACGCATGCCTATAATCTCGGAGCCTTCGTTTCCGGCCTTGAACTTGAGGAGCTTGCCGCCGATCTCGACAGCTTTGTCGAAGGCCGGGCGCTGGATGACAATGCTCACGTGATGATGCGCTTCAAGGCAAAGAACGGCCAGCGCGCCAAGGGCATGCTCTGGTGCAGCCAGGTCGCGCCCGGTCATGAGAACGGTCTGATGGTCCGCGTTTATGGTACCAAGGGCGGTCTGGAATGGACGCAGAAGGACCCGAACTATCTCTGGTATACGCCATTCGGTGAGCCCAAGCGCCTGATCACCCGCAATGGCGCGGGCTCCGGCCCTGCCGCAGCCCGGGTCTCCCGCATCCCGTCCGGTCATCCGGAAGGCTATCTCGAAGGCTTTGCCAATATCTACACCGAAGCCGCCCGCGCCATCTTTGCCAAGCGCAAAGGCGAGGCTGTCGATCCGGCCGTCATCTATCCGACAATCGATGACGGCATGAAGGGCATGGTCTTCGTCGATGCCTGCGTGCAGTCGTCGAAGCGGAATGGGGCCTGGATCAAGGTCTGATCCGTCTCGCATGTTGCTAACATTCGCCTCGCCCTCAAAAGGGCGGGGTGACACGTTCTCTCGATGATTCTGCGGTTGACTTTTGGTCATTCCGGATTACTGCAACGTTTCAGATTTCTTGACTGACGCGGAGCGGAGCCTGTTCGTTGCCGCGCAATCCGACGAGAGCGATGATGATCGAAGCAAAGAAACTGGCAGAACGCTTACCCGGCGATTTCATTTTCGGCGTCGCCACCGCCTCCTTCCAGATCGAGGGTGCGACTAAGGCCGATGGCCGCAAGCCGTCGATCTGGGATGCGTTTTCCAACATGCCGGGCCGGGTCTATCAGGGCCATAATGGCGATATCGCCTGCGATCACTACAACCGGCTGGACGAAGACCTTGACCTGATCCAGAGCCTCGGCGTCGAGGCTTATCGTTTCTCGATCGCCTGGCCGCGCATCATTCCGGAGGGCATTGGCCCGATCAATGAGAAGGGGCTGGATTTCTACGATCGCCTCGTCGATGGCCTGACGCAGCGTAACATCAAGGCCTTCGCGACGCTCTACCATTGGGACCTGCCGCTGGCGTTGATGGGCGATGGCGGCTGGACGGCGCGGACGACAGCCTACGCCTACCAGCGCTATGCCAAGACCGTCATCGCCCGGCTCGGCGACCGGCTGGATGCGGTGGCGACCTTCAACGAGCCGTGGTGCTCCGTCTGGCTCAGCCATCTCTACGGCATCCATGCGCCGGGCGAGCGGAACATGGATGCAGCACTTCATGCGCTGCATTTCACCAATCTCGCCCATGGTCTCGGCGTCGCCACCGTTCGCGAATTGCAGCCAAACCTGCCGATCGGCATCGTCATCAACCCGATGCATGTCTATGCCGGCAGTGACAGCGCCGAGGACAAGGCGGCGGCCGAGCGGGCCTTCGATTTCCACAATGGTGTCTTCTTCGGCCCGATCTTCAAGGGCGAATATCCGGAAAGCTTCCTGTCGGCGCTTGGCCATCGCATGCCTGTCATCGAGGATGGCGACATGGCGACGATCAGCCAGAAGACCGACTGGTGGGGCGTCAACTATTACACGCCAATGCGCGTTTCCCATGATCCGGTTGCAAACGCCGAGTTCCCGGCGACGGTCAGTGCCAAGCCGGTCAGCGACGTGAAGACCGATATCGGCTGGGAGGTCTTTCCGCAGGCGCTGGGCGATCTCATCCGCACGGTCAACGACCGCTACGCATTGCCGGATTGCTACATCACGGAGAACGGTGCCGCCTACAACATGGGCGTCGAAAACGGCGTGGTCGATGACCAGCCGCGCCTCGACTATATCGCCGATCACTTGGCTGTGACGGCCGATCTGATCAAGGAAGGCTATCCGATGAAGGGCTATTTCGCCTGGAGCCTGATGGACAATTTCGAATGGGCGGAAGGCTACAAGATGCGCTTCGGCATCGTCCATGTCGACTATGATACGCAGGTCCGTACCATCAAGAAGAGCGGTCACTGGTACAAGGAACTGGCCGAACAGTTTCCGAAAGGCAATCACAAGGCCGGGTAAAAGTGGCGTACCGGTGCATCATCGCGAGAAGCTGATACGCCGGGCAGGTATCTTTCTCGCCCGGGCCGGATGGTCAGCTTCCCAGATGCCGCTCGCCGCGTTTCTTCGCCAGTTCCATCTGGCGCTGCCGCTGGCGGTAGCGCTGGCGGTCTTCCTCGCTGCGGCTGTCATGGCAGTGGATGCAGGTGACGCCATGTTCGTGATGGGGTGACAGCAGATCTTGCGGTGTCAGCGGCTGGCGGCAGGCGTGGCAGAGTGTGTGCTCGCCTTCCTTCAGGCCATGTGTCACCGAGACGCGGTCGTCGAAGACGAAACAGGCGCCATCCCAGAGGCTTTCCTCTTCCGGCATGTCCTCCAGATATTTCAGGATGCCGCCCTTGAGGTGGTAGACCTCCTCGAAGCCCTGTTCCTTCATGAAGGCTGTCGCCTTTTCGCAGCGGATGCCGCCGGTGCAGTACATGGCGATCTTCGGCTTGGCGGCGAGGTCCGGGTTGTTCTTCACCCAGTCGGGGAATTCGCGAAAGCTCTTGGTATTGGGATCGACCGCACCGCGGAACATGCCGATCGCCGTCTCGTAATCGTTGCGGGTATCGATCACGATCGTATCCGGATCGGAAATCAGCGCATTCCAGTCCTTCGGTGCCACATAGGTGCCGACGATCTTGTTGGGGTCGATATCCTCGACGCCCATGGTAACGATTTCCTTCTTCAGCCGCGCCTTCATGCGCAGGAATGGCATGGACGATGCCCAGCTTTCCTTGTGCTCGAGGTTGGCGAATTCAGGCTGGGCGCGCAGGAAGGCGAGCACGGTCCGGATGCCGTCTTCCGGCCCGGCAATTGTGCCGTTGATGCCCTCATGCGCGAGCAGCAGGGTGCCCTTGACGCCATTGTCATCGCAGATCGCCTGCAGCGGTTCGCGAAAGTCGGCGAAGCGCTCGAACGCGGCGAAATGATAAAGTGCTGCCACCAGAAACTGGCCGCTGTCTAACGGGCGAGGGGTTTGAAGCATGTCTGTCATGCGGCGTGAAATACAGCTTTCCGGCCGCGCACGCAATCGGGGTGCGCGGCCGCAGTCGTGGGGTCAGGCGGCCTGCGGCGTGAAAACCCGCAAACGGTGGCCGTCCGGATCAGTACAGGTGAAAGTATAGTCAGACGCGGAGGAGATTGGCTCCTGGACGATCGTCACACCCTTCTTGCGCCATTCGTCATGCAGTGCATCGACGCCCTCGCGGCCAGCGACGAAGATCGGAAGTTCTCCGCCGATGGTGTTCACAGCGGCTGGCAATTTCCTTCTTTTTGCGAGACCAAGTTTCAAGGCGTCGTTCATCAGGACGACTGCATAGGTCGGCGATAGCTCCAGCGGCAGCGCACCAAACATCGCCATGTAGAAAACGGCGCTCTCGGCCGGGCTTTCGACAGGCAGAACAAAATCGGTTTTCATGGCAGTCTCCTCTTCGTGGGTTCGGAGACTTTTTTATTCTGTCCTACTGTCAATTTATGGCAGTAGGATCACATATCCTGAGTAACATTATGCGCGCGCCGCCACTCCGCCAGCAGCCGGTCGCGGCGGCGCGGAATACGGATACCAGTGAGGGTCATCGTGGTGAACCGGTCAGTGCGGAAGTGCCGGAAGTCATTGCGCAATTCGCACCAGGCCGCCAGCACGCGTGTTTCTTCAAAATAGGCCAGTGCAAAAGGCCAGATGCGCCGTGTCGTCGGCTGCCCGTTGACGTCGGCATAGTCGATGTCGATCTTCATGCCCTGGCGGATTGCCTCTCGAATGGCGGGAAAGTCGACGGTGCCGAGACGCAAATTGCGCGTGTTGTAGACGAGTAGAGAATTCGTCTCCATTTCGTGCCGCAGGTCGGCGGGTAGCACGGCGGCAATCTTTGCCAGCGCGTTGCGGGCCGCATCCTTCAATTCGTCGTCGGCCCGCGCGGCCACCCAGCGCGCGCCGAGCACTAAGGCCTCGATCTCCTCTTCGCTGAGCATCATCGGTGGCATCAGGAAACCGGGCTTGAGCACGTAGCCAAATCCGGGCGCGCCCTGGATGTCTGCTCCCTGCGCCTGCAGCGTGGCGATGTCGCGGTAGAGTGTGCGGATGCTGACACCCATGCGCTGGGCAAGCGCGCTGCCGCTGACTGGCCGGCGGTAGGTTCGCAAAAGCTGGATCAGATCGAGAAGGCGGGTGGAACGGGACATGGCCGATCATACTGACAGGGATTGGCAGTATCAATGCCGGGAGGGGAGAGCCGCGTCAGACTGCTTCTTGCCAGAGGAGCTTGATCTTGCGGCTTTCTGCTTTCGGGTCGTCGCGAAAAACCGAAGCAGCAATGGTCAGCGCTTGGTCCCGCAGGATTTTCTGCCGGGTGATGACGGCCGAGAGGAGATAGGCGACGTCCTCGCTCTTGCCGAAAAGCTGCGGCTGTTCATCGACCAGGGAGGCAAGCAGTGCCAGATCGTTGTGATGACCCAGCAGATCGACAACCTTCGTCACCTCGACCCGCTTGGCATGCATTGCCGACGGCCAGAGCCGCTGCAACATGTCCAGATAGAAACGGTAGTCCTGGCTGCGTTTGCGTAGCTCATGAAAGAGATGCGCATCGGTGGTCTCCACGCAGGCTTCCCGCGCCGCTGCGGCCCCTTCCAATGCTTTGCGCCAACCCTTGGTGATGCGTTTGGCGCCTTTCTTGCTGCCGTCCTGAAACGTGATGCGGGAGAGTGCTTCCAGCGCCCGTCCGCAGGTTGTGATCGCCGCCGTCACGTTTTCTTCGAGTTGGTTTCCCTCTGCTCCCCCCTCATCGCGCCGGGCGGTCAGCACCTTGCTGATCCGTTTCAGTGCGGCGCGTTCGTCGTTGTTTTCGGCGTGGTCAAGCAGATATCGGCTCACCTCGACAAGGGCGGTTGCATCTCGGGAGGTTGACAGTGTTCGTGCCATGTTGCGGATGCGCGCATTCTCCGAGCGCCGGAAAGCCGGGATGTCGGCGGCGGCGAGGCGATAGAGAGAGCGTAGTCTCTTGAAATTCTTTCGAGCGTCGTGGATCGCCTCCGGCAACCCCTGTGGACGGTCGGCCAGTGCTGCCATGGCAAGTGTCAGCTGCTCGGTTCCAACCGCCTTGAATTCAGCCGTGAAATGTTCAGAAGGGCGAATATGATAGCTCATGATCTGCCTTGGATACCAACGGACTGGTTGAGAGATACTGGTTCGAGTAGTGTGGATCCCCGGTCACCTCGGTGCCCAGCCAGTCCGGCAGAGCCGGTGTGTCGCCTTCGGAGTCGAGTTCCACTTCGGCAACGACAAGACCTTCATGCGCGCCGCTATAGACATCGACCTCCCAGAGGAAACCGTGATGCTTGACCTCGTAGCGGGTCTTTTCGATGATGAGACCGATGGCTTTCGCCATCATGTCCCTGGCGTCCTCCACCGGGATTTCGTACTCGAATTCATCGCGGGTCATCGAGCCGGTGCCGATCTTGATCGTCAGTTTCGCCCGCGCGTCGTCCATCAGGCGGACCCGTACGGAGCGGTCGTCCATGGTGACGATGTAGGCCTGCAGAAAGCGCGTGCCCCCATCGGCAGTGTTGCGCCAATCGTCGGACGCCACCAGAAACTTGCGTTCAATTTCCTTGGCCATTGATAAGCCTGCCATTTTCGCCGCCGATACAATCCCAGACTATAGGATTGTGACGTGAGGACAAGCAAGCACTTCGGGCTATCGGTGGCTTTCGCGGCGCGCTGAAGGAGGCCCCGTCAAGCATGCGTCACCATGTCCGAATAGGCTTTGCAGGTCCCGTTTGGTATCGACAAAAGCCGATGGGAAGAGTATTCGAACCTCACTTCAATCGTTTTAAAAGGGCTGTCCGGCATGAGCGAGAAAACCGATAGACTTCTTTCCGTCCTGAAACTGCAGCCGGTGGTTCCGGTCCTGATCATCGATGATCTCGCGACCGCCGTGCCTTTGGCGCGTGCCCTCGTTGCCGGTGGCTTGAAGGCGATCGAGATTACCCTGCGCACCACGGCCGCTTTGGAAGCCATCCGGGCGGTTGCCAACGAAGTCGAAGGTGCCGTTGCCGGTGCCGGAACCATCCTGAATGCTGCCCAATATGAGGCGGCTGTCGAGGCTGGCTCAAAGTTCATCGTCAGCCCCGGCACGACGCAGGAGCTGATTGACGCAGCCAACGATTCCGAAATCCCGCTTCTGCCGGGTGCTGCTACCGCCAGCGAAGTCATGGGCCTGCGCGAAGAAGGCTACAAGGTGATGAAGTTCTTCCCGGCCGAACAGGCCGGCGGCGCGGCTTACCTGAAGTCGCTGTCTTCGCCGCTTGCCGGCACCCTGTTTTGCCCGACCGGCGGCATTTCGCTGTCGAATGCCCGGGATTACCTGTCACTGCCCAACGTCGTCTGCGTCGGCGGCTCCTGGGTTGCTCCGAAGGAGCTGGTTGCCAGGGGCGACTGGGCCGGCATCACCAAGCTTGCTGCCGAAGCATTCGCATTACGAGGCTGATCGCCTCTTTCGCATCCAGGACGGGCGGAGTTTTTCTCCATACACGGCCCTGAAACGGTGTGCGGCGTTCTTTCCACCCTGCGTCAAGGCGGGGTGGAAGCCAATTTCGCTCGGTCATGAAGACAGCTTGCGAAAATATAGCGCTGAGTTCAAATCAATAGAGAACCATCGCTGGCGCGATCCCGCATCCCACATTCGGTGATTGCGGCATATTTGCTCGGCCCTTTCATTTGTATTCCTCCCGTTGCATTCCTATGTCTCTATCCGACCGAAACCGGCCTCAAGGGAGTGGACCGAATGTTTGATGCGAAGAAATTACTGGATCAGTTGTTGGGTTCGCAGATCCCCGGTGCTGGCGGTACGGTGCGCGATCGCGCCGGACAGGCGACGCAGCTGGCCAAGGACAACCCGCTGGCCGCAGGCGCTATCGCTGCCGTCCTGCTTGGCACCGGTACCGGCCGTCAGGTCGCGGGTTCGGCCCTGAAGCTCGGTGGCCTCGCCGCCATCGCCGGTCTCGGCTATCAGGCCTATAAGAATTACCAGGCCGGCAAGGAGCCGGTCGCGCAGCCGGAAGCGCAGGCGCAGCCTGAACTCTTGCCGCCGCCGGCCGATTCCGGCTTCAGCACAGAGCCTGCCGTCATCCGCAATGATTTCGTCCTGGTGCTCGTCCGCGCCATGATCGCCGCTGCCCGCGCCGATGGTCATATCGACGATGTCGAGCGCGCCCGCATCATGGACAAGGTCAAGGTCTCCGGCCTCGATTCCGAAGCAGAACAATTTCTGCACGAGGAACTGAGCAAGCCTGTCGATCTCGATGCCATGGTTGCCGCGGCCGTCACCGAGGAAGAGCGCGTCGAGCTCTATACCGCCTCGCGTCTGGCGATCGACGCCGACAGCCGCGCCGAGCGCGGTTATCTTGATCAGCTTGCCGGACGTCTCGGCCTTGCCGATGCGCTGATCGATCATATCGAGGCGACGGTCTCTTCGGCCAAGACCCCGGTGATCGAGGCGCAGGCAAATCGGCAGCAAACGTCGGTGCCGCAGACCGGTCAACCACCGATCAAGTCGCCGTGGTGATCAATCCATCATCACTTTGCATTTGTGCGGATGCCTGAGCTGTCCTATGCCAGCGTCAAGGCCTTTATCATGACCGGCGCGGTTTTCGCGTGCCGGTCTCAAGGCTGATGGTGTCGTCTCTCCTGGAGTGCGCAGATGCGTGATTTGACCAATTGGACTGGCTGCCCGGCCCCAAAGCCGGTGGCTCTGGAAGGCCGTTACGTCCGGATCGTACCCTATGATCGCGTGAGCCATCTGGAGGCACTGTGGCAGGCTTTTGGCGGGCTGGAGATCAACGCGCGCCTGCAGTATTTCGCGCAGGATGATTTTCGCAGCATCGAGGATTTCGATACCTGGCTGACCGCTGTGCAGAAGGGTGGCTGGATCACCGAAGTCTTCTACGACAAGGCAAGCGGCGATGTCGTCGGCATGGCCAATTACATGCGCCCGGATCCCGCCCATGGTGTGGTCGAGGTCGGCGGTGTCGCCCATTCCTTCTTGATGGCCCGCTCACCGCTTTCCACCGAAGTGCATTATCTGATGGCCAAGCACGCCTTCGAGGATCTGGGCTATCGGCGTTACGAATGGAAATGCGACAACCGCAACGAAGCCAGCAAGAAGACGGCGAACCGCCTCGGCTTCAGCTTCGAAGGCGTTTTCCGCCAGCACATGCTGTCCAAACACGCCAATCGCGATACCGCGTGGTTCTCGATCATCGACGGCGAATGGCCTCTGCTCAATGCCGCTTTCGAAGCCTGGCTATCGCCGCAAAATTTTGCCGGAGACGGCACACAAAAGCGCAAGCTTGAAGATATTCGCACTGAGCTGGCGCAAAAGGAGACCACATGAACACCCCGGAAAAGAAGGACCGCTCACCGGCGATTGCCGCAGCCGTTATCCTGCTTGTCGTCGGGGTGGGTTTCTTCATCCTGCCGAAAATCATGCTCTGGCTCGGCACATATTCGCCTTGGCTGGCCGCAGCGTTCGGCGCGGTTTTCGTGCTCGCTTTCTTCCTGATCTTCTGGCTGCGGGCCCGCTACCAGCGTGGTCGCGGGCTTTAAGGGTTAGCCCTGCAGCGACGCCCCAAGCAGGACGATCCCCAGTACCAGAACCAGCAATGCACCGGAGATTTCGATACCATTGCTGATGCGCATGGCCGATGAACCGCTGGATGCGTAGCGCACGGCGAGATCCTTGGCGGTGACGGCCAGTGTCGCCAGCACTGAAACCGTGATGGCGGTGCCGATCGACATGGCGAAGACCGAGAGCACGCCGCCCAGGTAAAGGCCGTTCAGCAGCGCAAAGCTGAGCACGATCAGCGCGCCGGAGCAGGGGCGCAGGCCCACCGCAATGATTGCCGACCAGGCTTCACGCAGAGCGAACCGGTCGCCCTTGAGCATCGAAGGATCGGGTGCATGCGCGTGGCCGCAGGTGTCGCAAACCTCCCCCGCCGCGTGGCTATGGCTGTGCTCGTGGGAATGGTCGTGATGTGCATGGCTATGATCATGTTCGTGATCATGCGCCACAGCCGGAGCCAAGCGCCGCGCCCGCATGCCGCGCAGCTTGCGGAACAGCAGCCAGCCGCCAAACGCCGCAATCAGTGCGTAGCTGACGACTTCGAGGAAATGCGTTGCCTGCGTCATCGAGATCGACGATCCGCGCAGGACCAGATAGGCGGCGCCGACGAGAAGGATGGCAACGCCGCCCTGCATCATCGACGATAGGAACGACAGAAGCACGCCGCGCTTCAGCTCGGTTTCGTTGGCGATCATGTAGGAGGAGATGACCGCCTTGCCATGGCCGGGACCAGCGGCGTGGAAGACACCATACGCAAAGGACAGCCCGATCAGCGACCAGAGGTGCCACGGGTTGTCCCGCATGGCTTTGATCGCTTCGGTCAGCGTATGGTAGAAGCGCTGCTGCTCCATGTTGATCCAGGCGAAGAAGCCACCGAAGATGCCGCTCGTGTTGAAAGACGGCTCGGCCGTGCCGATACCGAGCGGCGATTGCGCATGGGCAACGCTGATGCCGGCGGCCGCCAGGAGCAGCGCCAGGCCGATCAGGCGGGCAGAACCGCGCGCCATCAGCATTTGAACTCGATTCGTGTGGCAAACATCTTCGACATGTCGGTTCCGGTCGGGTCGTTGAAGAAAGCGTCGGTCAGGCTCGCCTGGTTTTGGGCAAGCACTTCATCCGGGTCCGGGCGAACCACCTTGTGCTCGCAGGCGTTCAGCTGGTCGCCGACCGCCACGAGATCGCCGTCCGTCGGAAAATCCATCGCCGTGTACATGGTAGGGTCATAGACGCCGAACGACATATTGCCCTTGAGCGGGATCGCCTCGGCAGGCTTGACGGCGAACATCAACAGCAGCTGGCCGTCCTTGTAGTCGGCGGTGATTTCGCTCGGTTTGTTGACCTTGATGGTTTTGCCGTTGTCGGTGATCGTCGTGTAATAATTGTATTCCTGCAGCGAATCGAGAACGGTCTGGCCGACCTCCTGCAATTCGTCGGGATCGAGCTGCGCATTGGAATTCTTGTCGAAATCCATCACCACGCTGGCGGAAAACAGCTCGTCGAAGCGCCAGACATTGCGCAATTCGGTAATCTGGTTCGTGCTGTCGGCGACGATCTCAAGCCGCGCCTCGGCGAAGATGTGCGGATGGGCGAGTGCTGCGCAGGGCGCAAGCACGGCCGCTGCCGTCAGGATCAGGGGCGATCGTTTCATTCTGTCATGATTCCTTTGGCTGTCTCGGGCGCAACGCCAACACTCTTGCAATGTATGTCAAATGGGACGGAATTGGGACTTGTCGCCGGTTGCTGCCCCGTCAATTTTCCGCGTTCTTGCGAAACCACTGATGCAGGAAGTCGACGAACGTGCGCACCTTGGTCGGCAGATAGCGCCGGTGCGGATAGATCGCGTAGATGCCGCGATCCTTCGGTATATAGTCTTCGAAAATGGAAACCAGCGTGCCGGCTGTGATCTTCGGCCGGGCGATGAAATCGGGAACGCCGGCAACGCCCATGCCGGATTCCGCCGCGCGCACAGCGGCAAGCGGGCTGTTGACCTCGATCGGCCCGCCAACCGGAACGCTGAACCCCGTGCCGTCCGGCTCGGTGAAGCGCCAATTGCTATAGGACCGGCCGTTGGTGTCGATGATGCAGGGGTGGCGCGACAGTTCGGAAGGATGGGTGATCGGTCCGAACTCTTCAAGGAAGGCCGGCGTTGCGCAGTATAGAACCTGGAAATCATCAAGCTTGCGGGCGATCAGGGTTGAATCCTCCAGCTTGGTGATGCGGATCGCCACGTCGAAGCCTTCCTCGACCAGATCGACGAAGCGGTCGTCCGAGATGATTTCCAGTGACAGTTCCGGATGGGCCTTGCCGAAATCGATCAGCGACTGGCCGATCTCCGCATCGACGAAGGTGCGCGGTGCGGAAATCCGCAGGCGGCCCTTGAGATCGGAATTGCTGGCGCGAACCAGGTCGGCGAGGTTGTCGATCTCTTTCAGGATTTCCGACGCCGTCCGGTAATAGGTATGACCAGCCTCGGTGAGGGAAAACTGCCGGGTCGTGCGGTTCAATAGAAGTGCTCCGAGTTCGTCTTCCAGTTCCCGCACATATTTCGACAGCAGCGCCTTGGAGCGTCCGACGCGCCGTGCGGCTGCCGAAAAACCCTCGGCATCGACGACATCGATAAAGGCGCGGATGCGGGTCAGTGTATCCATCGGGCTGCTGTTCCTGCCTGTTGGGCTGCCGCCCCGTTTCTGATTCGCTATTTTTGTCGCTGCAACGATAGACCGGAGTTACCGAAATTCGAAAGACTGCTGTGCACGTTAACTTTTGGTATTTCCTCAAAACCCTTCGCCGCTCTCCAAAAGGGGCCATAAAACAAGGCTTTGGTTTCTGCGACGGGTTCGCCCCGATTGTTCAGGAAATGTGAACATCTTAACGGCTTTTGTCGCGCATAAAAAATCAACAGCCAAATCGAAAAAAGTCTTGATTACGACAAGGTTTTTTCTTATCTCCGTTTCAGCCCAAAGTCGCACGTGCCCATGGGTGTCCGCCGACCCTCGAATTTGGTGAGGAAATCGGTAAGGTACCTGGAATTAACCCCTCCAGTCGCTACTCCGGCCAACCGGAAAATGCGAGGACATCTGAAGCAACGACGGTGCGGGCCTTTTTGTTCTCTCCCTGCTTTCCATCAGCGGGGGTTACTGAAGAGGCACACCTTCATTGCCGGAAGTGCGGTAGGGTCATCCTTCCAATCAATGGCAGACAAAGCGGATCAAAGCTCTTGGCAGGGCGTTGTTCCATCATTCGCGCATCGTGCGCATGTCTGGATCCGGGGTCTCCACCGGCTGGTTCCGGGGCATGTTCACGTATGTCCTTTGTCCTCCACGTCTTCGTGGAGCGTACCTGATTGGGGATAGAACCATGACGACTGCACGTATCATCGACTTCTTGAACACCCGACGTCCAGAAGGCCCTTGCCTTGTGGTTGACCTCGATGTCGTGCGCGACAATTTCAAGGCTTTCCGCCACGCTCTGCCGGATAGCTCGATCTATTATGCCGTCAAGGCAAACCCGTCGCCGGAAATCCTGCGCCTGCTCGCCTCCATGGGCTCCAACTTCGATTGCGCGTCCGTCGCCGAAATCGAAATGGCACTCGATGCCGGTGCGACCGCTTCGCGCGTTTCCTTCGGCAACACCATCAAGAAGGAACGCGATGTCGCCAAGGCGCATGCGCTCGGCGTCTCGCTTTTTGCCGTCGATAGCCATGAGGAAGTCGAAAAGATCTCCCGTGCAGCGCCCGGCGCCCGCGTGTTCTGCCGTGTCCTGACCGATGGCGAAGGTGCCGAATGGCCGCTGTCGCGCAAGTTCGGCTGCGTTCCGCAGATGGCGGTCGATGTCCTCGTCTACGCGCATCAGCTGGGCCTCGTTTCGCACGGCGTCTCGTTCCATGTCGGCTCGCAGATGACCAAGGTCGATGCCTGGGATTCGGCACTTGCCGATGCCAAGCGCGTGTTCGTGCAGCTGGCAAAGCAGGGCATCGAGCTGAAGATGGTCAACATGGGCGGTGGTTTTCCGACCAAGTACCTGCGCGACGTGCCGTCGGCGGAAGCCTACGGCCAGGCGATCTTTTCGTCGCTGCGCAAGCACTTCGGCAATAACCTGCCGGAAACCATCATCGAGCCGGGCCGCGGCATGGTCGGCAATGCCGGCGTGATCAAGGCGGAAGTCGTGCTGATCTCGAAGAAGTCGGACAATGACAACCACCGCTGGGTGTTCCTTGACATCGGCAAGTTCGGCGGTCTCGCCGAAACCATGGACGAAGCGATCCGTTACCCGATCCGCACCATCCATGATGCCGACGAAATGGAGCCTTGCGTGCTGGCCGGCCCGACCTGCGATTCGGCTGACGTGATGTACGAGAAGAACATGTATCCGCTGCCGATCACGCTTTCTATCGGCGACGAAGTTCTGATCGAGGGCACCGGTGCCTATACGACGACCTATTCGGCTGTGGCCTTTAACGGTTTCGACCCGCTGAAGGCCTACGTCATCTGATTGGCGTCGTCTAAAAAGCCTGCTCCGGGTCAAGCCGGAGCAGCAAATTCACAATTTGTCATAACCGCCGCTTATCACGGTATTGGGTACGGGAGGCCAAGATGGCCGCTGTTCTTGATTCTGTTCGCGCTTTCTTTGCGCAGAATGCTTTCACTATCGACACGGAAAATCCGGGCGACGTCGTCGCGCGCGAAAACCTGCTTGATCAGGCCATGGGGCCGAACCGCCGCCGCAAGT
The DNA here is from genome assembly GCA_900468065.1 of Hyphomicrobiales bacterium. Taxonomy (GTDB): domain Bacteria; phylum Pseudomonadota; class Alphaproteobacteria; order Rhizobiales; family Rhizobiaceae; genus Pararhizobium. The sequence continues at coordinate 22,353 of UBTA01000111.1, read as the reverse complement.
CTTCCGAGACGCTGCGCCGTGATCGTGTTCCGGCCGAAGGCCTGGCGCTGGTTGCCCGCGATCCGGATGGCCATGTCATCGGCACCGTGCGCCTGTGGAACGTCGAAGCCGGCGTCAGCCGCGAAGGCGTCCCCGTTGATGCCCTGATGCTTGGTCCGCTGGCGGTCGATGCCGCCCACGAGGGTAAGGGAATCGGCGGCGCCCTGATGCGGGCGGCCATCGGCGAGGCAAAGAACCGTGGTCACGGTGCCATCCTGCTGGTTGGCGATGCGCCCTATTACGAGCGCTTCGGCTTCTTCGCCGCCAAGGCACAACACCTCGTCATGCCCGGCCCGTTCGAGCGCAACCGTTTTCTGGCGATCGAGCTGAAGGATGGCTGGCTGGAGGGCGCTGCCGGCATGCTGGTTGCCAGCGGCCGCAAGCTTGCCATGCCGCGCCTGCGCCGCGCTGCCTGATCCTGCCGACCTTGCGAGAGGACGCCATGCTTTGGGAGCCATGGCGTTTTCTCCGATATTTCCTGCCATCAATCAGAACGAGCCGCTGACGCGGGCGGTGACTTCGCTGCCTTTGTAGTTGTTGCTCCGATCCGCCTCCGTCCGCTTGACATAGGCATAGCCGATTTCGAATTGCGGCTTCTTCTCCTCGCCGAATGTCAGCTTCGCAGACATGTTTCGGGTCGTCCGATCGTAGAGGTAGTAGACGTACTCACTCTCAGCGAGATCATACGACAGCGTGACCTTTGTCCATGGGTTCAGCTGACGGGATACTGCAACCTTGTAGCTATCGACGACTTCAGCTAAGGCGTCGTCGATGTCACCGATGATGATATCGTGCTTATAGGCAGCGGCGAATTCTAATCCGGCGGGCGCTTTCCACTTGGCTTCGCCATGCAGATACGGCCGGCTCTGCCGTCCGCCGCGGGGGAGGTTGTCGCTCGACAGGACGATGATACCGGCCTCCGCGATCAGCGACAGGCCGTTGCTGAATTCTCTGCCGTAGGCGAGAGACCCACGCAGGGTCGATGCGGGAAAGCGCGCATAGACGGGCTGTTCGTTCTCGTCGATCATCGAGTGATTATATTCTAAGCAGAGGCAGAGTTCGCCGCCTTTGGCCGCGATGAAATGGCTGGCGCCGAGCGTCACAAGCCCGACATCCGGGTCGAGCTTCGTGGGCTTCAGAAGGTCAAGGGTGAACTGTGCATCGCCATGACGTAGTTGGCTGATCTTGGCTGAAAATGCCGTTTTGCCACCAAACGCTGTAGTTGCAACCTTGCCGCCGGCTTGCATGGCTCGATCAACAGTTCGGTATCCGATGATGTTTCCTGGAAGTTGCAGAAAGACATCCCCCGAACTGTTGCGGATATAGGATGCTTCCAACTCCATAATCGTATCCTTCCCCAGGTTGTGCGCGTATCCGAGGTTGAATCCGGTTTCATGCGTGTCGCCGAACCGGTAGGCGCCGGTCCGCAGTTCTTCCTGATAGATTCCATAGGTGAGCTTGGCATCATCATGGCCGATCGTGCCCCGCAACTTGAGCGATTCTTCCCAGAACGGACCAGAAAGTGGGCCCGGACTTTCCAAAAGATTGGTGGAATAGCCCTGTCTGGTCCAATATTCGACAGTTGTCTCGCTATGCGCCACGTTTGCCATCGGTACGGCAACCATGAGTGCCGCAGCGGCCATTCGTGCACGCATCCCTCAATTCCTCAACGCAGGGTTTCTTAAGCGCAGTCTGCATTTAGATGGTTAAATAACTCCTATAGTTGCTTTAGTGATTATGCCAAAACGTATTTTTGCGTGTGTATCGCCGGTTATTTGATCTTGTGCGAATGAATCTTAAAGTTGTATTTATTATGGTTAACAATTTATTATAAAAACCATCTTCGCTTGAGTGTTTGGATATCAAGAATATCCTCATGGTTGTGCATAAGGGATGCACGAACAACGGAGGTAATACCATGAACTTCAAATCCGCATTCATCGCATTCGCCTCTCTCGCAGCTGTTGCGGTGACGGTTTCCCCGGCTTCGGCCGGTGGCCTGTCGCTCAATCTGTTCAATGGCAAGGGTAACGGCATCGCCAATGGCGGCATCGTTGTCGCGCCGTCTGTCGGCGTCGGTAATGTCCTGTCGGGCAACAACGTTCTGAACGGCGTTTTGAATGGCAGCGGGAATGGAATTCTCAGCGGCGTCCTGTCGGGCAACAACACCGGCATTCTCGGTCTCGGTGTCCTCTCTGGTGGTGACGGCGGCAAGAAGCCGCGTCACTAACACCTGAGGCGCAGGGAGAGGGTTCAGCCCCCGCCTCTCCCTGCGGCTGACCGGGGCAAGTATGACCAACGGCGGCGATACCAAATGGTGACGCCCGCCGTTTCCTGTTGGACCGGAAATTTGACAGGATCTGTGCAATGGATTACATCGGCCGCCAACGGGTGAGAGCCCCGGCCGTCCGCAAGCCTCAAGCTTTTGGTGAAGTCTCTCGTTCCTCTTCGGTCGTCCATTCTTGTGGCGTGCGAACGGTGGCAAGGCGGACTCCCTCCGAATGACTGCACGCTCCATGTTGGAGACTTGAAGATGCGTGGATCGATCCCGCTTCCGTCACTCGATGCCCTGAAAGATCAGGCAAAACGGCTGCGCGCCGGTCTTGCCGCCGGTGGCCAGGACATCACCCATTCCAAATCACTGGAGCTTCTGGCCGCGCAATACGGCTTTCGCGATTGGAACACGCTGCATGCCGTGGTCGGAAACCGGCCGCCGCTCAATCCGTGGATGCTCGGGTCGCGGGTCAAGGGCCATTATCTCGGCCAACCCTTCGAAGCGACAATCCTGGGCGTGCAGGCTGTGACCGCCCAGCCCGGCCGCTACCGGCTGACGCTGGATTTCGACGAGGCCGTGGATGTCGTCACCTTCGACAGCTTCTCGGCTTTCCGCAAGCGTGTCCATTGCACGATAGACGAAACCGGGAGAACGGTGGAGAAAACCTCGAATGGCCGTCCGCAGGTGGAATTGGCCTGGTGATAACGGCCGGTCAGGCCCCGGCGAGGAAGGCACGTCCTCGCGGCGAAATCCGGTAGCCGCTCTGCAGACTTTCCGTCAGGCCGAGTTCTTTCAGTTTGCGGATTTTCTGCTTGAGGGCTGGCTTTTCAAAGCCGATGCTTGTGGAAAGTTCTCCGGCCGTGATGCCCTCACGCGAGGCGATCAGCCGAAGCGTTTGCAATGTCCAGGGGGATTTTCCGTCGTAGGTGGTTAGGCGCTGCCGCAGGTCTTCGTGATCATTCGGGCCAAAGTCGGTGATATCGCGCAAGACCACTCTCGGATCGTCGCCTGCCACATGAAAAGCGATGCGATAGAGGGTGCCTGCGCGTTGCCCCTTGATATCGGCAAGCAACGCGTCCAGCGACGAATGGCCTGAACGAGCGGCATCCTCATTGGTGAGGCCGACCGCATCCACGGCGTCGATCGCATCGATGGAGAGCACGCCGGCAGCGGTACGCAATGTGCCGCCGGTTCGCACAGTCGGCTTTTGCCAGCGCCGAAACGCCAGCGTCACGTCACCTTTCGCGATCCCTGCGAGCACATCGTTTTTGAACAGCATTCAGCAGTTTTCGCGCGGCAGGTCCTGATCGTCAAGCCTGCTGCTGTTCGCAGTCCAGTGTCAGCCGGCGATATCGACCACGCCGCAATCGCCCGCTTCCGAGCCGAAGGCAAGCTGCCTTCCGTTCTTGTGCCAGGCCATGGCGGTGATGGCACCCTTGCCGGGACGGCGTAGAAGCACTTCCTTGCTGTCGGTGAAGCGCACCACCATGATCATGCCGTCGGCATAGCCGATCGCCGCGATCTCTTCGACGGGATGACAGCAGACCTGCGTCACCATGATATTGGCGCGGGTACCGAGTTCCAGCGGCGCCTTGCCCATCGGGCCGTCCTTGGCCTGGAAGGGCCAGACGATGGCGGCCGGTGCGCCGGAGGAGGCCAGCCATTTGCCCTTGGCGGACCATGAAACGGATTTGATCTTGGCCGGATAGCCGGTCATCCGCATGTGCCGGGTTTCAGCGCCAGGCTTGGTGTCGAGCTTCCAGCCGTGCAGCGCATTTTCCTGCATGGAGGTGACGACGAAACGGCCGTCGGGCGAGAAGGTGACGCCGGTATGGGCGCCCTTCCATTCGAGATCGACCGGCTGGCCTGCTATCGCCACCCAATGCAGCGAGACGCCGTTATAGCGGGCAAGCGCGATGCGCAGGCCCTTGGGCGCAAAGGCAATGCCCTCGACGGTGCGCTCCTCGGTGAAATCCTTGACGGTGCCGTCCGCCAACCGCACATGCGCGGTCTTGCCATAGGCATAGGCTACGGCACCCTGCGGGCCGGCCGCAACCTGCGAAATCCACTTGCGCGGAACATTGGCAAGTTCGCTGGTGGCGCCATCCGCCTGGATCCGCAGCACCTTGCCATCCTCGCCGCCGGTCAGCAGCGTGTCGGTCGCTTCGTCGCGAATGCATGAGAGCAAGCCCTCATGCGCTTCGACGGTCTTGTGGCCATGATCGAGGCTGTGGATGAGGCCGGAGGATTCGGCAAAGAACGGGATGTCGCCGAGAAAGGCCACGCCGGCGACGTGACCTTGAAGGTCGAGAGGAGCAACTGTCGGCATCAGTGAGCTGCGGCCTCGGCGGGAACGGCCTCGCACGCCTTGAACGTGCGTTCGAGCTTTTCGCGGTCGAGTTCGCGGCCGATGAAGACCAGACGGCTCTCGTGCTTTTCGCCGTCCTTCCAGGCGCGCTGGTGGTCGCCTTCGATGATCATGTGCACGCCTTGGACAACGTAACGCTCAGCGTCGTCCTTGAAGGCGATGATACCCTTCAGGCGCAGGATGTTGGGACCTTCCGTCTGGGTGATCTTCTGGATCCAGGGGAAGAAGCGGTCCGGGTTCATCTCGCCGCCACGCAGCGAAACCGACTGCACCGTGACGTCATGGATCGGCGAGGGAGCGTGATCGTGATGATGGTGGTCATGATCATGGTGGTGATGGTCGTGATCATGATGATCGTGGCCGCAATCCGGGCCACAGGCATGTTCATGGTCGTGATGGTCCTGGTCGAGGAAATGCGGCTCGTTTTCGAGCGCTCTCTCCAGATTGAAAGCGCCTTGGTCGAGGACCTTGGTCAGGTCGATATTGGAGCGTTCGGTGCGGTGGATGCGGGCGGAAGGATTGATCGCCCGTACCGTGGCTTCGATCTTCGCCAGCTCTTCCGGCGTAACCAGGTCCGTCTTGTTGAGCAGAATGACATCGGCAAAGGCGATCTGGTCTTCGGCTTCGCGACTATCCTTCAGGCGTAGCGGCAGATGCTTGGCATCGACCAATGCCACGACAGCATCGAGTTCGGTCTTGGCACGCACATCGTCATCCATGAAGAACGTCTGGGCGACCGGTACCGGGTCGGCAAGGCCGGTGGTTTCGACGATGATCGCATCAAAGCGGCCGGGGCGGCGCATCAGGCCTTCGACAACGCGGATCAGGTCGCCGCGCACGGTGCAGCAGACGCAGCCATTGTTCATTTCGTAGATTTCTTCGTCGGATTCGACAATCAGGTCGTTGTCGATGCCGATCTCGCCGAATTCGTTGACGATGACGGCATATTTCTTGCCATGGGCTTCCGTCAGGATGCGGTTCAAGAGCGTCGTCTTGCCGGCGCCGAGATAGCCGGTGAGCACGGTGACGGGAATGGGCTTGGCGGCAGCTGTGGTTGCTTCGGTCATGGGAACCTCGGAAAAATCGGAATGCCTTCGGGCACGGGGTTATCGCTGATATAGGAGATGGAAAGCCCCAGCGCAAATGCGGGCGCGATCTTCACGCCGTTTTTCTGCGTATCGGATAGGGCTGTTGCTAGCGCAAGGTTGAGAGATCGAAGGCGGCAACGTCCTCCAGCAATTCGACAATGCCGTTCAACGCATGGGCAATCAGCTGCTCACCGCGCTTAGCCGTTGCAGCCGACGCGTCACCGGCAACACCTTGCTTGTTCAGGTCCGACATCTTCCAGCCGAAGGCGTGCGGGCCATAGGCGCGCAGATGCTTGAAACTTCTGGCAAAGTCAGATTGGCGCGAGGCGAAGCGCTGCGCCTTCGCCATATCCACTTTGTCCGGGTACATCGCCAGCATTACCGACGTTTCGATATCGCCGCCGTGAATATCGATCACCTTGTCTTCCGGTCTGATCCAACCGATCGGTTGCCCGAACCGGGTCCAGCTTGTGGCTACCGCCAGCATGCCGAACCTTACCCGCGCTTCCGTCGCGACAATGGTCATCAGCGGTGAATTGCCGCCATGAGCGTTCAGCATGACAAATTTGCGGATGCCTTGTTCGTTGAGATTCTGTGCAATGCCGAGCCAGCGCTGCACTGCTTCGTCGAAGCCCAGCGAACGCGTGCCTTCGACATCCAAGTGCTCGATCGAATAGCCGATAGGCTCCGTTGGCAGAACGGTGACGGGCAGGGCCGGTGGCAGGCGGGCGATGAGCCGTTCAACGAGCCCTTCGGCAATCAGCGTATCGGTTTCGAACGGCAGGTGCGGTCCGTGCTGCTCATGGGCGCCGAGCGGCAGCACCGCGATCCAGTCCGCTCTTTCGGCGGGTTGAAGCTCGGAAACATTGTCTTTCCAACGCGGTGCGGGGACTGTCATGCTCCTGAGAGCCTTTCGGTTGTACTTGCGGTATGAAGGTCATTCGAGTCATACAGGTGACGGATGGCCGTGCAAGAAATTTGGTGGAGGACCGATGGGAAAGAAGAGCAAGGCCGAAAAGAAAGCCAAGGGCGGCAAGAAAAAGCGTCCCGACGTCGAAGTCCACGCGCAGGATCTTGCATCGGTGCTGGTGCAGGCGGCGCGCTCGATGCGCACGGTGCTGTCGCGCAATCTCCTCGAAAGCGGGCTCTATGCCGGGCAGGATGGCGTCATGCTGGCGCTGGCCGAGACGGACGGCCTGACAGCCGGTGTCCTGGCGATGAAGCTCGGCGTCAAGGCACCGACCATGACGCGTACCGTTGGCCGCATGGAAGCTCAGGGGTTTCTGGAGCGCCGGGCTGACGACGAGGATGCCCGGCTGACCAAGGTCTATCTCACCACGCTTGGCCGGGACCGCCTGCAGACCATTGCCGAAGCGGGCAAGACCTCAGAAGACATGGCGACCAAGGGCCTGAGCGAAAAGCAGATCAAGACCCTGATGAAGTTGTTGCGCGCCGTCGATGGCAATCTTCAGGGCACGGCTGATACAGAATAGCTCTTCCTCCGATCCTGCCTTAATTGGCGATTGCGGCGGCAATTTAAACAGTTTAAAGAGGATTTAAAAATAGCGGTATTGAGCCGGGATATCTGAGGGGGAAACGTGGCGCAGAAGATCAAACTCTCCACCATTGCGGAAACGCTTGGTGTGTCCACGGCAACCGTTTCATTGGCATTGCGCGATAGTCCGCTTGTTGCCGCCATGACCCGCGACAAGATCAAGGATCAGGCCCGCGCACTCGGCTATATCTATAACCGCCGCGCCGCCAGCCTTCGGACCTCCCGCTCCGGCATCATCGGCGTCGTGGTGCACGACATCATGAACCCGTTCTACGGCGAAATCCTCAAAGCCATCGAAGCCGAACTCGACCGCGACCGGCAGACCTTCATTCTGTCCAACCATTACGATTCCGTCGAAAAGCAGCGCGCCTTTATCGAGACGCTGCTGCAGTTAGGTGGCGACGGCGTCATCATGTCGCCGGCCATCGGCACGCCGCCGGAGGATATCCGGCTGGCGGAGGACAACGGCATGCCCGCCATCCTGATCGCCCGCTCGATCGAAGGCGTGGACGTGCCGATTTTCCGCGGCGACGACGCTTACGGCATCTCGCTTGCCACCAACCATCTGATCAGTCTTGGCCACCGGGTCATCGCCATGGTCGGCGGCACGGACCAGACCTCGACCGGTCGTGATCGCTATCAGGGTTACGTCAACGCGCTGCGCAAGGCCAATATCGATGTCGATCCGGACCTGCGCATTCCCGGTCCGCGCTCCATGCAGGGCGGCTTCGAGGCCGCTGTTCATCTGCTGTCGCTGCCGCAGAAGCCGACAGCTGTGGTCTGCTGGAATGATCTCGTCGCCATCGGCATGATGAACGGTATCGCCCGTGCCGGCCTGGTGCCCGGCCGCGATGTGTCGGTCACTGGTTACGATGACCTCGAGGAAGCCTCGATCTCGACGCCGGCGCTGACCACCGTCTGGAACGGCCAGTCCGACGTCGGCCGCAGTGCCGCGCGTGCTTTGCTCGATAAGTTGAACGGCAGCCACGAGCCGGATGGTATCCACCTAATCAAGCCCGAAATGCGGATCCGCCAATCGACCGGCCCGCTCCGGCCCAATCCCACCGAATAATCAGACCCAATTCCGCAAGGAGCAAATCATGCCCAACGGCCGCCCGCGTATTCTCGTGCCCGGAAAAATGAGCCAGCGCGTGCTCGACCGTTTGCCGGATGATTTCGAGCCTGTTTTCGTCGCGGCCGCCGATCCGACGCTGGTGACGGGTGACCTTGCATCCGGTGTTGCCGGTATCGCCGTCCAGGGCAAAATCCCGGCCGGTTTCATCGACGCCTTCCCGAACCTCGAAATCATCGCCAATTTCGGCGTCGGCTATGATGGCGTCGATGCCGGCCATGCGGCCAAGCGCGGTGTTGTCGTTACCAACACGCCGGATGTGCTGACCGAAGAAGTGGCTGACACGGCAATCGGCCTGCTGCTCAACACATTGCGGCGTTTTCCGGCGGCCGAACAGTGGCTGCGCCAGGGCCGCTGGGCGAAGGATGGCGCCTTCGCGCTATCGCCGCTGACGCTGCGCGGCCGCACGGTCGGCCTTTACGGTCTCGGCCGTATCGGGCTGGCGATTGCCAAGCGGCTGGAAGCTTTCGGCGTCTCCATCGCCTATCACACCCGCACGCCGCGCGAGGGGCTGGCCTATACCCATTATCCGACGCTCAAGGGGATGGCAGAAGCGGTCGATACGATCGTCGTGATCGTGCCCGGCACCGAAAGCACCCGCAGAACAGTCAATGCCGAGGTTCTGGAAGCCTTGGGGCCGCAGGGCGTTGTCATCAATGTCGGGCGCGGAACGACCGTGGACGAGGCAGCGCTTGCCGATGCGCTTCAGCGCGGCGTCATCGCTGCTGCCGGCCTCGATGTCTTCGAGAACGAGCCTCATGTTCCAGAAGCCCTGCTGGCGCTGCCGAATGCCGCGCTGCTGCCCCATGTCGGCTCCGCCTCGCAGGCGACACGCAATGCGATGGCCGATCTGGTGGTGGATAATCTCGTCGCGTGGTTCGAAACGGGTGCTGCATTGACACCTGTCGCAGAAACTCCGTTCAAACGGAAGACGGCTTAAAGCCGTCAGACCTTCACTTTCGCCGCCGCATAGGCGCGAACGGCATCCCCGAATGCCTGAAACAAGGTCGAGGACGGCGCGTCCTTGCCGACCCAGTATTCCGGATGCCATTGCACGCCGACGGCAAAGGCCTTGGCGTCCATAACCGATACGGCCTCGATCGTGCCGTCTTCGGCGACTGCTTCGACGGCCAGGCGCGGAGCGGCCTTCGAGATTGCCTGCCGGTGCAGCGAATTCACCTGCACTGCGCCGGCGCCGAGAACCGAAGCCAGACAGCTGCCTTCCTTGACGATGACATTCTGGCGGATGCCATAGGCGATATCGAGCTCCGGCACGTCCGGCTTGCGGTGATCCGAAATGCCGGGCATGTCCTGGATTTCGCTTGCCAGCGTGCCGCCCAGCGCAACGTTCAGTTCCTGAATGCCGCGGCAGATGGCGAGCAGCGGCACGCCGCGTTCCAGCGCGCGCCGGATCAGCGGCAGGCTTGTTGCATCACGGCCCGGATCGAAAGGCCCATCGGCTTCCGTCGCGTCCTGTCCATACAGGGAGGGGTGCACGTTGGTGCGTGATCCACTGACAAGAACGCCATCCACCCGGTCGAGGATTTCGTCGGCATCATTGCCGCTCTCGAGCGCTGGCACGAGGAATGTCATCACGCCGGAACCTTCGACGGCAGCACGAACATATTGATGCGGCGTGGCATGCCAGACATTGCCGTCGAATGTCCTGAAGTCAGCGGGTATGGCAACAACGGGCTTAGGCATGCGGGTCTCCACCTATGCGTCTGGCGAGTCATGGCTGTGATCTGTCCTGTCAAGCCATTGCCGTCAGCCGCACTATAAAGTCAACTGCGTTGAAGAAAAATGCTAGCCGCCGCAGCCGGCGGTCAGACGGGCAAGAATTGGCTATATCCTTTAGAATTGCAGTAACCATTCGCGCAGATAAAAGAGCGAGCCCATCTTCAAGAAATCTCCAGGCCGAAGGCGTCGAATAGCCTGCTTACGGCCGAATCTATGCAAGGTTGCGGAAAAGCAACAGTGTTTAGGGAGGTCTGCAATACTGGGTTGAAATATTTCAATAACGCAGCATCTGGACCATGCCACGTAATATATGGGAAGATTTTTTCCGGTAAGCGCGCGAAATCTTTCGTTAAACCCTCGGGAATAACACTTCGCCAAACCGGAGCAGGGGGTTCATGAAGTCAAATGAACAGAGCGCTCTTCCGACCGATGTGTATCTTTCGTTCGTAAGCTCGCTCTACGATTACCGCCAGACATTGTTGATCGGCATGCTGTCGCATGCCGTGACATTCCTGCTCGTCTTTGCAAAAACCAGCGATCCTTTTTTCGTCGGCTGCACGGTTGCGATTGTCCTGATCTGGTTCGTCCGCGGTATCGACATGCGCCGGTTCGACCGCGAAAACCTAGTCTCGCTGGACTTTGAAGGCATTCGCCGCTGGGAAAACCGCTATAATGCCGGTGGTGTCTGCGCCACCATCACGCTGGGCACCGCCTGTGGCTATGCCATTCTGGTCAGCCGGGACCCGTTTGCCGAACTCGCCTGCATTGCCGTAACGCTCGCCACCATGGTTTCCCTCGTTGGCCGCAACTACGGCTCGGCGCGCGCGGTGGTCGTGATGTCCCTGTCTGCCTGTAGCCCTATCATCCTTGGCCTACTCGGCCTAATGGACGGTTACATGGCCTTGCTGGCGGTTCTGATGGTGCCGTTCATTCTCACAACCTGGTCGATGGCGCGCGGCGTACGCGAAACCCTGCACAAGAATGTGCTGGCTGCGCGTGAGATATCGACGATCGCCGGCCGTTTCGATCTTGCCCTCAACAATATGCCGCATGGCTTGTTCATGCTGGACGCCGACAACCGCATCCTGGTCGCCAACCGGCGGGCCTGTGAGCTTCTCAATCTGGGCGACCGGGAACGCCTCAAGGATTGCCATCTCGATGCCGTGCTGCGCTATGGCGTTCGCCATACGTTTCTGGAGCAGGATCAGGCCAAGCAGGTCCTGAAACAGCTGGGCCAATTGATGCAGGGCATGCAGTCGCGCGCGCTCATCCCGTTTTCCGACGACCTGTTTCTTGAATTCTCCGCTAGCCGCCGGGCCGATGGCGGTGTCGTGCTGATCTTCGAAGATGTGACGGCACGCGTGCGGGCGGAACGGAAGATTCTGCAGATGGTCCGCTTCGATACGCTGACCGGCCTGCCCAATCGCGACTATTTCGGCGAACTGGTCAACAATGCGCTGATCGATCAAAACCGCACTGGCCTGGCGGGTTTCATGGTTCTCGATGTCGCCGAGTTCAAGCACGTCAACGATACGCGCGGCCATGTCGTCGGTGACAGACTGCTGTGCGCGATCTCTGAACGATTGAAGAAGGTGACGGGGGACAAGGCGATTGCGGCACGCCTGATGGGCGACGAATTCGTTCTGTTCTTTTCCGGTGAAAACAACCGGCGTTTCCTTGAAGAGCGGATGCGATCCGTGCATGCGCAGATGCGCGGCGCCTATCTCGCCAGCGGCTTTACCTTCAATATCTCGATGAGCGCCGGCTATGTGATTGCCGATAGTTCCGATTTCCGTCTTGAAGACATGCAGATCAAGGCCGACCTTGCGCTGTTTGAAAGCAAGAGCCGCGAAAAGGGAAGCTGCACCGCGTTCGAAGCGGAAATGGATGCGAATTATCTCGACCGGCAGAAACTCAAGACCGATCTGCGCGAGGCTATTGAGACCGGCGGGCTGTCGGTTGCCTATCAGCCGATGTTCCTCGCCGACGGTTCGCGCATCGAATGCTGCGAGGCGCTGGCGCGATGGACCCACCCCGAGCGCGGTCCGGTCCCGCCGGATGTGTTCATTCAGTTGGCCGAGGAAATCGGTGTCGTTTCCAGCATCACCAAATTCATGCTGCGCCAGGCCTGCCTCGATTGTTTGAACTGGCCCAGTCATATCGCCGTTTCCGTCAATCTCTCCGTCCTTGATCTGCGCAATGGCGAAATCATCCCGATCGTCACGGATATTCTGTCCGAAACCGGGTTGGATCCGTCCCGGCTTCATCTTGAAGTGACGGAAAGCTGCCTGATGGAAGAGGCGGCCAAGGTGCAGACGATCCTCCAGGAGCTGCGCGCTCGCGGCATCACCATTGCCATCGATGATTTCGGAACGGGATATTCGAGCCTCAGTTATCTCGATGCGCTGCCGCTCGATATCATTAAGATCGACCGCTCCTTCGTGCGCAATATCCGCGAGGACGCGCGTCGCTTCAAGCTTCTGCGCGGCATGGTCAACCTGTCGCGCGAGCTTGGGTTGAAAATCGTCATCGAAGGGGTCGAGACCAATGATCAACTGGCGCTGATCAATCAGTATAAATGTGCCGACCTGATCCAGGGTTATGTCTTCGCTGCGCCCTTGCCGTCGCTGGCGATTGAAAGCCTGTCGGACACATTGCTGAAGAAGCTTTCCGTGCCAAAACGGCGCAATCGGCGCACCGCGTAGCCTTTCAGCCATTCTCTGCTCTTGCTTGTGACCCAATCGCGGGATCGCCCGTGACATCGGAGTATCACCTGTTTCAAGGTGTTACGCGGTCAAAAGATCCAACGGAAATTTAGCATTAACTGTCTGTTAACCTTAACAAATGGTTTATGCTTAATAATCTATTAAAACATTGTGAGGTGCCTCCGTTTGGAAGATGAATGCCCCTTCAACGGGGGCGTTTGATGAAATGAAAGCGGAGCAGCAGAACAGGTTTTCAGAACGATTGCTGGAACTGTTGGATCATGTCGAATATCGCCGGGTCGAGACGGGCGAGGATATGGAAGATGTCGCCCGCATCCGTTTCAAGGCCTACAAGATGGCCGATATACTGCCCTTGTCCGGTACGATGCTCATCGATGACATCGATTTTGACAGTCATGCCTATGTTTTCGGGATCTATTTCGAAGAACGGCTGATCAGCACTGTGCGCGTCCATCATGTGACGCCCGAGCATAGGATCAGTTCGTCGGGTTCGGTCTTTGGAGCGGAGATCGACAGTTTTCTGGATGCGGGCCTGTCGTTGATCGATCCGGTCCGGCTTGCCGCCGATCCGGAAATCCTGCGGGAAATGCCGGCCATTCCCTATCTCACCCTGCGTGTTGCCACCATGGCGTCCGAGCATTTCGACGTCGACCGCTGCCTGTCGCTGGTCAAGCCGCAGCACGCGGCCTTCTACAAGCGGGTTTTCGATGCCGACACGATCGTCTCGCCGCAAAAGAATTGCGGCAACTACAACATCGACCTCACGCTTCTCGCTGCCCGTGTCCGCGAAATCCGGCCTTGGCTCTACACCCGCTTTCCATTCTTCGATTCGGAACCGTTCGAGCGGCGCATGATGTTCGGTGACGACCGTGAGGCGCAATATGCGCCGCTGACGGTGCTGCCGACCGCCCGTCTAGCGTTGACGATGCAGAGCCGCGCCCGCAGCCAGGCCTGATCAGGCTTTTGTGTTGTTGCAACAGTCGTCTGAACAACCGTTATGCCGCATGTTGCACCTGCAGTTTTCGTTGCGTTTGGCCGTGGCTTTGTGTAAGGCCACCTATGCGCGATCGATGCTTTCGGGCACTCTGGATGCGCACAGAATGGAATAGAGACGAGATGCCGCGCTCGCCGCCAAGGGCAGAGTAGGGTGCGGCTGAATTTCAGGGAGATATGGACGATGGCTGAACATCATTCCGGACCGGCCGAACTGGGCGCACCGATGGATTATGCCGAACACGAGAAGACCTACATTTTCTTCCTCGAGGCGACGAAAATTGTCACGATCTTCTGCGTCGCGCTGCTGATTGCCATGGCTGCCGGTTTCTTCACCAGCGCCGGCTTCTTCACCGCCTTCGTCCTCTTCATTCTCCTCAATATCGCCGGTTTCGTGCTCCTGCGCTGATCGGCCTTCCAAAGTTTTGATGAAAGCGGCACTTGGGAGTGAGGTGCCGGCTTTTCCATGGCCCGGTGATTGCCGGGCTGGAAAAACATCCGCGCGGTCCGCCGGAGGGCGGTTCAAGGCGTGATTTTTGAGTGTGCGGGAGAATGGAAATCGCGGTCCGCCGTGTTTCGAATGCCCGTGTCAGGGAGGAACCTGTGGCAGAGACCGTATTCATACCGTTGGAAACCTTTCCGGGCGAGGGCCGTATCGCGGCGTCACCCGAAAGTGTGAAGAAGCTCAAGACCCTCGGCTTCGAGGTTGTCGTTCAGGCCGGTGCCGGCACGTTGTCGCGTATTCCCGATAGCGAGTTCGAGAAGGCCGGTGCTGCAATCGGTTCCGCTGCCGATGCTGCGAGTGCCGATGTGGTGCTCAAGGTGCGGCGGCCGACTTCTACGGAAGTTGCAGGTTACAAGTCCGGCGCCATCGTGCTGGCAATCATGGATCCCTATGGCAATGATCAGGCATTGGCTGAAATGGCCAAAGCCGGTGTTTCAGCGTTCGCGATGGAATTGATGCCCCGCATCACCCGTGCCCAGTCGATGGACGTGCTGTCGTCGCAGGCCAATCTTGCCGGTTACCAAGCGGTGATTGAAGCTGCGTCCGAATATGACCGGGCCATGCCGATGATGATGACGGCTGCGGGCACTGTTCCTGCGGCGAAAGTGTTCGTCATGGGGGCTGGCGTCGCCGGTCTGCAGGCGATCGCCACAGCGCGGCGTTTGGGCGCGGTCGTCTCCGCCACCGACGTCCGCCCGGCTTCCAAGGAACAGGTCGCCTCGCTCGGCGCCAAGTTCATCGCGGTCGAGGACGAGGAATTCAAGGCGGCCGAGACATCCGGCGGCTATGCCAAGGAAATGTCGGCGGACTACAAGGCCAAACAGGCGGTGCTGACCGCCGAGCATCTGGCCAAGCAGGACATCGTCATCACCACCGCGCTGATCCCCGGCCGTCCGGCACCACGCCTGATTACCCGCGACATGCTGAAAGCCATGAAGCCCGGCTCGATCGCTGTCGATCTCGCTGTCGAACGCGGCGGCAATGTCGAAGGTGCAGTGGCCGATAAGGTGGTCGAGGTCGAAGGTGTCAAGGTCGTCGGCTACACCAATATGCCCGGCCGCATCGCCGCGTCCGCGTCGGCGCTCTATGCCAAGAACCTCGTGACCTTCCTCGAGACGATGGTCGGCA
Source organism: Hyphomicrobiales bacterium (assembly GCA_900468065.1). GTDB lineage: Bacteria > Pseudomonadota > Alphaproteobacteria > Rhizobiales > Rhizobiaceae > Pararhizobium. The sequence goes on along the minus strand of UBTA01000111.1, from coordinate 6,804 downwards.
AGGAAACCAAGGCGCTTGCTCTCAATATCGAGGACGAACTCGTCAAGGCGACGATGCTGACGCATGGCGGTGCCGTGGTGCATCCGAATTTCGCCGCGGCGCCAGTCGTGGTTGTAGCAACAGCTTAAAAAATTGGAGAGGGCAGCATGCGTGCTTCGGGGAGAAGTGCGGCTGTCTAAGGGAGAAATGGTATGGCCAATGAGATGCTCGACAAGGCGATCGGCGACCTCGACCGGGCGGTCGAAGCGGTGCGCACCGCCGCCGAATATGTGCCGGATGCCGCCGGTAATGTGGTCCATGGATTGAGTGGCGGCGCGATCGATCCGTTCGTGTTCCAGCTGGCGATCTTCGTTCTGTCGATCTTCGTCGGCTATTACGTCGTGTGGTCTGTTACTCCGGCTCTGCACACGCCGCTGATGGCGGTCACCAACGCGATTTCCTCTGTCATCGTCGTCGGCGCGCTGCTTGCCGTCGGCATCTCGGCCTCCGGCCTTGCCACCGGCTTCGGCTTCGTGGCGCTGGTTCTCGCCTCGGTCAATATCTTCGGCGGCTTCCTGGTCACCCAGCGCATGCTTGCCATGTATAAGAAAAAAGAGAAGTGAGGCTGCCGTCATGAGTGCCAATATCGCAGCCTTCCTCTATCTGGTTTCCGGCGTCCTATTCATCATGGCGCTGCGCGGCCTGTCGCATCCGACCACCTCGCGCCGGGGCAATATCCTCGGCATGGTCGGCATGGGCATCGCCATCGTCACCACACTCCTGCTTGCCACCCCGTCGTTTGGCGGACTGGCGCTGATCGTGCTCGGCCTTGCCATCGGCGGTGGTGCCGGCGCCTATATCGCCCGCTCGATCCCGATGACCTCGATGCCGCAGCTTGTCGCCGGCTTCCATTCGCTGGTCGGCCTTGCCGCCGTTCTGGTCGCAGCCTCCGCACTCTATACACCTTCGTCCTTCGGCATCGGCGAGATCGGCGGGATCCATGCGCAGGCGCTGGTCGAAATGGCGCTTGGTGTCGCCATCGGCGCCATCACCTTTACCGGCTCGATCATCGCCTTCCTGAAGCTGGATGGCCGCATGTCCGGCAAGCCGATCATGCTGCCGTTCCGCCATGTCATCAACAGCGTGCTTCTGCTGCTGATCGTCTTCTTCATCGTCAGCCTGGCGGCTTCGGAAAGCCATTTTGATTTCTGGGCGATCGTCGTCCTGTCGCTGGCACTCGGCGTTCTCTTGATCGTGCCGATCGGCGGCGCCGATATGCCGGTGGTCGTCTCGATGCTGAACTCCTATTCCGGCTGGGCCGCCGCCGGCATCGGCTTCACGCTCGGCAATCTGGCGCTGATCATCACCGGCGCGTTGGTTGGCTCGTCCGGTGCGATCCTGTCCTACATCATGTGCAAGGGTATGAACCGCTCCTTCATCTCGGTCATCCTCGGCGGCTTCGGTGGCGATTCGGCAGTAGCCGCCAGCGATGACGGCGTCGTGCGCACGGTCAAGCAGGGCTCGGCCGATGACGCCGCCTTCCTGATGGCCAATGCCTCCAAGGTGATCATCGTGCCGGGTTACGGCATGGCGGTTGCCCAGGCGCAGCACGCTGTTCGCGAACTGGCCGATGCGCTGAAGAAAAATGGCGTCGAAGTGAAATACGCCATTCATCCGGTCGCCGGCCGTATGCCCGGCCATATGAACGTGCTCTTGGCCGAAGCCAACGTGCCCTATGACGAGGTGTTCGAGCTGGAGGATATCAACTCCGAATTCGCCCAGGCCGACGTTGCCTATGTCATCGGTGCCAACGACGTCACCAATCCGGCGGCGCGCGACGACAAGACGTCGCCGATCTACGGCATGCCGATCCTCGATGTCGACAAGGCCAAGACCTGCCTGTTCGTCAAGCGCTCGCTCGGCTCCGGCTATGCCGGCATCGACAACACGCTGTTCTACAAGGACGGTACGATGATGCTGCTTGGCGATGCCAAGAAGATGACCGACGATATCGTCAAGGCGATGAACCACTGAGGCGATGAGCCACTGACGGTTCTTCGTTGATGCCGACACACAAAAATGCCCGCCGGTGAGGCGGGCATTTTCGTGACTGGAGGTCAGAATGTTTGGCTCAGATGGCAGCCGGTGCCAGCGTCATCTTTTCGACGCCAACGGCGATGTTCAGTCCTTCCTGGACCTGAACGTTGACTGGCTGAAGCATGAAGGCCTTGTCGATCCCGCCGCCGAGAACCTTGGCCCCTGCACCTGCTGCAAAGCTCGCATCGGCTCCGACACCATAATATTCGCCGCTCAGCGGAAAGTTCGCATCGCTGGCGCCGGTCTTGGCCAGCACATCCCAGATCATCACGCTCTTGCCGGTCTGACCGAGATCGATGCCAAATTTCTGGATTTTTCCGTCATAGACAGCAGCCGGGCCGCCGGCCGCCGAGGTATAGGTGCATTTCAGCATCTTCTCGGATGTGACGATCATTCCGACGCCGCCCTCCGAGCCGCAAACCAGCCGTCCAACGGTCACGTAATTTGCAGCACCCGCAGGTGCGACCCAAACAGCAGCAAGTGCGGTCGCGGCGATGATTGTGCGTTTCAACATGATTTTACTCCTGTTCGACCCGGGCCCTGCAATCGGTTCGCAGGTGGGGCGTGTATTTCGCTTCGCGCATTCCAATTCTTGCAGACGATGCGCTGATGACGACCCGATAACGGCTCGCAGAACGGATGGTTCCGCTGTGGCGCGACAAACAGGCAATAAAAAACCCGCTGCGGCAGCGGGTTCATATATCGCCAAGCGTAAAGGTAAGCTGTTAGCCGGCGGTCTTCACTCGTGCCAGACCGGCGCGGGCTGGTTCGTATTTGGGATCCAGCGACAGCGCATGGCCATAGGACTTTGCCGCCTTGGCCTTGTCACCGCGGCGCTCATAGACCAGCGCCTGGTTGGCCCAGGATTCGGCGATTTTGCCGTTCAGGTTGATGGCCGTGTTGAAATCAGCAAACGCGTTATCGTCGTCGTTTGTGGCGACGTAGGAAATCCCGCGGCCGTTATAGGGCTCGGGCGCACTTGGCGACAGCGAGATCGCCGTGGAGAAATCCTCGATCGCCTGCGCATGCTGCTTGCGGGCCTGATAGATCAGGCCGCGATTGTGATAGGCGCGAGGGTCAGTGGTATCGAGTTCGATCGCCTTGTTGAAATCGGCAAACGCCTGATCCAGCTGACCGGCCTGGCGGTAGAGATTGCCGCGGCCGATGAAGGCGACGTCATAGCGCGGGTTGAGCTGCAGGGCCATGTTGTAGTCGGACTGTGCCGCCGACTGGTCACCCATATTGCGCTCGACAAGCGCCCGGTTGGCATAGGCCTGGTAGAAGCGCGGGTTGAGTTCAATGGCCTTGTTGAAATCGGCGAGCGCCCGGCGGAATTCGCCGGCACGGCCATAGGCCGATCCGCGGACATTGTAGCCTTCCGGATCGCTCGGATTAGCCGAGATCACGGCGGACAGCGAGGCGATATTCTCCTCGGATCCTTGAGCCCGCTCGACGCGCATCATATCGTTCGAGGTGTCTGCAGTCGTGCAGCTCGAAAGGGTCAATGCTCCGGCAGCTGCCAGCATGGAGGCAAGCACAAAGCCGCGCGTGCTTGCACGCCCGGGTTTGATGCTGGTGTGCTCGGAAAAATCCGCGTTCCTTGCAGTCGATGTCAAAGATTGATCCCTCAGTTAAGCGAAGCCTCGCAAGCATGCCCCAAGCATAGAAACGGCATATCGGGCGACCATGCATAATTTCAACGTCGAGGAGCATAACAAATGCACCACCATGGGTGCCAGGCTCCATGTCCGAAGACGGTGTAGCACGCTTTGCGCGCTGTTTTCGTGCATTCGGAATTTTATCCGGCCACACGAAGCCTGAAACGGATGCTGAACTTGCCAGTTTCAAACAGAAAAAGCGGTGGCGATCAAATCGCCCCCGCCTGAATTACGCGTCTGATTGCGCTGTAGGCGCCGATCAGCGTGCTGCAGCCCCTGCAGGGCGCGGCGTAACGATACCGCTTTCGCGCTGCAAACGCTTGCGGGCCAGCTTGCGAATGCGGCGAACACCTTCAGCCTTTTCGCGGGCGCGCTTCTGGGATGGCTTTTCGTAGGCCTCACGCATCTTCATTTCGCGGAAAATGCCTTCGCGCTGCATCTTCTTCTTGAGTGCGCGGAGCGCTTGATCGACGTTGTTGTCGCGGACTAGTACCTGCACGTTAATCCCGTTCCTTTGATTTCGAGTTATCGCCTCATGAAGTCAGGTCAACGAGGCAAAAAAATATGGTTCGCGGAGCCCGAGAGCTTTACGATTGGGGGAGCGGATACCAGATCGGTTGCTCAAAGTCCAGCCGCGAGTTGCTTCTAATGTCTGAAAATCGCTGGAAACCCATGTTTTCCGCCCCTTGTCCGCCGGATGTGTATCCTTGCGGTGTCATGGAAGGCGTTGGTGTATCGTGTTTCTGCATATGTGCAATGCCTTATAGGAGATCGGGCTTCCCGATGTCGCAAGTCGTGCGACAAGCGCCGTCTCGCGTCGCAAAAGAAACGTTGCGGAAGTCCGGGATTTGCGATTTCTAGGATCGACCACAAGAAATTCACCGGCCTTTTTGGCAGGACTACGGAGTGTGAAGGCGGATGCGCAAATATTCGGTTTTTGCTGTCGCTCGCGAAGCGATGCGCGGCCACAGGGGATGGGAGGCGCAGTGGACCTCGCCCGAACCGCGCAAGGAATATGATGTCATCATCATCGGCGCCGGCGGCCATGGCCTGGGCACCGCCTATTACCTCGCCAAGGAACACGGCATCACCAATATCGCCGTGCTCGAAAAAGGCTGGCTCGGCGGCGGCAATACCGGCCGCAACACCACCATCATCCGCTCCAACTATCTCTATGACGAAAGTGCGGGGATCTACGATCACGCGCTGAAGCTTTGGGATGGTCTCAGCCAGGACCTGAACTACAACGTCATGTATTCGGCGCGTGGCGTGATGATGCTGTCGCACAATGTCCATGATCAGCAGGTGTTCAAGCGTCACATCCATGCCAACCGCCTGAACGGCATCGACAATGAATGGCTGACGCCAGAACAGGCGCAGGAATTCTGCCCGCCGCTCGATATCTCCCGCACCGCCCGCTATCCGATCAACGGTGCCGCCCTGCAGCGCCGCGGTGGCACGGCCCGCCACGATGCCGTTGCCTGGGGTTATGCCCGTGCGGCTGCCGACCGCGGCGTGCACATTATTCAAAACTGCGAAGTGACCGGCATCCGCCGCAATCCGGATGGGTCCGTCGCCGGTGTCGATACCAATCGCGGCCAGATCAATGCCAAGAAGGTCGGCGTCGTTGCTGCCGGTCATACCTCTGTGCTGATGGAAATGGCCGGCGTGCGCATGCCGCTGGTCAGCTATCCGTTGCAGGCGCTGGTGTCCGAGCCGATCAAGCCGATCTTTCCTTGCGTCGTCATGTCCAACACGGTTCACGCCTACATTTCCCAGTCCGACAAGGGCGAACTCGTCATCGGCGCCGGTACCGACCAGTATTCGTCCTATTCCCAAACCGGCGGCCTGCAGATCATCACGCATACGCTCGACGCCATCTGCGAACTGTTCCCGATCTTCCGCCGGATGAAGATGATGCGTTCCTGGGGTGGTATCGTCGATGTGACGCCGGACCGCTCGCCGATCCTGGCGAAGACCCCGGTTTCCGGTCTCTATGTCAACTGCGGCTGGGGTACCGGCGGCTTCAAGGCAACGCCGGGTTCGGCCAATGTCTTTGCCCACACCATCGCCAACGACGCACCGCACAAGATCAATGCGCCCTTCACGCTGGAACGCTTCCGCTCGGGCCGCCTGATCGACGAAGCGGCCGCTGCCGCCGTTGCGCATTAAGGGGAACACGTCATGCTGCTGATCTACTGCCCCTATTGCGAGGAAGAGCGTTCCGAGCTTGAATTCCGCCAGGCGGGCGACGCCCATATTGCCCGTCCCACCAATATGACCGAGATGACCGACGAGGAATTCGAGGCGTTCTTCTTCCTGCGCGACAACGTCAAGGGCCTGACCTTCGAGCGCTGGCGGCACCTGAACGGCTGTGGCCGTTTCTTCAATGCGGCCCGCGACACGGTTAGCGACAAATTCCTGACGACCTATAAGGCTGGCCTGCCAAGGCCCGATCTCGGCACGCTACGTCCGGCAACCGAAACCACAGTCGAAACCTATGAAGCCACGGAGTCGGACGCGAAATGAGCGGCGCCAATCGTATCCCCGGTGCAGGCCGTCTCACTCCTGCAAAAACCGCCCGTTTCTTCTTCGATGGCAAGAGCTATGCCGCCCTTGAAGGCGATACCGTCGCCTCGGCGCTGCTGGCCAACGGCGTCCATCTCGTCGGCCGCTCGTTCAAGTACCATCGTCCGCGCGGCATCGTCTCGGCCGGTGCCGAAGAGCCGAATGCGCTTGTTGGAGTCGAGCGCGACGCGGCCCGCAAGCAGCCAAACGTCCGCGCCACCGTGCAGGACGTGTTCGACGGCATGAAGGTGATCTCGCAGAACCGCTGGCCGTCGCTCGCCTTCGACGTCGGCGCGGTCAACAATCTTTTGGCGCCTTTCTTTGCCGCCGGTTTCTACTACAAGACCTTCATGTGGCCGAAGCAGGCGTGGAAGCACGTCTATGAGCCGCAGATCCGCGCCGCTGCCGGTCTCGGCGTCTCGCCGACCGAGGACGATACCGACCATTATTCCAGCCGCTATGCCCATTGCGACGTGCTGGTGATCGGCGCCGGAGTTGCCGG
>UBTA01000079.1 GCA_900468065.1 Hyphomicrobiales bacterium | reverse complement strand
GAGGTTTACTTTGAATGCAGCAAACCGCGACGAAAGCGTCGCGGGAAAGCGGAGAGCCATCAGATCGGCATGAAGCTGCTTCAGCGTTCGGCGCTGCTTGCGAGATCGCCCGGCCTCGGTCTTCAGCCAGCCAGCAAGTTTGTCGGCAAAAGGATCAAGCTTGCTCGGTCGTTCCGGTACCGTGAACGTCGGCTCGATCGTACCAGCGCGCGATCGTGTTGCGCGACAGCCCGGCGCGCCGGCTGATCTCCCGGACCGACTGCTTCTCGCGCAGCGCCATCCAACGGATGATGTTTAGAAGTCCCATGTGGATCACTCCGTTGCCCAGTCGCGCACCGCGTTTGGGGGGAAGGACCACATGGCTCAATTCTTAATGGAAATTATGCGCCTAACCGGCTCAGTTCTGCGTGGAAACCAACAATCCGCGTTAACCCGGACTGCAAACGTGCATTGAGTGGCACGCATGCTTCATCTCCCATGTCTGCCTTTTCCGAGGCATCGCCGTGCATCACTCAAGCGCCAAGTCGTATCAAACTAAAACGGCGGTCGACAGCAGGATGCCAGAGACGAGTGCGGTGATCGAAAGCAGACCCCCCGTGGTCAAATCGACCTTCGCCCGAAAACCGGCTCGATCGGTAACCATCACCTCGACTTCCGCACGCTGACGCTCTCGTAATGCAGGGAGAGCCTCAACGTCGTTCTCTCCGTCGTGGGGACCGCCTGACTTTCCTGCCGCGTTAACCATCAGCTTTTCAAGTCCGCTTCGATCTTCTTTCGACTGGTGCCGACCTTCTTTACCGACTTTTTAACCGCGTCCTTTGAGACGCCATCCTTCTTCGCCTCATATTGAACTTCATGCGGTTTGCTTGCTGCGACGCGAGCTCTGTCCTGATTGCGGCCGCGGGTGGTGGTTGTCATGAAACGCTCCATTTTATTATCTCACCGTGGAAACGGGCGTCGATTCAAAGAGTTCCCGCGCGTTCGCTGAATTGCGAGGTCAAGAAGTTGAGGAATTCCTTCCGTGTACGCGTCTTGGCAATTCGCCACAAATGGCTCCTTACGCGACGTCGCAGTGGAGCGGAACAGGGAACACGTCTTCATCTGCGCAGACGGAAAATTCGTCTGGAGCGAGACAGGCCTCGCAAATGCCGCACCCATCTTCATCCATCCAGGAATGGCTTCCGCAACAGATGCATATACCCCTTTTTCTTGAGGAGGAGTCTTGAGGAACTGGCCGAACGATTTCAGCGACGAGATCAACAGCAGCGCGGATTTGAATTTGATCTTCCATCTCAGTCACCCAGGTCGAGGTTTTGGAGTCGAGATAGGAAGTGGGGCGGCGCTGACAAGATTTCCCGCGCAGTTTTAATCGAGAAAATGATCGCTTTAAGGCTATGACGCGACAACGGGGTTTCGTTCTGTCGGACGGTCACTAGCAGTCTCCTGCGGTTGCAAACGGCGTGCGTCATATTTTTCCGTGACCCCGCTACAATGCAAGGTGCCGGCCCAGAGAGACAAGCATGGGGAGTTGGCCCTTGAGTATCTTCAGCTTAGCCGCGTCGATAGAAAACCAGCCTGCACGATCCACCTCGGGAAAGCTTTTGACCAAGCCGGATTTGGGCGGCCATTCCATCGTGAACGTGGAACTTTGGACTTCGTCCACATCCAAGATTGGATCGGCTTCAATGCACCATGCGACGACCGTCTTCCCACCAGGCTGTCGATGCTCGCCAAGCGGGTGGAAGCTCCCATCGATGTCCACGCCTAGTTCTTCGCGTGTCTCTCGGATAGCGGCAGCAAGCTCCTCTTCGCCGGGTTCAACCAATCCCTTTGGGATCGACCATGCGCCCTCATCCTTGTTCGCCCAAAATGGTCCGCCGGGATGCACGAGTAGGACCTCGACGCCGTCCGTGATCCGGCGGAAAATAAGAAGTCCCGCGCTACGTATCGGCATGCCGGTATCCAGACACAAATAGCGACGCTCGCTTCAAATTCGCCTCCCCTGATTTCCATCTGCCCAACTGGGACGTCGGCAGCGCTATGTGACGTCGAAAATAGGCCGATACACTGCTCTAGCAATTGCCGATGGTTGGGCCTCTTGGGCCACTTGTTTGGCACTGCCACCAGCCATCGAGCGACTTTAAGGTCCATCCGGTCCTTCCAAGAGAGATGGAAGACATCCTGGGGACTTCTCAACGACGTTTGGAATGGTGCTCGTCTCTGCCGAACCGGAGGCTGCTCCCGCGGTATGCGACACCCGGTAGATTACACCATTGCTGTCATCGGCGACGAAGGGGGACGCATTCTGCCGGCGGCTGTGGACGTCAGATCATGATCTCGCCACCCGTCACCGGAACGACAGCTCCCGTCATGTAGCTACCGAGGTCGGATGCAAGGAGCACGTAGGCGCCTGCGAGTTCGGCCGGCTGCCCGGCACGGCCGAGAAGGGATTGCTTTCCGAAACTCTCGGTTTTATCCGGCGGCATGGTAGAGGGAATAAGGGGGGTCCAAATCGGCCCGGGTGCGACGGCGTTGACGCGTATGCCCTTGTCGGCCAGCATTTCGGCCAGGCCGGCCGTGAAATTAGAGATCGCCCCCTTCGTTGCGGCATAGGCCAGAAGCTGGGCCGACGGCTGGCGGGACTGGATCGACGTCGTGTTGATGATAGCACTGCCCGGCTTCAGGTGTGGGACAGCGGCGCGCGCGAGGAAAAAGGGCGCGTATATGTTGGTACGGAACGTCGTGTCCCACTCCTCGGAACTGATGTCGCCTATCGCTGCATAGGTTCGTTGGAAGGCGGCATTGTTGACCAGAATATCCAGCCGCTCAAAATTTTCGAGACATTGTCGAACGAGGTGCTCACAATGGTCTTCACTGGTGATATCCCCCGGCAGGACAAGCGCTCTTCTGCCCGCCGCCTCCACCCAGCGCGCCGTTTCATTGGCATCCTCGTCCTCGCTGAGATAAGAGATTGCAATATCGGCACCTTCCCGCGCGAAGGCTATTGCCACCGCCCGGCCGATACCGGAATCCGCCCCGGTGATGAGCGCAACCTTGCCATTCAAACGGCCGGCACCCTTGTAGCTTTCCTCGCCATGATCGGGGATCGGCTTCATGGGCCCGGTCAGGCCGGGCGGGCTCTGTTCCTGGGCGGGCTGAGGGGGCAAGGGGCGGCGTACGTCGGTTTCGCTCATCGTCTTCTCCAAATACATTTCTCGCCTTCCAACTCGAATGAAGCGTCGATGTTCCATCGGCACCTGCGGGGTCCAAAAGGCCTCCTGTTATCGTCGCTCGTCGCCCGCGCTAATTTTGGGCTACAACACCTGCGGAACTAAACGACCTTGTCCGAGTTCGCCGGGTTGGAAAACGACACATGCGGCGAACCCAAACGGTTCGTCGATCTGTCTGACAGGCAACTGCACCGGATAGTCTGCTATTGCCATTTCGCCATGACCGTGAACGCTGCAAGGACGGCCCGCTATATCCTGGCGAAGCATGTCGACACGCCTGATGGCATTTTTGCCCGCTTACGTGGGCTGCTCGCCTGGTAACCGGCCAGAAGCGGCACGGTCCAGATTAGGCTTTCGCTGTCGATCTTACCGGCGCAAGGGCTATGTGGGCACCATGATCCCGCTGGTGGCATCGGCTGCATACGATCGCGTTGTCGCGCCTTCGCTCTACCGAAAGTCGGACAAAGGCGGAGGCCCACGATGTGCCTGACGCAGGATGCCGGCGATCAAGCAGCGGCCAGACGACGCGGCCCTCCCCAAAATGGGGTTGGAAACGTGAGTGTCATCCCCGGTCACAAACCCTCCCAACCCGTACCCTCTAAGGATAACCGCGCCGGCGAGAAATATAGAAATTACCGACCTACCGGGCCTCCACATGAAGGTTGAGATAGTGCGGCTCGAATTCGGCTATGCGTTGTAGTCCGTCCCAGTCCATGATCGTGATCGTCCGCTGCGCCCATTCCAGGACGCTTTCCTTGCGCAGAAGACCGAGAGTCTTGTTGAGGTGAACAAGCGACAGTCCGAGGACATCGGCGAGTTCGGATTGGGTAAGAGAGAACGCGAAACTGCCCTTCTCCGCCTTCCCGACCACCTTCAAACGGATGTAGAGCTCGCAGAAGAGATGCGCCAGATGAGATTTCTTCGAGCGGCGGCCCATAGCAACGATCCATTCCCTATGGATGGCACCGTCGACGACCGTCAGCAGCCACAGAAGACGGGTCAGATGGGGCTCGGTCTCCGTGATGCGTCTAAGGTCTGAATGATCAGCGAAAGCGACGCGACATGGCGTCAGCGCCACAACGCCGTGATCCATCTCCTTCAACGGAAACGCATGCAGATCCACAAAATCGCCACCGATATGCAGCGCCGTAATCTGTCGTTTTCCGTCTTCCAAAACCCTGTAGCGCGCGGCGATACCGTCGAGGAGCACCGTGCTAAAGATCGGACGTGTACCCTCTTTAACGAGGTCCTCGTCGACGGCGAACCGACGTTCGCGCACGATCATGGACTGCAACAGATCGATCTCGCGTGACGAGACGACATCTCGCGCCTGCATATTTGCAATCAAGGGTTCGATCACGACATAACTCCACCGCCTTCGCAGTCGTCATACCATGCCGACCGTCGGAACAAAAAGCCCATTGGCTTATTTTCCGATTTTAGGTGGGAGTTGTAACATGCAGCGCTATTTCTTCGATCTCTACGAAGGCGGCATTGCAACGCTGGATGACGAGGGGCAGTTGCTTCCGTCGCGAGCGGCTCTGGGGGCGGAAATAAAGAAAATTCTCTTGGATGTCGCTGAAGACGACGGGGATGATAGAGAGGCGATTGATATCGAACTTCACGTGCGGGACGAAACCGGACACGAACTATCAATCGCACGCCTTACCCTGCGCAACAGGTGGACCGACGCGTAGATCGCGACCGTCCATCCCGACATGTCCGCATCGAGTCAGGTCATTGTCGAGAGAGGTTAGACTGTCGACGATGCCGGCGGTGTTCTGAACAGGCTGCGAAAATACCATCCTCGCCAAGAACTCACGTCAACGCCCACGCACTCGGCAGCGGTATACCCTGATTGGTGCAGTTCCTGCCAATAGACGGGCGCGCTTGGGTAGCATATTCGCACTATTGATCGAGAGGAACGACTGCAACTCGCTCACTCCTGCTAGTCATCCAGCCGATAAAATATTCTTCAAACTCTTCGAGGGAGACGAACTTTCGATCGCGTTCAGCTACGAAGCGTGGAAGCTGCATGGTGACTGGCATCGTACCCTCTCCGGCTTGAGGCGCTGGCTTATCCGCGCCTTGTTGGTGACCTCGCTACGATCATGGAACACTATTTTTGCCAGCCATCGACTTGGCCAAGCCAACCACGGCTTTTCTTACCTTGGGATCTCGAATTCGCCGAAAGGCGCAATTGAGCTCCCGCCCCTGTGCTGTCTGTAGAAACAACGATAATTCGTCAGATCTTTCTATGCTCTGGGTGACCGGTTGCCTTTGGCCAACGTCTGGAAAGAAGAAGGATATCGGAACCTGGAAGATTTCGCTTATCTGGTGAATCCTGCTGGGGCCGACCCGGTTTGTACCATTTTCATATTTCTGTATCTGTTGAAACGTTATGCCAAGTCGTTGGCCAAGCACAGCCTGGCTCATATGAAGAAAGGTGCGTTGCATGCGTATTCTGGCGCCAACGTAGATATCGGTCGGAAGAGGCGTTTTCATAGAGCTTGTCCTGTCGAGATCTTTGCCTGCCCTGTGGTCGGGCATGAGTATGAGCGCAAACCTTTGTTCAGCGCGCCATTGAGCCTTTAAGCCATGAATGCGCCAAAACGATTGTGGAGGTGTGTGATATCTGGTCGCGACTTTCAATAAGCTCAGCGTCTCAGACGCCGGCATCGCTGTGCCAAAGAGGTACCCTTGGCCGATATCACAGCCTTCTTGCAGAAAATAGGCCAACTGGGCGTTCTCCTCAATTCCTTCGACAGTCGTCTTTATTTCAAGGCCCTTGCTTAGGTTCAGGAGTGCCTGGACGATTTTGTCGTGTCGCTCGCCCTTTTTTGCGAAGTGACGAGACAAAACTTTCGTCGATCTTGATCTTGTCGAATTTGTACCGAGCCAGCTGTGCCAGGCTGGAATATCCCGTACCAAAGTCGTCAAACGCGATTTGGATACCAGCATTGTGCAGATCGTCGATGATTGAAGCAGCAAGCTCCGGATCCTCAATCAAGGCATTTTCAGTGATCTTCACTTCCAAACGGGCCGGCGGACGACCCGCGGTTTTCAGAATTTCCAAAATTCGCGAGGTTAGCAGTCGGTCCTCCATTTGGACGGGTGACAAACTGAAGGCGAGAACGATGTCCTCCGGCCATAGTTTTGCATCTCCGCAGGCTGTCGCAAGCAACTGTTGAAACAAGGTGGTAATTAGACCAGTCTCCTCGCAGGCGACACCCCGGGTCGCGGCGCGGCGGGAGGCCCTCGTCGAGGCTGCGACAGCCTACGCCAACGCCGCCAGCGCCGAAACACACGCGACGCTTACGCTAAGGACTGGCGGCATTTTACCGCCTGGTGCCGTCGGGAAGGTTTTGAGCCGTTGCCGCCCTCCAACCAGGTCACCGGTCTTTACATCGGCGCCTGCGCCTCTGGCAGGGTCATTGACACCGCTGGCGGCGATGCGAAACGCAGCCCCCCTGCCCTTTCGGTTGCAACGATCGAGAGGCGTCTCTTCGGCTTGGCCTGGAACTTAACCCAGCGGGGCCAGTCAATGGATCGCGCCGATCGGCATATTGCGACGGTGCTTGCCGGCATTCGCCGAAAACACGGAAAGCCGCCGCTGCAGAAAGAGGCCGTGCTAGGCGGCGACATCAAGGCGATGGTCAACACGCTCGGCCATGATCTGCGGGGGCTGCGCGACCCGGCAATTTTGCTCCTGGGCTTCGCTGGTGGCCTGCGGCGTTCCGAAATCGTCGGTCTCGACATCGTCCGCGACGACCATCTCGATGGGAACCACAGCGCCGGCGCCGGCTGGATCGAGATCTTTCCTGACCATGGGGTTCTGGTGACGCTGCGCGGCAAGACCGGATGGCGGGAGGTCGAGGTTGGCCGCGGGACCTCCGACCAAACTGCCCCGTGTTGCTCTTGAGAGCTGGATTCGCCTCGGCCGTATCGCAAGAGGACCGCTGTTCCGGCGTCGACGCCGAGCGGCTCTCCGACAAGCATGTCGCTCGCCTGGTCAAGCAGACCGCGCTCGCCGCCGGTGTGCGTTCCGATCTTCCAGAAGGGAGAACGTGCGCTGCTGTTCTCCGGGCACTCGCTCCGCGCCGGTCTTGCTTCCTCGGCCGACATCGAGGAGCGTTATGTTCAAAAACAGCTAGGCCATGCCTCGGCCGCGATGACCCGCAAATATCAGCGGCGGCGCGATCGCTTCCGCACCAATCTCACCCGCCTCGGGGCTTTAGGAGACCGCTCCCCTGCCCCCGTGATGAAACCGTTAGGTCAAGAATCGCCACTCGGCTGGCGCGCGAGCGCACTCTCTCCTATCGCGACTGCTACCGCTACGAGATCGAGCTGATCACTGCGCGCTGGCGGCCGCAGGCCTCTGATAGCCACGTCCTCCCCTGAGGACGGCTTGAAGGCCCAACGCGGATCGCGGCAAAATCGACGATGAAAGGGCATGAACGGGGCTTTGTTGAGACGCTTGAAATATGCTCGTTCCAGGCTATGTCTGTTCCTCCGGTAACAATACGCCAATCTATTTAGGACTATTGAAGCTCCAACACCTCCAGGAGCACGCGCCATGCAACTTTCCCATTTTCTTAAACATCCAGAACGAGTGGTCGCTATTGCCGCGATCGTCACCTGGATCGCCTCGATTCTGCAAGCTATCGCGGTATCATGATCAGCGGCTGCCCTGACTTGTTGTACGGATCTTACTAAAACCAATCGTTCAAAGCTGCGTCTCCTCTCACCTCGCCCGATCCGAAGACATCGGCTTTGATCGAGCCTGCGCACCGGAACGGTAGGGCGACCGCGTTCTCACTCTCGTGGGCCACGCATAGCGCAACCAAAACCGTTCGACCACGCGGCGCATACTCCGAACTTCCTTGCCCGTCCGCCAGTCGAAACCCCCCTTTGCCCCGCAATGTCTTTAAGCGCTCCGCTATTGGGTGTAAGAACGTGACCGCACAATCTGGACATTCCGGACAATCCGTCTATTGCTCTTTCACAGACAGAAACCGTCTACGCTAAAGACAGTGACGCGACCTCATAGCACTCGGATCACCCAGCGGCGGTGGAAATCGCGATGGAGACGATCGGCGGACTCTTGACGCTTGACCGGCATGTGCTCTCACACTGTCCCCGCGGCGTCCTTCAACCTGTTGTTTTGCATTTAATCGTAAGATTCCAGTCCCAACAAGTTCAACAAGATAGCCCAGCATGTAATTTGAGACTCGGCGTCTAATTTGAGAATCTGGCTTCGTTTTTTGGCAGTTAATGTGAGATTCGCCGCCCGAGAAAAGATGGCTGGCTACGGCCAAGCCTCCATTCCAAAATGCCTTATATTACAGAAGGTTATTGCTGATCCGGAAGACATTTGGCGCGGAAAGTCGCACCGAATAATCTCAAATTAGGTGCCATTACAAGCCGGAACGGGCGCATTCTTACAATTAAATGCCAAACGACAAAAAAAAAGCGGCCCGAAGGCCGCCCAAAGTCACCACTGGGGGTGTGGATTACTTCTTGTTCGGGTTCGGCATCCAAGCCGGCATGGCGACATCGGCATGGGCGAACTGAGGCAGCTTGGCGCCGAGTTCTTCCATGTTCTTGATGTCGTTGTCGTTGAGGTCCTTCTGGGTGATCAGCGTTGGTGGAACGATGACGTTACGCCCCGGATCTTCGCCGGCCAGCAACATGGCCAGCGTGCGGACAGACACCTGACCGACGACGGCCGGATTGGTAGCGGCTGTTGCAGCCCAAGCGCTTTCGGGCTCGCGCATCGCTGCGATATCGGATGTCGAAATGTCGGCCGAGTAGATCTTGACGCTGGACGACATGCCGGCTTCGTCGACGGCGATCTTCACGCCTTTGGCGAATTCATCATAAGGCGCGAACATAACGGTAATGTCCGGATTGGCTGAGATCACCGAGCGAGCCTGGTTGGCGACAGAGTTGGCGATCGGGTTGTCCATGGTGCCGAACATCGCGGCTTCATTGATACCCGCATACTTCTTCTTGAATTCCTTCCAGGTCTCGTCGCGGCGGTCGAGCGGCGCGATGCCGGCAACGTAGACATAGCCGGCTTTCCAACTCTCGCCATTGTCCTTGACAGCCTGTTCCAGGGCCAGACGGGCGAGGTCGCGGTCGGATTGTTCGACCTGCGGGATCTTGTCGTTCTCGACATTGACGTCGAAGGCGACGACCTTGATTCCGGCATCAACCGCGCGTTGGGCCGCTTCCTTCATGGATTCCGTCAGGCCGTGCTGGATGATGATGCCCTGGACGCCAAGCGCGATGGCCTGATCGACCATGTCGGCCTGCAGGGCTGCGTCCTGGCGGCTGTCGAGCACGCGAAGATCGACGCCGAGCGCCTTGGCCTGCGATTCCACGCCCGACAGATAGGACTGGAAGAAATCGCCGGTCGACAGGTAACGCACCAGCGCGATCTTGACGTCGCCGGGCTTGTCGAACGGTGCCGGCATATCGGCGGCAAACGACACGCCTCCCAGCGTCGTTGCAGCCAGCGTACCAAGCGCGAGCTTTGAAAAAATTCTCCGCGTAAAAGTCATAAGGGTCTCCTCCACAATAGACTTGTTGTTTGATTTGCAGTCCCGCACGGAGCGTTGCTCCTTAGCGTTTGCCCCTCCTCGAGAGCGCAAAGGTGAACACCAGGGCAATGACGAGCACGAAGCCCTTGACGAAGTCCTGGGTGTAATAGGGTGCGTTCATCATCGTCAGGCCCTGCAGAAGCACGCCGACGAATAGGGCGCCGATGGCGGTGCCGAACGCATTCGGTTTGGCAGCGCCGAGCACGGCAAAACCGATGAGGGCCGCAGCGACGGAATCCAGCAAAAGATTGTTGCCCGACGCGATGTCACCGCGCCCGAGCCGGGCGGCCAAGAGAATGCCCCCGATCGAAGCAAAGACGCCGGAGATGATATAGGCCCAGATCTTGTAGGCATTGACCGGTGCACCCGCGAGCCCGGCCGCCCGCTCGTTCGAGCCGACCGCATACATCATCCGGCCGAAGCGGGTATATTCGAGGAAGAACCAGATGAGGATAGCGAGCACGATCAGCACCACGACCGACACTGGCACCAGATTGGGCAGGACGAAATCGAAGCGATGACGGCCAAGCGCCAGGAAGGCAGGGCTGAACGTGCCGGTGGCCGTCGATCCGTCCGGCATGCTCATGCCGGTGGCGATCGAGCGGCCTTCGGTGGGGATACGTTGCAGGCCGACCAGCAGGAACATCATGCCCAGCGTCGCCAGAAGGTCCGGCACGCGCATGTAGACGATCAGAAAACCGTTGATCAAGCCGACGATGACGCCGATGGCAAGGCAGACAAGCGTTGCCGTCAGCGCATCGCCACCCATCACCACCATGACATAGGACGACGCCATCATCGCTGTGGTAGCGACCGATCCGATCGATAGGTCAAACCCGCCGACCACCAATGTGGCGGTCACCCCGAGCGCCAGGATGCCGGTGATCGACACGGACTGGAAGATGAAGACGGCGCTCTGCGGCGAGGCAAAGCCGCTGGTCATGATGCAGAAATACAGGATCATGCCGAACAGCAACGTGATGAAGCCATATTTGATGGCGATCTCGCGCGGTGTCAGCGTTGCCGCCGGCGCGGCCTTATGGGTGGATGGACTGGCAGTCGTCTGTTCAATGCTCATGTCTAAAGTACCATTTCATGTTGGCCGGCAATTTCGGCCAGAAGTCTGTCGACATTGACGTCGGCGTTGCGGTGCTCACCGACCAGTGAGTGCTCCGACATCACCAGAATGCGGTCGGCGATCTCGAAGGCTTCATCAAGCTCGGTCAGGAAAACGATGGTGGCACGGCCCGGGGCGGATGCCCGCAGTTTGGCGGCGATATCCCGGCGCGCGGAAATATCGACGCCCTGGAATGGCTCGTCGAGAATGAGCAGGCGCGATGCTTGGCTCAGCCAGCGGCCGACCATTACCTTTTGCTGGTTGCCGCCCGACAACGTATTCATCTCGTCGCGCTCGGTCCGGCAGACGATACCGAGCGCTTTAATCTGCTGGCGCGCCTGCGCCCGCTCAGCACGGCGATTGGAAATGCCCAAATTCGATATCCGCTTCAGAAACGGCAGGCTGACATTCTCGTAGATGTTGAAATCCGGAACGATGCCGCTGTCGCCGCGATCCTTGGCGACGAGGAAGACGCCCTGGTCGATCGCTGCGCGGGTCGTTTTGGGCGCATAGGCGCCGCCATCGAGCATCATCGATCCCGATACCGGGGCGCGGGCACCAAAGAGCGTCTCTGCCAGCGCCGTCTTGCCGACGCCGACAAGCCCGGTGACGGCAACCACTTCGCCATCGCCCAGCGTCATTGAAAATGGCTTTGCACCCCGCGCGATCGTCAGGTTCTCCGCCTTGAATACCGGAGCCGTACCATCGCGGACAACGATGTTGCTGAGGCTGATCTTCTGGCCGAGCATGGCATTGACCGCGGCCTCATAATCGAGGTTTTCGCCTTCGAACAGTCCGGCAATGCGGCCGTCTCGCAAGGAGACGATGCTATCGGCGAGCCGACGGATATCGGACATGCGGTGTGAAATATAAAGGATGGCAACGCCGCGGACACGCAAGCGGTCCACCAGTTCGAACAGCCGGTCAGCTTCTACACTCGACAGCGACGAAGTCGGCTCGTCGAGAATAAGCACTTTGGGTTCATGCGCCATGGCGCGGGCAATCGACACCATCTGCCGGTCAGCCAGCGAAAGATCGGCGACCGTGGCGTTGAGATCGATGGCAAGCCCCATGCGGCCGGCGACGGCCTGGGCTTCGCGCCGGATGCGGCGGGGATTGAAAATCAGAGGAGCGCCGCGGCCATTCAGGCGGTCGAGCGTCAGGTTGGTGGCGACATCGAGATCGGCGACGACACCGTCATTGATGTTCTGGTGCACAGTCACGACGCCAGCGCGGATTGCATCGGCGGGCGTGGCCGGATCATAGGGCTGACCAGCGAGCGTGATCGAACCCGCGTCGCGCCCATAGACGCCGCTGACGATTCTCACGAGTGTCGATTTGCCTGCTCCGTTGGCGCCCATCAGCACAGTGACGGCCCCGGCGCGCAAATTGAGATCGACCCCACCCAGGACCTGGATTGGACCGAACGATTTGCGCAGACCCTCAATACGGAAAACATGTTCCTGTATCATCTGCTCCTCCCTGACAATCAGGTTAGGCTGCCATCTAATCAAATGTCAAGCCCATTGACATTTGACAGAATGGTGGCTTACCAAAAGAGAAAGGACGGCGTGAATGCGTGTGGAGACGCACCATGCCGGGAGCGAAACGAGGATGCTGCCGGGTATATTTTTCCGCCTGGCATGCCGCTCCGATGGAGAGGAGGAAACATGAGTACGACCAGTTTTGAAGCGCTGACGCCCGAGACCTTGCCGCAGCGGCTGGGCAGCAATGCCGCCCTGGCAGGCCGGATCGGCACAGATAGTGCGTGCTGGAAAGTGCGCGAAGTCGGCGACGGCAATCTCAATCTCGTTTTCATCGTTGACGGCGACACTGGCAG
Organism: Hyphomicrobiales bacterium; assembly: GCA_900468065.1. Lineage (GTDB taxonomy): Bacteria > Pseudomonadota > Alphaproteobacteria > Rhizobiales > Rhizobiaceae > Pararhizobium. Next base: position 30,476 of record UBTA01000079.1, on the reverse strand, counting down.
CGCCATCGTCAAGCAGGCGCTGCCCTATGTACGGCTCGTCGGCGAGAGCTGGCCGCTGCCGCTGAAGCGTTCTTACTTCGAATATCACGCGCTGAAGCGTGAGGCGGAGCGCGATCCCGGCATGGTGCCGGAGGTTCTTCACTTCGACCGCGAGCAGGCCATCATCGTCATGGAATTCCTGACGCCGCACGTGATCCTGCGCCGAGCGCTGATCGACGGACGGCAACTGCCGAAGATCGGCCGCGACCTTGGGCTGTTCCTCGCCCGGACATTGTTTCGCGGCTCCGATCTCTCCATGGAAACCCGCAAGCGCAAGGAAGACCTGGCGCTGTTCGCCGATAATGTCGAGCTTTGCGACATCACCGAAAACCTGGTTTTTTCCGATCCCTATTTCGACGCCAAACTCAACCATTTCACCACACCGCAGCTTGACGGCATCGTCGCGGAACTGCGCGCCGATCGCGACCTCAAGGTCGAGGCGCAGCGGCTGAAACATCTGTTTACCGCCAATGCCGAAACGCTGCTGCATGGCGATCTGCATACCGGATCGGTCATGGTCACCGACACGGAAACGAAGGTCATCGATCCGGAGTTTGCTTTTTATGGGCCGATGGCGATCGATGTCGGCATGCTGCTGTCGAATTTCTGGATGAGCTATTTTTCGCAGTCCGGCCACGAAGAGGGCGGCAGCCGCGAAGACATGCGGGCCTACCTTCTCGGCGTTATCGTCGAGATCTGGGAAACATTCCGGGCCGAATTTGCGCATCTCTGGCGCACGGAACGCACCGGCATTCTGTATCAGCGCACCTTGTTTGAAGACCAGGGCGATCACCTTGGATCCGAACAGGCGCTGAACGAGGTGCTGCACACCTTGTGGACCGACATGCTCGGCTTTGCCGGCATCGAGATGCATCGCCGTATTCTCGGCCTTGCTCACAATGCCGATTTCGAAACCATCGAAGACCCGGATGTCCGGGCCCGCTGCGAAACCAAGGCGCTCAAGCTCGGGCGCCATCTAGCCGTCAATCGGCGCCGCATCCACAGCATTGCCGATATCAATGCGCTTGCGGAACGCCTCGAGAAGGAGTCAGTCATTTGAACGTCGGAGATCGTCACTACCATACCATCTGGCTCAATGAGGATGGCCGGTCCGTCGATATCATCGACCAGCGCTGGCTTCCGCACGAATTCCGGGTCGTCACGTTGAAGACTGTCGATGATGTGGCCGTTGCCATTCGTGACATGTGGGTGCGCGGTGCGCCGCTGATCGGCGTCACAGCGGCCTATGGTGTTGCCATTGCCATGCGCGACGATGCCAGCGATGCCGCACTCGATGCCGTCTGGGACGTGCTGCACGAAACCCGGCCGACCGCGATCAATCTGCGCTGGGCGCTGGATGAAATGCGCAAGGGACTTCGCAAGGTATTGGTTTCGGAAAGGGCCGCCGCTGCCTATCAGCGTGCAGCCGAGATCGCCGAGGAGGACGTTCAGCTCAACCGCAGCATCGGCGCCAACGGGCTGAAGGTGATCCGCGAGATTGCGGCAAAGAAGAAACCGGGTGAACCCGTCAATATTCTGACCCATTGCAATGCCGGCTGGCTGGCCACCGTCGATTACGGCACCGCCACCGCACCAATTTACATGGCGACCGAAGCCGGTATCCCGGTCCATGTTTTCGTAGACGAAACGCGCCCCCGCAACCAGGGCGCCCAGCTGACCGCATGGGAACTGAACGGCCACGGCGTGCCGCACACGCTGATCGTCGACAATGCCGGTGGCCACCTGATGCAGCATGGCCAGATCGACATGGTTATCGTCGGCACGGACCGGACAACCGCCGATGGCGATGTCTGCAACAAGATTGGCACCTATCTGAAGGCGCTTGCCGCCAAGGACAACGGCGTGCCCTTCTATGTCGCCCTGCCATCGCCGACCATCGACTGGACCGTGCATGACGGTGTGAAAGAAATCCCGATCGAGGAGCGCAACAGCGATGAGGTGACCTTTGTGCAGGGACGCGCTGCTGATGGCTCGATTGCCACGGTGCGCATCTCGCCGGAAGGCAGCCCGGCCGCCAATCCGGCCTTCGATGTCACCCCGGCGCGGCTGATCACCGGTCTGATCACCGAGCGCGGCATTGCCGAGGCTTCGCCAGAAGGGCTGAAAGCCCTGTTTCCGGAACGGAGCTGAGTGCCATGAACCTGTCCAACCAGCAAACCACCGAGGATGTTGCAGCCGGTATTCGCAAGCGGGTCTTCCTGCACACCATGCGCAACAACGGCGGCTATCTCAGCCAGGCCTGTTCAGCTGCCGAAAGCCTCGCCTTTCTCTACAACGAGGCCCTGACGCTCGGTGAACCAACATTGCCGAAGGTGCCGCTGCCGTTCGCTGGCGTGCCGTCTGCCACCAATCCGGACGCCTTTACCGGCGCCGGCTATCACGGTCCATTCGCGCCCGAATTTGACCGGCTGATCATTTCTCCGGCGCATTACGCCCTGGTAATCTATTCGGCGCTGATCCAGGTCGGTCGCATGGACGAACATGCGCTCGACCACTTCAACGTCGATGGCTGCTCTGTCGAGATGATCGGCGCCGAGCATAGCCCCGGCATGGAAGTGACCACCGGCTCGCTGGCGCAGGGGCTTTCAATGGCTGCGGGCATCGCCTGGGCTCGCAAGCGCAAGGGAGAGCCCGGCAAGGTATGGGTCTACATGTCCGACGGCGAGTTCCAGGAGGGACAGACCTGGGAATGCTTGGCCGCGATGGCGTATCACGGCATCGACAACATCCGCGTCATCGTCGACGTGAACCGCCAGCAATGCGACGGCGCGATGCCGTCGGTTCTTGATCTTGGAGACCTCGCCGCCCGGGTTGCCTCCTTCGGCGTCACCTGCCGCTCGATCGACGGGCATGACCTCAACGCCATGCGGGCCGCTGCCGATAGCGCTGAGCCCGACAAGCCCCTCATCATCCTGGCCAACACCTCGCCCTACCAGGGCATGGAATTCTTGAAGAAACGCTTTCCGCGCCTGCACTATGTCCGTTTTAAATCGGCCGACGAGCGCCGGGAAATGCAGACTGCCATCGCTGCCGAACTCGGTGTCGATGAAGCCGAAATTGCGAGGGCCTGATCATGGTCGATATCGTTAACCGCCCCTATGCCAAGGCCTTCGAGACCTTCGCGTCCGCCCGCCCACAAATTCTATGCCTGTCGGCCGATCTCACCTCGTCCTGCGAGGTCGACGGTTTCCGCGACCGGCATCCGGACCAGTTCCTGTCGCTCGGCATGGCCGAGCAGAACATGCTGTCCTTTGCCGGCGGTCTTGCCATGCAGGGGTTCCGGCCGTTCCTGCATACGTTCTCGGTATTCCTCTATCGCCGCCCCTATGACCAGCTGATCAACTCGATCGCCTATTCCAACCGCAAGGTGCGGCTGATGGGCTTTCTGCCTGGCATCACCACGCCAGGCGGCATCACCCATCAGGCGATCGAGGACATCTCGGTGATGCGCGCCATTCCGAACATGACGATCCTCGAATGCGGTGACGCCACCGAGGTTGAGACCGTGCTTGAGGTTGCCGATAGCATCGATGGTCCGGTCTATGTCCGAGTGTTGCGCGGCGAGGTACCAAGGTTGTTTTCGACCCCGTTCGAATTCAACAAGCTACGGACACTGAGCGAAGGTGACGACGTGCTGGTGGTGACCGCGGGTGTTTGCACGGAAGAGGCCCTGCGTGCCGCCCAACCGCTGAAAGCACGCGGCCTCGGCATTCATCACCTGCACGTTTCGACGCTGAAACCCTTCGATCGTGATGGCCTGATCAGGGCGGCGCGCGGCAAGAAGGGCGTCGTGACGCTGGAGAACCACACCATCAATGGCGGTCTCGGTTCACTGGTGGCGGAAATTCTGGCCGAAGAAGGGCTCGGCGTCAAACTGCGGCGGCTGGGCCTGCAGGATACGTTCGCCCATGGCGCGTCCAAGCCTTACCTGATGAAGAAATACGGGCTCGACGCCAGCGCGCTGGTGTCTGCCATCGGCCAGCTTCTCGGCAAGGATCTCGATATCTGCGATGCCGAACTTGAAGCCGTCCGGATCGATACTGTCCATTCGGCACAAAAGGCGGAGGCGCTGTAATGGCCCGTTTTTCAGTCACCTACTGGATCGGCGTCGAAACAGAGGCGGAAGCCCATGCCCGCGCGCTCGAGATCGCCGTCGAGCAGACGGTGGAAATTCCGCGCGACATCGTGCCGGCCGGCTATATCGAGGACGAAATCCTCGGGCGGATCGAAGCAGTGCATCCGGGCACAGACGAACGTGGCGGTTTCCGCGCGGAGATCTCCTATAGCGAAGACGATATCGGCGACGATTTTCTGCAGTTCCTCAATATCGTTTTCGGCAATTCCTCGATCCGCCGCGACACACGCGTCGAGACGATGACACTATCACCTGGCATTGAAGACCTGTTTCCGGGGCCGCGCTTCGGCACGCAAGGGATAAGGGAGCGCTCCGCCGTGAGCCAGGGGCCGATCCTGATGTCGGCATTGAAACCTGTCGGCCTGTCGACGGCGGAGCTTGCCGGTCTGGCGCACCAGTTCGCGCTGGGCGGCATGGATTACATCAAGGACGACCATGGCCTGGCCAACCAGAAGACCTCGCCGTTCACTGAGCGCCTGAAAGCCTGCACCGACGCCATCGGCGAAGCCAATGCGAAGACCGGCTTTGTCACCACCTACGTGCCGAACATCACCGGCCCGGCCAACCAGATTTTCGAGCGGGCGTGGATGGCCAAGGAAATGGGTGCAGGCGGCATCATGCTGGCACCATCGCTGGTGGGCTTCGACGTTTCGCGGGCTTTGGCCGCCGATCCCAACTTCGCCCTGCCGATCGTCTCGCACCCGACATTCGGCGGAACGAATGTCATCACGCCCACCACTGGCTTTTCGCACCGCTTTTTCTACGGCATCCTTCAACGTCTGATGGGAGTCGATGCCGTGATCTATCCGAATTTTGGCGGCCGCTTCAGCTTCTCCCGCGACGAATGCCTGTCGATCGTGGATGGCTGCGCAACGAATCTCGGCAAGCTCAAGCCAATCCTGCCGGCGCCCGGTGGCGGCATGACGTTCGCGCGGCTGGCGGAAATGCGTGACGCGTATGGCGACACGGTGATGTACCTGATCGGCGGCGCACTTCTACGCGAGAAAGCGGATCTCCCTGCCGCCTGCCGTACGTTGGCGGACGCAGTGCGGACACGCAGCTGATATGCGCTTCATCCAGGAGCATTCACTGAACTGAACCATCCACCGCACCCGCGCAAACCTGGGATGCGGTGGATTTTTTCGGCTCTAAGGATGACAGAACAAGATGCCGGTGGCATCCGTCTGGACCATCAGAAGCGCTGAGGAGCCGCCGGCTTGTTACCAAGAATGGTGTCTATCCGGACGAGGACATCGGGAGTGAGCTTGTCCTTGTGGGCCAGTGCCGCCAGATTGTCCTCCAGCTGGCTCAGGCGCGAGGCGCCCAGAATGACCGTCGATACATTGCGGTTGGAAAGGCACCAGAGCAGGGCGAGATGGGTCATCGACAGGCCGGCCTCGTCGGCGAGGCCTGCGAGCTCCGCGACTTTGGCAAGCTGCGCGCGTCCCGTCTCGCTCGACCATTTTTCCTTCAGCCACTCATAACCGGGCAGGTTCAGACGGCCGTCATTGGGGATGCCCTTGTTGTATTTTCCGGTGAGAATACCCGAGGCAAGCGGCGACCAGATCGTCGTGCCCAGGCCCATCAGGTCGTAAAGCGGCAGGTAATCACCTTCGACCTTCTGGCGTTCGAGGAGATTGTATTGCGGCTGCTCCATCGTCGGCGGGGTGATCCTGAGATCGCGGGCCACCGCATAGGCCTCGGTCAATTGCTGGGCAGACCATTCCGACGTGCCCCAATAGAGAATCTTGCCCTGCGTCACCAGGTCATGCATGGCCCGAACCGTTTCCTCGATCGGCGTATCGATATCGGGACGATGGCAGAAATAAAGATCAAGATAATCCACCTGCAGGCGCTTCAGCGCAGCATGGGCGGCATCGGTAACGTGCTTGCGTGACAAGCCTTTCTGCGTCGGCTTTTCGCCGCCCCAAAACACCTTGCTGGAAACGATGAAGCTATCCCGGCTCCATCCGAGCGTCTTGAGGGCGTTGCCCATGACGATCTCGGAATTTCCGCTCTCATAACCTTCGGCATTGTCAAAGAAATTGACGCCGTTGTCATAGGCGTGCGCCATGAGAGAGACCGCATCGCTGCCGTCGACCTGTTTGCCGAACGTCACCCAGGATCCAAACGAAAACTCGCTGACCTTCAGCCCCGATTTTCCAAGACGGCGATATTCCATGGTGTTTCTCCTTGATGATCCCAGACGACGGGCGAACCGTCCAATCGCCAACATGGGGTGTTCGCAGACAAAATCCCAGACAGTATCAGCGCTTTAATTTTGGAAATTTGACTGACATACGCCCAAAACGAAAAAGCCTGCCGCGGGAGGAGGTGCGGCAGGCTTTTCGAAAAGAACCGAACAGCGACTGGGAGGAGGAGTGCCGCTGTTCCTTCAGACGTCCCTGGGAGGAGGAGTGGGCCATCTGAAACACGAAGCTCTGCGGGAGGAGGTGCATTGCTTCGATGAAAATCATCATACGCCAACCCTGAGCATTTCATAGGCATTATGCTGCAGTGCAGCTATGCAGAAACCGCAAACCGGAATTGGCACGGGGTGAAGTGCCGATGGCAAGCACCCGGTCAAACAGAAACGCCCGCGTCATCAGCGGGCGTCATCAATCAAGGTCAGGCAGCTTCAAGCGCTTAGCGAGCAACCGATGCACGGGCAACGCTGTCAATGTCGGCGCGATTGATGCCGAGATCGTTCAGTTCGCGATTGGTCATGCGGCCAAGTTCGGTGATGGTTTGACGATACTTGCGCCAGTTGTTGAAAGAGCGTGCGACGTTCATGATGATCCCCTTTCGTGAGGTCTGTGACGCCGGCAACCTTGCTTCATGTCCAACGTCGTTTCGATGACTGGAATATAGTCTCCTCGTTCTGCCTGTAAAAGTGACAAAGCTTCACATCGGCCATGCGGCGAACGCATGGGTTATTCTATCGCCGCCCATGGCGTGCAGGACGCCCGAAAAGGGCGGCCCAGAATTAGGGTTTATCGCCTGCAAAGTGCCGCTCCAGGAATGGGAGATTGTCCTGTCCCCAATAGATCTCGCCCCCGTAGAGGAAGGTCGGGAACCCGAAGACGCCGTTTTTCAGCGCATGCGCCCTGTCCGCGGCCCATTTCTCCCGCACATCTTCGTCTGCCTGCCGTTGCAGCAACGCTGTTCCATCAAAGCCCGCCGCATCGGCAATCGCGACACGGACGTGCGGCTGCCCGATATCCTTCGCCTGGCTCCAGAAGGCCTCTTGCAAAGCGCGCGTGAGGCCGATCCAGTCCTTGCCATCGAGATAGGCGGCAATGACCATGAGCGACGCGGGCGCCGGATCACTCAGTTCGGGACGGTTATCGAGGATCAACTCCTTGCCGCGCAAGCGCGCCCAGCGCTTCAGATCCCGTATCCAGTAGCTGCGCCGGACTTCCGGTCGGTTTCGCGAAAATATCCCGCCATTCTCCTCAACGACCGTGGTCAGATAGGGCCGGATTTCAACGCCATTCTCCGCTGCAATTTCAACGAAGGGATCAAAGCCGATGTAGGACCATGGCGAGCCGATGGAGAAAAGATATTCGACGATTTTGGTCAATGCCTGGCATTCCTGTGAATTTTTAGAATATGAATGGAGCGAGGGGTGCTTTCCCTCACGCCGTTCGAAGCTGCCTGCCCGCACCGTTGATCCAGCCGAGCTGCGGCGCGATGAGCGTGAAGAAATCATGGAGAATCTGCCGGTATTCCTGGTCTTCGAACTCGTAGGGAAGTTCCAGCCTGAGTTCGCTGACAAGCGGCAGAATTGGATCGGAAAACAGCCGCTCAAGGATCTGTTCCGCGCTGCCAACGAGATCGCTTGCATAAAGTGTGCGCCGCTCGCCTTGCGGTGTCAGCGTCCGTTCGTTGCGCCCGGCCGCATAGTCGAGGTAGCGCTTGGCCGTCTGTGCATCGGCGCTGTCGGTTGGCACGACGACACGGCCGAGTGCAACACGCCTGCCCGCTCCGCCGGCCGCGCGGTAGGCCGCCAACTGCCGCGACTGCGCAACGAAGAAATCATCCGTCTCCTCGCCGGTCGTCACATTGCCGATCAGAAGGTTGAAACCGTTCCGCCCTGCCCAATCGGCAGACCGCAGCGACCCGCCGCCGTACCAGATGCGGTCCGTCAGCCCCTTGGCATGAGGTTGCAGGCGGGGCCGCTGCGGTCCGAAGGGCGTCTTGATGAAGGTCGTTTCGTCACCGACAGGCTTGCTCTTCAGATTATCGACGAAGCGCAGGACGCGCTCATGGGAGAAATCGTAATTTTCCCAATCGCCATCGAAGACCAGCGGCGCGATCAGATCGGCATGCAGCGGCCGGCCGGCGCTCAAGCCGACGTTTAGCCGTCCGCACGAGAGAACATCGACCGTCGAAAGGTCTTCTGCGAGCCTGTAGGGACTTTCATACCCAATCGGGATCACCGCCGTGCCAAGCTGGATACGGCTGGTACGCTGGGTTGCCGCCGCCAGAAAAGCCGTCGCCGACGAGATGCCCGGCTCCAGATGCCGCTGGCGGGCCCAGGCACTTTGAAAGCCGATCTCCTCGCCATATTCGAGGAGTTTCAATGTCTTTTCCAATCCGGACAACGGATCATCGGCGGGATAATTGCCCGGCGTCAGAAAGCCGATATGGTTGATGGCGATGCTGCTCATCGTGTCTCCTTCCCTCGGGATTTTGGCTTCAGGATTTCGGCAGGCCGGGCGGATTGGTTTCCGATTTCGGCAGGGCTTCCTCGCTCAGATGCCAATGATCGAGAATTTTGGCATAGACGCCCTTCTCGATCAGCCCGTTGGTGGCGACCGTCAGAGCGTCTGCCAGCCCACCGCCCTTCTTTGTCGTAATGGCCACGTCGGAGCGATCTGGCCAGCCGGCGCTCAAGGTACCGACACGTTTGATATTGTGATCGCGCGCAGCAATATAGACGAGCTGCGCATGCGGCTGGACGATGACCTCTGCCCGGCCCGATGATAGCGCGAGCAGGCTCGCCGCCTCGTCGTCGTAATATTGCAGTTCCAGCGGCTTCAAACCGGCGGCGACGTTTTCGTCATTCCACCGGAGCAGGATACGCTCCTGGTTGGTGCCAGCACCGACAATGATGCGCAGGCCCGCAGCATCCTTCGGCTCCCTAATTGCGCTGATCTGGCTGTCGGATTTGACGAAGAAGCCGTGCAGGCCCTGGCGGTAGGTGGAGAAATCGAATTTCTCCTTGCGCTGTTCGGTAACGCCGACATTGGAGATGACCGCATCGTATTTGCCGGATGCCAGGCCGAGCGGCCAGTCGATCCAGGCGACGGGAACGAGTTCCAGTTCAAGCCCGAGACTATCGGCAATGGCAGACGCATAATCCGGATCGGCACCGACGACAGTCTTTGCATCCTTCGCATAGGTCGCGAGCGGCGGCCCGCCGGGGCTTACCGCGACCGTGAACTTGCCGGGAGAGACGAATGTGAAATCCTTCGAAATGGCCGCGACAGCAGCAGCATTCTTCTCCGCCCGGATACGGGCTGGTTGTTCGGGGCTGAGGTCAAACACTTCATCCGCTTGCGCCGTCCCGAAAAGGATCAGCGTCGAAGCAAGCACGGTTATCAAGAAGGTCCGGAAAGCCGGTTTGTCGGTCATTGTCATCGTCTCCATGGGGAATGCCCGGCCCGGCACCGTAGAACAGTGCCGGGCCGCCTCGTGCCGCCTTACGAACCGCTTTTCGGTAAGCCGGCTGGATTGGTATAGGACTGATCCACACCTTCCGCCTCAAGGCTCCAGTGCTTCAAAACCTCGCCATATTTGCCGCTTTTGATCAGATCGTTGACGGCGACCGTCACCGCGTCGGCAAGACCGGCGCCTTTACGGGTCGTGACGGCGATATCGGCCGCTAGCGGCCAGCCACCGCTGACGATGCCAACAAGTTTGGTTTGGTTCTTGATCGAGGCGCTATAGGCCTGCGTCGCGTTCGGATTGAACTCGACATCGGCGCGGCCGGACTGTATCGCCAGATCGCTTGCAGCGCGGTCGTCGTAATATTGCACCTCGATCGGCGCCAAGCCGGCAGCGACGTTCTGCCGGTCCCACTCAAGAATGATTTTTTCCTGGTTAGTGCCCGCGCCAGTAATCACCTTCAGCCCCGCGACATCCTTCGGCTCCTTGATGTCGCTGATCTTGCTGTCGGCCTTGTCGTAGAAGCCGAGCACATCCTTGCGATAGGTCGAGAAATCGAACTTCTCCTTGCGCTCTTCGGTAACCGTGACGTTGCTGATGACCGCGTCATATTTGCCGGAAGCAACGCCGAGCGGCCAGTCTGCCCACGCAACGGAGACCAGTTCAAGTTCGAGGCCGAGCGAATCCGCCAAAAGGGATGCAAGATCCGGATCAGCGCCAACAAGTGTTTTTGCGTCCGAAGCATAGGTCGCGATCGGCGGATCCCAGGCATTGATGGCTACGGTGAGCTTGCCCGGTGTCACGAATTTAAAATCGCTGGAGATCGCCTTGATCGCCGCATCGTCTTTTTCGGCACGAACCCGCTTGGAAATATCCGGGCTCAAGTCAAATTTCTCGGCCGCATGTGCGCAGCCCAGCCCAAGGACCGCGATCGTTACGGCGCCCGCCATCAGAAGTTTAGCATTGTGCAAGAATGTCATGTTTCCCGTCTCCATCTTCATCTTAAGGTTGCAGTTGATGTTGGTTCCATCCCGTCCGCTCAGGCGCCCGGGAATTTGCTAGAGAACTTTTGCGAGGAATTCGCGGGTACGCGGATGGTTCGGCTGGCTGAAGACGCGGGAGGGTGGGCCGACTTCAAGAATGTGACCGCCTTCCATGAACACGACCGTATCGGCCACTTCGCGGGCAAACCCGATTTCATGAGTGACGATGACCAGCGTCGTGCCGGTGCGCGCCAGCTCCTTGATCACATCGAGCACCTCACCCACCAGTTCCGGGTCCAGCGCCGATGTGGGCTCGTCGAACAGCAGAACCTTCGGCTTCAACGCCAGGGCTCTTGCGATGGCAACGCGCTGCTGCTGGCCGCCCGAGAGCTGGCGTGGATAGGCATCGATCTTGTCCGTCAAGCCGACGCGGGAGAGAAGTTCCCGCGCCAGCTCGACGGCCTCGGCGCGATCCGTCCCCCGGACCTGCATCGGCGCTTCAATCAGGTTTTCAAGCACTGTCAGATGCGGAAAGAGATTGAAGTTCTGGAAAACCATGCCGATATCGGCGCGGCGCTTGAGGATGTCCTTTTCCTTCAGTTCGTAGAGCGTCTCACCATTCTGGCGATAACCGACGAGATCACCATCGACGGCGATAAAGCCGCTATCGACACGCTCGAGATGATTGATGGCGCGCAGCAGGGTCGATTTGCCGGAACCGGACGGCCCAAGAATGGCCGTGACGCTGCCTGCTGGCAGGGACAGATCGATCGCATCGAGCACTTTCAGGGCACCAAAACTCTTGGAAATGCCGTGGATGCGTACAGGAGCGCCAGCACGCACCAAGGGCGCGTCACGAAAGCCGATCTTGCGCGCAGCCTGACTGCTTGTCGCAGACGCCTGCAGCGGCAGCGGCGGACGAATGCGGTTAAAGAAGGTCTGGAAAGGCAGCGGCACCGGATTGCGTACCGCGCCCCTCGAAAAGTAGCGCTCGATATAATACTGGGCGATCGACAGAACGGTCATGATCACCAGATACCAGGCCGTCGCCACCATCAGTAGCGGGATGACTTCAAGGTTGCGGCGATAGATGACCTGGACCGTGTAGAACAGCTCGGGAAGGGCGAGCACGTAGACCATTGATGTGCTTTTCGCCAGGCCGATGATCTCGTTGAAACCGGTCGGCAGGATCGAGCGCATGGCCTGCGGCAGGACGATGCGAAACACCTGGCGGCGGCGCGGCAGACCGAGGGCGGCTGCGGCCTCGAGCTGCCCTTGATCAACCGACAGGATTCCACCACGGACGATTTCCGAGAAGAAAGCGGACTGGTTCAACGTCAGGCCGAGGAATGCGGCGGCAAATGGGGTTAGCAATTGCACGGTCGGATAATCGACGAGCACCATACCAGTGAACGGCACGGCGATGCGGATGGTCTCATAGAGGTAGCCGAGATTGTTGAGAACCAAGAGCAACACGATCAGCGGAATGGAGCGCAGCAGCCAGACATAGCCCCAAGACAGGCCCGACAGCAGCGGCGACTTCGACACCCGCGCCAGCGCCAGCGCTGTGCCAATCACCGAACCCGACACCGTGGCCAGCGCCGTCAACAGCAGCGTCCTGCCCAGACCGGCCAGAACGGGTTCGGCGAAGAACCATTCGGCAAAGACATTCCAGCCCCAGCGCGGGTTGGTGAAGGTCGAATAAAGCACCGTCGCTATGACAAGGCCGGCGAACAGCGAGCCGATTAGGCGGCCCGGATGGCGCGCGGGAATAATCCGGTGGCGCGAATAATCCTGGCTGTGCTCGGCCGCTCTACGGCCTGGCTCGATGCCTGCGAAATCTGTGGTGAGCGCCATGTGTGACCCCTGGTAAACGATGAAGTTTCTGATCGCTCAGCGCTGTCCAGCCGCGCGCTGCAACGGCTGTTCAGCAGTCACGGCGCCGGGTCGTCCCAGAGTCGCGAGGTGGCCGATCTCTTTTTCAAAAGGCAGCGACTTGTAGATTTCCGGATCGGCGTCGATGTCGAAAAGCGCCGTGTAGCCGTATTTCAGATAGAGGCCGACGGCCTCGGGCTGGCGAAACCCAGTGGTCAGGTAGATTCGGGAATACCCCTGGCGGGCAGCCTGAACCTCAAGCTCGAGCAGGACTTTGACAGCAAGGCCCTGACGGCGCAGGTCGGAGCGTGTCCAGATGCGCTTGAACTCGGCAGTGCGCTCGTCATAGTGCTTGAAAGCGCCGCCACCGATCGTCTCGCCGTTCCGCTCGAGCAGCAGGAAATTGCCGTATGGCGGCGCGAAAGCTTCGGCCGGATAGCGGTTCATCTCTTCGGCTGCACCAGCCTCGCTGAAGTACGAGCCGTAACGGCTGTCGTACTCGTAGGTCAGTTCGTCGATCAGCGGCTTTGCGCGGGGATCGAGGGGCGTGGTGTAGACAAACGTATCGCTCATGTTCGTCATTCCTGTTGAGACCGGGCCTGCTGAGGCTGGGCCTGTTGAGATATTCAGTTGAGAAAGGTCTCTGCCAGCCGGACCCAGTAGCGGGCGGCGGGCGCGATGATCGCGTCGTTGAAATCGTAGTGGGCGCTGTGCAACGGCGCCGTGTCGCCATTGCCGACGAACAGGTAGCTGCCGGGCTTCGCCTGCAGCATGAAGGCGAAATCCTCGCTCGCCGTGCGCGGCTTGAACCCCTCCTCGACTTTTGCCGGGCCAAACGTGTCGAGTGCCACTCCTCTGGCGAAGTCCGTTTCTTCGCGGTGATTGATCAGCGCAGGAAAGCCCAGCCGGTAGTCCACTTCAGCCACCGCACCGAAACTTTCCGCCTGCGCCCGTGCTAAGGCCGGAATGCGCTCCTGCAGCTGCTGGCGGACGGTTTCGGTAAAGGCGCGCATGGTAAGCTTCAGCTCGACACTTTCCGGAATGACGTTAGAGGCCGAGCCTGCATGGATCGATCCGACCGTCGCCACCGCCATTTCCTGCGGATCGACATTGCGCGAGACAACGCTCTGCAGCGCGGTAATGAAGGACGCGGAAGCCAGCACCGGATCGACGGCGCGGTGCGGCTCTGCCCCATGGCCACCCTTGCCGACGATCCGGATCTTGGCCTGGTCGACGGAGGCCATCGCAGGGCCGGAGACAAACCCGAACTGGCCCAATGGAACACCCGGCCAATTGTGCAGCCCGAAGATCGCATCGACCGGAAAGCGCTCGAACAGCCCTTCCGAGATCATCTTGCGGGCACCGGAGCCGATTTCCTCGGCCGGCTGGAAGATGAGGTGAAGCGTGCCATTGAACGTCCCGCTTTCAGCGAGATAGCGGGCGGCGGCCAAGAGGATGGAGGTATGGCCATCGTGGCCGCAGGCATGCATGACATCCGGATTGTTGCTGGCATAGGAAAGCCCGGTGACTTCCTCGATCGGCAGCGCGTCCATATCCGCCCGGATGCCGATCCGGCGCTCGCCAGTGCCGCGCTTCAGCGTGGCGACAACACCCGTTCCGGCGATACCGGCGGTCACGTCATACCCCCAGGAGGACAGACGCGAGGCGATCAGTTTGCTGGTGCGTCGTTCCTGAAAGGCAAGCTCCGGATATTGATGCAGGTCGTGGCGAAGTGCGATGATTTCATCGAGATAGGCGGCGATGCCTTGCTCTACGGGATCATTCAGGCGCTGTGGCTGTGCGAGGATGTTCATGGCCGGCTCCCGGCGCCTTAGGCGCCGACCGCCTTTCCGTGTGCAGCGTCTTCGGCCTTTGCCGTGTACCGGCTTTCCCGGTAATCCAGCCCGAGATGATCGCGCAGCGTCTCGCCTTCGAGCACAGGATTGAAATAGCCGCGCTGTTGCAGGATCGGCAGAACATGGATGACGAAATCCTCGAGCCCTTCTGCGATCACCGGGAACCCGAGAATGAAGCCGTCGGCCGCCCCCTCCTCCACCCAGCGGATGATTTCGCCGGCGATGTGGTCCGCCGTGCCGATGAAGGCCGTGCGCGGTGTTGCGGCATCGAGGGCGATTTCGCGAAGCGTCAGGTTCTTCTCACGCGCCGTCTTCTTCATCCGGTCCGTCGTCGCGCGAAAGCTGTTCTTGCCGATATCACCGATATCCGGAAAGGCTTCGTCCAGCGGATAGATGCTGAAATCGTGATGGTCGAAGAAGCGGCCGAGATAGAGCAGCGCTTCCTCGATGGTGACGAGATTGCGGATCGCCTGATATTTCTGCTCCGCCTCTTCTGCCGTCGCGCCGACCACCGGCCCGATGCCGGGATAGAGGCCGATCTCGGCAGCACGGCGGCCTTGTGCAATCGCGCTTTGCTTGACCTGCTTGTAGAAGATCTTCGCATCCTCGATTGGCCCGCCATTGGTAAACACGGCATCGGCGTGCTTGCCGGCGAGCCTGATGCCGGAATCGGACGCGCCCGCCTGGAAGATGACAGGCTGTCCCTGTTTCGAACGGCCGATGTTCAGAGGACCTTCGACGCGGAAAAAACGGCCTTTATGGCCAAGCGTGTGCAGCTTCGACTTATCGGCATAGACGCCCGTTTCGCGGTTGCGGACGAAAGCGTCGTCATCCCAGGAATCCCACAGGCCTTTGATCACATCCAGATATTCGTCGGCGATCTCGTAGCGCAGTTCGTGTTCCGGATGCTCGCGGCTGTAGTTGTGCCCCGATCCTTCAAGCGGTGTCGTTACCGCATTCCACCCTGCCCTGCCGCCACTGATCTGGTCGATCGTGGCAAACTGACGGGCAACGGTGAACGGGTCGCTGTAGGACGTTGAGACTGTGCCGACGAGGCCAATCTTCGAGGTCGATGCTGCCAAAGCCGAGAGGATCGAGATCGGCTCGAACCGGTTGAGGAAATGCGGGATCGACTGCGCGTTGATGTAGAGCCCATCGGCAACGAAGGCGAAAGCGATCCCCGCGGCTTCGGCCCGGCGGGCCGTCTTGACGAAGAACTCGAAATTGACGCTGGCATCGGCGGGACCGCTTGGATGTTTCCAGGCGTTCATATGGCCACCGGGGCCTTGCAGCATGATACCGAACGGAATGTGTTTCTGAACCATCGGAGAAATCCTTTTTGTCGATATCAGGCAGCGAGCGACAGCCGTTCCTTGGCGAGGCGTTCGATGGAGGCAAAACGCTCGGCAGCGGCAACGGCCGGCGTTTCGATGATGAACTCGGTGATACCGTAGCGGCTGTGCAGGTCATCCAGTTGCACCCGCACCTCAGCCGCCGTGCCGTGGAGCACGCTCGGCTCCTTGGATTCGAGACGGTCGATGCCAACGCCGGCCTGCCGGGCAAATTCAGCAGCCTGCTCTTCGCTGCCGACATTGACGCTTCTGCCGTCGGTCAGGAAAACCTTGACGATGCGCAGATCGCCAACAGCCTTGCGCGCAGCACTCGCGTCTTCGGCGGCATAGGCCGCAAGCGCCAGGATCGGAGTTTTTCCACCGCTTGCCCGCGCATAAGCGTCAAATGTCTTGCTCAGGTTTTCCGGGTCGCCGTTCAGTTGCCCGGCAAATACAAGCCGCCAGCCCTTGGCTGCGGCAAGCTCGGCACTGTCAACGCTGGCACCCAAAAGGAAGCGCTCCGGTGCTGTTGGAGGGAGCGGGGTTGCCTGCGGACCCTCACCACCAGGATCGGCCTCAAGATAAGTATTGATATGGGACAGCTGTTCGGCGAAGTCCGGTTTCCTGGCCGGATCGATTCCGACCTGTAGTGCGCGGGTGGCGAACGGAAAACCGCCCGGCGCCTTGCCGACACCAAGATCGACGCGACTGGGCGCCAGAGACGCCAGCAGATTGAAGGTCTCGGCAACCTTGTAGGCACTGTAATGCTGCAGCATGACCCCGCCTGAACCGACACGAATACGCGACGTCTTGGCGAGGAGATAAGCAATCAGCGTCTCAGGCGCCGAACTTGCAAGGTTGGGCACATTATGGTGCTCGGCGACCCAGAAACGATGATAACCGAGCTCCTCAGCCCTTTGAGCCAGCTTAACTGTCGCGCGCAGGGCATCCGCAGCGGTATTGCCTTCTTCGATGGGACTTTTGTCGAGGAGACTGAGGAGGTAGGGCATGAGCCACCGATCCATTCGCTAAGTTGTAAAACTTAGTCTATAAAATCAGTAGACATTATGAATTATAAGAAATGCCATTCTCTTTGCAGGCAGATAAGAGGAAAAGTCACCCGCGCTTTCAAAGCCAGAACCCATAGAGCATGACACGCAGTGGTCGCGCGCGGCACGGCACTCAGGTCCGGCCGCATCTCGGACCCCATATCGACCAAATGAGCAAATGATTTTCTCAATGGAGCTTACCAAAGCCTGTTGATCCATCTGCTGCCTCATCGCCTTGAGAATAGGCTTGAGCGGCGCGCCGGTTGAAATTGGCTTTCCTTTTCAGCAGGGAGAGCAATCCATATCCCCCCTTCCATCGTCCAAAGCCGCTTTGGATGTTGATATGCCCCGCATATCCAAGGTTTTTTGTCTCCGTCTTCCACAGGCCACTGTAAAATGACAGGCTTTCGAGAGGCATATAGATATCGTTCAAACTACCCCACCGTGATGGCTGGAAACGGCAGAGCACGGGTCGGCATCCGGCCGAAATGGATTGCACCTGGGTGAAGTTTCTCCGTGGTTGCCAGATCGCAGGGGGCAACAAGCAAGGCCCCCTTGATCAACGATGCCGATGGACTGTCCGCACATTTCGCGGCCAGTAAACAGCCAAGACTGTGGGCAACAATGTAGGCTGGCCCTTCTTGAGCAAGAACCTCCTCAAGACGCTTCATCCACGCCTCGATCCGGGGAGATTTCCAGTCGTCCTGCTCGACCAGCCGGCTTCTTACGTCGTCCTTGAGCCAGAAATTCTGCCAGTGTCCGTCATCGGATCCATTCAAACCAGGCAGGATCAATGTGGGTGTCATGAGATGTTCTCCGGCGGTCTTCAGTTCTGGAAACAGCGCGCGCGCTGTTCCAGGGCAAAGATCTCCTCGGAGATTTCGGATATGCGATCACGCAGATCACGCCGTGCCCGATAGCCCATGCCCGCGGAAAGGCCCGCGTCATCGAGGTCCAGCTTGGCCTCCAACTGGTCTTTCATGGTTTGGAGACGGTCGAAATGTCTGATCCAGCTCATCATGTCCTCACTTCCATGGCGCAGAAATTCCGCAATCCACGTATCATTGGCAGAGTGAGCATTGTTATCCATAAAATTGATAGACTAAAGAAACCGCAACCTAACCACGACACGGTTTGCAAAAATTTCGGGCTGCCGGTCACGGGGGTCACCGGAAAACCTGTGCCCGCCTGACAGCGAAAAAGTCGCCACACGATATTTTCAGTCCTTGAACGTGATCAAGGTCGCGAAACATTGCGCTTTAGACCATGATGTTCGCAACTGCCTTCCATTCTCACCGGACCCTTGATGCTGTTCGTCCCCCTGCCCTTCGTCGTCGCCATCCTGCTGATCCTCCTCTTCATTACCGTTGTCAGGCGTGAGGAAAAGGCAGAGTCGAACAAGTCGTTTCCTGCTCTCATTCTGCTGAGTGCCTTTCAATCGCTGCTGTCCGGGCTGCGCTGGGGCTATGGCATCGAAGCCGTGATGTATATCGCCCCTGTCTTCGCCGCTCTGGTCCCGCCGCTTGCTTATGCCGGTGTCGCGCGGCTCGTTCGGGAACGCCGTTTGCCCACACGGCTGCGGATCGGGTTGCACGCGATCCCTGCACTCATCATCGCCTTACTGATGGCAGTGTCGCGCGACGCGATCGATCTGGTCCTTGTGATGATTTTCCTCGGCTATGCGGTGGCGATCCTGTTCCTGATGCGGGCAGGCACGGACGCGCTACGCCTTGCGCCCTTCGATGGGGCAACCCCCGCCTACCACGCCATCCTGTTCGCCGCCTTGGCGCTCATCCTGTCGGCGGCGGTGGATATTTTCATCTTCCTCGATTTTGCCTGGACACAAGGCGAATATGCCCGCCCTGACAAGGAAACCATGGCTGCGATCCAAACGCTGATGGACACAAACGCGTCTATCGCGACGCCGATCTCAACCTCGACAGGCTGGCCCGCAAGCTCGGCATTCCCGCGCGGCAGATTTCAACCGCGATCAATCGGGCAACGGCTAAGAACGTCTCGCAATATGTCAACGAGCACCGGATCGCCGAGGCCTGCAACCAGCTGGCGGCAACCGAACGGCCCGTGACGGAAATCATGTTCCAGGTTGGCTTCCAGACAAAATCCAACTTCAACCGCGAATTTCGTCGTGTCACCGACATGACGCCTCTCGAATGGCGCGAACGCAACGCAACACCGTCCTCAATCGCGATTGAGCACGGCCGCAAACGCGTTTGAGGTCTCGTTTCCGCGCCAGCCGGTCATGCTGGTTGCATGAACACACATCCCGACATTCGCACCGAACACGATCGCAAGCTCGCCCAGACCCTGAAGTCCCTGTCATTCGAGCCTGCTCCTCACAACGCGAAGCCGCGGAATAGGCCGATCCGGCGGCTGATTTTTCCCGGCTGCCTGTCGGCTCTGGCCCTGGCTGCCATCGGCGGTATTGTCGTCTCTCAGACGGAAACGACCCGTACCATCCAAACCACCGTTTCCGCTCTATCCAATCCTTCAGACAGCATTTCCTCGACCAAGGAGGTCGGTGCGCATCAAGACGCAGAGAGTGAGGAGCGAAACACTCCGCGCAATCCCACCCCAGCAGCTCGCGAACTGAGTGGCTCCGGTTTTGTAGTCGCTCCCCGCGTGACCACGGTCTTCTCCAAATATGAAGGCAGGATCACCAAAATCCCGGTGGATACGGGTGATCGCGTCGAAAAGAACCAGGTCCTGGCGATCCTCGAGGATGCCGGCGCCCGGTTTGCCCTCGATCAGGCGAAAGCAGGAAAAACCGCTGCAGAACTGGTCCTTGCGGCCCGGACCATTGATCTTTCGCAGGCGCGCGCCTCGCTTCACCGCACACAGACGCTGGCCGCCAGGGATGCCACATCTGATCAAACGCTCGAGGAGGCGCGCACGCTCGCAGACCGCAACTTGAACGCGCTTGCGCAAGCCAGGCACGACCTGGCACGCGCCGATCTCGCCATCCGTATCGCCGAAGAACCGGTTGCGGAACTAACCGTTCGTGCGCCCTTCGCCGGCACCGTGACGCGCCTCGACGCCCATGTCGGCGATACCGTGCTGGCGCGTGTCGACAGCGTGCGCGAAGGCCAAAGCCTGATGACGATCACCGATACCGCAAGCATGGTGATCGATGCAGATGTCGCGGAAACCAGAATTGCCTTTCTCCGGCCCGGGCTTCGCGGCGAAGCGATCCTCGACGGGTTCCCTGATCAGCCCTTCACCGTCACGATCCTGCGCCTAGCACCCGTCATCACTGCGGAAAAGGGAACCGTCGCCATGCGCCTGTCCATCACCGCGCCCCCGTCCGGTATCCGGCCGAACATGGCCGCCCGTATCCGCATCCCTCTCGTCGAACAAACCAAATCCATCGGAGGCAACACGCAGTGACCCAACATATCGCTCAGGAACCCTACATAGCGCTCAAGGGTATCAGCAAGGCATACAATATCGGCGGCCAGGCGGTGCCCATCTTTTCGGGGCTCGATCTCTGCATCCCCCACGGCGATTTTGTCGCCGTCATGGGACCATCCGGATCCGGTAAATCGACATTGCTCAACATGCTGGCCGGCATCGACCGGCCCGATGCCGGTAGCCTGCGCATTGGCGCAAGTCACCTCGATCAGATGGGCGAGGCTGCACGGTCCTCCTGGCGGGCGCACCATATGGGCATCGTCTTTCAGTTCTACAATCTGCTGCCCATACTCACCGCCGCGGA
Source organism: Hyphomicrobiales bacterium (assembly GCA_900468065.1). Classification (GTDB taxonomy): domain Bacteria; phylum Pseudomonadota; class Alphaproteobacteria; order Rhizobiales; family Rhizobiaceae; genus Pararhizobium. Next base: position 9,781 of record UBTA01000079.1, on the reverse strand, counting down.
GAATGTCGAACTGCCGCTGCTGCTGAAACCCCTGTCACGCCGGGAACGGCGGATCAGAGTTGAACGGGTCCTTGATCTGGTCGGGCTTGGCGGCCGCGAAAGGCAATATCCCGGCGTTATGTCCGGAGGCCAGCAGCAGCGTGTGGGCATCGCCCGCGCCATCGTCTGCGATCCGGGCCTGCTGCTGTGCGACGAGCCAACCGGCGATCTCGATCGCAAGTCTGCCGACGAGATTCTCGAAATGCTGTGCTTCCTCAATCGCCAGCTGGGAAAGACGATCGTCATGGTAACGCATGACCCACAGGCAGCGCTCCATGCCAAGCGGACGCTGCATCTCGACAAGGGCGATTTCGTCGAAGAAAGGAGGGCTGCCTGATGACCTTCTTCGATCTTGCAAGAAAGAATGCGTGGCGAAAACCGCTGCGGACATTGCTTCTCATGGTCTGCATAGCAGTCGCCTTCCTGATTTATGGCCTGGCAGCAAGCTTCGTTGCCGGTGCCCAAGGGGCAGCCGGCGCCAGCGATGAGCTGCTCGGGGTGATGAGTGCTACTGGGCGGACACAGCCTCTGCCGATGGCCCTGATGCCGAGGATTGCGGCGGATCCGGAGGTTGCCGCGGTCGGCTATATGACCCGGATGCGCGGTTTCATAGAGGTGGAAAAGAACGTCGTTGCGGTGAGCGCCGTCGATCCTGGCTTGCTGATGTCCGTCAACGGCAAGGAACTGGGGCTGACGGCGGATCTCGTTGATGCAATCGGACAGGCCCGTGAAAACGTTCTAGTCGGCCGGGCGCTGGCAGACGCGCAAGGCTGGACGGCCGGTCAGCGCATAGCCGTCACCACCTTTGACATTGCGAAGCAGGATGGAAGCCGCGACTGGCGCTTCGAGATTGCCGGCATCTTCGAGGGCGAGAATGCCTCAACCGACACCTACTTCATGATCGGCCGCTACGACTACGTCAATGCGGTGCGGGCACGGGGAAAAGATACCGTCGATGCCTTCATTGTCCGCCCGCAGGCAAGCGCCGTGCCGGACCTCGCTGCCCACATCGACCAGCTCTTCGCCAACTCGGCGGCTCCCACGCGAACGCAATCGGAAAAGCAGTTCCTTGAAGCCTTCCTGCGCCAATATGCCGATATCGGCATGATCGTAAATCTCGTCACCGGTGCCGCTTTCGTCACCGTGTTGATGATCGTCGTCAACACGATGGTCTTTGCGGTGCGCGAGCGGCTATTCGAGATCGGCGTATTGAAGACACTCGGCTTCTCGCAGACGCGGATCGTGGCGCTGATCCTTGGCGAGACGTTGTTCGTCTTTGCCATCGGCGGCGGTTGCGGCCTGGCGCTCGCCAAACTCGCGACCGTCTTTGCCGGTCCAAACCTGGGGCTGGTCTTCTCCCCGCTCGTCTTTGCCAAGGCGTTGGCGATCCTCTTGGTCCTTGGCTTTGCCACCGGTGCTTTACCGGCTCTCAATGCGATCCGCACGCCCATCATCAACGCTTTCAGATCGAGGTAATGTCCATGCTCTCTCAACTCCAGCAAACACGTGTGATGATCCGGGCCAACCTCTTCAGCCTACACCGCCGCCTTGCCATTTCCATCTCGATGGCCCTGTCGGTGGCCATTGTCGTCTGTGTCCTCGCCGGATTTCTTGCAATGGCGAAAGGCTTCGAAACTGCACTGGCAAGTGCCGGCTCTTCCCTCGTCGCCGTCGTGCTCGGCGGGGGAACCAACCAGGAAGCGGGCTCCGATATCCCTGCCTCCGTCTTGCGCACCATAGAGGCGACGGCCGGAGATATCGGCGCCGCCCGCGATCCGGCCGGCAACCTCGTCTCCTCCCGTGAAATCGTCGTTCCCGTCGACGTACAGCAAGGACCGGGCGGCTTGGCCCGGACGCTGGCATTGCGCGGCATGGAGGCAGCCGGACCGTCGATCCGCGAGGGTATCACCCTGTCTCAGGGGCGGTTTTTCACACCAGGCTCGCGCGAGATCGTGGGTGGTGATCGCCTGGCCGGCGAGTTCGGTTTATCGGCCGGCGATACGGTCCGCCTCGGTGCTGTCGACTGGATGGTTGTGGGACATTTCTCAGCACATGGCAGTGCCTTTGAATCAGAGCTCTGGGGCGATCTGGATGCCGTGCGTGCGGCCTTTAACCGGCAGGGACAGGTGCAAAGTCTTCGGTTGCGGTTAAGCGGTCCAGACTCTCTGAAGCGGTTGCAGGATAGTCTGTCCACGATGGCGGAAACACCCTTGACCGCACTTTCCGAGGCCGGCCTTTACGCTGCCCAGTCCGGGCGAACTGCAAGTCTCATCCGGTCGTTCGGTTGGCCGATCGCACTGCTCATGGCAATAGGCGCCACTGCAGGCGCACTCAACACGATGATGAGTTCCGTCTCTGACCGGACGGTGGAGATCGCCACCGTCCGCGCCCTTGGTTTCAGCCCCCTGTCGGCCTTTATCGGAACATGGGTCGAGGCCATGATGCTTGCCGCAATAGGCGTCATCCTCGGACTTGCCGCATCCTGGATCGTGTTCAATGGTTGGCAAGCCAGCACGATCGGTGCCAACAATGCACGCATGGCCTTCCAGTTGACGGTCAGCGGCGATGTCCTTGCGACAAGCGGCCTACTGGGCCTTGCCATCGGAATCCTCGGCGGTGCACTCCCCGCCATCGCGGCAACGAGGTTGCCGATAACCGCAGCGCTGCGGGCCCGGGGATAGGTGACCCGGCGGTTGCCCGAAACGCAGCGGGCTTCCCGGCAGCGGGATGCCCGTCTCGGTGCACATAGCAGAGCTCTCCGTGATTGCTCGAGAAGAAAAGATGGAAACCTGCTCGCGTAATGTGTCGGCAATCTCCACGGGCAATATGGAACCGTCGGAGCAATCCTGTTCATGACGGGAACCTTGAAGCGGTTCTTTGCAGCGTGCGCAGAGCTGGCCTTGCAGGCAGCTCTCGGTATGGAGATCCTATGTTTTTTTCGGTCAAATGCCTTCCAATAGCGGCCATTTTTATTGGTCTGGGTGTGGCGGCAAATGCAGGTGCCGCCGACCTGACATTTACGACGCAATCCTACCAGGAGCCGCCTGCCTTCAGCTTTGGCGGTGCATATGCCGGTGTGCACGGCGGCATGGCGTCACCATCGGCAAATCCGTTTACCGATGGCAGAGGCGTGGCTGCCGGTGTCCAGGCCGGGTACAACGTCCAGGTTGGTCCCGGCATTCTCGGCGCGGAAGTCGAAGGCTCCTATCTTGGGGATGCCGAGCAAAAAGTTCGCGGCGGCACGATCAGCGAAAAATGGCGGTTGAGCGCCAAGGCAAAGGCCGGCGTCGCCTTCGACGAAACGCTGGTTTATGGTACGGCAGGCTATGCCATGACCAAGTTTGAAAATGGCGCCGGTGTGCGCCGCGGCCCGACATGGGAAGGCGGCTATCTTGTGGGGGGCGGTCTCGAACACGCTTTCGCCGGCGGCCTGTCTGCCAAGATGGAATACAATTACGTCATGACACCCGGCGTTGAAACGACCACGGCCTCAGGAACCCATAAGGCCGATATTGACAGTCACGTCATCAAGGCCGGTCTCAACCTTCGCTTCTAAACCCTCATCCGGCACCGGTGCCGCAAAAACCGCCGTCTCGTCGAGGCGGCGGGCCGGATCCACCCATCGGGTTTTTAAAAACGTGCAGACCTTGGCGTGTTTTTCCCGGATCCCCACCTGCCCAAGCCGCTTGGCAACCTCCGTGGCGAGGCGAAGACAAGGGAGACTTCATTGCGTTCATTCAGAACCTTCACGGCCGGATGGCCGTTCATCGGCCTGCAGATCAGCAGCGCCGCCATGAATCTCAGCCATGCGCTTGCCGCTGTGCTTTATCCTTGGGTCATGTATCAAATCTCCGGAAGTATCTTCTGGACCACCGCCATCGCTGCGGTCACTGTATCGCTGCTGCTCGCCGGGCTTGTTGTCGGCGGGTTCCTTGCCGATTTCGTCGGTTTCCGGGATGTGGCGCTGTCTGCGTCCAATCTTGCGGCACTCATGGCTCTCGCCGTCGCGGCGCTATATGCGGCGGATCTGCTGACGCCAAAACTGTTTTTAACTTTGACAATGATGGGCGCCATCCTGGGTGGGCCTGCGACCGTTGCCATTGAAACCCGGCTGCCGGAGATCGCCCGGTTCTCCAGAATATCCCCACACCAGGCCGGCATCATGGATGACGTGGTCGATGGTACCGTGCTTGTGGGCTCGCCTGTCGTTGCGGGTTATCTCCTGACGACCGCCGGCGTGCCGGGGCTGATGTGGGCGATTGCCGCATTGAGCGTGATTGCACTCGCCTTTCTTTCGCTCAGCCTTCCGCGCTTCCGGCTTGCCCCGACACCGAGGATCCGGGATACCATTGAAAGTTTCCAGTGGCTCAAGGGCGTTTCGCGCGCGTCACCTTCCTTCATCGGCGGGAGCTTTGCCCTTGGGTTTTTTATCACGATGCAGATCTTTCTCATTCCGGCAGCGCTTGCGATCGACGAAATGTCAGCCGAATTGCTCGGACTTTTTCTAAGCGGCGCTGCCGCTGGCATGATGGTCGTGAACGTCGTTCTTGCCACGTCAACTCAACGCCACGCCGATAATGACGTGACCAGCGCAGCACTTTTAGGATTGGCCGCATCGGTGGCATTGCTTGCGTTCAACATGTCACCGCTGATGTTGCTGGCGGCGGGCCTCCTCGCAGGCTTTTCCGGCGGTCTGCTGAGCCCGATATACGCAACAGTCCTGCGAGTCAGAGCGCCCCGCCGTCTGCGTTCGCCGGTGCTGGGGCTTGCCTATGCGGCGACCGTCGCTTTTCTACCGGGTGAAATGCTTTTGGTCGGCATTCTGATTTATGCCGCATCCCTGAAAACCGCCTTTGTCATCAGCGCCATCGGTTTGCTTGTCGTAGCACTGATCTATCACTGCTGGTTTGTGGATTGAAATCTCAGCCCGGCCGCCAAATTTGAAAACCTATGAAGAGCACAAAGATTAGCCACCCGCAGACCTGTAATGTATGTGCAATCTTCGCTAGTCATTGGGTCAATGGGCAGCGTTGTCCGGAGATTCTCTCTTTGCGAATTCTGTTGCTCGAAGACGAACCCGAACTGGCCGCAGCCTTAATGACTGCGCTTGGGCGTCGCGATATCCTGGTTGATCACGTTTGCACACTCGCAGACGCCGCTTTGATGGCAAGATTCGAGACCTATGATGTTCTGGTTTTCGACCGCCGCCTGCCTGATGGTGAAGGTCTTGACCTGATCCCGGCGCTGCGCCGTGAAAAGATTACCGCGCCCATTCTGATGCTGACGGCCTTGGGTGGGCTCCAGCACCGCGTTGCCGGGCTTGATGCAGGCGCCGATGACTATCTCGCCAAGCCATTTGCAATCGAGGAGTTGTTGGCACGCTTGCGCGCACTGCAGCGGCGTTCACCGATCGTCTCTAGCGAGCAGTTCACGCTCGGCAATCTCACCCTTGATCCACGCAGCAACGAAGTCTCGATTGACGGCCGTCTCATCGATCTGGCGCGGCGGGAGTATCTTGTGGTCGAAGCGCTGATGCGGCGGGCAAACCGCATCGTCACCCGTCCGGTCCTGGTTGAGGCGGTCTATTCTCTGGATGACGAAATCGAATCCAATGCCCTCGATTCCCACATCTCCCGTGTCCGGCGGAAGTTTGGCGCCGGCGGAGCTTCCGTCGAGATCAGAGCCATTCGCAACATCGGCTATCTTCTGCGCGTAAAGACATGAAAACACCACGCCGTTCGCTCAAATGGGTCCTGACACGACGGCTGATCGTGCTGCAGGCCTTCCTTCTGCTTCTCTTCATCGCGCTGTTGGGCGCCTGGATCTGGATCCTTGATCCGGAGCTTGAAAGCACCAACGATTCAATCACTCGTGCCGTCGCCGAACATGCCGTGAGAAAAGCTGACGGTTCCCTCGATGTCACCGAGACGCCCGAGATCGCCCAGCTGAAGGCAGATTATCCGGATCTTTGGTTCATCGTCAGGGATGCAGCAGGGAACACGTTTCAGTACGGCAGCTATCCCGAGGCGCTCTTGTCCACCCCGTTTCCGTCATCCATTGATGGAGCCACGCTCAAGGTCGGGAACGGCACCTACCCAGCGGTCGTCAACCGCGAGACACCGATCGGCCGGTTGCAAGTCATCGCCGCGGCGGATCCCCTGAATAGCAAGAACGATGGAATCAAGTTCTGGGTCAATATCGATGCCGATTTCGAAGTCGCAGAAGGGACAAGCCCGACGCTTTTCTGGCTGCAGATCGTGCCGGCAACTGGGCTTGTCATCCTCGTCTGCTTCCTGCCGATTGCGATTATCGTCGGTGCTGCAACCGTTCTTGCCACGCCATTTTCGATCGGGCGGTCGCTTACGGGCCTCGTCGAGACAGCCAATGAGGCGAGAAACATCGAGTTTGAAAAACGCTCCGCCCGGCTCGACGCGTCAATCGTCCCGACAGAGATTGTCCCGCTTGTGGAGGCATTCAACGAGGCGCTGCGAAAGCTCGACGATGGATACCAGCGGCACAGCCGGTTTCTGGCGGATGCGGCGCATGAGTTGAGGACACCGATCGCCATCGTGCGGACGCGAGCTGATCTCCTGCCGGACAGCGATGTCAGCCGTCATCTGCTGCGCGACATCGAGCGGCTCTCCCGGCTCGCCCATCAATTGCTCGATATCCAGTCTGTCGGGGAAATCTCTCCGGACGTGCAAACAGCGGACCTGGATGAGCTGGTTGGCAAAATCGCCATCGACCTTGCGCCGATTGCGATCGATGCCGGGTATGATTTCGTGTTCGAACCGGGTGGCGGGAAAACCCTTGCCGCCGTTCAGCCATACGCCATCGAGCTTGCATTGACCAATTTGATCCGCAACGCGATCGACCATGCCGGGGGCAAAGGCACGATCACCGTCCAGGTGAACCTACGGGGCTGGATCGATATCTGCGATCAGGGACCGGGGATCCCCGTTGCGGAACGCCTGCGCGTGCTCGAGCCTTTTCACCGCCTCAACCTGCAATCACCGGGAGCCGGTCTTGGCTTGAATCTCGCGCAGAAAGCCGCGGAGCTTCACGGTGGAAAAGTGCACTTTCTCGACGGTCAGGATCGGTTTATCGTTCGGTTCGAGCTAGGCGCCTCCCATCTCCTGTAGAACTATCCGCTCTGCCGCAGCAGCGGATGGACGCGCCACGGCGAGCGCTCGGCAACGGTCAAACGATCTTTCCACGTGCCGCCACCGGCCAGACGGCGGAGATTTCACCCTTTTCCAAAATATTGATGGCGTCCACCAGGTTGGTAACGACGCAGGCGTGATTGGGCACGATGCGCAGCCGGTCGCCGACCTTGAGATTGATCAGGCCCTGACTGACGAGGCGGCCATGCTCCTCGGAAAGCTGATCGATAGCGATATCATCACGGCCGAGGACGTGTCCGTAGCCGGAAAGGCCAAGCAGATCGGAGGTCAGTGACTTGGAACCGGCATCGATGATGGCCCGGTTGGCTGAAGGCACCGAAACGACGGTCGCAAGCACAGTCAGTGCGCAGTCATCCCAGCCGCAAACACCGCGCGAGACCAGGGAACGATCGTTGTAGACATAGGTTCCGGGGCGGTATTCGGTCGCGACGGGTGCCTCGGCCGCGCTCATCATCGACGGCGTGCCGCCGGATGTGATGACAGGAACGGCAATGCCGACAGCCTCGATCAAAGTTTTTGCACGGGTCATGAAGGATTCGACGGCTGCCGCTCCATCTGTCGGCGGATAAGTCATCAGGCCGCCGAAGACAAGGCCCGGGGCAGCTGAGATCCGCTGCGCAAGCGCTGCTGCGGCCTCCGGGGTTGGCACGCCGCAACGGTCGGCGCCGGTATTGCATTCGACCAGAACGTTCAAGCGGGTGGGTTGCGATGCGAATTTCGACGACAGCCCGTCGATGACCGTTTCATTGTCGGCAACAACGCTGAGCGTCACCTTGCGGGCCAGGCCGGCGAGGTGATCCAGCTTTTCGGCGCCAAGGATATTGTAGGTGATCAGCACGTCGCGGATCTGCGGGCTCCCGGCAACCATCGCCTCGGCCTCGGACACCTTCTGGCAGGTGACGCCAATTGCCCCTGCCCTCAACTGCATTTCTGCGATGGCCGGAAGCTTGTGCGTCTTGATATGCGGGCGAACTTTCATGCCATGCACATCCGCATAGGCCTGGAACCGGTCGATGTTGCGGCGGGTGATATCAAGATCGACCAGCACTGCCGGTGTGTTCACGGTCTGAAGTGTCGATACGGCCTTGGTCATGGGATCCCCCGGGAAAATGTCCGATGCGATAAAAACTGTAGAAAAGTGCTGCACGCCTGTTGCGCCGATTCCTATCCGGAGAACTCTTGACAATCTATGCATCCCCGCTTGGAAACATGTAAACCCACTAAAACAGACAATCCTTTGGGTTCTTCAACAACACGTCGTTACCGCAGGCCGCCAGGCAATTAGGCCCCCCCATCCTGCACTGGATGCGGCATCCAGAAATCGATGCGCTCTGGCGTCCGGCTTACGGTCGGCAGACGTCGCATTCATAACTTGGACGAGATGGAAGAAATGGCTGCCGGCCTGGACGGAACCATATCGCTACGACTTTGGAGCCTGATAATGCCTTCAGCGCTTCCTGTCCTGCGCCAGCCGCCATTGACGCGGCGAGACCCCCGTTTGCGTCAGGAAAAAACGCGAGAAATATGCAGGATCCGAAAATCCCAGCCGGTAACCGACTTCCTGGACCGGGATCTGTGTGAACAGCAATTCGCGCTGGGCTTCGTCGATCAGCTTTCCGTTGATCAGCATCTGGGTATTACGGCCGGTACACTGCTTGACGATGCGGTTGAGATGGGTCGGTGATAGCCCGAGCTCGCTGGCATAGAACGTCGATGGTTTGTGCGAACGGAAATGTTGGTGGATCAGGCCGGTCAGCCGGGTCAGACGGCGCTCATTTTCGGTCGTACCATCCTCATCGTCACGGCCGGCAGAAATGCGCGCGGTCAGCCGTAGCACCACAGTCAGATAAGCCTCGCAAAGATCCGCCGGTCCGGTTCGCCGCGCAGCCGTTTCCGCCGCCAGCCGGTGCAACGTCGTGGCGGTATAAAGACCGTCCTCATCCCCCTGCGGCAAGGCTGTCAGCTGGGGGGTGGCAAGCCATTCCCCAAGCTGGCTGTGATCCCCCGGCATCGTCTTCAGGTGCGAAGCCAAAATGGTGAAGACATAGCCGTCGATATCCTTCGAAAAGCGAAAGCCGTGGCGCGCAAAGGGCGGAACAGTGATGACGGCGGGCGGGACGATTGCATGGATTTCATCGCCAAAGATGGCGTCACCAGAGCCCGTTTCGATGTACAGAATTTGAAAGAACTGCTCATGGCGATGCAACCCGATTTCCCAGTGATGCAATCTGCTGCGCGAAGGGATTGTTTCGCAATGCAGCCAGAAACCGGGAGAATCTCCGGCCTTCTCGCCGTACAGGTCGTAGGTAGGGATTGAGCGCATTGGTTTTCTTTGAACCTCAGATGTTCGATTTGTGCAATTTCTTGGCGGCGATGTCCATGGAGAAAAGGGCGCGCCGATGTCACAACTGAAGCAATGCAAAGCTTCGGGAGGAAGAGATGCGCGCACAGGTCGTCATCATCGGTTCGGGGCCGTCCGGATTGCTGCTCGGGCAATTGCTTGCAAAGGCCGGGATCGAGGCCGTCATTCTCGATCGTGCTGGCAAGGACTATATTCT
>UBTA01000184.1 GCA_900468065.1 Hyphomicrobiales bacterium | reverse complement strand
CCACCTCGCCGGCAACGCAAACCGGTGTATCCGTGGTGGGACGGGAAGAAGTATGGCACGGGGAAGGTGGGCGGGGATTTGCGGGGATAATTTTGTGCCGGAAAAGCACCAAAGGACGGCGCGTGCCCACGCCGCGTGCACCAACTTGCAGCGACGGTTGCGACCCAGCTGATCGGCTTTTTCTCAAACAATCCGCTCAGCTCAGCTGGCGATCGTCAATCCACCGTAGCGTCTGATTTCATTATCGATTTCGGTGACGAGTGCATCGAGCGCAGCATTCCTCGCCTTGCGAGCGCGGCGCACCACATAGGCCAGAGAAGGAGGCGCAGGAAGACGGTCTGTGATGATCTGCATATCGGGGCGCAGATGGCGCGCATTGAGAAGCGCTATCCCCATGGCGGAGGTGACTGCCGCGACAATTCCGGCAGCGCTCGAACATTCAAAGACAGTTTCAAGGGCCACTCCCCCATCCTGTCCGATATCGAGCGCCCACTTGCGATAGAAACATTCGTCGTCAAAGGACAGGAAAGAAATAGGACCGTTCTGTGGAACCGAAAAATCGGCGTGCTTGACCCAATGAAGATCTTCGCGGAAAAGAACCAGATCGGTGGGGCGCACTTCATGGGCGAACACCTGCACGAGCGCAGCGTCCAATTCGCCGCGCTCCAGCATGGCCCGCAGGACAAGGCTCATCCGGACCTTGGTGCGGACGGACACATGCGGATGCAGGCGGCGAAATCGCCCAAGGATGCGCGCAAGGTCGGTGCAGGTCGTATCCTCGGTCAAGCCAAGCGCAATGCGGCCGGCAATGGACGTTTTCGACAGGCTCAAAAGCGCCTCGTCATGCAAGCCGATGATGCGGCCGGCATAGTCGAGCAAATCCTCTCCCGCACTCGTAAACATCGGCGCGCCCGGCTTGCGGCTGAGGAGATGACAATCGAGGCTGGTCTCGAGCCTCTTGATCTTGTGGCTGACGGCGGATTGCGACAGGCCAAGGGCATCGGCCGCCCGGGTGATGCCGCCATGATGGCGGATCGCCCAAAGCGCGCGCAGTGCATCGATTTCCAGACGCCGGGTGGTGAAATCAGTCAACGAACCCGCCCAAGTTTCATGATCCTTGTAGCAAGCATGCATATTCCGGCCATTCTTGGCAATCAGAAATGACTTGTCGGCATGGAATGTCATGCTTCCATTCAGATTTGTCATGTGCAACTTGCTCGCGCCAGCCCTATTGGCTGAACGGCATAACGATATGACCGCGAGACGCCAATGACCGACCAAACCCTACATCAGCCTGCGCGAAGCCAGAACCGTTTCCTTTGGCCGCTGATGGCGACGCTCCTCGTCATCAGCTGGAGCTCCGGCTTCGTCGGCATTCGTTATGCCAGCGAGCAGGCGAGCGTCACTCTGGTTTTGTTTTGGCGCACGCTTCTGTCGGGCCTGATCCTGCTGCCTTTCGCTTTGGCCATCGGGCCACGGATGCGGTTGCGCGGGATAGGAGAACAGATGCTGTTCGGCGTGATGTCGGTGTTCCTGTATCTGGGAGGTTTTGCACTGGCGATCGAACAGCGGGTGCCGACGGGGCTTGTCGCACTCATCTCCGATCTGGTGCCGCTGGCCATCGCGGCCTTGTCTCAACCGGTTCTGGGGGAACGATTGAGCCCTCGGCAATGGCTGGGAACGGCTATCGCGGTGGCGGGCGTGCTGGTCGTCTCGGTCGACAGCCTCAGTTTTGGCACGGCTCCCGCCTGGGCCTACGGGGTGACCATCGGCTCGATGCTGATTTTCGCCCTCGCCTCGGTGCTGTTCCGGTGGCGCCGGGCCGAGCACATGCCGGTACACCAGAGCCTCTGCATCCATACGCTGACGGGTGCAGTGCTGTTCGGCCTGTGTGCAATGATCCAGGGTGATATCGCGCCACCCCTGACATTCAATTTCGCCGTGGGCATGGTCTGGCTTGTGGTCTTTGCGACCTTTGCAGCCTATTCCGTCTATTACACCAGCCTGCGCATGTTCCCGGTGGCGAAGGTGAGCGCGGCGATCTATCTCAGCCCGCCTGTCACCATGCTCTGGGCCTGGGCGTTGTTTTCCGAACCTTTGACAATGGCGATGTTCATCGGCCTGGCGGTAACGCTGGTTGGCGTCTGGATAACGTCGCGCGGCTGACGGCTTCTGCGCCGCCAGCCGCCGGGTCACGTCACGGATCCGCCGGAAGCACCGGAAACAGCGGAGCACCCGCTGCAATCTTCGCTCCTGCCAACACTGGCCGTTGACAGTCAATCCCCTCTTCCAGCCCCAGCTTTCGCAGCAACTGTGCGCAGATCGACGGCATGAAGGGGGCGAGTGCTGTGGCAATGATCTGGAGGGTCCAGGCGACACTATAGAGGCTGTCGTTCAGGCGGGTGACGGCTGCCTGTCTTTCGTCCGCCGTCTGCGCCGCCGCCACCGCCTTTGCATGCGCCCATGGCTGCTGGTCGGCGACATATTTGTTGGCCTCAGCCACCAGTTTCCAGACGGCATCCAGCGCCCGGTCGAAGGCATAGGCGTTGAGATGGGCGGTAGCGATTTCCTGCAGGCCAAGGGCATGGCGGATCAGCGGATCATGCTCGATGAACCCCTTCGAAGGTTCGCACAGAGTGCGGCCGCAGGAGTGTTCGATCATGCTCAGCGTGCGGTGGACGAGGTTTCCGAGCTGTCCGGCCAGTTCGGATTTATAGGCGGCCTCAAAGCGGTCGAGCGAGATATCGCCGTCTTCCGTCGTGCGGATATGACGCAAGAGAAAATAGCGCAGGGCATCCGCGCCAAAGCGTTCGGCATAGACGGTGGGGTCTATGGCGTTTCCGAGGGATTTGCTAATCTTCCGGCCTTCCGTCGTCAGATAGCCATGCACGAGGATGCGGGTCGGCAAAGGCAGACCGGCAGAGAGAAGAATGGCCGGCCAGTAGACCGCGTGAAACCGGGTGATGCCCTTGCCGATGACATGGTCGCGTGCGCTGGCGTCACCCCAATAATGCGAGAGCTCCGCCTCGTCGGTGCCGTAACCGAGTGCCGTGATGTAATTGGCGAGCGCATCGAACCAGACATAGATCACCTGGCCGGGATCGCCGGGAACCGGGATACCCCAGCCCCGCGCCCGCTCGGCGCTGCGCGAAATGCTAAAATCCTCCAGGCCGCGCTCGATCAGGGCGGAAATCTCGTTCTGGCGCGCATGCGGCACGACGCGGATCGTGCCCTTCCGGTAAAGATCGAGCAGCTGCCCCTCATAGTTCGACAGGCGGAAGAACCAGTTTTCCTCCTCGATCTCCTCCAGCGGCGCGTCATGTTCGGGGCAGCGGCCGTCGATCAGTTCATCGGGTCTGTAAAACTGCTCGCAGCCGACACAGTAAAGGCCCTTGTAGGAGCGCTTGTAGATATCGCCCCTCTCACAGCAGACCTGCCAGAGTTTTGTCACGCCCGGCTGATGGCGGGGATCGACGCTGGTGCGGATGAAGTCGTCATAGGAGAGGTTGAGGCTTTCGGGCAGAGCCTGGAAACGCTCAGCGTTACGCGCGACGAAATCGGCGACGCTGTCTCCCGCTGCTTCCGCTGCCCGCACATTCTTGATGCTGTTCTCGTCGGTTCCGGCCAAAAAGCGCACGTCGTCCCCCCGCTGCCGGTAGAAACGCGCGAGCGTATCGGCCTGGATGACTTCGAGCGCAAAGCCCAGATGCGGGGCGGCATTGACGAAGGGGATAGCGGTGGTGATGTAGCGGGTTGGCGAAACGCGGGATGTTTGGGTCAATGGCGGAACTCCTCGGAAAGGTTTGGGAGGCGGTTCCACAAAAAAAGCCGCCTCGGATGAAGCGGCTTGGGCGTCTGGCGAAAATTATCTCAGATCACGCAAAAGGGTCCGCTTCTCGGATGGAGAGCGGCATCATCATGCGCGAAAGAGTGTTGAGCGGCAGACAGGTCATGGGGTGAGATAAAACAGGCGGGGGCTGCCTGTCAACCGGTTCAGCAGCAGAGCTTCGAGAACGTGGGGGGCGCCAAGTAGCAGGCCACCGCGAGCATTGTGTCTCACGGCAGCCATGGCGAAGATCGCGTCTGATTACCCCTCGTTGTGGTTTTCGTGGAACCCGGCGCTGCCCTTGCGCCAATAGCCGGCCGCCTTGATCCAGGCGCGGTTGTGGCCGCGTTCCTCGACCAGATGCCTGCGCAGGATCTTGACCGTGTCGTTTTCACCGGCGATCCAGATATAGCCGTCGCCTTGCGGCAACGGCAGCGACTTGACGGCGTCGAGCAGGAAAGCCGGATCGCTGGCATCGGCGAGCGGCCGGTGGATCCAGCGGGTTTCAAGGCGGGTTGCCGTCTCGAAGGTCTGCTGTTCCTCAACCCCTGCCACGGTGGCGATGACGATGGCGGACACGTCCGGACGCAACTCTTCCAGCCTACGGCCGATGGCCGGTAGTGCTGTTTCGTCGCCGATCAAAAGGTACCAGTCGAAATCATCGGTGACGACGAAGGAGCCGCGCGGGCCGCCGACGCCGAGCCTGGTGCCGGGCTTGGCAGCCGAGGCCCATTCGGTGGCGGGGCCGGCCGCGTGGATGGCGAAATCGACCACCAGTTCGCCCTTTGCCGCATCGTGACGGCGCGGGGTGAAATCGCGCATTGGCGAGGTGACGGTGCCTTCCGGCAAAACGGGTGCATCGGGTCCCGCCGGCCAGACCGGGGCATCCTGGCCCTCGGTCGGCAGGCACAGCTTGACGTGGTCGTCGTAGCCGGCGCTGACGAAGCCTTCAAGGTCGTCGCCGGTCAGCGTGATGCGGACCATTTGCGGGGTGAGCCGCTCCGTTGTCTTGACGGTCAGAAGACGGCGGCGCAACGCGTGGCGGACGCGCGCGGTGGCGTGTCTTTCGATCATGAAAAATCCTTTAGCTTTAGCGGCGCTAGCCGCGATTGATCTCGTCGACGGCCTGGCGGAGGATATCCGCAAGCCGTGTCGCCTCCTCAGACGAACAGCCGCGCTTGTGGAACAGCGATGCCTTGATCGCCTGGCGGGCAATCTCCAGCGCATGATGGCCATGGGCTTCCGGATCCTCGCCCGGCCCCGGTCCCCGGCCTTCGAAGACATCGCGCACGGCATCCATCTTGGCGCCGATCCGGCCAAGACCTTCGATGATGCGATCGGCCGCGTCCCGGTCGGCTTCAAGGGCTGCACGGCCGGCATCGGTGATGCTGAACAGCTTCTTGTTGCCATCGGCTTCCGCCACCGCATGGCCGATTTCATCGAGATAAGTCAAAGCCGGATAGATCATGCCGGGGCTCGGCACATAAAAGCCGCCGGAGATTTCCTCGATGGTGCGGATGAGTTCGTAGCCATGGGCGGGCTGGCGGGCCAGCAGCGCCAGGATCAGCAATTGCAGGTCGATCGAGGACAGCTTGCGCCCGGCGCGAAAACCATCGCGTGAGGCAAAGCCGCCTTCGAAACGGCCGGGACCGTGGCGGCCATGGCCACCATGGGCATGCCGCTCGCGGCAGGATTCATCGTGATTGCGGTGCTCGTGCCCGCGGTGACGTCCAAACATGGAATTTCCCTTCGTAAGATATAACACTAGATATATCTTACGATATATTTTTCGATAAGCAAGCGGCTCCATTCGCATTCCGGCAGACTTTGCTAGGATCACGGGCACAGACTGGAAAAAAGCACTGCAGGCCCAAAGGCTTCGGCCGGGAAAAAATTTCGCGGGCCTTGTCGAATTGGCACCGGGCCGTTCGTCATCAGGAGGCAATGTTCACGCAAACAGGAGGAACGTTCATGCAGAAGATCACGCCCTTTCTCTGGTTCGACAACACTCTCGATGAAGCGCTTGCCTTCTATCTATCGATTTTCCGGCAGGCGAAGGTGACCTATCAGCAGAAGGGACCGGACGGAAAAACCTTCACCGCCGCCTTCGACCTGGAGGGACAGGGTTTCATGGCACTGAACGGTGGGCCGCATTACAAGCTGACACCCGCCGTCTCCTTCTTCGTCGCCTGCGCCGATCAAGTGGAGGTCGATCATTATTGGGACAGGTTGCTGGACGGCGGGCAGGCGCAGCAATGCGGCTGGCTGACCGACCGTTTCGGCGTTACCTGGCAGATCATTCCGGATGCGCTGATGCGGCTGATGAGCGATCCCGACCCGGCCAAGGCCGGACGCGTGCGCGACGCGATGATGCGGATGGTGAAGATCGATGTCGCCGGGCTGGAGAAGGCCGCCGCTGGGTGAACGCGCCCTACCCTTCCAGATCGTCCTTTAGCCGGCCGAGCAGATTGACGGCCTGGGCGGCATAGGGGCCGATCCAGCGGTCGTGGATATGCTTGATCGGCAGCGGGTTGAGATAGTTCCAGCGCTCGCGGCCCTCGCGCTTGACGATGACCAGATCGGCCGCCTCCAGAACCTTCAGGTGCTGCATCACCGTGCAGCGATCAAGGGCGGGAAACCGCGCGCATAAATCCCCCGTCGTTTGCGGCTGATCCTTCAGCATATCGAGCATGGCGCGCCGGCTGGATGCGGCCAAGGCCTTGAAGATTCGGTCGTTTTCATCATCAGTTGACATGTTATGTTTTTATAACATAATAGGCGTCAGGACAAGCAAAAACAGGAGGAAAGAACATGGAACTGAAATTCAGGGTGGCCGGACGCATTGCCAAGCCGGTCTCGGAGGTTTTCGAAGCGGTGGTCAATCCGGAACAACTGTCGCGCTATTTCACCACCGGCGGCGCCAAGGGCAGGCTTGAGACCGGCGCCACCGTCACCTGGGATTTTCACGATTTCCCCGGCGCCTTCCCGGTCAAGGTGATCGAGGTGGTCAAGGACAGGAAGATCGTTTTTCAATGGGCAGCCAACGAGGGCAGCCCGCAGCCGGTAGACTACGACACCACCGTGACCATGACCTTCGAACCGCTCGATGACGGCCGCACCTTGGTGGCGATCGTCGAGGAAGGCTGGCCGGAAACGCCGGGCGGCCTCAAAGGCTCCTACGGCAATTGCGAAGGCTGGACCGGCGCGCTCTGCGCCATGAAGGTCTGGCTGGAGCATGGCCTCAACATGCGTGAAGGGTTTTACAAATAGCGTGACAACAGGCGTGGCGGCTCAATTCTTCGGGAACCGCCGCGCCTGCCACTGGCTTTTCGGAACTGACCCGCCGACTGCGAAACTGAACGCTGCGATGCCGTCGGCCTCGGCATTGACCGTGCATTTGAAGTCAACATCGATCCAGCCCTGCGCGGTCTTATAGGCGGCACCATTGGCTGTCATCACCTGCCCGGAGATGGGAGAACCGTTGCGCGGATCGAAGAACAGTCCCTGCGGCACGGTATCTTCGCGGGTGCGCCGGACCTGCTCCAGCGTCTCGATCATGCACATCTGCACGATCCGCCGGTCCCGGGGGAGCTTGCCGAGCGCCTGACGGACACGCGGATCGGAAAGCGTATCATCAGAATAGAGTTCCTCTGCACGCTTCAATTCTGAGGGCGGGCGCGTCGGTCTTGCGTCAGTGCCATCAGCCGACGCAACCTTCTGCGGATCGGACACAGTGACATCCACCGGCCGGTCCTGCGGCTTGGCCAGCGGGATCGGCACCGTCTCGATCAGCGCCTCGCCTTCGTTCAGCACCGCGTTGGCATTGGCCGCCTCGGGAAGATTAAGCTCTGGCAACTTTGCAGCAGCCAGCGTCTCAGCCGGTACATCCCGCCGCTTGCGCAGTTGCGGTTCAGTCTTTTCCGGCGTCTGCTCGCTGTCCAACGGAACGGCGCGCTCAGTGCGCGGTTCAGGATCGGCCCTTTTCTCCGGCTCCGACGGACGGTCTCCCCCCGCCTCCTTGCCGCCGTCCTTGGCAGCGGACTCGAAGGCTTGTGGCTGAATCGGTTGCGCTGCGGCTTTTTCCGCTTCCGCCTTGTCCGCCTCGGATTTTTGCGCCTCGGCCTTCTGGGCTGCAGCTTTCTGCGCTCCGGCCTGCTCTGCCGGTTTGGCCTCCGGCGGCGGCGCGGCCTTGTCCGCAGGCTTCTCCTCTGGCTTCTCTACCGGCTTTTCGGCGGGCTTTTCAACCGGCTTGGCGTCTTCCTGTGATTTTGGCTCCGGCTTCGGTTCCGGTTTCTTCTCAGTCTCGGGCTTCTTTTCCGGCTCAGGCTTTTTCTCAGGCTCTGGCTTTTTCTCAGGCTCCGGTTTCTTTTCCGGTTCCGGCACCATCTCGACCTTGACCACCTCCTCCTCCACAGGCTTTGGCGGTGTTACCGGCAGCTGGAAAAGCAGAAATGCGGCAACGGCCACATGCACGGCCACAGACGCAAACAGTCCCGCCCCGAATGTATACCGCCGTTTTTCCGAATTCTGCTGCATAGGGTGGTCGATAGAGCCGGATACTGACCGGATCGTGACCGGCGGACAATGAGACGATGGAAATCGCCAGCCTGGAGCGATTGGTGGCTCTTCCTACCGCATCATACCTTAAACCGGAATCGATTNNCTGCTTGCGGGGAGAGGGTAAGGGTGAGTGGCAATCCAGCCCCAAATGCGTCGTGTCGCGGACTGTGGCTGCAGGCATAGGCTCAAGCGTCCGTGATCTCGAAACGATCGGGATAGAAAGCCAGATGGTCCTTGATCTCGGCAACCGCGTCATAGGGCGCTTCGTAGGACCAGACGGCATTCTCCAGCTGGGCGCCATCCGCAAGCACGCTGAAATAGGACGCTTGACCCTTATAGGGGCAATAACTGGCATGATCCGTCCGTTTGAGCAGCGCCATGTCGATATCAGCCCGGGGAATATAATGCACCGCTGGATAGGACGCCTCACGCAGCGTCAGCGCATTGCCGGTATCGGCAACCGTCCTGTCCCCAAGCCGGACGACGACGCGGCCCGGATTGGGCGTGACGGTGATCGGGTGATCCGGACCGGGGATTCTCATCGGTTTTTCGGGCATGCGGCACTCCTCACTCGGGCTTCGTCAGGCCGCCGCAGATCGCCTATCCGAGCGAACTGACAAGCTCGCGGTAAGCCGCCTCCGGGAATGCCTTCAAGGTACGGGTGCGCACATTGCCGCCCATGCCGAGCGACAGGGCAAACCGCGCCATCACCGCATCATCAGGCGCCTCGCAGATCGCCACCATGTCGTGTTCGCCCATGGTCAGGTAAAAATCCTTGAACGAGCCGCCCATGTCCTTGAGCAGCTTCTTCGCCGCATCGAGACGCTTGGCTGAATCCCGGACGCTCTTTGCCCCCTGCTCCGTCCAGTCGATCAGCATCACATACGTGGTCATTGCAACCTCCCTGCGACACCATCTCGCAATGCATCGCCATATCTCGGCATCCGGGAGGGATTTTACGCCTGATGCGCACGACCTGCAAACAGTCAAAACGGAAGCGGCCCTACCTATACCTCTGCGGCTTCAAGTCGGTCCTCTTCACGAACCTGCAGAATGCGGTCGATGAGCCCCCATTCCACGGCTTCCTCTGCCGTCATGAAACGATCGCGATCCATGGCGCGCTCGAACTCATCATAGCTGCGACCGCAATGCGCGGCATAGAGCCGCGTCATGCGGTGCTTGGTCCGCTTCATTTCCTCGGCATGGATGAGCATGTCCGATGCCTGCCCCTGAAAGCCCCCCAGGGGTTGATGGATATGGATGCTGGCATTGGGCAAGGCAGTCCGCTCGCCTGACTGGCCCGCCATCAATAGGAACGATCCCATCGAACGAGCCGTTCCCATGCACAGCGTATGCACCGGCGCGCGTATGAAACGCATAGTGTCATACATCGCCAGGCCGCTTGTCACGACACCGCCGGGAGAATTGATATAAAGGCTGATTGGCTTTTTAGGATTTTCCGCTTCCAGAAACAGAAGTTGCGCGCAAACCAGAGACGCGACGGCGTCGTTTACCTCACCGTTGAGGAAGATGATCCTCTCTCGCAAAAGGCGGGAGTAGATGTCGAAAGACCGCTCACCCCTGCTTGATTGCTCTATCACCATAGGGACGAGTTGCATCGCTTCGCGCATCGGCGAATTCCTTCTTTCCAGATTTTTTTTGGGAGAACCGAGCCGTCAGGCGGCGCGCATCAGGCAGAACAGGTTGGTGTTCGCAGCCCTTCGAGGCGGCCGCTCCAATCGCGCATCCGCCAGCTCATGGATGATTTTAAGCCTGGTGCCACCAACGGCATTGGGCCAGAGCTGAAACGTCACGATGCTTTCGAGGAAGGGCGGCTCGTCGTCCCGCATTCTGTAGCGAATTTCCTCGCCGGGCGTCGAGGAGACCGGCTCGACATCAGCCAGTTGCCGTCTCGGCAGCCATTTCTCGCGAAACGCCGGGATGCTGATCGCTCGCCAGACTTTTTCGGGTGATGCCTCGAGTTCGTATTCGAGCACCATGTCCTTCGCCTGCTCTTCAACCTCGATACCGTTCATTGGTCCATATCCCTCAGCAAGACGTTCAGATCGTCGATGCGGGCGGGCCAGTAGGCGCGATACTTCGCCAGCCATCCGGCCATCAGCGCCAAGCCATCTGGATCAACCTCGTAGTTTACGAAACGGCCCTGCCGTTCTTCCCGCACCAGTTTTGCATTGCGCAGAACCGAAAGATGCTGGGACATGGCCGGCTGGCTGATCTCCATGCCCTGTCGCAAGGCACTGGCATTCATGCCGCCGGATGCCAGCTTCTCGAAGATCGCACAGCGGGTCGGATCGGCCAGAGCCTTGAAAATATCGTTCTCAATCATGCCAACACATAAGCACACACTTATGCGATTCGCAAGCTCAATGATTCACGATCGGTCAGGAATGGTCATGCGGGTTCGCCGTCGCAAAACTCAGGTTTCGCGACAAATCAAAGCGGCCGAAAGAAATGGAAAGTATTCTAAAATGCAACGAGCGGCCGCGAGGGGCCGCTCGTGGTACTCAAACCAGCTTTTGCCGGATCAGCTGTCGAGGAAGCTTCTGAGCTTGCGCGAGCGGCTCGGGTGCTTGAGCTTGCGCAGTGCCTTGGCTTCGATCTGACGGATACGTTCGCGGGTCACCGAGAACTGCTGGCCAACTTCTTCGAGCGTGTGGTCGGTGTTCATGCCGATGCCGAAGCGCATGCGCAGCACGCGCTCTTCGCGCGGCGTCAGCGAGGCGAGAACACGGGTCGTCGTTTCGCGCAGGTTCGCCTGGATGGCCGCGTCGATCGGCAGCAGCGCGTTCTTGTCCTCGATGAAATCGCCGAGGTGGCTGTCTTCTTCGTCACCCACAGGGGTTTCGAGCGAGATCGGCTCCTTGGCGATCTTCAGGACCTTCCGGACCTTTTCGAGCGGCATGGCGAGCTTCTCGGCCAGCTCTTCCGGGGTCGGTTCGCGGCCGATCTCGTGCAGCATCTGGCGCGATGTGCGCACAATCTTGTTGATCGTCTCGATCATATGCACCGGAATACGGATCGTGCGGGCCTGGTCGGCGATCGAGCGGGTGATCGCCTGACGGATCCACCAGGTCGCATAGGTCGAGAACTTGTAACCACGGCGGTATTCGAACTTGTCGACCGCCTTCATCAGGCCGATATTGCCTTCCTGAATGAGATCGAGGAACTGCAGGCCGCGATTGGTGTATTTCTTGGCGATCGAGATGACGAGGCGAAGGTTGGCCTCGACCATTTCCTTCTTGGCGATGCGGGCTTCGCGCTCGCCCTTCTGCACCATCGAGACGATGCGGCGGAATTCGAAGATCGAGATGCCGGTTTCCGTGGCCAGATTCTGGATCTCGCCGCGAATGTTGCGGATCATCGTGCCTTCGTTCTTGGCGAATTCCTTCCAGCCCTTGGCGGCCAGATTGGCGATCGACTTCATCCAGTTCGGATCAAGCTCGGCACCGGCATACTGCTCCAGGAAACTATCGCGCTTGACGCCATAGGATTCGGCCAGACGCAGCAGACGGCCTTCGTTCTGCATCAGGCGCTTGGAGATGTCGTAGAGCTGCTCGACAAGGCTATCGACGCGATTCTGGTTGAGCGACAGCGATTTCACCGCCGTGATCAGCTCATCCTTCAGCTCCTTGTAGCGGCGCTCCTGGGCGGGCGACAGCGTGCCGGTCGCTTGCAGACGGGCTTCGACCTGCTGGTCCTGCAGCTTGCGCAGCTTCTTGTAGGTCTCGGCGATGATGTCGAGCGTTTCCATGACCTGCGGACGCAGTTCCGCTTCCATTGCGGCAAGCGACAGGTTGGATTCGTCGTCGTCCTCTTCCTCTTCCTCGTGCGGCTGACCTTCGCCGCCGACATTGGTCACGTCGTCGTCACCAGCACGCGGCTTGCGGTTCTTTTCCTTTTCCTCGGCAGCCTTGCGGTCAGCCTCGATCTTCTCAGGACTTTGGAACTGCGGGGCAGCCTTGGCTTCCGGGCCGGAATAGGTGGTTTCGAGATCGATGATCTCGCGCAGAAGTGTGTTGCCTTCGTTGAGTTCGTCACGCCAGATGATGATGGCCTGGAACGTCAACGGGCTCTCACAGAGACCGGCGATCATCGTTTCGCGGCCAGCCTCGATGCGCTTGGCAATGGCGATTTCGCCCTCGCGCGACAGAAGCTCCACCGAACCCATTTCGCGCAGGTACATGCGCACCGGATCGTCGGTACGGTCGGTCGGTTCTTTTTTCTTGGCGGTCGCAAGGGCCGTGCCGCTCGAAGGGGCGAGTTCGCCGCCTTCGCTCTCGCCATCGGCATCGTTGTCCTCTTCCTCCGACGCGGCTGGGCCCTCGTCGGCCTCCTCATCCTCGACGA
>UBTA01000159.1 GCA_900468065.1 Hyphomicrobiales bacterium | reverse complement strand
ATTTATGGGGCCATTACACCCACGTATCTTTCGGACTGCTGATCGGCGATTTTCTGCATGAATCATGCGGAGAATCCTCACATGGGAACATCCGTGTCAAGTTAGTTAAAACATTTCGTCATCCTCCAAGTATCGGTCTAGGTTCCAAGCCCGACTGTGCGACACGGCTCGTTTTGCCGAGCCTCATCCACCTCACATACGGTCGCCGTTTATTTCGGCGGCACCAACATCCCGCTTCCGGCGCGCAGGGCTTAGGTCGACAAAACCATTCTATGAGACGGCATTTCGCCAAAGATTCTCTCGGTCGTCGGTCTGGAGCCACCAAGGTTCATGAGACCTTGAGGGTATCTTAAAGGGGAGAGTGAAAGCGTTATGCGGCCTTTTGTTGGTTTCCACGCAGAACTGAGCCGGTTAGGCGCATAATTTCCATTGAGAATTGAGCCATGTGAACCTTCCCCCAACGCGGTGAGCGACGGGGGCAACGGAGTGATCCACATGGGACTTTTAAACATCATCCGGCGGATGGCGCTGCGCGAGAAGCAGTCGATCCGCGAGATCAGCCGGCGCACCGGGCTGTCGCGGAACACGATCGCGAAGTATTTGAGCGCTGGTACGATCGAGCCGACGTTCACGGTACCGGAACGACCCAGCAAGCTTGATCCCTTTTCCGACAAACTGGCTGGCTGGCTGAAGACCGAGGCCGGGAAGTCGCGCAAGCAGCGCCGAACGCTGAAGCAGCTTCATGCCGATCTGATGGCTCTCGGCTTTACCGGCTCCTATGGTCGGGGCGCCGCGTTCGCCCGTGAGTGGCGGGCTGAGCAGCAGACGGCGGGCCGCGGCATATTCGTTCCGCTATCTTTCCGCCCAGGCGAAGCATTCCAATTCGATTGGAGTGAAGATTATGCCGTGATCGCCGGCGAGCGCACGAAGCTTCAGGTCGCACATATCAAGCTATCGCACAGTCGCGCGTTTCTGGTCAGGGCTTACCTGCTACAAACGCACGAGATGCTCTTCGACGCCCACTGGTACGGCTTCCGGGTCTTCGGCGGCGTACCTGGTCGTGGCATCTACGACAATATGAAGACAGCAGTCGATCGCGTCGGCCGCGGCAAGGAGCGGCAGGTCAATATCCGTTTCCTCGCGATGACGAACCACTACGTCTTTGCGCCTGAGTTCTGTAATCCTGCGGCAGGCTGGGAGAAGGGTCAGGTCGAGAAGAACGTCCAGGATGCTCGACCACGCTTATGGCAACAGATGCCGGACTTTCCAGATCTGGCGGCGTTGAATGTCTGGCTGGAACAGCATTGCCAAGACCTGTGGCGGGAGACGCTGCACGGCACTTTGCCCGGCACGATCGCAGATGTTTGGGCTGATGAGCGGGCATCCTTGATGGCATTGCCTCCTGCGTTTGATGGCTTCGTCGAGCAGAGCAAGCGCGTCTCGCCGACATGCCTGATTACCTTTGAGCGGAATCGCTACAGCGTGCCTGCATCGTTTGCGAACCGGCCCGTCAGTCTGCGCATCTATCCCGAGCGTCTGGTCGTTGCGGCCGAGGGCAATATCCTATGCGAGCATGGGCGGGTTATTGAACGCAGCCACGATAAGCCGCCGCGAACGATTTACGACTGGCGGCATTACCTTGCCGTCATCCAGCGCAAACCCGGTGCCCTGCGTAATGGTGCACCCTTCCTGGAACTGCCGTTGGCCTTTCGACAACTGCAGGACCAGATGCTCCGCCGCCCCGGGGGTGATCGTGAGATGGCCGATATCCTTGCCCTTGTCCTTCATCACGACGAACAGGTCGTACTCAGGGCTGTGGAACTGGCCTTGGATGCCGGCGTGGCGACGAAAACGCATGTGCTGAACCTGCTGCATCGGCTGATCGACGGCAAGACGACCGATGGTCCCGACATCGATACGCCACAGGCGCTGACCTTGCTGCGTGAACCCAAGGCCAACGTCGAACGCTATGATGACCTACGCGCCCGGATCGTAGGAGGTCGCCATGCGTCATGATCCCGCCAGCGCAGCCGTCGTCATCATGCTGCGTAGCCTGAAGATGTATGGCATGGCCCAAGCCGTCATAGACCTGATCGAGCAAGGGGCTCCAGCCTTTGATGCGGCCGTGCCCATCCTGTCCCAGTTGCTGAAAGCGGAAATGGCCGAACGTGAGGTCCGCTCGATTGCCTATCACATGAAGGCTGCCCGCTTCCCGGCGTACAAAGACATCTCTGGATACGACTTCGCCGCCAGCGAGATCAACGAGGCCACCGTGCGCCAACTAAACCGATGCGAGTTCATGGATGGGGCGCAGAACGTTGTCCTTATCGGTGGCCCTGGCACTGGCAAAACGCATGTCGCGACCGCTCTTGGAATCCAAGCCATCGAGCATCACCGCCGAAAGGTCGTGAGCGTCCGGTGAGC
>UBTA01000051.1 GCA_900468065.1 Hyphomicrobiales bacterium | reverse complement strand
GTCTACGTTTCTCTTTCTCTAAAAGACAAGGACCACGCTTTGACGTGTTGATCCTGGTCGGGCTTTGTTGGCTTGACCGGATTGATGCTGCAGTGTTGTTCAACCCTTATGGGCCCGTAGCTCAGTTGGTTAGAGCACACGCTTGATAAGCGTGGGGTCGGTAGTTCGAGTCTACCCGGGCCCACCATCTTTCTGTCCTGACGCTGTCGCGGCCTATGGCCGCTGCGCTCCGGACGGGCCGCCGAACGATCGGCGTGGAGCTTTGCTCCTGTTTGGTGGATTACGGTTGGGTTTGATTGATCCAGGTTTGTGGCTCGCAAGAGTTCAACGAATTGGGGCTTTAGCTCAGCTGGGAGAGCACCTGCTTTGCAAGCAGGGGGTCATCGGTTCGATCCCGATAAGCTCCACCATATCGGCGGTTTTTAAAACCGCCTGTGGTGTTGTAGTTGGCGGATTGTTTGCCTTGTCTTATAGAGAAATAAAAGTTTGCATCGGCCTTTTGGGTTTGATGCCTGTTCTGATTACATTGTGAAGAGAAGATATGTCTGGAAGCTTCCAGGTGTTGAAGATGGTCGAAAGATCGTTGGAGATGTCCGAGCCCAGTCCTGTTAAAGCTGTCGACGGTCTAGCCGATCCGAGACAGTGGAGGGACTGGAGGTAGGTCGGAAGCTTGTTACTCAAGGCATGTTTGTTGTTGGTGGTTTTAGGATCGTCAAAGCTTCAAGTCCTGCCAAGGATTTGGGGATTTTGGTGTTTCTGGGGTCCACTTCTGACGACATGTCGATGGATGTTGCCTGACCGCGCATCCCCGGACAGATCTCGAGAAGCTGGTCTTAAGATATGACCTCGAAGTGCACCGGCGTGCCTTCATATGAGGATTATATCGAACACGTTGATGGCATCTGGATTTGGATTTGGTTGTAAAAGGTAACCTGATCCGTTGGATAACTGGTGCGGCACACTGAAAGGTGTCCGTATAGCCAGGCTTGGCACCCCTTCGAGCGCAAGCGAGAAGGATGGGTTTGCCAAGACCAACTCAAAGATGAGCATTGGCAATGAGAACGATCAAGTGAAATAAGGGCAATTGGTGGATGCCTTGGCATGCACAGGCGATGAAGGACGTGATACGCTGCGATAAGCCGTGGGGAGCTGCGAATAAGCTTTGATCCATGGATTTCCGAATGGGGAAACCCACCTTAAATGCTTGGGAAATTTGAACTGTCCAGGTCTTGATCTTTTGTCTCGAGCGATCGGGGGAAAAGAACCGAAGCCGAAAGGCTTCGCAAGGCCAAGGGCCGTCGCCGCTGATGCGGCGTGGGTTCCACGGGTGCTAAGCCTGTTGGGACACTTCAAATTTCCAAGCATTATCAATAAGGTATCTACACCTGAATACATA
Source organism: Hyphomicrobiales bacterium (assembly GCA_900468065.1). Lineage (GTDB taxonomy): Bacteria > Pseudomonadota > Alphaproteobacteria > Rhizobiales > Rhizobiaceae > Pararhizobium. The sequence continues at coordinate 3,269 of UBTA01000051.1, read as the reverse complement.
GGGTGTAAGAAGCGAACCCAGGGAACTGAAACATCTAAGTACCTGGAGGAAAGGACATCAACCGAGACTCCGCAAGTAGTGGCGAGCGAACGCGGACCAGGCCAGTGGCCTTGGGGAATAAAGTGGAACGGAATGGAAAGTCCGGCCGTAGCGGGTGATAGCCCCGTACATGTAGAACACCCAAGGTCCTTGAGTAAGGCGGGACACGTGAAATCCTGTTTGAAATTAGGGGGACCACCCTCTAAGCCTAAGTACTCGTGCATGACCGATAGCGAACAAGTACCGTGAGGGAAAGGTGAAAAGCACCCCGACAAGGGGAGTGAAATAGAACCTGAAACCGGTTGCCTACAAACAGTCGGAGCCCGCAAGGGTGACGGCGTACCTTTTGTATAATGGGTCAACGACTTAGTGTGACGAGCAAGCTTAAGCCGATAGGTGAAGGCGCAGCGAAAGCGAGTCTGAATAGGGCGTTCAGTTCGTCGCATTAGACCCGAAACCGAGTGATCTAGCCATGAGCAGGTTGAAGGTTGGGTAACACCAACTGGAGGACCGAACCCGCATCTGTTGCAATAGATTGGGATGACTTGTGGCTAGGGGTGAAAGGCCAATCAAACTCGGAAATAGCTGGTTCTCCGCGAAAACTATTTAGGTAGTGCGTCGACCGAATACCCTCGGGGGTAGAGCACTGGATGGGCTATGGGGACTCACCGTCTTACTGATCCTAACCAAACTCCGAATACCGAGGAGTACTAGTCGGCAGACACACGGCGGGTGCTAACGTCCGTCGTGAAGAGGGCAACAACCCTGACCTCCAGCTAAGGTCCCCAAGTCATGGCTAAGTGGGAAAGGATGTGAGGATCCCAAAACAACCAGGATGTTGGCTTAGAAGCAGCCATCATTTAAAGAAAGCGTAACAGCTCACTGGTCTAAATAAGGGTCTTTGCGCCGAAAATGTAACGGGGCTAAAGCCATGCACCGAAGCTGAGGATAGCGCCAATCTTAGGATTGGGCTGTGGTAGCGGAGCGTTCCGTAAGCCTGTGAAGGGATACCTGTGAGGGGTCCTGGAGGTATCGGAAGTGCGAATGTTGACATGAGTAACGATAAAGGGAGTGAGAGACTCCCTCGCCGAAAGACCAAGGGTTCCTGCTTAAAGTTAATCTGAGCAGGGTTAGCCGGCCCCTAAGATGAGGCAGAAATGCGTAGTCGATGGGAACCACGTTAATATTCGTGGGCCTGGTGGTAGTGACGGATTGCGTAACTTGTTTGCTCTTATTGGATTGAGCGGGCGAGGAAGCGGTTCCAGGAAATAGCTCCACCGTATAGACCGTACCCGAAACCGACACAGGTGGTCAGGTAGAGTATACCAAGGCGCTTGAGAGAACTATGCTGAAGGAACTCGGCAAATTGCACGCGTAACTTCGGAAGAAGCGTGACCTCTTCGTACGCAAGTATGGAGGGGTGGCACAGACCAGGGGGTAGCGACTGTTTATCAAAAACACAGGGCTCTGCGAAGTTGCAAAACGACGTATAGGGCCTGACGCCTGCCCGGTGCTGGAAGGTTAAAGGGAGAGGTGCAAGCTTTGAACTGAAGCCCCAGTAAACGGCGGCCGTAACTATAACGGTCCTAAGGTAGCGAAATTCCTTGTCGGGTAAGTTCCGACCTGCACGAATGGCGTAACGACTTCCCCGCTGTCTCCAGCATAGACTCAGTGAAATTGAATTCCCCGTGAAGATGCGGGGTTCCTGCGGTCAGACGGAAAGACCCCGTGCACCTTTACTATAGCTTTACACTGGCATTCGTGTCGGCATGTGTAGGATAGGTGGTAGGCTTTGAAGCGGGGACGCCAGTTCTCGTGGAGCCATCCTTGAAATACCACCCTTATCGTCATGGATGTCTAACCGCGGTCCGTTATCCGGATCCGGGACAGTGTATGGTGGGTAGTTTGACTGGGGCGGTCGCCTCCGAAAGAGTAACGGAGGCGCGCGATGGTGGGCTCAGAACGGTCGGAAATCGTTCGTCGAGTGCAATGGCATAAGCCCGCCTGACTGCGAGACTGACAAGTCGAGCAGAGACGAAAGTCGGTCATAGTGATCCGGTGGTCCCGTGTGGAAGGGCCATCGCTCAACGGATAAAAGGTACGCCGGGGATAACAGGCTGATGACCCCCAAGAGTCCATATCGACGGGGTTGTTTGGCACCTCGATGTCGGCTCATCGCATCCTGGGGCTGGAGCAGGTCCCAAGGGTTTGGCTGTTCGCCAATTAAAGCGGTACGTGAGCTGGGTTCAGAACGTCGTGAGACAGTTCGGTCCCTATCTGCCGTGGGTGTAGGAATATTGACAGGATCTGTCCCTAGTACGAGAGGACCGGGATGGACATATCTCTGGTGGACCTGTTGTGGCGCCAGCCGCATAGCAGGGTAGCTATATATGGAATGGATAACCGCTGAAGGCATCTAAGCGGGAAACCAACCTGAAAACGAGTATTCCCTTGAGAACCGTGGAAGACTACCACGTTGATAGGCCGGGTGTGGAAGTGCAGCAATGCATGAAGCTTACCGGTACTAATCGTTCGATTGGCTTGATTGTTCTCATTGCTNNTGCTCCGGGAGTGCCTAAAACAAACTGAAAAAAAACGTGTTCAAAAAACAAATGAAGTGAAAACTTCAACCAGCTTCTCATTTTGGTTTGTCACCGTCGCCGGTGACATTCTTGCCCTTAGTTGACCTGGTGGTTATTGCGGGGTGGCTGCACCCGTTCCCATTCCGAACACGGCCGTGAAACGCCCCTGCGCCAATGGTACTCCGTCTTAAGACGCGGGAGAGTAGGTCGCTGCCAGGTCTATTAATGGCAAGAATTATACCAAATACACAGTCTTCTCTTCTCCCCCGGCCCAGCCGAACAACAGGCCGCCCTCAAGCGGCCTTTTTGCTTCGGTAAGATGCCGGATAATCAAATATGCAGGGACAATTGATCAGAAAACTTGGTCGTGCGTCCCTCACATGAGACAAATTGCCTCTAGCAATTTGCTCAGAATGAATAACGGAACGGGCATACGGCCCAATCCGTAAGCGACAAACCTTCGGTTTGCGCTGTCGACGAAAACCGCCAAGGCGGTTTCCTCGGCGCGATCTTCGGCTTCGCCGAAGACGCTGATAATCCGACATTCTGCTACGCAGAATGCAGAGATAACGCGGGGTGGAGCAGCCCGGTAGCTCGTCAGGCTCATAACCTGAAGGCCGCAGGTTCAAATCCTGCCCCCGCAACCAA
>UBTA01000052.1 GCA_900468065.1 Hyphomicrobiales bacterium | reverse complement strand
CCCCAGCGGGGAGAAGGTGGCCGAAGGCCGGATGAGGGGGAGCCAGGCAAACAGAGTTTGCGGCAAGACCCCCTCATCGCCTCGCTGCGCTCGGTACTTCTCCCCGACGGGGAGAAGAGGGAGACATTCCCGGAGGAGAAAAAGCATGCTGACCGATCATTTCCGCCCACAGTCCTTCAACGGCATCGACGATATCGTCATCGTTGGCGGTGGCCTCGCCGGGCTCTTTTGCGCGCTGAAACTCAGCCCGCGTCCGGTTACCGTGCTGGCCGCGGCCCCCATAGGCCATGGCGCCTCGTCGGCGTGGGCGCAGGGCGGCATCGCCGCAGCCATGGGCCTTGGCGATACTATCGACAAACACGTTGCCGATACGCTGATTGCCGGTGCCGGCATCGTCGATGAGAAGATGACCCGGATGATGGTCGCCGAAGGTCCGGCGCGTATCCACGATCTGCTCGGCTATGGCGTGCCATTCGATCGCGACCTCGAGGGGCAGCTTCTCCTATCGCGCGAAGCCGCTCATTCCGAGCGCCGTATCGTCCGGGTCAAGGGCGACATGGCCGGCAAGGCGATCATGGAAGCGCTGATCGCGGCCGTACGCAACACGCCGTCGATCCGCGTTCTGGAAGGTTATGTCGTCGAGGAACTGGTGCGCCAGGGCCGCTTCATCTCCGGCGTCATTGCCCGCCCGGATGCCGGCCAGTCGAAGAAGCGCGTCTCGTTTCCGGCCCGTGCCGTCGTGCTCTGCTCCGGCGGCGTCGGCCACCTCTTCTCCGTCACCACCAATCCGACCGAAGCCTGCGGCCAGGGCGTCGGCATGGCCGCCCGCGCCGGTGCCATTATCGCCGATCCGGAATTCATCCAGTTCCACCCGACGGCCATCAATATCGGCCGGGATCCCGCACCCTTGGCAACCGAAGCCCTGCGCGGCGATGGCGCCCACCTGATCAATTCGGCCGGCAAACGTTTCATGCTGGATATCCATCCGGACGGCGAGCTTGCGCCCCGCGATATTGTTTCGCGTGGCGTCTTCGCCGAGGTTCAGGCCGGACGCGGCGCATTTCTCGACTGCACCAAGGCGGTCGGCGCGCATTTCCCGGAAGCCTTCCCGACCGTCTACGCCTCCTGCATGTCTGCCGGCATTGATCCCGTCACGCAGCCGATCCCGGTTGTCCCGGCGGTGCATTATCATATGGGTGGCGTGCTGACCGACGCGGAAGGCCGCACCTCGATCGATGGCCTCTGGGCCGCGGGCGAGGTGACCTCCACCGGTGTCCATGGCGCCAACCGGCTCGCCTCCAATTCGCTGCTCGAAGCCGTGGTCTTTGCCGCCCGCATTGCCGAAAACATCAAGGGCATGCTGCCGGAACCGAAGATCACCGATTGGGGCGACAATGCCGGCGAAAACGACGATCCGGTGACGCTGGAAGACAGCCCGCCGCTGAAGGCGCTGCGCCATATCATGAGCGATCATGTCGGCGTCATCCGCAGCCAGGAGACGCTGGTCAAAGCCATTCGGGCGATTGCCAACCTGGAACGCCAGAACACCCGGCTGCGCTTCAGCAATATCGTCACCACAGCCAAGCTGATCACCACCGGCGCCTACCTGCGCACCGAAAGCCGCGGCGGCCATTACCGCTCCGATTGCCCGGAGCCAAGGCCGGAATGGAAGCACCGGACATTCCTGACCCTTGCCGAGGCCGACCGGGTCGTTGCCGAAGTAACGGAGACGGAAGTGGTGTGACGTTTTTCTTCTCCCCAGCGGGGAGAAGGTGGCCCGAAGGGCCGGATGAGGGGGAGCCAAACACGCGAAATGTGCAGAACCGCCTCCTCATCGCCTCGCATCCGCTCGGCACTTCTCCCCGCTGGGGAGAAGAGGAACGCCGCCCGTTCGAAACCGAAAGTAGTCAACCATGACACCAACCGCCCTTCGCCCCGAACTGCCCGCCCTGATGGTCGAAGATCAGGTCCGTGCGGCGCTGCTGGAAGACCTCGGCCGCGCCGGTGACATCACCACCTATGCGACGATTGCTCCTGACCGCACGGCGACGGCGGACATGAACGCCCGCGAAACCGGTGTGGTCGCAGGCATGGAACTCGCCCGCACCACCTTCCGCCTGATCGATCCGGCGATCCGCTTCGAGGCCTTTGTGACGGACGGCGACAGGATTGCGCCGGGCACCGTGCTTGCCCGCATTTCCGGCCAGGCCCGTGGCCTGTTGTCGGCTGAGCGCGTGGCGCTGAACTTCCTCATGCATCTCTGCGGTGTCGCCACCTACACCTCAAAATTCGCAGCCGAGATCGCCCACACCCGCGCCAAAGTCTGCTGCACGCGAAAAACCATTCCCGGCCTGCGGGCGCTGGAAAAATATGCGGTTCGTCTCGGCGGTGGTTCCAATCACCGGTATGGCCTGGATGATGCGATCCTGATCAAGGACAACCATATCGCCGTCTCCGGCGGCGTCGCGTCCGCCGTCCATGCTGCGCGCGCCTATTGCGGTCATCTCGTCAAGATCGAGGTCGAGGTCGATGGGCTCGACCAGATGCGCCAAGCCCTGACAGCCAGCCCGGATGTGATCCTGCTCGACAATATGGGGCCGGACCTGCTGCGGGAAGCTGTTGCGATCAACGCGGCGCATTGGCAGCTGTCCGGCGAGGCCTATGCTGCCGATCCGCGCCGGACCAGGCTGGAGGCCTCCGGCAATGTCAATTTCCAGACCATCCGCGCCATCGCCGAGACCGGCATCGACTATATCTCGACCTCGAAGATCACCATGGCCGCGCCGACGCTGGATATCGGGCTGGATATAGTCATCGGCTAAGACAAGGGCGCATCAGGTATCGGCAGTTGGATGACGCCGCTTCCATTCGTCGGCAACATCACCCATCGTCTTTGCCGAACCATCCTTGATCCAGGCCATGAAGGCACGATCGAACGCAAAGCCACCGCCGCATTGGGCGGTGAGAAAACGGCGAACATTCTGCGTGTTGCGATAGGTCGCCGTGACCGGCGTATCGCGGTCGATGGCATCGGCGTGCCAGTCGAAACCCGTCATCTGTCGTCTCCTATCGCTGCAGCACAAACGGCAGACCAGCCGTGCGCCGACCGGGAGGAAGAGTAATCATCTTCATCGGTTGTTCTTCTTTGATCACGGCCGGTCATCACAGCGCTTGTGAATTGCCGGTCGGGAACCTTTACCTACCGGACGCTGTTGGCGCAAATAAGCCTCGGTTTTAAAAGGTTGGATTTGAAGAAGGATTGTTCGTGTCGGCAGATTTCTGGATGTTCGTTGTCATCGGTTTTTTCGCGCAATTGGTAGATGGTGCCCTTGGAATGGCCTTCGGCCTGTTGTCCACCACCAGCCTGCTTGCGGTCGGCATACCGCCGGCAACGGCAAGCGCCATGACCCACATTGCGGAGATCTTCACGACGGCGGCCTCCGGAGCGTCCCACACCTACCAGCGCAATATCGACTGGCGTCTCGTCGCGCGTCTGGCGCCGGCCGGCATGATCGGCGGCGCTCTCGGTGCCTACGGCATCTCCAATGTCGATGGCGAAATGATCGAGCCGTTCGTCTCGGCCTATCTGGTGCTGGTCGGCATCTACATCCTGTTCAAGGCCTTCCGGCCGCTCTGGCTGCGCGAGGTCCGCGATTGGGCGGTGCCGTTCATCGGCCTTGGCGGCGGAGCGCTGGATGCGGCAGGCGGTGGTGGCTGGGGTCCGATCGTCACAACTTCGCTGATTGGCCGTGGCCATGAGCCGAAAAAGGTTATCGGTTCCACCAGCCTCACCGAATTTGCCGTCACCCTGACGATTTCGGCCACCTTCGTGCTGACGCTCGGCTGGTCGGATCTGGGATCGGCCCTGGGCCTCGTGCTCGGCGGGGTGCTCGCAGCTCCTATCGGCGCGCTGGTCGTCAGGCGCCTGCCCGTGCGGCCGTTGATGATCGCCGTTTCCCTCGTCATCATCGCCACATCGGCCATTCGGATATTTTAATTCTTGCATCAGAGCCGGTTTCACCGATCGCGCCGGTTGATTGTGGAACCGCTGGTCTCATCAGGCGTTGCATGTTGAGGAAATCACCCCCACCGGAGGAATGTCTCATGAAACGCCTGATCACCACGCTCGCCATGGTTCTCGTCACCGCAACGGCCGCCTTCGCGCAATCAACATCCCAGACCGCCATCGCTAACTTCATCGGCAAGGATGGCAAGGAAACCGGCCGGGCATCGCTGACGCAGGGCAAGAACGGTGTGCTGATCGAAGTCGAGGTGACCAACCTGCCGCCCGGCAAGTGGGTGGCCTTTCATGTGCATGAAACCGGCAAATGTGATGCCGCCCACAACCACGAGTCCGCCGGTAAACATTTCAATCCCGGTGACACCGAGCATGGTTTCCTTGCCGTGAACGGCCCACATGCCGGCGATATGCCCAATCAGTATGTCGGTGCCGATGGTGTCATGCGCGCCCAGGTCTTCGACAGCATGGTGGCTCTCGACAATGCCGAAAACGGCATTCGTGGCCGGGCGCTGATGGTGCATGCAAAATCCGATGACAACCGCAGCCAGCCCTCCGGCGATGCCGGCGATAGACTTGCCTGCGCCGTCATCGAGTAGCGCAACCAAGTGGTTCGGCACGCCTATCGCCCGCCGACCTTCAGGCCGGGTGCCGGCCGCTCGTCGAGGATCTGGCGGCGGAAGCGGAAGAGGGCGGCGGGCCGCCCGCCGGTCGCAGCCGTCAGCATCCCGGTCGGCTCGACCAACTCGGCCCCTTCGACGAGGCGGCGGAAATTCTGCTTGTGCAGATGCCGCCCGGAAATCGCCTCGACCGTCGCCTGCAGGTCCGTCAGGGTGAATTCCGGCGGCATCAGTTCGAAGATCACCGGCCGGTATTTGATCTTGCCGCGCAGACGCGCAACGGCGGTCGCAACGATCCGGCGATGATCGTGGCGCATGGCAAGGCCCACCGGCGGGGTGCCGGTCGTAGCAGCGCGGCCGTCGATCACCGCTTCGCCGACAAGGCCAGCTTCATAAAGCAGTTCGTAGCGCTCTAGAACGCGCTCCTCGTCCCAGGGGAAATCGTCGAGACCGAAGGCAAGGCGCGTGCGGGTGCGCCGCTGCGGCAGCCCCATGCGCTCGTCCTGGTGTCCGCCCTTTTCCCATTGGCGCAGGGCCGGAAGGATAAGCTGGTCGATCAGCACCGGCCGTCCTTGCCGCCAGTCTTCCCAGGGCAGGTAGCTGTACCAGTCGCGCCAGTGGGCGCCAGCCTCGGCCAGCCGCGCATTGTTTTCGGCATCGGTGCGGGTCAGAGCCAGATAGCCGACCGACACCATATGGGTGCTGCTTTCCCCCGTCGAACGGTGGCGGCCCTGGTCGCCGAAGGTGTAGAGCTGTTCGATATAGCCGAGGTCGAGCGCCGTCTGCTGTTCGACGCTGGCTCTGAGGCTGGTTTCGAACGTCCGGTGACGGGCGGGATCGAAAGGGCCGAAGGGCAGGCCGTCACGGCTGTCACCCTGCTCGTCGCTGACCGCAAGGATGCGCGGCGAACGGTTGGTCACCGCAACGATCGCCGCGTTGAGGCCGATTTCGACGGTAACGATCCTGTCAGCCGGCATGGACGGCAGGCTCCGGCAAGGGGGAGAAGACGAAAGGCACATTGCCATCCGTATCGGCGCCACGGCCGATCGCCTTGATCGCCGCCACCAGCCGGCCATTGCGCAACAAAAGCCGGTCGCCGATCTCGATCAGCCGGGAATTGGGGGTGACATAGGCGGAGGCGGCGCGCAGCCGCAGCGCAAGCGCTGTCTCGTCCTGATCCGGCTCTACCGCCAGCGCGGCGATGACGGCAGCGGCTGGCGAGCGCGAAATACCCATCCAGCAATGGATAAGCAGCGGTGCCGACCGGTCCCATTGCCTGGAAAATTCGATGATTTGCATCACGTGCTCTTCGCCCGGCGCCACCAGACCGGCATTTCCGGCAAAGGTGATATCGTTCATCCCGAGCAGCAGATGCCGGTCGGCCGCGATCACAGCCGGACGATGGAAGGCCTGCTCCTTCGCCATCAGGCTGATCATTTCGCAGGCGCGGTGGCGCACGGCCATCTCGGCGATGCGCGACAAAGGCGAGATGACGATCACCGGCATCTCAGGACACCGCCCGCACAGCCGAACGTTCCGCCTCAATGGCTTCAAACCGTTCGGCAAACAATTTTTGCGCCTCGATCGCAGGCAAGGGATCGATCAGGATCATGTCCCGGGTAATGCCGCGCGGCTGTCCGAAGAATTTGCGGGCCTCCGCCAGTGAAAACCCGGCTAGAACGGTCGCCTCGAAATAGGCGGCGATCTGGTCGGCTTTCTTGATCCGCGTCTTCAATTCGGCAGGTGCGGTGGATGGAAGCCCGAAGCGCAGATGGATGGCGCCTTCCAGTCGCTTCTCGACCACCTTGTAGCCGCCGCCGACCACCGCCTTGAACGGTGAGATCATATCGCCGATCACATATTCAGGCGCGTCATGCAGCAGCGCCATCTGGCATTCTTCAGCCGTGCAGTTGAACTGGCGCCGAAAGATCTCCTCGACCACCAGACTGTGCTGGGCAACGGAAAAAGCATGGTCGCCGTCCGTTTGACCGTTCCACCGGGCGACACGGGCAAGCCCGTGGGCAATATCGGACAGTTCAACATCGAGCGGCGACGGATCGAGCAGGTCGAGCCGCCGTCCCGAAAGCATGCGCTGCCAGGCACGGGCAGACATCAGGCGCTTTCCTCACCGGCTTCAGCCGGGAAATCCAGGCCAGTCCAGGCGGGCAGGGTGAGCGTTACTGTAACCTCTCCGGCAAGGATCGGCTCGCCCGAGGCGATGGCGTCACCGGCCTTGTCGATGCGCACGATCGCCAGGCCCGACGATCCGATGACGCTGCCGAGCACGCCGATAGAGCGTCCCTTGGCGGTCAGCGGGGTTCCGGTTTCGGGCAAAGCGGTCTCGGCCGCGACGATGACGACACGCCGGCGCGCGGTGCCGCGGTGCTGCATGCGCGAGACGACCTCCTGGCCGACATAGCAGCCTTTCTTGAAGGACAGCGCGCCGTTCTTGTCCATCAGCACATCATGCGGGAAGGCATCCTGCAGCGCATAATCCGAGCCTGAAACGGCGATGCCGTTCTGGATGCGCAGACGATCATAGTCATCAGTTCCTGCCGTTTCGCCCTCAACGCCATAGGTGCGGTAAACCGCCTGTCCGGCCTTGGCAAAACGCGCATCGCGATAGGCGCCGGGCGTCTCGTCGATGCGGATGCAGACTGTGGCCGGATTGGTCAGCAACAGCGAAACCGGTGCGCGCAGCTTGTACATGGTCAGCCGCTTCAACAGTGATTCGGCCTGGTCAGCGCCCGTTTCGAGGCGAATTGTAGTGCCGTCGCGGGTGACCATGAAATCGAAGAGAATCTTGCCCTGCGGCGTCAAAAGCGCGCCGGGCTTGGCTTCGCCGTCCTCGATCAGATCGAGATCGGTGGTGATCAGCGCCTGCAGGAATTCCTGCGCGTCCTGTCCCGACACGGTAATCACGGCACGATCTTGAAGGGTGACGGGCTGCATGGCGTTTGTCCTGTTCATCAAGTCAAACAGGTAGGATTTCGCAGGCGTCGCGGCAAGCGCTTTGCGTGTGTCCTCAGTCGCCAGCGACGAAAAATTTCCACTGACCATCGGGCGTGATGCCGACGCGGTAGAAATTGTAATTGCCGCCTTCTTCCATTTCGGCGAAATCGCCGGCAGTTACCAAGCGGAACAGATCGACCTTTTCCGGTGGGGTGAGCGAAGCCAGCGGCTTTTCGGTAAAATACGGCCAGACATAGGCTTCGTCGGGCGTGCCCTTTTCCGTCAGCACGAAACCGGTCGAGAGCACATCAAGCAGGATCGCCAGGATCTCGATGCCCTGCGGATCGCCGGAGAGGCCCTTCAGCGTCTCGATCGGATCGGCGTCGGTCTCGCCAACCTGCGTCTGGGTCGGGCCCTTGCCGAGCAGCGGGCGTAAGCGCTCGATATCGCCGGAGGCGGCTGCCTCGACGATCAGTTCGCGCATCCGGGCGACGGGTTCGGGAATTTTCGAAACGTCCGACAGTACCTCGACCGGGGCAGCGGGGCCTGTGTCTTCGACCGTGTCGTCCTTGGCATGCGGTGTCGCCTTGTTGACCAGCGGATCCGGCATCGGAATCTGCATCGGCGCTTTGTCGCGCGGCTTTTCTTCTGGCGGAACGTCCTTGGTCTTCTTGTCCTGGCTTACTTCACCGGGAATCTGCTTCAACTCGCTGAGCGCCAGCGCGGCATGGGGCGTGAGCAGGGATGAGGCAAGCAGACCAGCGAAAAGCAATGCGGAAAGGCGAACCGCACGCGTCCGGCATGCTGATGTCTGACGTTCCATGATGGCCTCGAAACTACTGCAGGGTGCGTTCCGGCGAGAATTCACCGGCCAGCATACGCTCGCGAAGCGAGTTCAGCATGGCCTCGGCACCGTCTTCGCCATGAAGGCGGATGGTTTCGCGAATGGCAAGCGCAACGGCAGCATCAGCAATGATTTCAGGCTCGATACCATCGGCCATTCCATCCGCCCAGGCTTCATTCTGGTGTTCCAGGGCTGCCTGCATCTTCTCATGAACAATCATGTCGTCGATGTCATTCAGACTTGGTTCCATCATTCGTTCCATGCCGTTTCACGCTCTTTACTTGGCACCAGACTCGGGGCGATGCCACTTCTTACCACTCTCTTAACAACCTTAGCAGCCTTTTCCCAAAACGACACGGGCTCCTGAAGAAAGAGGTTAATTTATCGTTAATTTCCAAAACGGGCGGTTATTTCTGAAGCAAGTGTTGCTCCTTCGGCACGGTATCGCTCGTCGGCGACCACGGCAGGTGGGGTACAGGCTGTATAAACGGACGCAAACGTACGGTATCCGCGATTGAAGGCAGCCGTCATGCGCGCCCGCCGCTGGGCTTCGCCTTTGGCTTCTTTGTCGAGCAGATCCTGCATCGATCGGCGCCAGGTATCGGCCGCCGGATCCTTGCAGAGCGTGCGCAAATAGTGAACGGAACCAAGGATTTCCGACAATCGTAACAGGCGCGCATCATAAGGTGCTGGCTTCTCAGTGGCGACAGTCGGCGTGCCTGACGGTGGCATGTCCTGCGCCTGCGCACCGGGCGGCAGGCAGGCAAGAGCCAAGAGAAGATACGATCGTGTGGCCAGAAAACGGATCATCGCCCTTTCAAGCCCCGAATCATGCCTGGGGGCAAGGGGATTTTGGCGGATGCCGTCATTGCGGCCGCAGCGTTTCGAGTTTTTCCACGCATTCCCGAACGCTTTCGGGGATGGGGAGATCGAAGATCTCGGACGCGCTGTACCAGCCGATACTGGCCGCGTCGTCACCGGCGATCGCAACAACATCCAGATCGGCTTCCACCTTGAACACCGAAAGAAAGAAATGTCGGGCGCCGGGACCGTCTGATTCGTGCGGCGGCAGGTCATAGGTCTCGAACAATTCCGGATTGCGCGGCAGGATGCCGGTTTCCTCATGAAACTCGCGCACTGCCGTTTCCGCCGGCGTCTCCCCGGCCTCCGCGCGGCCGCCCGGAAACGCGTACATATCGGCCGAAGGCGGATTGGCGCGGCGCACGAGCAGATAACGCCCGTTCCGTTCGAGAATGGCGGACGAGGCAAGTTGGGGAGAGGCCGGGGGCATGTCGTCTTTCATCACAGTCATTCCTACATTCTGGCCTATATTCTGGTTCGCCAACGAAATACAATGAGCGTGAGCGAAGCAAGAGCATGGACATGACGGCACGCACGATCGATCGGGAGGGTTTAATGCTCCTGGCCCGGAAATATGTTTGGTGGAAATCTCCGGACGATGCGGCGGATCAGCCGGAGCGCGTCATTGCGCAGGTCATGAACATCGGCGATTTCGAGGATCTTCAGCGTCTCGAAGCATTGGCTGGAAACGAATTTCTGGTCCAGATTTTGACACAGGCAGAGATTGGTCAGTTTACACCGCGTTCCTGGTCCTACTGGCATTACCGGCTCGGCATGGCCGAGATCGACCAGGTGCCGGCGCTGCCCTCGCGGAGATCAGCACATTGCCTTTCACTGGGAATAGGGACGTAAGATGTGCGGACGATTTTCGCTGACTGCGTCACCCAGGGAACTGGCGGAAGTATTCGGTCTTCTGGAGACGGAGGATTTTCCGGCGCGTTTTAATATTGCCCCCACTCAGCCGATCCTGATCGTCATGTCCGGCGAGCGCCAGCGGCCGGGCAGCAACCTGCCGGACCGCAGGGCGCTTCTGGTCCGCTGGGGGCTGACGCCGTCCTGGGTCAAGGACCCGCGAGATTTTCCGCTTTTGATCAATGCGCGTGCTGAAACGGCGGCGGGAAAAGCCTCGTTCAAGGCGGCGATGCGTCACCGGCGCGTGCTGATCCCGGCATCCGGGTTCTACGAATGGCATCGGCCGTCGAAGGAAAGTGGCGAGGCATCGCAGGCTTACTGGATCAAGCCCAGAAACGGTGGCATCGTTGCCTTTGCCGGGCTGATGGAAACCTGGTCATCCGTGGATGGCTCCGAGGTCGACACGGCCGCGATCCTGACCACCCATGCCAATACGCGGATTGGCGATGTACACGACCGTATGCCGGTGGTGATCAAGCCGGAGGATTTTGCCCGCTGGCTTGATTGCCGCACACAGGAGCCGCGCGATGTCGCTGATCTGCTGGCGCCGGTCGATGACGATTATTTCGACGTCATCGCCGTGTCTGACCGGGTCAACAAGGTGGCCAATACCGGAGCCGATCTTCAGACGCCGGTGCATGTGTCCGCACGGCCTACCTCAAAGCCGCCCGCCTCAAAGCCGAAAGACCCGCCCGCAAATCCGCAGCTGTCGCTCTTTTGAGCGATCAGGCCATATCTTCGCTCAAGCGGGCTTCTTGACCGGCTTTGGCTTGATCTGCAACGCAGCGGCAAGCACGGCCTTCAGGCCAAGCGGGCGATATTGCTCGACGAGATCGGCCGCCGCTCGCGGGCTGTTCTTGTCGTTTTTTGTAGCAGGCATTTCAAACTCTCCTCAGATGCTTTCCCTAAGCGGAAGCGCTTCGTCCGTTGTGTTCTCCACCAGAACGGCGTTCCTTATTGTGCCCCAGGAAACAGGCTTTAATGTGCAAGCGCTCAAAGCCCTGTCTCCCCGGACATCCGGTGTCTCCAGATAAGCCCAATCATGACAAAACAATGACGAATAATCCAGTATTTCAACTTAGGATGCTGGAGCGCGGCTGACCTCTTGACCGGGACGGATCGAAGCGCGATAAGTGAGCTCATGAAAACGGTTATCTGCATCATCTGCCGGATTATTATTCGCTAGCCTCAAAGCTGGCCTGGCCGTTTTCGTCTCCCAAAAATCAAGATGACAACGCGAAGGTCCAGCCGGGCGCCTGCGTGATTCGGTCATATGCGGAATGGGAGATTGGAATGGACGGACTGCCGGAACTGAAACTGTACAACACGCTGACGCGGGAGAAGGCAGTCTTTACGCCGATCGATCCCGATAATGTCCGCATGTATGTCTGCGGCCCGACGGTCTATGACTTCGCTCATATCGGCAATGCCCGCCCGGTTATCGTCTTCGACGTGCTCTACCGGTTGCTGCGTCACGTTTATGGCGAAAGCCATGTGACCTATGCCCGTAACATCACCGACCTCGACGACAAGATCAATGCGCGGGCTCTGCGGGATTTCGGTACGGAGATCGGCAATGGTACACTATCGCTGAACGAGGCGATCCGCCGCGTGACGGAGAAGACAGCGAACCAGTTCCACTCCGACGTGGCGATACTTGGCTGCCTTGAGCCGACACACGAGCCGCGTGCCACCGAATTCGTGCGGCCGCGTGACGACGGAAAGTCGGACATGATCACGCTGATAGAGCGGCTGATCGAACGCGGCCATGCCTATGAAACCAATGGCGAAGTCCTGTTTGATACGGTTTCGACGTCCGACTACGGCGAACTCTCCAAACGCAACCTTGACGAACAGCAGGCTGGCGCACGCGTCGCTGTGGACGCTCACAAGAAAAGTCCTGGCGACTTTGTGCTTTGGAAGCTCTCGTCGCCGGAGGAACCCGGCTGGGATTCGCCCTGGGGCCGGGGCCGTCCCGGCTGGCATATTGAGTGCTCGGCCATGGCAGCCGCCTATCTCGGCGAGGTCTTCGATATCCACGGTGGCGGGCTTGACCTCATCTTTCCGCATCACGAGAACGAGATCGCCCAGTCGCGTTGCGCCCATGGCACCAAGGTCATGGCGAACGTCTGGATGCATAACGGCTTCGTGCAGGTTGAAGGCCGCAAGATGTCGAAATCCGAAGGCAACTTCGTCACCATCTATGAATTGTTGCACACCGAGACCTTCGGCGGCCGCAAATGGCCGGGCGAGGTTTTGCGCCTTGCCATGCTGATGACGCATTACCGCGAGCCGATCGATTTTTCGATCAAGCGGCTGGAGGAGGCGGAGCGCCTGTTGGCCAAATGGCCGGCCGGAAAGCCCGGCGATGCCGCCCCGGATGCGTCCGTGCTCAACGCATTGGCGGACGATCTGAACACGGTGGCGGTGGTGCAAGCCCTGCACGCCTTGGCCTCTGCCGCCAATGCCGATCCGGCCGTGCTGCCGGTCTTTGCCGCAAGTGCCGCCTTGATGGGCGTTTTGCCGAAGGAGGCGGAGGTTGACAGTGCGGTTGCATCGGCGGTGGACGCTCTGGTGGCGATGCGGCTTGAAATGCTGAAAACCAAGAACTTTGCCGAGGCCGACAAGATCCGCGACGACCTCGCCGCCAAGGGTATCCAGCTGAAGGACGGCAAGGATGCGGCAACCGGCGAACGGGTGACCACGTGGGAGGTCAGGCGTTGAGCCCAGCCACCCCCCTCTGTCACTTCGTGACATCTCCCCCACCAGGGGTGAGATCAGGAACCCACGGCCATCGATTGCACAAACGATTTGCTCTGTCGATCGTGGTGGCAAATTGGATTGATTTGCCCAGTTCCTATGTTCAAAGTGTGAGAGTTTCCGGAAGGCAAGGGGCCTGCCGCATACAATCTCCCCACTTGTGGGGGAGATGTCACGAAGTGACAGAGGGGGGTATCATGCCGCATACTGTGATCCCGCCAAAATCCCGCGCACATGCGCGCCAAATGCGCAGAAAACTGACAGATGCCGAACGCAAGCTCTGGAATGAACTGCGGGCTCACCGGCTAATGGGCATCGGTTTTCGGCGTCAGTTCCCAATCGCAGGGTATATCGCCGATTTCGCCTGCCTGACACATCGCCCGATTGTCGAACTGGATGGGTCGCAGCATGCGGTCAATGAAAATGCGGCCTATGATGCGTTGCGCACCGGCCGTCTGGAAAGCGATGGCTGGACCGTGCTTCGATTTTGGAATGATGAAGTTTTGAAGGATATCGACGGTGTTTGCGCCCATATCCTCAAGATTTTGGCGGAGGAGCATCCATGACCGTTCCCGTTCATACCGGCGGCTGCCAATGCGGTGCCGTTCGCTTTCGCGTCGAGGGCGAACTGGGAGATGCGTCCGTCTGTCATTGCCGCATGTGCCAGAAGGCGGCGGGAAATTTCTACCTGCCGCTGGTTTCGGTGCGCCAGGCAAAGCTCTCCTGGACGCGCGGCGAACCCAAACGCTTCCAGTCTTCCAATGCAGCATCCCGTGGATTTTGTAGCGATTGCGGCACGCCGCTGACCTATGAGGCGCCGGATGGCGTGGCGCTGGCGATCGCCGCCTTCGACAGGCCGGAGGGCATCGTCCCAACAATCCAGTGGGGCATCGAGGCCAAGCTGCCCTATGCCGATCATATCCCGCAATTGCCGGGCGAGGATACGATGGCCGATCAGGACGCCGTGTCGTTCCTTGCCAATCTGGTGTCCTACCAGCATCCGGATCACGATACGGCCGAATGGCCGCCGAAGGAACGCGGATGAGCATCAGCCGCATCTATACCGGCGGCTGCCAGTGCGGCGCGGTTCGCTACCGGGCGGAGGGAACGCTTGGGGATCCGCATCTGTGTCACTGCCGCATGTGCCAGAAGGCATCCGGCAATTATTTCATGCCGCTCGCAAATGCGCCGCGCGTCAATTTCAGCATCACCCGCGGTGCCCCCGGCTGGTTCCGCTCGTCGCATCTGGTGCGGCGCGGCTTTTGTTTCCTCTGCGGCACGCCGCTGTTTTACGATATGCCCGAGGCCGATTTCATCAATATCGTGCTCGGCTCGCTCGACGATCCCTATGATGTGCGGCCGCTGACCCAATCCGGCGTAGAGTCACGTATGCCGTGGTTTTCGCATCTGCCGGAACTGCCGGGTACGGAGACGGACGATGGCAGTGAGCCGATCACTGAGCGGCATGTTGCCATTCTGGAATCCAACCGCCAGCATCCAGACTATGACACCGAACATTGGCCACCGGAGGACTGACATGACAGAGACCACTCGAACCGGAGGCTGCCAGTGCGGTGCCGTTCGCTTCAAGATCCATGGCGAACTCGGCCGCCCGTCGATCTGCCATTGCCGCATGTGTCAGAAGGCCTTTGGCGGCTTTTTCGGGCCGCTCGTCACCGCCAAGGGCGAGACCCAATGGACGCGGGGCGAGCCCAGCTATTTCCAGTCCTCCATCAACATCGCCCGCGGTTTTTGCGCTGCCTGCGGCACGCCTTTGACCTACAAACATCCCGGCGGGCTGGAAATCGCCATCGGCGCCTTCGACGATCGCTCCGATCTTGCGCCGCAGATCCAGGTGAATTTCGCCGCCCGCAATGCCTGGGTGACGACGATCTTCGACCAGCCGGTGCATGAGGATCCCAACTATTACATGCAGCAGGAGCAGATCATCTCCTTCCAGCATCCCGACCACGACACCGAGGTCTGGCCGCAATTTCCCGATGCCTGATTGAAACGCCCGCAATCCCCTGAAAGCAGACAGCATGACCGAAATTTTCCGCACGCTCTATCCTGAAATCGAGGCCTATGCCTCCGGCCATCTCGACGTTGGCGACGGCCACACGATCTACTGGGAAAAATCCGGAACACCGGGCGCAAAGCCGGCCGTCTTCCTGCATGGCGGCCCCGGCGGCACGATTTCGCCCAACCATCGCCGCCTGTTCGATCCAAAGCTCTATGACGTCACGCTGTTCGACCAGCGCGGCTGCGGCAAGTCGACGCCGCATGCGGAACTGGAAGCCAATACCACCTGGCATCTGGTTGATGATATCGAGCGGTTGCGCGAGTTGGCTGGTGTCGACCAATGGCTGGTTTTCGGCGGCTCCTGGGGCTCGACGCTCGCCTTGGCCTATGCGGAAAAGCATCCGCAGCGAGTGTCCGAACTTGTGGTGCGCGGCATCTATACGCTGACCAAGGCAGAGCTCGACTGGTACTATCAGTTCGGCGTCTCGGAAATGTTCCCCGACAAGTGGGAGCGTTTCAT
This sequence comes from Hyphomicrobiales bacterium, assembly GCA_900468065.1. Lineage (GTDB taxonomy): Bacteria > Pseudomonadota > Alphaproteobacteria > Rhizobiales > Rhizobiaceae > Pararhizobium. The sequence goes on along the minus strand of UBTA01000052.1, from coordinate 30,781 downwards.
CGCACCGATCCCGGAAAATGAACGCCACGAAATGATGCACGCCTATCACCGGCGGCTGACCAGCGGCGACCGGGCGACACGCGTTGCTGCCGCCATGGCCTGGAGCATCTGGGAAGGCGAGACGATCACGCTTTTGCCGGAGCCTTCGACTTCGACGCCTTTCGAGCAGGAGGAATACGCCCACGCTTTTGCCCGCATCGAAAATCATTATTTCGTCAATGCCGGCTGGCTGGACGAGGGGCAGCTGTTGCGCGATGCCCACAAGCTCCACGGCATCCCGGGCGTCATCGTCCACGGCCGATACGACATGCCATGCCCGGCAAAATATGCGTGGTCGCTGCACAAGGCCTGGCCGGAAGCGGAGTTTCACCTGATCGAAGGGGCGGGGCATGCCTATTCCGAGCCCGGCATCCTCGACCAGCTGATCCGGGCGACGGACCGGTTTGCGGGGAAGGTGTAATGACTGCGTCTGCGGCTCTTACCCCCCTCTGTCACTTCGTGACATCTCCCCCACAGGGGGGGAGATCATTCATTTCCCTTACCAGCTTTCCGGTGAGGCGAGCACAGAGCATTCGGTTAATCTCCCCCCTTGTGGGGGAGATGTCGGCGTCGCCGACAGAGGGGGGTAAGTGGCGGCAAACTCGGAGCGCACTCACATCGGAGACGCAGCAATGAGAGAACGCATCCACCTCTTCGACACCACGCTGCGCGACGGTCAGCAGACGCCGGGCATCGATTTTTCGGTCGAGGACAAGATCGCCATTGCGACGATGCTGGACGAGTTCGGCATGGACTATGTCGAAGGCGGCTATCCCGGTGCCAATCCGACCGATACCGAATTCTTCAGCAGGAAGCGCACCACCAACGCCCGCTTCGTTGCCTTCGGCATGACCAAGCGGGCCGGTGTGTCCGCTTCCAACGATCCGGGATTGACCAGCCTGTTGCAGGCGCAAAGCGATGCGATCTGTCTTGTCGCCAAGAGTTGGGACTATCACGTCCGCGTCGCGCTTGGCTGTACCAATGACGAAAACCTCGAATCGATCCAGTCCTCGGTCGAGGCTGTCGTTGCCTCCGGCAAGGAAGCGATGATCGACTGCGAGCATTTCTTCGACGGCTACAAGGCCAACCCATCCTATGCGCTGGCCTGTGCCAAAACCGCCTTTGACGCCGGTGCCCGCTGGATCGTTCTGTGCGACACCAATGGCGGCACCCAGCCGCCGGAAATCCGCGACATCGTCACGGCGGTGATTGCCCATGGGGTGCCCGGCGCCAATCTCGGCATCCACGCGCATAATGATACGGGACAGGCGGTCGCCAATTCGCTGGCCGCCGTCGAGGCCGGCGTGCGCCAGATCCAGGGCACGTTGAACGGTATCGGCGAGCGTTGCGGCAATGCCAATCTGGTGACGCTGATCCCGACGCTGGCGCTGAAGGAAGCCTATACCAGCCGCTTCGAGACGGCCATCGATGCCGACAGGCTGCAGGAACTCACCCAGCTTTCGCATGCCTTCGACGAGCTTCTCAATCGCTCGCCGGACCATCAGATGCCCTATGTCGGCGCCTCTGCCTTCGCCACCAAGGCCGGCATCCATGCCTCGGCACTGCTGAAGGATCCGCGCACTTATGAGCATGTGACGCCCGAAAGCGTCGGCAATCTGCGCAAGGTCATGGTGTCGGACCAGGGCGGCAAGGCCAATTTCATCAACGCCCTGAAGCGCCGCGGCATCATTGTTTCGAAGGATGATCCGAAGCTCGATCAGCTGATTTCCATCGTCAAGGAAAACGAGGCGACTGGCTACGCCTATGAAGGCGCCGACGCCAGCTTCGCCATCCTGGCGCAAAGAATCCTCGGCTCGGTGCCGGACTTTTTCCACGTCGAAAGTTTCCGCGTCATGGTCGAGCGCCGCTTCGATGCCAACGGCCATTTGAAGACTGTTTCGGAGGCCGTGGTGAAAGTCTCGGTCGATGGCCAAGCCACCATGTCGGTCGCCGAAGGCCACGGTCCCGTCAACGCACTCGATCTGGCGCTGCGCAAGGATCTCGGCAAATACCAGTCGGAGATCGAGGATCTCGAACTGGTGGACTACAAGGTCCGTATCCTCAATGGCGGCACCGAAGCCATCACCCGCGTCCTCATCGAATCCGTCGACGGCACCGGCGCCCGCTGGTGGACGGTCGGCGTCTCCGACAACATCATTGACGCATCCTTCCAGGCGCTGATGGATTCGATCGTGTTCAAGCTGTTGAAGAACCGCGATCACGCAGGGTTGGCTGCAGCGGAGTAGGGTGTGATCCAGCTATGATCTGACGTGGAGGTCCCACGTCAGATGAGTCGGCAAGTTTCGCTCTGGTATCCAGCAAAAGGCCTGAAGTTGGCTCGAGGCTATCGTTGGAAACAAGAAAAGTTAGCGATTCCTAAATAGCGCAGCATATTCCCGTTGAATCCGGACATTAGTGGTTCATAGTGCAAGCCTTCCAGGCTTGCCGCTTGGACATATCAGGGAGAAGGCGCGCATGTCTGCGAATCTCGACGATATCCGCAACCAGCAACGTGAGACCTGGGACAAGTTTTCGGCCGGCTGGAAGAAATGGGACAGTTTGGTTCTGGGTTGGCTCGGTCCGTTTGGTGATGCCATGCTTCGGCACGCAAATCTCTCGGACGGCTTTCGCGTGCTGGACGTCGCCGCTGGAACCGGTGAACCGGGCCTCACGGCGGCAGCGGCAATCCCCGACGGTCATGTGATCGTAACCGATCTCTCGGAGCAGATGCTGGCCGTTGCCGCCGAAAATGCGGCCAACCGTGGACTGAAGAACTTCGAAACAAAGCTATGCGATGCGGGAGCGTTGCCTTTTGCCGATGCGGGTTTCCACGCCGTCCTATGCCGGTTTGGGTTCATGTTCTTCCCGGACATCGCGACTGCCGCCAAGGAGATGGCGCGCGTGGCAAAGCCCGGCGCGCGCATCTGCGCCGCCGTATGGAGCGCCCCTGCCAAAAATCCATGGGCGACCACCATAATGAGCACTATCGCCCGCCACGTGGAAATGCCCCCGCCACCACTTGGCTCACCCGGTTTGTTCCGCTGCGCGCCGGAAGGCATGATGGCCGAGACCTTCAAAGAGGTTGGCCTTCATGACGTCAGCGAGGAGGAGGTGTCGGCGATGATGGTGCACGATACCCCGGAGCGCTACTGGGACTTCATGACCGAGATCGCCGCGCCGGTCGTCGCTGGCTTGTCCAGGGCCGATACGCAAACCCGGGAGAAAATCCGTCGCGAAGTGCTGGAGTTGGCGCGGCAATCGGTCAGCGAAGGTAAGGTCACTCTTCGCTCGACGGCAACGATAATCGTAGGGACGCGATAGGCCAGACGTGTCTTTCCTTTGCGAAGGCTATTGCTGAACGAGGGAACTCAGCAACGACATGCCAAGGTGCTACTCACAACACCAGCCGAAACTTCGCAAACCCATCCGCGCCGTCACCCGCATCCTCGATTTTCACGCCCTTCACGTCGGCAATCAGCCCGCGTGCCTTCGGGCCGCTCTCGAACACCGCCGTTGCACCCGCCACCGGCGCAAAACTCCAGTTGCCGTCAGCGGATGGATTGATCGTGCCCTCGGCAATGATGTAGCGGACGATGACGTCACGGTTGGTATCTGGGGCGGCGAAGACGACCTTGTCGGAGGCGATCTCGGGGAACTTGCCGCCGCCGCCGGCGCGATAATTGTTGGAGGCGACAACGAATTTCTGGGCCGGGTCGATCGGCTTGCCCTCGAAGGCGAGGTTCTGGATGCGGTTGGAATCCGGGTTCACCGCTTTGCCATCGCCGTCGTATTTGGCCGGTTGCGACAGGTCGATCTGGTAGGTGACGCCGTCGATGATGTCGAAATTGTAGGAGGGGAATGCGGTGTTGATGAGCGCGACGTCCTTGGCGCCGGGGGCGACCGTGTTGAACATGCCGGCCGACATTTCCAGCCAGTTCTTCACCTGCGCCCCGGTGATGACGACGGCCTGCACGGTATTCGGATAGAGATAGAGATCGGCGACGTTCTTGATGGCGATATCACCGGTGGGCACGTCGGTATAATAATCGGCGCCGCCGCGGCCGCCTGCCTTGAAGGGGGCGGCGGCCGAAAGGACGGGCAGGTCCTTGTATTCCGTGTCTTTCAGCATGCCCTTGATATACCAGGTCTGCGCATTGGAGACGATCTGCACCGAGGGATCGTCGGCCACCAGCGCGAAATAGGAATAAAGCCGCGCCGAGGTCTTGCCGACCGGCGTGCGGACATAGGCAAGCGTCGCCTCGTGCTCGGCACTGGCGGCTGCGATGACATCGGCGCGGTCGGGCACGTCGGCAACCACCTTCTTGTCCTCCCGGTGATAGATCGGCCGGGCCTCGGTGGTGAAATCGACGATCTTCCAGCCGTTGCCATCCTTTTCCAGCAGAAGATCGATGAGGCCGAGATGCGAGCCCCAGAAGCCACCCATCACCGCCGGCTTGCCGAGCAGAGTGCCCTTGACCGGATCGACTCCCTCGATGCCGTCGAAGCTCTTGGGGCCGGGGAAGACGAGATGCTGGTGGCCGGTAAAGACGGCATCGATGCCCTCGACGCCGGCGAGATAGAGCGAGGCATTTTCCATTCGGTCGCTCTGGCCCGAGCCATCGATGCCGGAATGGGAAAGCGCGATGATGATATCGGCACCGTCCTCTTTCATCACCGGAACCCAGGCCTTGGCGGCTTCGACGATATCACGCGTCTGCGCCTTGCCTTCGAGGTTCTTGATGTCCCAGAGCATGATCTGCGGCGGTACGAAGCCGATGATGCCGATCTTCAGCTCGCTTGCAGCACCCGTTCCATCGGTGATGGTTTTTTCCACGATCGTGTAGGGCTTGAAGAACAGGTCGTCGTCCTTCGGATTGGCGGCCAGCTGCCCCTTGGTCAGGTTGGCGCAGACATACGGGAAATTGGCGCCGCCCAGAACCTTGAACATATAGTCGAGGCCATAGTTGAACTCGTGATTGCCAAGCGTTCCCGCCTCGTAGCCGAGCACATTCATCGCCTTGATGACCGGGTGGACATCGCCTTCCTTCATGCCGTGCTGATAGGCCATATAGTCGCCCATCGGGTTGCCCTGGAGGAAATCACCGTTGTCGACGAGGAAGGAATTGCCGGCCTCGGCGCGGATGGCGTCAATGATCGAGGCGGTGCGAGCCAGGCCCAGCGTGTCGTTCGGCTTGTCGCCGTAATAGTCGTAAGGGAAGACGTGGACGTGGATGTCGGTGGTTTCCATGATGCGCAGATGCGCCTGATTGGCGGCCGCGCGCGCTGCAAAGGGGTGCAGAAGAACGAGGGCGGAAGTGGCAGCAACCCCGCTCAAGAGCGAGCGGCGGGTAATCGGGTGGAGCGCGAGGATGGATGACATCTTGAGGTTCCTTCGTCTGACCGGTCATTGCCTGGAGGGAACGTAGAGCGCCAGACTGTGAAATGCACCCCGTAAAATCTGGGTGTTTCGTCAATCTCGTAACAATTCTCTGACCGTCGATTGTGAGCTTTGCTGTAGAAAGGTTCACGGAAATGAATTGGTTGATCAATCGACTTTGGAGTACGACGGCCAAAATGACTGAAGGCTGCCACAGGGCAAGCCGAAACGGAATGAAATGCCATGTCTGACGCGAAACAATCACCAGCGGTGCAAAATGGCGATTCACCCCGGGGCTTCGCCTTCGCGCTGACTGCCTATCTTCTCTGGGGCTTCCTGCCGTTCTTCATGAAGGCGATTGCCCATATCCCGGCTTCCGAGGTCGTGGCGCACCGCATCGTCTGGTCGGTGCCGCTCGCCGGTGCCGTCCTTATCCTGCTTGGCCGCACGGATGACGTGAAGGTGGCCCTGCGCACCCCGCGCATGCTGAAGATGGCGATGCTGACGGCAGTGTTGATCACCATCAACTGGGGCATCTATGTCTGGGCAATCGGGGCAGGGCGGGCGCTGGAAACGGCGCTTGGCTATTATATCAACCCGCTGTTCTCGATCTTCCTCGGTGCAGTGCTCCTGAAGGAAAAACTCAATCCGGCGCAGGTCGTCGCGATTGTTCTGGCTGCTATCGCCGTCGTTGTGTTGGCCTTTGACGCAGGCGGTCTGCCCTGGGTTTCCATCGGTCTGGCGCTGTCGTGGGGGCTGTATGCCTTCTTCCGCAAGACCCTGCCTGTTGGTCCCAACCAGGGCTTCTTCCTGGAAGTGCTGCTGCTCAGCGTTCCGGCCCTCGGCTATATCGCCTATCTGGAATTCACAGGCCAGGGACATTTCATCGATACCGGCTGGGTGGATGTCGCCTGGCTGATGGCCTGCGGCGTGGTGACGGCGATCCCGTTGATGATCTATGCCAACGGCGCCAAGCTGTTGAAGCTCTCGACCATCGGCATCATGCAGTATATCGCCCCAACAATGATCTTCATCATCGCTGTCTTCGTCTTCCACGAGCCCTTCGGCACCTCGAAGCTGATCGCCTTCATCCTGATCTGGGCAGCGCTGGCTGTTTATTCGACCTCGATGATCCTCGAAAGCCGTGCTCGCCGGGCAGCTGTGCCGAACCCCGCCGAATAACCAAGCCGCAGCACAAACGTGCGCTGCGGTTCTGCTCGAACGATATGTGAAAATCAAAGACCCAAAGCGCGGTTAGTGATCCTCAAAGATCATGCCGCGCTTCAGGCGTTGTCTGGCCATTCGCGCGCCCCATGCTGGACGAAGAGAATTTCGATTTGTGTATCTCCGACGCGATACGCAACGATGTATGGCAGGCCGGGTATCACGAGTTCGCGTGTGCCCTCGATCTCGCCCCGGCGCCCGATGAAGGGGTTATCCGATAACAGCCTGTGCGTTTTGGAATGAATATCATTGACGACGCGGGCGGCGGCTCGCAGATTGCGCGCGGCAATGTAATCGCCGATGCGGTCAAGCTCCAGCAGGTAGCGTTTCGTCCAGACGATCCGCACTGTTTCTATGTCGGATTGTATTTGTTGAGAACCGCTGCGATGTCTTCGGCGGTGGCAAAGTCGCCACGATCCGCTTCCTTGATACCATCCTGCACGCCCTCAATCCACTTTTCCTGCCAGGCAAGGGAGCGGCCGTGCGACAAGGCATCCTCGATGATCTGCTGGCGCGTCAAGGCGGAGCGGGCTGCCAGCTTGTCGATTCGGCGGCTGAGGTCTTCGGAAATGCCGTTCTTATCGCCCATGGAACTCATCTTCCTAGCTCGACCAATGCTGACGACAGAATACAACTCTGTGGCAGAGCGATCAACACTGCAGAAATCGGGCCGGATGCCATGTCAAATGCCATTCCGGCCGATAGCATCACAGCTTGGCGATGATCCCGTCGTCGCCATCGCGATCGACCTGGCTTGCCCAATGGTCCAGCAAAGCCGGGACGACCTCGTCGGCCGCGTCGATGACCAGCGGCTGGACGAGATGGGCTGTGTGGATGAAGCCGCTGTCGGCCATATGGTGGATCAGCTTCATCAGCGGATCCCAGAAACCATTGATGTTGACGAGCACGATCGGCTTGCGGTGGCGGCCGAGCTGCGCCCAGGTCATTACCTCGACGATTTCCTCAAGCGTGCCGATGCCGCCGGGCAGGGTCACGAAGGCATCCGAGCGCTCGAACATCTTGTGTTTGCGGTCATGCATGTCGGGCGTGACGATCAGTTCGCTGAGCTGTCCCAGCGAATGACGGGTGGCCTCCATATCCATCAGGAATTCTGGTATAATGCCGGTAACACGGCCGCCATGCGAAAGAACGCCGCTTGCGACGGCGCCCATGATGCCTTTCGTGCCGCCGCCATAGACGAGGCGAAGATGGTTCTCGGCGATGGATTTGCCGAGAATCCGGCCGGCGTCCATGAAGGACGGATCGCGTCCGGGCTGGGAGCCGCAGTAGACGCAAACGGATCGAATCGGGATATTTTTCTCACTCATGGCCCAAAGAGACATCGCGCGGCTGCATGCGTCAAGAAAAATGACGGGAAACAGGGCTTTCGGCCAGTCTGAACATGCGGCGATGCTTGTGGAAAACCTCGGGAATCGTTAGCAATTTTTAAGCATGAGCTGACGTTATGGGCAGGCTGATTCCGTTCAGCAAAAACAGGCGGAAAGCTGCGGGCATAAAGGCTTGGAAAAGGCTGTCCTTCTGTGCCTCTGTTGGGTGCAGAAGGTTCCGGGCCAATTGGAGATGTGCATGATGAAGAACAAGGCCGGCTGGGTGGCCCTTATCGTCCTGGCAATTGCGTCGCTGCTGATGATTTTCTTTGTCATGCCCAATATCAACGGCGACAAGGGCAAGGTCACTGCAAATAGTCCGGCGCAGACGCCAGCGGTTACTGCGGAGACAAAACCCGCTGGTGACAAACCGGCAGACGCCAAGGGCGCCCGCCCGACGGCTTCCAGCGAAACAGCGACTGCGACCGACGGCAAGCCTGCTGATCCAGCCGCCGCATGGACGGTGCCTGGCTTCGATGTGCTGCGGGTCGAACCGGACGGCTCGACTGTCATTGCCGGACGGGCCCAGCCGAACACAAAGGTCGAAATCGTCAATGGAGAGACGATCGTTGGTACGGCCGATGTCGGCGCGACCGGCGATTTTGCCGCGATTTTCGACACGCCGCTTCCGGCCGGCGACTATCAGCTGACGCTGCGCAGTGTCGGCGAAAACGGCGTGACCAAGTCCTCGGAAGAAGTCGCCACTGTCTCGATCCCCAAGGACAAGACCGGCGAACTGCTCGCCATGGTGTCGAAACCCGGTGAAGCCAGCCGCATCCTCACCAAGCCCGTGGCTGACGCGGTTGACGGTGGAGTGACCAAGGCCGAACCGGCGCCGGATGCATCGGCATCGGCAACGAATGCCGCCAAGCCGGCCGCCGGGTCCACAGCTGCAGCCACATCTGACGTGGCCGTTGTCCCCGCCACGAACGAAAAATCGGCCGTCGGCGTTTCCGCCGTCGAGATCGAAGGCAAGAAGATGTTCGTGGCCGGCAATGCAAAGGCCGGCGCTCTGGTGCGCATCTATGCCGACGACGTTCTGGTCGGCGAAACCAAGGCTGATGAACAGGGCCGCTTCGTCGTCGATGGCACGATTAATCTGCCGGTCGGCAATCACACCATTCGTGCGGATATGATGGGGGCCGATGGCAGCAAGGTCGAGTTGCGTGCGGCCGTGCCGTTCGATCGTCCGGTTGGCGATCAGGTGGCAGCCGTTGCGCAAGGCAATGCACAAGGTTCCGTCGTGCCGTTCGAAGGCGGCAGCTTCGATGGCCTGCGATTGGAGGCCACCAAGGCGCTTGGCTTGCTGAAGGGGCTCTTTGCCAATGGCAAGGTACCGACCGATGAGGAACTGGCGGCTGCACGGTCGTCCACCGAAATTGCGTTGAAGTCGCTGGCGGATTTCAAGGTTGCCGACAATCTCGATGCAGGCGTCCGCGAGATGGCGGCCAAGACATCAAAGGCAGCGTCGGATGCGCTTGCCATGCTGAAGGCGCTTCCGAAGGATGCGCCGAGCGTTTCGGCGTCGCTTGGCCAGATCGAGGCTGCAGTCGGCTCGGCGCTGATGCCACGTACCGATGGCACGGGCAACGATGCGGTGGTGGCGGAAACCGCGACGCCTGCGCCCGTTCAGGATAGTGCTGCGGCAACCAGCGCCGCCCCGGCTCAGGACGGCACCGCGGCCAAACCCGCGGATGCGACGGAAACGGCGCAGAAGCCTGCCGCAGAGTCAGGCACTGCCGCAACGGCAACCGGCGGTGCCGCAAGCACCACATCCCCGGCAACGGGGCAGGCGGCTGGCGAACCCGAAACCGTCCAGCAGGCGCCTTTGCAGCAGAGCAAGACCTCGGTCATCATCCGTCGTGGTGATACGCTCTGGCAGATCTCGCGCCGCGTCTATGGCGCGGGCGTGCGCTACACCACGATCTACCTTGCCAACGAGGATCAGATCACCGATCCCGACCGGATTCTGCCGGGTCAGATCTTCGGCCTGCCGGACAAGGCAATGTCTGAAACCGAATCGGAAGAGATGCACCGCAAGCATGTGAAGCATCTGCCTTGACGGCTTTTCACGTGTCGCTCCATTGCAGCGGGCGATGATGAGACTTATCTGAAACATAATGCGGCGCCTTGAGAAGGGCGCCGCTTTTAATTGGAAAATTGCGTTTGTGCGCCTTTGCCGGATGCCCTTCATCCGCGCGACATTCAAGGCGTGCAATGACGGCTGTCTCTGACAAGGCGGCCGGGGAACGAAGGCGAGACAAGACGTGGCGCAGAAGAAGACGGTATCGGCGGATTCAGGCAATCCGCTGCAGACGATCATCAACCTCTGGCCCTATATGTGGCCGAGTGACCGCGCGGATCTGAAGATGCGCGTCGTCTGGGCGACGGTCATCCTTTTGATCGCCAAGGTCGTGCTGCTGCTGGTGCCCTATTTCTTCAAATGGGCGACCGATGCGCTGAATGGCAAGACCGATATTGTCGGCGTCCTGCCCGTCGTCTTCACCGGCGCCGTCATGCTGGTGCTGGCCTATAATCTTGCCCGCCTGCTACAGGCAGGGCTCAACCAGCTGCGCGATGCGCTGTTTGCCAGCGTCGGCCAGCATGCGGTGCGCCAGCTCGCCTATCGCACCTTCATCCATATGCACCAGCTGTCGCTACGCTTCCATCTGGAGCGGCGCACCGGCGGCCTGTCGCGCATCATCGAGCGCGGCACCAAGGGCATCGAGACGATCGTCCGCTTCACCATCCTCAACACGGTGCCGACCCTCATCGAGTTTCTGATGACGGCGATCATCTTCTGGTGGGGCTACGGTTTCAGCTACCTGATGGTCACCGCCGTAACCGTCGTCATCTATATCTGGTTCACCATCAAGGCGAGCGACTGGCGGATCGGCATCCGCCGCGCCATGAACGACAGCGATACCGACGCCAATACCAAGGCGATCGATTCGCTGCTCAACTTCGAGACGGTCAAATATTTCGGCAACGAGGAAATGGAAGCGAAGCGCTTCGATCAGTCGATGGAGCGCTATGAGCGTTCGGCGACGCAGGTCTGGACCTCGCTCGGCTGGCTGAACTTTGGCCAGGCGGTGATTTTCGGCGCCGGTACGGCGATCATGATGGTGATGTCGGCGCTCGCCGTCCAGCGCGGCGAACAGTCGCTTGGCGATTTCGTCTTCATCAACGCCATGCTGATGCAGCTCTCTATCCCGCTCAATTTCATCGGCTTCGTCTATCGCGAAATCCGCCAGGGCCTGACCGATATCGAACAGATGTTCGATCTGCTGGAGGTTGAGGCAGAGGTGGTCGATAGCTCGGATGCGGTGGAACTGGCGATCGACAAGGGCGCCATCGCCTTCAAGGACGTTCACTTCGCCTATGATCCCGCCCGCCCGATTCTCAAGGGCATCTCGTTTGATGTGCCGGCCGGCAAGACGGTTGCAGTGGTCGGTCCCTCGGGAGCTGGCAAGTCGACACTGTCCCGGCTGCTTTACCGGTTTTACGACGTGCAGGAAGGCTCAATCACCATCGATGGCCAGGATGTGCGCGACGTGAAGCAGAAAAGCCTGCGTGCCGTCATCGGCATGGTGCCGCAGGATACGGTGCTGTTCAACGACACCATTGCCTACAACATCCGCTACGGGCGCACCTCAGCCACGCAGGCCGAGGTCGAGGCGGCAGCCGACATTGCCCAGATCGGCGGCTTCATCAAGAGCTTGCCGGAAGGCTATGGTGCCATGGTCGGTGAGCGCGGCCTGAAATTGTCGGGCGGCGAGAAACAGCGCGTGGCGATCGCCCGAACGGTCCTGAAAAGCCCGCCGATCCTCATCCTCGACGAGGCGACCTCGGCACTCGATACACGCACCGAGCAGGAGATCCAGACGGCACTCGACATCGTCTCGCAGAACCGCACGACGCTGGTCATCGCCCACCGGCTGTCCACCGTCATCCATGCCGACGAGATCATCGTGCTGAAGGACGGCGGCATCGCCGAGCGCGGTACCCATGGCGAGCTGATCGATCGCGACGGCCTCTATGCCTCGATGTGGAACCGCCAGCGCGAAGCGACACAGGCCGAAGAGATGCTGAAGAAGGTACGCGAAAGCGACGATCTCGGTGTCGTGGTGCGCGGTGCTGCGGCAGTCTGAGCTTCAGTCGCCCGGTCCCGCGAACAGGATCAGATTGCCGTCCGGATCGAGCACGATGAACGTCCGTGTGCCCCATGGCTGCGTCTTTAATGTCTGGTGAAAGGCGGCACCAGCCGCCTGATAATCGAGGAACAGCCGCTTGATGTCAGCGGCGCTGTCGAGCGTCATCGATGCCGACAGCAGTTCCGCGCGCTGCCGGATATCGCCAACGAAAACCGGCTCAGAAACGAGACGCAGGCAAAGCCGTGCCTTGTCGCGCTCCACGACGCCATAGAACGGCGGCTCGCCATAGGCAAAATCGACGGTGAAGCCGAGTTTTTTGGTGAAGAAGGTCAGGGATGCGGCGAAATCGGAGACATAAAGGACTGCCTCCACACCGCTAAGGAGCGGGTGTTCGGATGTATCTCCAGTCGGATTGCTCATGGCTTGGGCTCCTGTCTTCAGCGCCGTCCATCGGTCGAAACCGTTCTGGCGGGCAACAAGCTCTTGGGCATCGGCAAGCGAGAACGCGGCGTCCAGAACCTCGCGGTCGGCAAGATGGGCGAAGCGGGGCACAGTGGTGCGGATGACCGCCGCCACCGGATAGTGCCGTTCGCGATGCCAGCGCAGATATTGCTTGGCCTGCTTCTTCAAGTTTTCGAGGTTCGGCATGGGCGCAGCTACGGTTTCTGTCGTAGGTGGGCATAGCCCCTTCGGCTTTTGCCGATGCGCCCTACAGCAACACAGAGATTTTCTCTTGGTGTGCAGAGATTGTCAACATGGCGGCAAAGCGGCTTCGCCGCATTGCTCCCGCCTTGTTTTCAGGTTAGGTCCATGGCGTCGAATTTGCAGGAGATGCCGTAAGATGAGCTTGATCAATACAGTGCGCAACACGCTGGTTCCGGTGCACAAGGAAGGCTATCCCTTCATCGCCGGTTTCTTCGTCGTTTCGCTGGTTCTCGGCTTCCTCTGGGAGCCGCTGATGTGGATCGGCTTCATCCTGACTGCCTGGTGCGCCTATTTCTTCCGCGATCCCGAACGCATGACGCCGCTTGACGATGACCTTGTCATCAGTCCGGCCGATGGCCGCGTCTCGTCGATCGCGATGATGACGCCGCCAGAAGAGCTTGGGCTCGGAACGGTGCCGATGCTGCGCATCACCGTGTTCATGAATGTCTTCAATTGCCATGTGAACCGCGCGCCCGTGCGCGGCACCATCCGCCGGATCGCTTACCGTCCCGGCAAGTTCGTCAACGCGGAACTGGACAAGGCGAGCCACGAGAACGAGCGCAATGGCTTGGTCATCGAAACCGCGCATGGTGAAATCGGCGTTGTCCAGATTGCCGGCCTCGTTGCCCGCCGTATCGTTTGCTGGTCGGTCCCCAATGACACGCTGCAGGCCGGTGAACGCTTCGGCCTCATCCGGTTCGGCTCGCGTCTTGATGTCTTCCTGCCGGAAGGCGCCGAGCCCCGCGTCAGCCTTGGCCAGACGGCCATTGCCGGCGAAACCGTTCTGGCGGAATTCGGCTCCGCCAAGGGACCTGTCATCAGCCGCCGCGGCTGATGGAAGAGCCTTCCGCGAAACAGGAGCAGATCATGGAAACACCCTTTCCGCCCTTTGACCCGCACGGTCCGAACGACGACGATGAAGCGCGCGGGCCACGCCTGCGGGAAATTCCGCTGCGGCTGCTCGTCCCCAATGTGATCACGGTGCTTGCCATCTGCGCCGGCCTTTCTGGTGTCCGCCTTGCCTTTGAAGGGCGCTTCGAACTTGCCGTGGCCATGGTGCTGGTCGCAGCCTTCCTCGATGGCATCGACGGGCGTGTCGCCCGCCTCCTGAAGGCCACGTCGAAATTCGGCGTGCAGATGGATTCGCTCGCCGATATCGTCAATTTCGGCGTCGCGCCGGCGCTGGTGCTGTTCGCCTATGTGCTGGACGAGGCCCGCTCGATCGGTTGGATCGCCGCGCTGATCTACGTCATCGCCGCCGGTCTCCGCTTGGCCCGCTTCAACGTCATGGCCGAGCGCGATATCAAGGCCAAGTGGCAGTCGGAATATTTCGTCGGTGTACCGGCCCCGGCGGGCGCCATGCTGGTGCTGCTGCCGGTCTATCTCGGGCTTCTCGGTGTGCAGCCGGACCACGTCATGGGCTTGATATCCTCCGCCTACACGGTGCTGATCGCCTTCCTGCTCGTCAGCCGGTTGCCGGTCTGGTCGGGCAAGTCCGAAAACCGCGTTCGCCGCGATCTGGTTCTACCAGTCATCCTGTTCGTCGTCCTCTATGTCGCGACGCTGATGAGCTTTACGTGGGAAACCATGGTCGTCACCGCCGTCGGCTATCTCTTGACGCTGCCGTTCGGCGCACGCGCCTGGCACCGCAAGTATGGCAGCAAGTGGCCGGGACATCCCGATCTCTCTACGCCGGGCGAAGATGGCCTGCCGGTGGACAAAAATTTGTAAACGGCTGTTTGGCTGGCGATTAGAGCTTGCAGCCTGACGAGGTGTTTCATGCTGTCCAGACGAGCTTCCTGTGGTTGCGGCCAGTTGCAGATAGAAGTACACGGCGAGCCGCTGGGTGTTGGCGTCTGCCACTGCCTCGCCTGCCAGCAGCGAACCGGCAGTGTCTTTGCAGCACTGGCTGCATTTGCGGTGCCCTATACGGTTTTCGGAACTGCTACGGATTATGTCCGGACGGGCGATCAGGGCGCCCGGTTCCGGTTTCGCTTCTGCCCTGTCTGTGGAACAAATCTGTTTCACACTGAAGAAGACGTGGATCAAGTCTCGGTGGCTGTTGCGGTCGGCGGTTTCGCCGACCCGGATTTTCCGGCCCCGCAGGACTCGGTTTACACCTGTCGCAGGCACTCCTGGGTTCAGTTGCCGGCAGGCATCACCATCTTTGACAAAGACCCGGTCTGATCCGAAGGTCAATCCGGCAGGCGGTAATCGACGATGCGGTTTTCGCGGACGATAAACAGTTTTCCGGTTTCCGTCTGATCCGGCCCGACCAGCGGCAGGAGCTTTGCGGCGACTTCGGACGGGTGCGGTACGGTCGATGGGTCTTCGCCGGGAATGGCTTGTGCGCGCATCGCCGTGCGGGTAGCGCCCGGATCGACCGAGAGGATGCGCAGGGGCAGGCGCTGTGTTTCGCCGGCCCAGGTGCGGGCCAGAGCTTCGACAGCGGCCTTGGAGGCGGAGTAGGGGCCCCAGAAGGGCTTGCACTTATGGGCAGCGCTCGAGGACAGGATCAGCGCGCGGCCGGCATCGGACTGCTGCAGCAGCGGATCGACGGACCGGATCAGCCGCCATGTTGCGGTGACGTTGACAGTCATCACCTTCTCGAACACCTTGGCCTCGACGTGGCCGACCGGCGAGATCACACCGAGCACGCCGGCATTGGCGACGAGAATGTCCAGCTTGCCCCACCGCTCGTTGATCGCGCCGCCGAGCTTGTCGATTGCGGTCATATCCGCAAGGTCGAAGGGAACCAGCGTTGCCGGCAAGCCGCCCGCGGACTTGATCGCGTCGTCAAGGTCTTCCAGACCGCCGACCGTGCGGGCGCAGGCGATGACCTGCGCACCGGCCTTGGCCAGTTCAAGCGCGGTGAAATAGCCGATGCCGCGCGATGCGCCGGTGACCAAGGCGATGCGGCCCTTGAGATCGATCATGTCTGGGTGGCTCCGAATTCATTGATGCGGGCTTGCTGTGCCACACGTCCGGGTTCTGACGCAAGTCAGGAAGCGAAGGTTCAGGGCGGCAAGCGCTGTTCCTCAAGCCCTTTCGGGCTCAGGCGAGTGGTTCAGCCATTGCTGGCGAGCATCGACAGTTTCGGGCTTGTCGTATCGCCGTTCTTGTCGAGAAGCCGCGTCGGATAGTCACCGGTGAAATAGTGGTCGGTGAACTGCGGGCGGGCATTGTTGCGGTCTTCGCCGCCGACGGCGCGGTACAGCCCGTCGATCGTCAGGAACTCCAGCGAATCGGCGCCGATGAACTTCGCCATCGCCTTGATGTCGTTGTACTGGTTGGCGAGCAGCTTGTCGGCATTCGGCGTGTCGATACCGTAGAAGTCGGGGTAGAAGATCATCGGGCTGGCAACGCGGATGTGCACTTCTGTCGCACCGGCATCGCGGATCATCTGGACGATCTTCAGCGACGTGGTGCCGCGCACAATCGAATCATCGACCAGCACGACGCGCTTGCCTTCGATCATCGCCCGGTTGGCCGAATGCTTCAATTTGACGCCGAAGGCGCGGATCGACTGTGTCGGCTCGATGAAGGTGCGGCCGACATAGTGGTTGCGGATGATGCCGAGTTCGAAGGGAATGCCGCTCGCCTGGGCGTAACCGATCGCCGCCGGCGTGCCACCGTCCGGAACGGGCACGACGACATCGGCCTCGACAGGCGATTCCTTGGCGAGGTTGATGCCCATGTTCTTGCGCGCCACATAAACGTTGCGGCCGCCGACCACCGAATCGGGACGGGCGAAATAGACATATTCGAACAGGCAGAGCCGTTCCGGCTGCGGATTGACGGGCTTGCGCGCATCGATCTGGATCGAGCCATCCGCCTGGATTTCGCAGATGATCACTTCGCCATTTTCGACGTCGCGGATATATTTCGCACCGATAATGTCGAGCGCGCAGGTTTCCGAGCAGAAGATCGGCTTGCCATCGAGTTCGCCCATCACCAGCGGCCGGATGCCGGTGGGGTCGCGGGCGGCGATCAGCTTGGTGCGGGTCATGGCCAGCATCGAATAGCCGCCTTCCATCTGCCGGATGGCATCGATGAAACGGTCGGCCGTCGAGGTATGGCGCGAACGGGCGATGAGATGAAGGACGACTTCGGTATCCGATGTCGACTGACAGATGGCGCCGGTGGCGATGATCTGGCGGCGCATCGTCAGGCCGTTGGTGAAGTTGCCGTTATGGGCAATGGCGATACCACCGACTTCGAGTTCGGCAAACAGCGGCTGGACGTTGCGCAGCGCCACTTCGCCGGTCGTCGAGTAGCGCGTGTGGCCGATCGAGATGGTGCCGGGTAGCTTTGCGAGGATCGCCGGGTCGGTATAGTGATCGCCGACGAGGCCCATGCGCTTTTCGGTATGGAACTGCTTGCCATCGAAGGTAACGATACCAGCTGCTTCCTGGCCGCGATGCTGCAGGGCGTGCAGCCCGAGCGCCGTAAGCGCCGCCGCATCCGGATGTCCCAGAATGCCGAACACACCGCACTCTTCGTGCAGCGTATCGCCGTCCATTTCATCGTGAATTTCTGCGGCTCGCAAATGGGTCATCGCTGTTGGCCTTTGTGTTAACGGCTGGAACGCGTTTGGCATATTGTATCAGATCCCTACCGCGCGTCATTCATGACGCGCAAAGGTCGCTGTAGCGCTTTTGGTTTCCTGCATAATTCTCAAATCGGTCCCGATTTAAGAATTATTCAGTGAACCTTCAAGCCGGGAAGGCCTGAGGGTTTCACATATCATCGTTGCAAAAATGGACAGAGCCCGCAAAAGCGGGCCCTCATTCTATCGTTCGGCCTTAGCCGTTGGTCGCTGCACCGTTGGTGGCAGGCGTTTCTTCAGCCGGAGGCTGGGTGGTCGTGCCGCCGGTGCCTTCGTTCTCGCCTTCGCCGGTCGTATCCTTGCCGCGCAGGCGGTCGAGGATGGTGGCATCGGCATTTTCAGGCAGGAGCGCGATCAGCTTGCCGCCGAGATTGTCGAGCAGCGGTTTGGATTTGGCGGTCGTGACCCAGACCGGCTGCTGCTGCGGCGCCACCAGCCAGTTGAAAAACAGCATGGCGACGACGACGAGCAGGACGCCGCGTGCAGCGCCGAACAGGAAGCCGAGTGTCCGGTCCAGCGCCCCGATACGGCTGTCGATGATGAAATCGGCGATCCGCATGGTGATGAACGAGACGATGATCAGCGCAACCAGGAAGACGACGCCGGCCGAGCCGATCATCGCGACCGTATCGCTGCTGGTGTAGTTCTTGGCGTAGGGCAACAGGTATGGGTAGAGGAAATAGGCGGCAGCCGCAGCGCCGAGCCAGCTTGCGACCGACAGAACTTCCCGGGAGAAGCCGCGAACCATGGCCAGGATGGCCGAGAAAAGCGCGACGCCGAGAACGATACCGTCGAGAATTGTAATGGGCATATTTGTCCTACTCCGAAACCGCCTGCTGCGCCGCGCGTCCTTCCGGACGCGCAAAGGACGCAGCACCCCTTTGATCTGCAGCATGGCTTTTAAATCGGGCGCGATTCAAAAGCCATGCTGCAGCGCGACCTCACGCTGATTTTCCGCAGACCATATATGATGACGCTTGAGGCGTCTTTCGATGGTCCATGATTGAACACTGTTTTCACCGGAATTCGCCATTTTTAAGTGGCGGCTTCCTCAATCATCATTGTCGGCCTGCTTTAAGGCTCCCTTCGAGCCGGCAATGCGCGCCACCAGATCCGGCAGGCTTTCCATCTCTGCCCAACTCATGCCGCTGCCCTTGGGCAGGTCGGCGGAGGCGGCGGGCAGGACGGCCTGTGAAAAGCCGAGTTTTTCGGCTTCTTTCAGGCGCTGGGCGGTATGCGCAACCGGCCGGATGGCCCCGGACAGACTGACTTCGCCGAAATAGACGCAATCGGAGGGAAGGGCAAGACCGGCAAGCGAGGAAACCAATGCGGAAGCGACCGCAAGATCGGCTGCAGGCTCCGAAATCCGGTATCCGCCGGCAATATTGAGATAAACGTCGTGCTGGCCAAGCCGAACGCCGCAATGCGCTTCCAGTACAGCGAGGATCATCGAAAGGCGGGCTGAGTCCCATCCAACGATCGCGCGGCGCGGCGTGCCGAGCGATGTCGGCGCCACCAGCGCCTGGACCTCCACCAAGACGGGCCGCGTTCCCTCCATGCCGGCAAAGACGGCGGCTCCCGGCGATTTCGAGTTGCGCTCGCCGAGAAACAGTTCCGAGGGGTTGGTGACTTCGCGAAGGCCCTTGTCCGACATTTCGAACACGCCAATCTCGTCGGTCGGGCCAAACCGGTTCTTCACGGTACGCAGGATGCGGTAATGGTGACCGCGATCGCCCTCGAAATAGAGCACCGCATCGACCATATGCTCGACGACGCGCGGTCCGGCGATCTGGCCGTCCTTGGTGACATGGCCGACCAGCACCATGGCGGCACCCGTCTGCTTGGCAAAGCGGATCATCGCCTGAACGCCGGTGCGCACCTGCGTCACCGTGCCGGGTGCCGAATCGGCGGTGTCGCTCCACAGCGTCTGGATCGAATCGATGATGGCGAGATCCGGCCGCCGGCCTTCGCCGAGCGTCGCCAGAATATCCTCGACATTGGTTTCTGCGGCCAGCAGCACCTCGGTATCGGCGGCCCCCAGCCGCTGCGCCCGCAAACGCACCTGCGCCACGGCCTCTTCGCCCGAGACATAGATGACCCGATGCCCCTGCCGCGACAGGGCGGCTGCCGCCTGCATCAGCACCGTCGACTTGCCGATGCCGGGATCGCCGCCGATCAGCACCGCCGAACCGCGCACGAACCCGCCGCCGGTGGCCCGGTCAAGCTCGGAAATGCCCGTCATGATGCGCGGCGCGTCCTCGATTTCGCCCGACAGCGTCGTCAAAGCCACGGGGCGGCCCTTCTTCGGCGTCCGGCCAGGCCCGCCGCCAATGCCGCCCATCGGGTCTTCCTCGACGATCGTGTTCCACTGGTTGCAGCCTTCGCATTTTCCCACCCATCGGGCATGAACGGTTCCGCAGTTCTGGCAGATGAATTGTGTCCGGGCTTTCGCCATCAAATTTCGCTTTCGGGGAAGTTTTTAGAGGTAACGTCCTGGCGGCCGTGAAGGATGCGCAGGATGAGGAGATGGGACGCCGTGACACGGAAGTAAATCAGATGATTTCGGAAAACGGCGGCGCGCAAATCCGATTTCATATCGTCCTTCGGCGTGCCGGTCAGACCCAAGGCAGCAATGGACCTGATTTTTACCTGAATAGCGTTCACGACACGCTGTGCAGCCTTCGGGTTCGTTTTCGCGATATAGTCATAGATATCGGTCAGGTCATCTGCCGCCCGTTCGGAGAGGCGATAGCGCCGTCTTCGCATCAGGCGCTTCGCGCTTTCGAACGATCCATGATAAATTCGGTCAAATCATCTTCTTCACCGAATTCGTAGAAACGTCCCGCCGCGATATCATCCAGCCCTTCTTGAATAAGGCTTTTGAGCGCGGCCTCATCACGCCGCAGCGATCGAAGCCCGGCATGAACAACGTCGTTTACAGTCTTGTAGGGCCCGCTTCGAACGCGCTCTTCAATAAACGCCCGATCTTCGTCACTTAATTGGATATCAGACATGATGATCTCCTTTTGTTCCAGCTTAGAACACCGTGTTTGGAATTCCAAGCCCGTGATTTCGAAAACTATTCCGCCTCGATATACGCCCGCTCGTACCGCGTCCCAAGGCTGGTCAGCATCTCGTAGCCGATCGTGCCGCCCGCACGGGCAACATCATCGATGGCGACATTGTTGCCGAACAGTTCGATATAATCCCCTGGCCGGACGGCATTGTCCGCAAAATCGGTGATGTCGAACAGGCTGAGGTCCATGGTGACACGGCCGAGATGCGGCACTTGTCTGCCATGCAGGAAGCCGTAGGCGCCGGATGGTGTTGCCTGGCGCAAGGCGACGCCGCCGCCGGAGACCGAGCGATGATAGCCGTCGGCATAGCCGATGGCGACGATCGCCACCCGGCTGTCGCGGGCAAATTGCGCCGAACCACCATAGCTTGCCGTCTCGCCGGTCCGCACGCGGCGGATCTGCAGGATGCGGGCTTGTGCCGTCACCACCGGTTTCATCGGATTGGCCAAACCATTGACAGCTTCGCCGCCATAGGTGGCGATGCCCGGCCGGGTCATGTCGAAATGAAAATCGGATCCGAGATGGATGCCGGCCGAATTGGCAAGACTTGATTCGATGCCTTCGAAAGCGGCCGTAACCGTGCGGAATGATTCAAGCTGCCGGCGGTTCAGCGGATGCGATTGATCATCGGCGCAGGCGAGATGGCTCATCACCAGAATGGGCGAGAAGCTGGCCGGGCGGGCCGGGTCGCCAGCAAGTGCCAGCGCTTCGTCGAGCGTCAGCCCCAGGCGGTTCATGCCGGTATCGACATGCAGGACGCACGGATGGTCGCCGCGCTCCGACAGCGCCGACATGAAGAAGGCCAGCTGTTCCTCTGAATTGATGATCGGTACCAGGCCGTTGTCGAAGAACAGCTGCTCGTTGCCTGCCCACATGCCCGCAAGAATATGGATGCGTCCGTCCGGAACGATCGGGCGAAGCGCTACACCTTCCTCGACACTTGCAACGAAGAAATCTCGCGCGCCAGCGGCGTAGAGCGTGCTTGCAGCAGGTTCGATGCCGATCCCATAGGCATTGGCTTTCAGCACCGCCGCCGCCCGCGCCTTGCCGGACAGCCTGTCCATATGGCGCCAGTTGTCGGCGAGCGCACCGAGATCGATGGTGACGCGGTTGGATGCGGCCTCAAAGGCAGGGTCAGTGAAAGGGGGAGTGTGCAATATGGCCATGGCGAGAGAAATACAGCCAAGCGGCGGCGGCTGCAATCGCTGTCGCCTCGGTTGATCAATCCGCGAACGCTTTCGAATGGATCGCGGATTGTCGTGGCAGGCGGGAAGTCCCGCCCACCGTTTTCCGGGATTACATCAGCGACGACGTGATCAGCGGTTCGACTTCCATAAAGCCTTCGTAGATCATCTTCAGCGCAACGAAGAGGATGATGGCAAGGCCGACATAGGAGACCCAGGGGAACCTGTGCAGCAGCTTGGCGATGAACGATGCGGCGATGCCCATCAGCGCCACCGATACGGCGAGGCCGAGGATGAGGATGTTCGGATGCTCGCGCGCCGCACCGGCAACCGCCAGAACGTTATCAAGCGACATGGAGACGTCGGCGATGACGATCTGCAGGGCAGCCTGCTTCAGCGTCTTGCGGGCTGCGCCGTTGCCGACAGCACCGCTCTTGTCCATATCTTCGCCCGTCAGCGTTTCCAGGCCTTCGTTTTCTTCCTTCGCAGACGTCCGCAGCTCGCGCCACATCTTCCAGCAGACCCACAGGAGCAGGATGCCGCCGACCAGCAGAAGGCCGAGGATCTGTAAAAGCTGGGTGGCGAGAAGGGCGAAGATGATACGCAGGACGGTGGCGGCGGCGATGCCGATCAGGATCGCCTTGCCGCGCTGTTCCTTGGGAAGACCGGCTGCCGCAAGACCGATGACAATGGCGTTGTCGCCTGCGAGAACGAGATCGATCGCAAGCACCTGCAGCAGCGCGATAAAAGCTTCCATGAACAGATTTCCCCAAGCTGATGACGGCAATCGCGGCAAAATGCCGCGATTGATTTGCTAATTTTCTTTCCGCTTATCCGCAAGCCTGGAGATTTGCAACACGGCCGGTGACCGTTGTGTGGTTCAGCGGTATTTTTCGCCGGTCAGTGTTCCTCGTATTGCGTGAACGACGGATCGGCGAGATCGGTGAAGCGGGTAAATTCTGCCTGGAAGGCCAGTTTGACCGTGCCGGTCGGCCCGTGGCGCTGCTTGGCGATGATCACGTCTGCGGTGCCCTTGACCGCTTCGAACTTCTGCTTCCACTCCTCGTATTTCGGGTCGAATTCGTCGCGCGGTTCCATGTTCTTCACGTAATATTCTTCGCGGAACACGAACAGAACGACGTCGGCGTCCTGCTCGATCGAGCCGGATTCACGAAGGTCGGAGAGCTGCGGGCGCTTGTCCTCACGGCTTTCCACCTGACGGGAGAGCTGCGACAGTGCGATGATCGGCACGTTCAGTTCCTTGCCGAGCGCCTTCAGGCCCGTGGTGATCTGGGTGATTTCCTGCACGCGGTTGTCGCTGGATTTTCCCGAGCCGGTCATCAGCTGGATATAGTCCACAACGAGGCAATCGAGGCCGCGCTGGCGCTTCAGGCGGCGGGCACGGGCCGACAGCTGGGCGATCGAGATGCCACCGGTCTGGTCGATATAGAGCGGCGTCTTCTGCATCGTCTGGGAAAAGCCGACCAGCTTCTCAAATTCCGCTTCGGAGATATCACCACGACGGATCTTGGACGACGACACGTCGGTCTGCTCGGAGATGATACGCGTGGCCAGCTGTTCGGAGGACATTTCGAGCGAATAGAAACCGACGACACCGCCGTTGCGCGCCTTGAACGAACCGTCGGCCTGAACCTCCGGTTCATAGGCATGCGCGACGTTCCAGGCGATGTTGGTGGCAAGTGAGGTTTTACCCATGCCCGGGCGTCCGGCCAGCACGATCAAGTCGGAGCGCTGCAGGCCGCCCATGCGGGCATCGAGCGACTGGATACCGCTGGAAATGCCGGAAAGATGGCCATCGCGCTCGAAGGCCTGCCCGGCCATATCGATCGCCAGTGCCACGGCATCGTTGAAGGCCTGGAAGCCGCCGTCATAGCGACCGGTTTCGGCCAGTTCGAACAGGCGGCGTTCGGCGTCTTCGATCTGGCTCTGCGGCGGCATGTCGAGCGGTGCGTCATAGGCGATGTTGACCATGTCCTCGCCGATGGTGATCAGCGAGCGGCGCAGCGCCAGATCGTAGATCGCCCGGCCATAGTCTTCCGCGTTGATGATGGAGACGGCTTCCGAGGCAAGGCGGGCGAGATACTGCGCCACCGTCATGTCGCCGACTTTGTCGTCGGCCTTCAGGAAGGTCTTGATCGTCACCGGATTGGCAGTCTTGCCCATGCGGATGATGTCGCCGGCAACCTCGAAGATCTTGCGGTGCAAGGGTTCGTTGAGATGCACGGGCTTCAAAAAGTCTGAGACTCGGTAGAACGCGTCGTTGTTGACGAGGATGGCGCCCAGCAGCGCCTGTTCCGCCTCAACGTTGTTCGGCGCTTCGCGATACTGTGCTTCGGCCTGATCCTTGGCGATGGGTGCAAGTTTGCGCGCGATCTCGTTCATGGCGTCCCGTCTCTGTCTGTCGTCATTCTTTGGTGTGCTACCGGTGTGCGGGTGTTGGCGCCAAGCGTCAATGACCTGGCTGCAACAGTGGCCGCCGCATTGGCAGCAGCGGCAGGCCGTCACCGTTGTTCACAGGGCCTTATGGTCGAACTCGAAAAATCTGTCGATGGCGCTATTTCCTATTGACCGGATTTCATCCGAATCGGTGTCCGCCAATGGATTTCCGCATTCTAGCCCGGTTGGCCGCGGTTCACACGGTTTTTAGCCCGGCCAGGATCAACAGCTTGAAACACGGGCGTCGTTCAACTAAATAGGACTAAAATAAGTAGTATACTACTAATATGAAAAAGGTACGAAATGCTCAACTCTGCCGTTAATCGCGAACTCTTCGATGCCCTGGCTTCGGTGAACCGCAAGCTGCGGGCGCTGTTTGATGCGCGGGTGAAGGAGCGGGGGCTGACGCTGTCGCGTGCCAGAGCCCTGTTTGCCCTGTCGAAGCGTGACGGCCTCAACCAGCGCGAACTGGCCGACGAACTCGGCATCGAGACGCCGACGATCGTGCGTCTGCTTGACGGCATGGAGAAGCAGGGGTTCATTGAGCGGCGGGTGGAGGCAACGGACCGGCGTGCGAAGCAGATCCACATGACCGACCGTGGCCGTGACATCGCCGGCGAAATCGACAAGCTGGCCTGCGAGATCCGCGAACAGGTTCTGGGTGGCGTCGATAACAAGGACAAGGCCATCGCCCTGCAGGTCGTCAGCCTGATGGCCGGCAATCTCGTGTCCATCGGCAGGGATTGAGCGGCAGATGAGTGCGGTGACCCAAAACAGCGCGAACGACAACCGCATCGCGCCCGAAAACCCGGTCGCCGTTCCCCCTCCGCAACTCATCCAGCCACCGCCAGAGCCGATGAACCCGGCAAGGGCGGTCATCTACATGGCGTCCTCGCTGCTGCTGTTCCTGACGCAAGGGTTGGGCATGAACCTGCTCAACGCCAATATCTACCAGCTTCAGGGTTCACTCTCGGCAACGACATCGGAGGTTGCCTGGCTCTCGGCCGCCTACATCGCGCCCTATGCGTCGATGTCGATTGCCCTGTTCAAGATCCGCATGCAATACGGTCTTCGCCGGTTTGCCGAACTCAGCATCGTCTGCTTCGTGCTTGCCTCCGTTCTCAATCTCTTCGTCTCCGATCTGCATTCGGCAACCGTCGTCCGGTTTCTGAGCGGCATGGCCGCCGCACCTCTGTCGACACTCGGCTTCCTCTATATGCTCGAAGCCTTCCCGGCGGCCCGCAAGCTGTCGGTGGGCCTCAGTCTTGCCCTGATGAATACGACGCTGTCAGCGCCCATCGCCCGCATCATCTCGCCGCCGCTGATGGATCTCGGCGGCTGGCATGCGCTCTATACGTTTGAAATGGGGCTTGCGCTGATGGCGCTGCCGGTTGTCTATCTTCTGCCATTGACCCCGCCGCCCCGCGCAAACGTCATCCAGAAGATGGATATCCTCAGCTATCTGCTGCTTGCCACCGGTTTTGGTTGCCTGGCCGTCTTCCTGACGCTCGGGCGGCTCTACTGGTGGTTCGAGGTGCCGTGGCTCGGGATGCTGTTGGCCGGATCGATTGCAGCGTTGACCCTGATGGTCGCTCTTGAGCTGCCCCGTAAAATGCCGCTGATCGATCTGCGCTGGGTCTTCTCGAAAGAGAACATGCACATGGCCGGAATCCTCCTGTTGTTTCGCGTCGTCAGCTCCGAGCAGACGACGACGGCGGCAAATTTCTACATGCAGCTTGGCTTGCTCAACGACCAGACGCAGACCATGTATGCGATCATCCTGCTGGCCTCGATCGCCGGTGGGCTTGTCTGCACGGTTCTGATGCTGACGCGTTATGTCGAAACCGCGCATGTGCTGGCGCTGGTATTGATCGCCACCGGTGCTTTTCTCGATAGCCAATCGACCAGCCTGACCCGGCCGGAGCAGATGTATCTGAGCCAGGCGATGGTGGCGGCGGGGGCCGCAATGTTCCTGCCGCCGGTCATGTCCAAGGGATTTGCCACTGCCATGGCCAAGGGCGCCCCCTTCATCGTCAATTTTCTGTTGATCTTCCTATTCACCCAAAGCATTGGCGCACTCGTTGCGCAGGCCGCGCTCGGTACGTTCGTCACCCTGCGGGAGAAATTCCACTCCAATATCCTGGTCGAGCACATCTTGCTCACCAATCCCTTCGTTGCCCAGCGCGTGTCGCAACTCTCGGGGTCTTATGGCAAAGTAATTACCGACAAGTCGCTTCTGAGTGCCGAAGGCCTGCAATTGCTTGGCCAGCAGGTGACGCGCGAAGCCAATGTCCTTGCCTATAATGACGCCTTCCTCGTCATTGCCGTTGCCTCCGCCATCGGTCTTGTCCTTCTGCTTGGGCATCTGGCCTGGCAGCGTCTTATTCCGCACACGTCAGCCGCACCTGTGGTTGCCGCCCAGTCCTGATCCGCCCAGAGTACATTCCATGCTGAAAACACTGCGTTCCCCCGCGACTATCCTGACGCTACTGGCCGGTTTTACCGGTGTGCTCCTGGTTCTCTATGCGTGGCGGCTGCCACCGTTCGCGACCACCGTGGAGATGACCGACAATGCCTATGTCCGCGGTTATGTGACGGTTGTCAGTCCGCAGCTGTCCGGCTATGTCGCGGCGGTTCCGGTCAAGGATTATGAAGCGGTGAGGGCAGGGCAGGTTCTCGTCAAGATCGACGACCGGATTTTTGCCCAGAAGCTGGCGCAGGCCAAGGGCACGCTGGATGCGCAGAAGGCGTTGCTTGCCAACTCCTACCAGCAGGAGCTGTCCGCCAAGGCAAGCATCGTCGCCAGCGAAGCCCAGCGCGACAGCGCCGCTGCCGCTTTGACCCGGGCCAATCAGGCCTGGGTGCGGATCCAGCCGCTGGCTGAAAAGGGAATCGCGACATCGGTCGATGTCGATACCGCCCAGGCAACGCTCAATCAGGCAAAGGCCGGTGTCGATCAGGCGATGGCGGCGATCGAAGTCTCACGCCAAAATCTTGCCACTACGATCGGCTCACGGGCGGGGCTCGAAGCCGGTGTACGCAGCGCGGAAGCCGCTGTGCAGTTGGCGCAGATCGATCTCGACAATACTACCATTACCGCGCCGCAGGACGGCAGGCTCGGCGAAGTTGGTGCGCGGATCGGCCAATATGTGACGGCTGGCACGCAGCTGATGGCTATTGTGCCCAAGGATGTCTGGATCATCGCCAATTTCAAGGAAACCCAGCTCGATGGCATGAAGATCGGCCAGCCGGTGGTGTTTACCGTCGATGCGCTCAGCAAGGCGCAGCTGAACGGCCATGTCGAGCGTTTTTCGCCGGCCGCCGGCTCCGAGTTCAGCGTCATCCGGGCCGACAATGCCACCGGCAATTTCACCAAGGTCGCCCAGCGGGTCGGTGTCCGCGTCTCGATCGATCCCGGCCAGCCGCTGGCAGACGCTTTGGCACCCGGCATGTCGGTGGAAGTTCATATCGACAAGGCGGCAGAGCCGCAGGCCGCCAAGTAACAGCCAGTCATACCCTGAAATGCGAAAGGCCCGCGATATCAATCGCGGGCCTTTCGTTTTGCCGGTAGCGCAAGCGGGGCACCGCAGGGTGCCCGTCGCTGTGACGATTACTCGTCGTCGCCGTCGAATTCGGCTTCCGGGTTGAAGAAGTCTTCCGGCTTCAGGGCGTCTTCGTCAACGCCGTAGATGGCGTCGGCCGATGTCAGGCTTTCGCCCTTCTGCTGGCGTTCTGCTTCTTCGGCCGAACGGGCAACGTTGATATGAACCTTGATTTCGACTTCGGCATGGAGGTGCAGGACAACTTCGTGCAGGCCGATGGTCTTGATCGGGTTGTTGAGGTCGACCTGGTTGCGGCCGATGTTGAAGCCTTCGGCAGCCAGAACGTCAACGATGTCGCGGGCAGCAACCGAACCGTAGAGCTGACCGGTTTCGCCGGCCGAACGGACGACGATGAAGGACTTGCCGCCAAGCGTTTCGGCAACGGTCTGGGCTTCGGACTTGCGCTCGAGGTTACGGGCTTCAAGCGTCGAACGCTCGGCTTCGAAACGCTTCTTGTTGGCTTCGTTGGCGCGCAGCGCCTTGCCGAGCGGCAGCAGGTAGTTACGGGCAAAGCCGTCGCGAACCTTGACGGTCTCGCCCATCTGGCCGAGCTTGGCAACGCGTTCGAGAAGAATGACTTGCATGATAGTGTCCTTTCGTTTGTCTGTTTTAGAGTTCTTTTGTTTCAGTCTCAGTGGTTTTCCCCGCCGGTGACAGCGCGATGGCGCGCCGCGTGTCCATCAGACCCGACAGGAGAAAGAAGAATGCCGGGATCGTGAAGAGCACGACCGACAGATAGCCAAGCCACAACACCGGAAGCCGCCAGGACTTGTCGCGTGTGCGGAAATGGAAGACGGCGAAGCCGGCAAGCAGGAAACCCGCGCCGAACGTGCCACAGACGAGAGCACCGACGATCGCCGGAACGCCGCCCATGAAGGCGAGCAGCAGGCCGGCAAGGAACGCGAAGATCGAGAAGCGGTGCATGCGTAGCGTCGAGGGCATGTCCTCGCGGGGACGCAGGCTCTTGCCGGAGGTCTGGACGATGCGGGTGGCGATATAATAGGCGGCAAATAGCATCAGCACCCAGATCGCGCCCTGAACCATCGGCAGAGCGACGGAAAAGATCGACTTGATCTGGGCGATCGAGGCGGCATCCGGATTGTAGCCGGGTTCCTGCGCCTTCAGCGCTTCCATGACGATATCGATCATCCGGTCGGACATGGTGCCGTCATAACCGATGATGACGCCGACGATCAGCATGCCGATGGTCACCAGCACGGCGAGATTGGTGAGGATATCCGAGAGGGGATACCAGGCCATTGCCCCATCGGGTCCGCCGAGCTCGGAAGCCGGCCGCGCCAGATTGGCAAGGTGGCTGAGCCATGCGGCCGGGATCAGCGTGATGACGGCGATCAACAGGGCAAAATAGGGGGAGACAAGCACGGTGCCCGTCAGGCCGGCAACGACGACGGCGGTGATCGCCGCGGTATTGCCCCAGCCAAGGCCGGCAATCAGGATCGGCAGGGCGGAGGCGGCGTAGAGCACGATCGCAAACGACGACTGCGTGTTCGCGCCAAGCGAAAGCAAGGCGGCGGTCACGCCGGCAAATGCGCCTGTTAACAGCGATGTCTGGTTCAATGTCTTCACGGGTCGCTGTCCTGCTATCAAGCAGTTAGAGGCGTTTCCTTACGCAGGAACGAAGCCCCAACATGGGTTTTAGCGCGGAATGCGCCGGTGTTTCCGATCCACGCCCAACGCGGAAGGGAGAAGGTGAGGCGATGCCATCGGCTGTTCGCCTCACCTTGAGTCAGTTTCCGCTGAGTCAGCTGACTAGCGGAGAGTCAAGTCTTAGGACATGACGTAAGGCAGGAGGCCGAGGAAGCGGGCGCGCTTGATGGCCTGGGCCAGTTCGCGCTGCTTCTTCTGGGACACTGCCGTGATGCGCGAAGGAACGATCTTGCCGCGCTCGGAAATGTAGCGCTGCAGCAGACGGATGTCCTTGTAGTCGATCTTCGGGGCGTTGGCGCCGGAGAAAGGGCAGGTCTTGCGACGGCGATGGAACGGGCGGCGTGCCGGAGCGGATAATGTATCAGCCATAATGTCTCTCCTTATGCCCGGTCTTCGCGCGGACGGCGCGGACGGTCTTCACGGTCGCCAAAGCCACCTTCGCGCGGCGGACGCGGGCCACGGTCGCCGAAGCCACCACGGTCAGGACGGTCGCCATCGCGGCGCGGACGGTCGTCGCGATCACGCTTCTGCGTCATGGCGGACGGGCCGTCTTCGTGCTTTTCAACAGCGATGGTCATGTAGCGAAGAATGTCTTCGTTGATGCGCATCTGGCGCTCGATCTCGTGAACGGCCGGTGCCGGAGCATCGATGTCCATCAGAACGTAGTGAGCCTTGCGGTTCTTGTTGATGCGGTAGGTCAGGGACTTGAGGCCCCAGTTTTCGACGCGCCCGACTTTTCCGCCATTAGCTTCCAGTACACCCTTGTACTGTTCGACGAGAGCGTCGACCTGCTGTGCGGAAATATCCTGCCGGGCAAGGAATACATGTTCATAAAGAGCCATGAGGCTTTGCCTTTCTTGCGTTAATCGTCACCCGGAAATCGGCGGCTAAGCCTCAACGACTGTTCAAGTGGCTGCAAGCAGCCGGCAAGAAAGTGTTGTTTCGAGACGGTCGAGAGCGGAGACACGGGAGGCTGGACCCCTATAGGTCCTGACAGGTCTCTTAAGGGAAACCGGCCCTCCGTTCAGCCACCAGCCAGAAGACCGGGTGTTGCGAACAGCGCGCTTATACGCATTTTCACGCAGGAAGCAAGGGGCGGGGGGAAATTAGGGGCTGTCCATTCGTGTGGGGAGAGTGGCCGCAGAGGGCCTGCCGTGGGCAAGCCCGAGGGCAGGCTCCGCGCCGGGAGGGGTTCTTTTGCTCGGCGCTTGTGGCCTTACCCTTCCCCAACCCTCCCCACAAGGGGGAGGGAGTTGTTCGGCGCGGGCTGCTTCCCCCCCTTGAGGGGGAGGGTCGG
>UBTA01000005.1 GCA_900468065.1 Hyphomicrobiales bacterium | reverse complement strand
GGCCAGTTCTTGGTCGTCATAGCCCATGACGGAAAGGTCCTCCGGTACGCGCAGGCCCTTTTCCGCTGCCGCCTCCATGACGCCGATGGCCATCAGGTCGTTGCCGCAGAGGATGGCTGATGGCGGATTGGGCATCGAGAGCAGGTCAAGCCCGGCCTCATAACCACGCAACGGCAGCCAGTCGCCGTCGCGCACCAGCGTTTCGTCAAAGGCGATATCGGCGGTGGCGAGCGCCTGCTTGTAGCCTTTCAGGCGGTCCATTGCCGCATCCATCCACGGCTCGCCGTTGATGAAGCCGATGCGCTTGTGGCCAAGGCTTGTCAGATGCGCGGTTGCTGTAAAGCCACCCGCGACTTCGCCGGGGACGATGGCCATATGCTGGCGGGGCTCGGAATAGCAATTGAGCAGCACGGTCGGGATGCCCTTCAGCTGCGGCGGCACGGTGACCTTGCGGGTGAAGATCGTCGCATAGATGACGCCGGCGATGGAGCGGTCGCGCAAGACCGAGCGCAGCACCGCGTCCTGCAGGTCTGGGTTGGAACGGGTGGCGTGGGCGGAAACCAGAAGCCCTTGTTCGAATGCATAGTCGCGAATGCCGTCGAGACTGACGACCGGATGCGGGCTGGTGGAGATTTCATCGACGATGAAGGCGATGGTGTCCTTCTCCACATGCGGGGTCGTGTCCACCTCGTTGCGGGTCATTGGTAATTTATAACCAATTTTATGAGCAGCTTCGCGCACGCGCATCTGCGTTTCGGCTGAAATCCGCGCTCCCGACATCTCGTTTAACACGAGAGAGACGCTGGATTGTGACACGCCGGCAATTCTTGCAACGTCGGTCATGGTTGGCCGGCCCGCGTCTCCCTGCTTTTCGGAAGCGCTGTTTCGCCCGTTTCCTCGTGCCATCGTCCTGTCTCGCTTCCATCCCGGTTTCTGCTGCGTTGCAGAATTATTTTTGTGCGCTTGCTAATAAATTAGCGCTTGACTGATAATAATATTAGCGCAAGATTTACGTATGTGAAGCGGAAAATGCTCACTGCCCGGTAGAGGAGTACCGGTAAATTTCGGAGGAGAAAATACCGATGTCCACGATTTCACGTCGCATGTTCCTGGCTGCCGCAACGGCCATGGGCGCCATCGCGCTTGCCGGATCGGCTGCCTATGCCGAGATGCCGGCCTTGGCCAAGAAAGACACCTATAAGGTCGGCTTCGCGCAGACCGAATCCAACAATCCCTGGCGCATCGCCCAGACCGAAAGCATGAAGGCGGAAGCCCAGAAGCTCGGCTATCAACTGGTTTACACCGATGCCGCCGGTTCGGCCGCCAAGCAGGTGGCCGACGTCAATTCGATGATCGCTCAGGGCGTCGACGTCATCTTCCTCGCCCCGCGCGAAGAAAAGCCGCTGATCCCGGCCGTCATGGCCGCCAAGAAGGCCGGCATTCCGGTCATCCTGCTCGACCGCAATGTCGACCAGTCGCTGGCCAAGGCCGGTGAGGACTATCTGACCTTCATCGGTTCCGACTTCATCGAGGAAGGCAAGCGCGTTGCCGAGTGGTTGGCGAAAAATGCCAATGGCAAGTCGAAGATCATCGAGCTGGAAGGCACGACCGGTTCGTCGCCGGCCAATGACCGCAAGAAGGGTTTTGACGAAGCGATCAAGGCTGCCGGCGGTTTCGAAATCGTCGCATCGCAGACCGGCGATTTTGCCCGTGACAAGGGCCGTCAGGTTGCGGAAGCCCTGTTGCAGGCGCATCCGGATGCGGATGTGATCTACGCACATAATGACGAAATGGCGATCGGCGCCATCGCGGCCATCGAAGCGGCCGGAAAGGTGCCGGGCAAGGATATCCTGGTGCTGTCGATCGATGGCGGCAAGGAAGCTGTGCAGGCCGTGGTCGATGGCAAGATCGCTGCCGTCGTCGAGTGCAATCCGCGCTTCGGGCCGAAGGCTTTCGAGACGATGACGCGCTATGCCGCCGGTGATAAGATCGAGGCATGGGTCATCAACACAGACAAGTTCTACGATGCATCCAATGCATCCACTGAGCTGTCCAGCGCCTACTGATTTCCCAAGACTGTCGCTTCCGGCCGGGGTGGCATCGCCATTCCGGCCGGCTTTTCATGTCTGCTTATTGAGGATGGATGGAACATGCTGCTGTCCATGCAGGATATTTCCAAGGCGTTTTCCGGGGTTTCCGCCTTGCGGTCGGCCTCACTTGAGATCGCCGCGGGCGAGGTCATGGCACTGGTCGGCCAGAACGGCGCCGGAAAATCGACGCTGATCAAGATTTTGACCGGCGCCTATCAGCGCGACAGCGGAACGATCCTCTTCGAGGATGAGGACGTAGCCTTTGCAACGCCGGGCGCCAGCCAGGCCAAAGGCATCGCGACGATCTATCAGGAAATTAATCTGGCGCCGCAGCGTTCGGTCGCCGAGAATATCTATCTGTCGCGCGAGCCGAAAACGGCGCTCGGGCTGCTTGACCGGCGGGCGATGCGCGCGGGCGCTGCCGCCGTGCTGAAGACCTTCAATCTGGACATCGATGTGGACATGCCTGTGGGGCATTTCAGCGCCGCGACCCGGCAGATGATTGCGATTGCGCGCGCCGTTACCCAGAAGGCACGGCTGGTGATCATGGACGAACCCACGTCATCTCTGGACGAACGCGAGGTCGATATTCTGTTCCAGACGATCCGCACGCTAAAGAGGAATGGTGTCGCCGTTCTGTTCATTGGCCACCGGCTCGATGAACTCTATGAAATCTGTGATCGCGTCACCATCATGCGTGATGGCCAGACGGTGGCGCATAGCGCTATGGCCGACATGCCGAAGATGGAACTTGTGCGCCACATGCTCGGCAAGGAACTCGCCGCCTTTCAGGCGATCGCCCGCGATACCGGCGACGATGAGGCCAAGCCGGTGCGCCTGGCTGTCGAAGGTGCCGGATCTGGCGTGCGCGTCCGTGATGTCAGCGTCACGGTTCGTGAAGGCGAGATTTCCGGGCTTGCCGGTCTTCTCGGTTCGGGGCGCACGGAAACGGCGCGGATCATCTTTGGCGTGGACAAGCTGGAAAAGGGATCGATCCGCATCGATGGCAAGGAGCGCCGTTACGGCGAGCCGGCCGATGCGATTGCCGACGGTATCGGGCTGGTCTCCGAGGATCGCAAGATCGACGGCATCATCCCTGACATGAGCATCCGCGAGAACATGACGCTGGCGCTGCTGCCGAAGCTGAAAAAGGCCGGCATTGTCGACCGTGCCCGCCAGCAGGAGATCGTCACGCGCTATATCAAGGCGCTCGGCGTCAAATGCGCCTCGCCCGACCAGCCGATCAAGGAATTGTCGGGCGGCAACCAGCAGAAGGTGCTGCTCGCCCGCTGGCTCTGCACCGATCCACGCATCCTGATCATCGACGAACCGACCCGCGGCATCGACATCGGCGCCAAAGCGGAAATTCTCAAGCTGCTGCGCAACCTCGCCGACGAGGGGCTCAGCGTTTTGATGATATCCTCCGAACTCGAGGAGCTTCTGGCCGCCGCCGACCGCGTGACGGTGTTGAGTGATGGCCGCTCCGTTGCCGTACTGAAGCGTAACGAACTCAGCGAGACGGCGCTTCTTTCCGCCATGGCCCATCAGGTGAACTGACATGACGACGATCGACACATCCGCTCCAGGCGAGCGCGCCGCCCGCCTGAACATGGCGCAGTTTCTGAGCCGCTACGGCACATTCGCCGCCTTCATCCTGCTGTTGCTGTTCAACCTGATCGTCACGCCGAATTTCCTTTCCTGGCAGACCCTCAACGTCAATCTCACGCAAGTGGCGACCATCGTCATCGTTGCCGTCGGCATGACATTGGTGATTGCAACGGGGGGCATCGATCTGTCTGTCGGGTCGCTGATGGCGATTGCGGGCACTGCGGCGCCGATGATCTTCATGGGCAAGCTGCTGCCGATCGAGAATATGGGTATTCTCATCATTCTCTCCTTCATCCTGCCGGTGCTGCTGGTCATGGCGTTCGGCTGGTTCAACGGCATGCTGGTGACGCGGTTTTCGATCCAGCCGATCATCGCGACGCTGGTACTGTTCATCGCCGGCCGAGGCATCGCCCAGGTCGCCACCAACGGTAATCTGCAGGTGTTCAAGAACCCGGAGTTCCAGTTCATCGCCATGGGCCGCATCGCCGGTATTCCGGCGCAGGTGATCATCATGATCATCGTCGCGGTGCTTGCCCATTGCCTGATCCGCTACACGGTCATTGGCCGCCAGATCATCGCGGTTGGCGGCAACGAGAAGGCGGCGCGGCTGACCGGCATTCCGGTGCGGCGGGTCAAGACCTTCGTCTATATCGTCAGCGGCGCCCTGGCGGGGATTGCCGGCTTGATTGTCGTTGCCCGCAATTCGGCAAGCGACGCCAATCTGGTCGGGCTCGGCATGGAGCTTGATGCCATTGCGGCGGTCGCGGTCGGCGGCTCGCTTCTGAGCGGGGGCAGGGCCAATATCATCGGCACGGTGCTGGGCGCCTTCGTCATCCAGCTGGTGCGCTACACGCTGCTTGCCAATGGCGTTCCGGATGCGGCCGCACTGATCGTCAAGGCAGGCCTGATCATCATCGCTGTCTTCATCCAGCAACGTGCCAAGGGGTAACGGACCATGCTCAAAACCCTTTCCCGTCCCTTTATTCCCAAATCCTCCGGCGATTTCGCCCGTCTCGGCGTGCTTCTGGCGCTGGCAGGGCTGATCCTGTTCGGCGCGCTGCGCTACGACAATTTCATCTCGCCGTTCAATATTTTGAGCTTCCTGCGCTACAATTCGATGTTCGCGCTAATCGCGCTCGGCATGGCTTTCGTCATCATCACCGGCGGCATCGATCTTTCGGTCGGCGGCGTGGCGGCGATGGCCAGCGTGGTGGCGGCCTACCTGTCGCCCTATGGATGGTTTCCGGGGCTGGCCGGCGGCATGATTGCCGGGCTGATTGCGGGTTCGATCAATGGCCTGATTATCACCCGGATGCGCATTCAGCCCTTCATCGCGACGCTGGCAATGATGCTGGCTGCTTATGGGACAGCGCTGCTTCTGGCCAATAACCAATCGGTCTCGGTCTCTTATGATACAGGCTTCACAACCATCGGGCAGGACGATTTTCTAGGATTTCCGATCCCGGGCTGGATTGCCGCGCTTGCCTATGTGCTCGGCTGGATCTTTCTGGAGCGGCATCCGGCCGGGCGGCATGTGCTGGCGATCGGTGACGGCGAGGCGACGGCCAACCTGATGGGGCTGAAGGTCGAAAAGACGCTGTTTGGTGTCTACGCGCTGTCGGGGCTGCTTGCGGGTCTGGCCGGCGTCATCCTCGCCTCGCAGTTCGGCGCAGGGCAACCGACCGAGGGCGTGGGCTGGGAACTGTTTGCCATTGCCTCGGTGGTGGTCGGCGGCACGCTCCTGACGGGTGGTTCCGGTTCCGTCGGTGCGACGCTGGCGGGCGCGCTGCTGCTTGCCATGGTCTTCAACATCCTCAATTTCGAAAACGGCCTCGGCTGGATTTCGCTCTCGGCCTATTGGCAGTCCGTCATCCGCGGCGCCTTCCTTCTGGTCGTTGTGGTGCTGCAGGCCCGGTTGATGAAGAAAACCGAGGCTTAAACCTCGAAGATTGCGAATATGGCCCATCTGTTGGTCATTGAGGCACCTCATTTCCTCCGTCATGCTCGCCCTTGTGGCGGGCATCCAGCCAGATCAAGTTATTGAGTTGTAAGAGTCTTTTGACCCGACGGACGTCGGGTCGCTGGATCCCCACCACAAGGGTGAGGATGACGGAATTTGAGGTCACCACTCTGCCAGAACGTAAACGGCAGAGTTTGTCAGCAGGCTGCGAGGCTTAAACCTCTCCCTCAGTCCTTCTCAATGCAAAACGCGTCCGGTCAACCGGGCGCGTTTTGCGTTTGTCCGCAGCCAAGCATGGCCGTGTCGCAAGCGCATATCGAATTGGTGCATCGCCGCATCGAACATGCTTGACAATTTTTTCATGCCATGAAAATTCTTTCATCAACAGATAAAAATATCATGCTGTGAAAAAAAATAGCAAAACGGGGTGGACAGATGGTTCTGGGCGGAGGTTCAATTCGGGATGACGAGTCGAGCATGGCAACGCGTGCGGCCTGGCTGCATTATGCCGGCGGGCTGACCCAGTCCGAAGTCGCCAAGCGTCTCGGCCTGACATCGCTCAAAGCCCATCGTTTGATCACCAGGGCCAACCAGGAAGGTCTGGTGAAGGTCTATATCGACGGCGAGGTCTCCGAATGCGTCGAGCTGGAACAGAGGCTTTCTACCCGCTATGGCCTCGACTATTGCGAAGTCGTTCCCGATTTCGATCCGGAGGACCTGCCGCTGAAGGCGCTCGGGATTTCCGGCGCGCAATTTCTCAAGCGTGAGATCGAGAAGGACGGTTCGCTGCTGATCGGCATGGGGCATGGCCGGACGCTGGCCGCCTGCGTCGAGTATCTGCCGCGCACCACCAGCAACGATGTCCGCTTCGTTTCGCTGCTCGGAGGCCTGACGCGGCGTTTCTCCGCCAATCCGCATGACGTTATCCATCGGTTGGCCGAGCGCACTGGCGCTGAAGCCTATGTCATGCCGGTGCCGTTCTTCGCCAATTCGGTCGAGGATCGTGACGTGTTGTTCAACCAACGTGGTGTGCGGGAAATCTTCGATCTCGCCAGCAGCGCCGATCTGCTCCTTGTCGGCATCGGCACGGTGGAGCGGGAAGCGTCGCTGGTGGCGACCGGCATGATCGAGAAGGGCGAACTCGAGGAAATCAAGAATGGTGGCGGTGCTGGCGAATTGCTCGGTCATTTCTTCGACGACAAGGGCCAGCCGATCGAGACCTCGCTGTCCAACCGCACGTTTACGCTGAGCCGCGAGAACCTGAAAAACCGCCGCACGGTTGCCGTTGCCGGCGGCAAGGTGAAGGCCCGCGCCATTCGCGCCGTGCTGGAAAGCCGGTTTCTGAGCGGCCTGATCACCGACGAGAAGACGGCGCAGACATTGATGGAGGATGCCGCCTGAAACGGCGCTGTCCCGGTATCGGGAATGAGGGCTCAAGATCGACCCGGGGAGTGGTTCGGTTCAAGCCTTTTTGCAACGCCAGCATAGCCCGTGCCACGGGAAGCACGCGTCGCGATCTGGAGGAAATACCGGTCGGGTAAGCCGGTACGGCTCAATCGATTGAGCATGTTTTGCCCGTGAAGGAGGAGAAGACCAATGCATGAGAAAGAAAAAGACCTCATCAGTGCATTCCTGCGTGGAGAGGTGGACCGCCGCGGAATGCTGAAGGGCCTTGGCGCCATGGGCGTCACGGCCGGTGCTGGCGGTACGCTGCTCAACATAATGTCCACCAGGGCGATGGCTGCCGATTTCGACTGGAAGAAGCATTCCGGCAAGACCGTGAAGCTGCTGCTGAACAAGCACCCTTATGCCGATGCGATGATCGCCAACCTGCAGGCCTTCAAGGACCTGACGGGGATGGACGTCAAGTATGACGTGTTTCCGGAAGACGTCTATTTCGACAAGGTGACCGCCGCTCTGTCGTCCGGCTCCACCGAATATGATGCGTTCATGACCGGCGCCTACATGACCTGGACCTATGGCCCGGCTGGCTGGATCACTGACCTCAAGGAATGGATCAACGATCCGGAAAAGACCAATCCGAACTACGCCTGGGATGATTTCCTCCCGGGCGTGAAGAATTCCTGCGCCTGGAACGGCCAGCCCGGCGGCGCGCTTGGCTCCGACGATGCCAAGCAGTGGTGCATTCCGTGGGCGTTCGAGCAGAACAACATCACCTATAACAAGGCGATGTTCGACAAGGCCGGCGTTTCGGTGCCGAAGAACCTCGATGACATGATCTCCGTTGCGGCCAAACTGCAGAAGGATGTCGGCGGCATCTACGGTATCGGCGTTCGCGGCTCGCGTTCCTGGGCGACGATCCACCCGGGCTTCCTGTCGGCTTATTCGAACTTCAACGAAAAGGACCTGAACGTCACCGACGGCAAGCTGTCGGCTGCGATGGGTACGGCTGGCTCGAAGGCCTTCCATGCCAAATGGGTGCAGATGATCCAGGAAAGCGGCCCGAAGGATTGGTCGACCTATACCTGGTATCAGGTTGGTACCGATCTTGGCGCCGGCGCTTCGGCGATGATCTTCGACGCCGATTGCCTGGGCTACTTCATGAACGGCGGCGACAACAAGATGGCCGGTCAGCTGTCCTATGCCGCCTTCACCGCCAACCCGGATGCGACGGCTTCGACGCCAAACATCTGGATCTGGTCGCTCGCCATGTCCAACTTCTCCAAGGACAAGGACGCCACCTGGTACTTCCTGCAATGGGCGTCCGGTCCGGAGCATGCGATCTTCGGCGCCACCAAGATGGACTTCGTCGATCCGGTCCGCCAGTCGGTCTGGAAGGACGAAGCCTTCCGCACCAAGCTCGACAAGTATCCGGGCTATGTCGACATGTTCGACGCATCCGCCGCCGGCGCCTCGATCAAGTTTACACCGCAACCCTTGTTCTTCGACGTCACCACCGAATGGGCGGCGACGTTGCAGAAGATGGTCGCCA
The DNA here is from genome assembly GCA_900468065.1 of Hyphomicrobiales bacterium. GTDB lineage: Bacteria > Pseudomonadota > Alphaproteobacteria > Rhizobiales > Rhizobiaceae > Pararhizobium. The sequence goes on along the minus strand of UBTA01000005.1, from coordinate 52,746 downwards.
AGGAAGTGCCTGTCGACGAAGGTCTCGACCAGCTGGTCGAGAGCATCGATCGCCAGCTGAAGGAAGCCGGCCTCGGCTGATCTGCCTCCCAAGCAGAGCCCGGCGCTTGAAAGAGCGCCGGGCACCCGCGCACCGGCTGAAAGCCGCCTTAAGACAACCTGAAATGCCGATGGACTGGCGCGGGACGATCCGCGTGCCGCGCGCTTTCCTCACAGACAAAGAACGGAGCTCGACATGGCTTCAACAGCAACCCTCCGCAAACCGGCTTCAGGTTTCCGCATCAGCCGCAAGATGCTGCCCTATGTGCTGAGCCTGCCGGCGCTGCTTGTGTGCATCGGCATCCTGATCCCCTTCTTCACCGCCGTGATCTATTCCTTCCAGCGCTACCGCTTGAGCCAGCCCTGGGCGCGGCAGTTCAACTGGGGGGAGAACTACCTTAACTTCTTCACCGACCCGGCCTTCTGGAACACGCTGAAAGTGTCGCTGCTCTATGCCGGTATTACCGTGACGCTGGAGCTTTTGCTCGGGCTCGGCATCGCGCTGTTGTTGCAACGGCGCTCGACCGTCAACAATTTCATCTCGATCATGCTGCTCCTGCCGCTGATGATTGCGCCGGCGCTCGCCGCGCTGATGTGGAAGCTGATGACCAATCCGAGCTTCGGCATTCTGAGCTATCTTGCCAGCCTGATCGGGCTGCACGATTTCCGCTGGGCCTCGTCGCCGAGTACGGCGCTGCTAACAGTCGTTCTCGTCGATATCTGGGTCTATACGCCCTTCATCATGATCCTGCTGCTGGCCGGCCTGCGCTCTCTGCCGACCCAGCCGTTCGAGGCGGCGGCGCTCGATGGCGTGCCGAGAACCTTCGTGTTCTTCCGCATCACCCTGCCGATGCTGACGCCCTATATCTTGACGGCGACGCTGTTCAGGCTGCTCGACAGCATCCAGCAGTTCGATATCATCTACGCGATGACGCAAGGGGGGCCGGGCAATACGCTGACCGTTTTCCAGGTGGAAGCCTATCTCAACTTCTTCCAGTCGACCAATGTCGGGCGCTCCGCGGCTTTGATGGTCATCCTCTGGGCGATCACCTACTTCCTGTCGAACATCTTCATCAAGAACTGGCTGCGGTTGCGCGAACGCGCTCGTGGCGAGGCGTGAGGGGAAAACCATGGAAACCACATCCACGCTCGAAAAGACGCTGCGGCTGATCGCTCTGACGCTGGTCGTCATCTTCTTCATGTTCCCGATCTTCTGGATCTTCCTGATGTCGTTCCAGACCAACGAGACGATCCTGGCGATCCCGCCATCGGTGATCTTCACGCCGACATTGTCGAACTATGCGGCTCTGATTACCGGCAAGCTGACGACGGCAGCCGGTACGCTCGACATCGCCTTCATGCGCAATCTCGGCAACTCGATCTTTCTGTCGGTGACATCTGTCGCCCTCGCTTTGGTTCTCGGTGTACCGGCGGCCTATGCCTTTGCACGGCACAAGTTCAAGGGCTCGGAAGACATCGCTTTCACGCTCCTGTCGTTCCGCTTTGCGCCGCCGCTGCTGGTGCTTCTGCCGCTCACCCAGTATTTCCAGTGGCTTGGGCTGTCCGACACCTATTTCGGCCTGATCTGGGTCTACCAGCTGATCTGCCTGCCGTTGATCCTGTGGATCGTGCGCGGTTATTTCGAGGATATCTCGGCTGATGTCGAATATGCCTATCGCATTGCCGGGCATTCCTGGTTTGCCACCTTCCGCAAGATCGCCCTGCCGCTGGCAGGCCCTGGGATCGCGGCTGCCGGCCTGCTCGCCTTCATCTTCGCCTGGAACAACTTTGTCTTCGCGCTGGTGCTGGCATCGGCCGACAAGCAGCCGGTGACCGTCGGCGCGCTTGCCTTCGTCACCTCGTCCGGCATCCAGTATGGCCAAATCGCCTCGGCCATCGTGCTGTCGGTGACGCCGACGCTTGCACTTGCACTCTACGCCCAGCGCTACCTCGTCGAAGGCCTGTCGCTCGGCGCGGTGAAGGGATAAATCATGACGACACTTCAGCTTAAAAACATCGTCAAGCGCTACAAGACCAACACTGTCCTCGACAACCTGTCGCTGGATGTGGCCGATGGCGAAACGCTTGTCCTCTTCGGCCCGTCCGGTGCCGGCAAGACGGTGCTGCTCCGGCTGGTCGCCGGGGTGATCGACCCTGAAGAGGGGCAGATCCTGATCGGCGGCGAGGATGTCGCAGATATCGACGCCGAACATCGCGGCATCGGCATGGCCTTCCAGAACTTCGCGCTGTTTCCGCATATGAGCGCCTTCGACAACATTGCCAGTCCGCTGACGGCGACGAATGCGACCAAGGACGCGATCTCGGCCGGCGTCCATAAGGTCGCCAAGCTCTTGAAGATCGACCACGTCCTGTCGCACCACCCGAAGGCGCTGTCGAACGGCCAGAAGCAGCGCACGGCGCTGGCCCGGGCGCTTGCCGGTTCGCCGCCGCTGCTTTTGCTCGACGATCCCTTGCGCAATGTCGATGCCAAGCTGCGTTTCGAGATGCGCCTGGAACTGCCGCGCCTGCTGGCTGCGCAGGGTGCAACGGTCGTCTATGTGACGCAGGACTACAAGGAAGCCATGGCGCTAGGAGACCGGATCGCGGTGATGTCGCAAGGCCGCATCCGCCAGATCGGCACGCCGGAGGATATCTACAATGCACCGGCCGATATCGAGATCGCCCGTCTGTTCGGGGATCCGACGATCAATCTTCTGGATGTTACCCCGAAATCCGGACCGGATGGCGTTTATGTCGAGCTATCGAATGTGAAGGTGGCACTGCCCGGCATGCCGTCTGGCGTTGTCGGCAAGCCCTGCGTCATCGGTCTGAGGCCCGAGACAATCGCCTTTACCGATGCCAGTGCTCCGGGTGCCATTCCGGTGACGGTGGAAGCCGAAACGCCGCTGAATGAAAAGACCGTCACGCTGGTCCTGACCGCGCGTGGCCGTGAAATTCTGGTGTCGCGGCCGGCAGGAACGCCTGGCCCCGTATCCGGCCCCGCGCATATCGCCGTCAGCGGTCAGGCGGCCTTCCTGTTTGACAAGGAGAGTGGCGGCCTGATCCGGTCTGCGGCCACCCCGATGACATGCAATGGAGAAGCGGCATGAGCGAGACCGCACTGTTCATCAAGGGCGTCGACAAGTTCTATGGCCCGATTGATCATGGCGTCCATGCCGTCAAACAGCTGAACATGGACGTGAAGAAGGGCGAGATCATCGCGCTTCTCGGCTCGTCCGGCTGCGGCAAGACCTCGACATTGCGCATGATTGCCGGTTTCGAAGCCGTGTCGCGCGGGACGATTGCGATGAAGGGCAGGGAGGTGCAGACCTTTGCACCCGTCAAGCGCAATGTCGCCATGGCGTTCGAGGGTTACTCGCTCTATCCGCCGCTGACGGTGCGCGAAAACATCGCCTTTGCACTGAAGGCCTCGAAGCTTTCCCAGAGTATCGTCGACGAGAAGGTCGCCAATATCGCCAAGCTGTTGGAGATCGAGGATATCATGGGGCGTTATCCGAGCTCGATCTCGGGCGGCCAGCAGCAGCGTGCCTCGCTTGGGCGGGCACTGATCCGCAATGCCGACCTGCATCTGCTCGATGAGCCGATGGGGCAGCTGGAGCCGCAGCTGCGTGCGCTTTTGCGCGGCCGCATCAAGCATTTCATCAAGGAGCGCGGGCTGACCGCCATTCTCGTGACCCACGACCAGACGGAGGCCAATGCGCTGGCCGACCGGATCGCCGTCATGGAAGGCGGTGTGCTGCAGCAGTTCGATACTCCGCAGATGATCAAGGAACGCCCAGCCAACCTGTTTACCGGCACCTTCGTCGGCGAGCCGCCGATGAACGTGTTTTCGGCGGGGATTTCCGGGACTGGCGATACCGTATCCTTCGGCCTGAACGAGGGCGTGAAACTCGACTACAAGGCATCTGATTTTTCGCATGAGGTGCGCGCCGAACTGATGAAGCGCAGCAAGGTCGTGCTCGGCATCCGGCCCTATGCCGTGCGCCGCAGCGAGGGTGGGGTTGGTGCCAAGGTGGCGGTCAACCAGTGGCTCGGCGACCAGACCCATATCGCCACCGATTTTGCCGGTGGCACGATGGTGCTGGTCGAGCATGACCGCACCAACCTTGCGATCGGCGAGAATGTCGGCATCCGTCTTGATCCCTCGAGCCTGCATGTGTTCGACGGCGAGAGCGGCCGGGCGATCAGCCATGGGCAGGAGCTTGCCTGATGCGTGACATCCTGATCGGGATAGATGCCGGAACTTCCGTCATCAAATCGGTCGCCTTCGACCTCGGCGGCATGCAGATCGCGTTCTCCGCCATCGCCAACAGCTATGAAAGCGAGGGCGGCCGGGGCGTCGTGCAGGACCTTGACCGGACCTGGGCCGATACCGCCAAGACGCTCTCCGATCTTGCCGGCAAGGTCGAAAACCTCGCGAGCCGGGTGGCGGCGATCTCGGTGACCGGCCAGGGTGACGGCACCTGGCTGATCGACAAAAACGGCGATCCCGTCGGCAAGGGCTGGCTCTGGCTCGATGCCCGCGCCGGTGACACGGTCGAACGCCTGCGGCGCGACAGCGGCGATGCCACGCGCTTTTCCCATACGGGCTCCGGCCTTGCCGCCTGTCAGATGGGCTCGCAGCTCCGGTGGATCCTGGAAAATGCGCCTGAGATGATCGATGGCGCGACGACGGGTTTTCACTGCAAGGACTGGCTTTATTTCAAGCTGACCGGCCAGCGGGCAACCGACCCCTCCGAGGCCAACTTTACCTTCGGGGATTTTCGCACGCGGCAATATTCCGAGGATGTTATCGATTTCCTTGACCTTCGCAAACAACGCTACCTGCTGCCCGAAATCGTTGATGGCGCCGTCACCCGGCATGCGCTCAGCGACAAGGCGGCGGCCCTGACCGGGCTTCTGGCGGGAACGCCTGTCGTGCTTGGCTATGTCGATGTCGTCTGTACCTCGCTCGGGGCCGGGCTTTACGAGCCTGGCACAGATACCGGTTGCTCGATCATCGGCTCGACCGGCATGCATATGCGGCTGGCGAAAAGCCCTGATGATGTGCAGCTCAACAAGGACCTCACCGGCTACACTATGTGCCTGCCGATATCAGGCCATTATGCGCAGATGCAGTCGAATATGGCGGCGACGCTCAATATCGACTGGATCCTGGCTCTGGCGGGCAGCGTGCTGAAGGGCATGGGGATAGAGAAGAGCAAGTCCGAGTTGCTTGGTCACGTCGAGGGCTGGCTGTCCGAGGCCAAGGAAACCTCGCTGCTGTTCCATCCCTATATTTCCGAGGCCGGCGAGCGCGGTCCGTTCGTCGATGCTTCGGCGCGGGCGTCTTTCATCGGACTTGATCTCAACCACGGCTTTGCCGACATGGTTCGCGCCGTCTTCAATGGTCTCGCCATGGCGTCGCGCGATTGCTACGTCGAGATGGGGCCACTGCCATCGCGGGTGCGGCTGACCGGCGGCGCGGCGCGCAGCGCGTCCTTGCGGCGGATTCTCGGCGGTGCACTCGGTTGCGCTGTGCAGACCAGCGAGCGCGAGGAGGCGGGGGCGGCCGGCACGGCGATGATCGCCGCTGTTTCGCTCGGCATCTATGGCTCGATGGAAGATTGCGTCAAGGAATGGGTCACCCCCTACCAGCGGCCGGCGGAACCGGCCGACAAAGCCATGGCGGCGCGTTTTGACGCGGCGTTTCCACTCTACAGGCAATCGCGCCTGTCCCTTCGTCCGGTTTGGCACGCCCTGTCCCACGGCGCCGCCCCGGCATCTGAATAGGAAGACTGAAATGAAGAAAATCGCCATCATCGGAGACCGGTTCATGCTGCCGACGGTCTTTCGCGACAAGGTCGTGGAAGCCTGTGGCGACGGGCATGATATCCGTCTCCTCGAACAGCCCTGGCCGGATGAGCCGATGGAGCATGGCTATGCGGTGGAGGGCATGGATGGCCTGAAGGAATATATGGGCAAGGCCGACGATATCGTCGAATTCGTCGGTGACGCCGAACTGGTCATTACACAGCTGGCGCCGTTTTCCCGCGGCATGTTTTCCAGGCTGCCGGATCTGAAATTCGTCGCCGTTTCGCGCGGCGGACCTGTCAATATCGATATGAATGCCGCGCGCGATGCCGGTGTTCTGGTGGTCAATACGCCTGGCCGCAATGCCAGCGCAGTTGCCGAATTCACCCTCGGCGCGATCCTTGCCGAGACACGGCTGATCCGCTCGGGCCACGAATCCCTGCGCAAGGGCGAATGGCGCGGCGAGCTCTACCGTGCCGACAAGACCGGCCGCGAGCTGTCGGAAATGACCGTTGGCGTCGTCGGCTACGGCAATATCGGCACCAAGGTGGTGCGGCTGCTGCGGGCGTTTGGAACCAAGGTTCTGGTCTACGATCCCTATGTCCAGCTGTCCGCCGATGACCGCAATGCCGGTGTCGAACATGTGAGCTTCAACGATCTCCTGTCGCGCTCCGATATCGTGACCCTGCATGCGCGGGTGACGGAAGAGACACGGAATATAATGAATGCCGAGAGTTTCGCGAAGATGAAGCCGGGGGCGATCTTCGTGAACACGGCGCGCGGACCGCTCTGCGACTACGATGCGCTGTATGAGGCTCTGGTGGATGGTCCGCTCGCATCCGCCATGCTGGAAACTTTTGCGGTCGAGCCGGTTCCTGCCGACTGGCCACTGCTGCAATTGCCCAACGTGACGCTGACGCCGCATATTGCCGGGGCTTCCGTGCGCACCGTCACCTATGCCGCCGAAATGGCCGCCGAAGAGGTGCGCCGCTACATCGCCGGCCTGCCGCCGGTCAATCCGTGCTGAGGGCAGGACGATGACAGAGAATTATGTCCGCCAGTCGATCATCGACCATTGCCGCAAGATGAATGCGCTCGGGATCAACCAGGGCACATCCGGCAATATCAGCGCGCGCTATGAAGACCGGATGCTGATCACCCCATCTGCCGCGCCCTATGACGAGATGACGCCGGACATGATTGCCTCGCTGCCGCTGGAGGGCGAATATGGCGCCTGGGATGGGCCGCGCAAACCCTCGACGGAATGGCGCTTCCATCTCGATATCCTGCGGAGCCGGCCGGAGGTTCATGCGGTCATCCACACGCATGCGATCTACTCGACCATCCTTGCCATTGCCCACAAGCCGATCCCGGCCTGCCACTACATGATCGCCGCCTTCGGTGGCGACGATGTGAAGGTCTGCGACTACGCGCGCTATGGCACCAAGGAGCTTTCGGACAATATCCTCAAGGCGATGGAAGGCCGCACCGCCTGCCTGATGGCCAATCACGGCATGGTGGCCACCGGCGCCAGTCTCGAAAAGGCCATGTGGGCTGCGGTCGAACTGGAGACCATTGCCAAGCAATATTACCACGCGCTGCTGATCGGCGGCCCGGTCGTGTTGTCATCGGAAGAAATCGCAGGTGTCCGGAATGGGTTTGCGAGTTACGGATTGCAGGATGGTGCAAGGAGGGCCGTGAGCGGATGACCGCAAGCGCCTCCAGCTTCCTTCCGTCATTCCTGTGCTTGTCACAGGAATCCAGTCACGCGACGTCTGTCGCGTGGAGGGGCTCTTTGGCAACGCAGACGCGGTGCCGCTGGATCCCCGGCACAAGGCCGAGGATGACGGAGACTCTGGGACCTGACGTGTGATTGATCGATACAGAAGCAGTGCAGCAAGACAGGAGAAGCGGTCGTGAGTGCTGAAGGGATCATCGACCTGTTCATCATCGGCGGCGGCGTCAATGGTGCAGGCATTGCCCGCGATGCGGCCGGGCGGGGCATGTCGGTCGTGCTCTGCGAAAAGGACGATCTGGCTCAGGGCACCAGTTCGCGCTCCGGCAAGCTCGTGCATGGCGGCTTGCGTTATCTCGAATATTACGAATTCCGGCTGGTGCGCGAAGCGCTGATCGAGCGCGAGGTGCTGCTTCAGTCCGCGCCGCACATCATCTGGCCGATGCGGTTCGTGCTGCCGCACAGTGCGTCGGACCGGCCGGCCTGGCTTATCCGGCTCGGCCTCTTTCTCTACGACCATCTCGGTGGCCGCAAGCTGCTGCCCGGCACGCGCACGCTTGATCTGCGAACGGCGCCTGAGGGCGCGCCGGTCAAGACGGAGTATCGCAAGGCATTCGAATATTCTGATTGCTGGGTGGATGACGCCCGTCTGGTGCTGCTGAACGTGCTCGATGCAAAGCAACGCGGTGCAAAGATCCATACGAGAACAGCCTGCACTTCAGTGCGCCGTAATGGCGATCTCTGGGATATCGAAATGACCGAGGCCGGTACGGGCCGCAAGAGCGCGCTGAAGGCGCGCTGCGTCGTCAACACGGCGGGTCCCTGGGTCAACGATGTCATCGGCCGCGTTGCCGGGCTGAATTCCCGCCGCAATGTCCGGCTTGTCAAGGGCAGCCATATCATCGTGCCGAAATTCTGGGAGGGGCGGCAGGCCTATCTGGTGCAGAACCCGGACAAGCGGGTGATCTTCATCAACCCCTATGAAAACGACCTGGCGCTGATCGGGACGACCGATATTCCCTATGAAGGGCGCCCGGAAGACGTGAAGGCGGATGCGAACGAGATCGATTACCTGATCAAATCGGTAAACCGCTATTTCAAGCAGCAGCTTGTCGAGAGCGATATCGTCCACAGCTTCTCCGGCGTGCGGCCGCTCTATGACGACAACGCCGAAAACCCGTCCGCGGTGACGCGCGACTATATTTTCGAGGTCGATGCTGCCGGCGGCAAGGCGCCGCTGCTTTCCGTGTTCGGCGGCAAGATCACCACATTCCGCAAGCTTTCGGAACATGCGCTGGAAAAGATCAGGCCGTTCTTTCCGGCGATGAAGCCGGGCTGGACTTCCAATGGAGTTTTGCCCGGTGGTGATATGCCAAAGGCGGATTTCGAGCAGTTTTTCGCTGATCTGCACGCCAGATACCGCTGGCTGCCAGTCGATCTCGCAAAGCATTATGCAAGGCTTTACGGCACGCGCGCGCATGATCTGCTCGCAAGCGCTGCGTCGTTGGACGATCTCGGCGCCTCCTTCGGCCCGCTGCTGCGCGAACGCGAGGCGCGGTTCCTGATCGAGACCGAATGGGCGCAGACGCCGCAGGACATTCTGGAGCGCCGCACCAAACACGGATTGCACATGACACCGGGCGAGCGCGAGGCTTTCGCGTCCTGGTGTCTGCAGCAGCCGCAGGCGGCTTGAGACATATCGGAGACAATGGTGAGAAGTTCAGAATTCGAAGCTCTACTGGACCTTTCTGCACGCGTCGGTGCCGATCCGGCGCTGGTGCAGGCGGCTGGCGGCAATACCTCGATCAAGGAAGGCGGCACGCTCTGGATCAAGGCGTCGGGCCTCTGGCTGATGCAGGCTAGGCAGCGCGACGTGATGGTGCCGGTGGCGCTCGACGCTTTGCTCGATGCGCTGGAGCGTGACGATCCCTCCACGGAGAAGGCGCAGGATTTTGTCATCAAGGATCGTAACCCATCCGGCTTGCGGCCATCGATCGAAACGACCGTGCATGCGCTGATGCCGCAGAAGGTGGTGATCCACGTTCATTGCGTCGAGACCATCGCAACCGCGGTCCAGGTCAACGGCGAAACCATCGCGGCCTCAAAACTGGCGGATATCCCGCATGTGTTTGTACCCTACGCGCGGCCCGGCCTGCCGCTGGCAAAGGCGATCGCTGCGCGGATCCGGCCGGATACCAGCGTGCTGATCCTTGGCAATCACGGTCTTGCGGTGGCAGCCGAAACGGTGGCGCAGGCGGAGCTTCTTCTAGCCGAGGTCTCCAAAAGGCTCGCTTTGCCACGCCGCAAGGCGCCGGATGCGGATCTTGCTGCCCTGTCGCGGCTTGTGGTCGGCAGTCAGTTCGCTTTGCCGGAAGAAAGCCTCATTCATGATGCCGCCACCGACCTGGCAAGCTGCCGCATTGCCGCCGGGGGCAGCCTTTATCCGGATCATGTCATCTTTCTCGGGCGCGGCTCGTTTGTTGCAGCACCCGGCGATACGGCGGCCTCGATCGAGGAGCGGCATCGCGCCGAGGGAGCATCCGTTCCACCGGCGCTGCTGTTTCCGGGCAAGGGCGTTTTGGTCGCCAAGGACATCACGGCCGGTGCGCTGGCCATGGCGCGCTGTCTCTCGGACGTGCTCGGCCGGATCGGCGAGGGTGCGCGGCTTCGCTATCTGACGGACGCGGAAAATGGCGAGCTTCTCGGCTGGGATGCGGAAAAATACCGGCAGGAACTGAACCGGGCCGGGAAGACGCTGCAATGACCGATGAGGCAAAAAGATCACTGGTGATCGGCATCGATATCGGCACATCCGGCGCCCGCGCGGTGGCGGTGGATGCTGCCTTCAACGTTGTCGCCTCCGGCTCGTCGAAGCTTGCGGATTTTTCCGCCGATCACCGTGATCCGGTCATCTGGTGGCAGGCGGTGCAGACGGCCTTGGGGCAGGTGCTGGAAGCGATCGACCGCAGGCAGGTCCGGGCGATCGCGATCGACGGCACCTCCGGCACCATGCTGCCGGTCAGTGCCGATGGCGCGCCGCTGGCGGTGCCGATGATGTACAACGATCCGGTCGAGGATGCGGATATCCTCACCCGCATCAAGGCCCATGCGCCGAAGGAAAGTGCGGCCCATGGGGCAACATCCGGTCTGGCGAAGGCGCTGGCGTTTCAATCCTTGCCGGATGTCTTCCGGATCATTCACCAGGCTGACTGGCTTACCGGGCACTTCACCGGCTTCTACGATGTGTCCGATGAGAACAATGCCTTGAAGACCGGCTATGATCCGGTGTCGCGCGCCTGGCCGGACTGGATTGCCGCAACTGGCATGCGGCTCGATCTGCTGCCGGACGTCCTGCCTGCGGGATCGCCGGTCGCCGGTATTTCCGAGGATGCAGCGGATGCCTTCGGCCTTGCGGATGATGTCGTCATTGTCGCTGGCACGACGGATGGCTGTGCCTCGTTTCTGGCAACAGGTGCGGATCAGCCTGGCGATGCCGTCTCGGCGCTCGGGACGACGCTGACGGTGAAGATGCTGTCCGACCGGCCGTTGTTCGCGCCGGATTATGGTCTCTACAGCCACCGGATCGGTGACATGTGGCTGGCGGGTGGTGCTTCAAACACTGGCGGCGTGGTGCTGTCGGCGCATTTCGACAATGAGCGGATCGCCACGCTCTCGGCTAAGATCGATCCAGCCACAAATACGGGGCTCGACTATTATCCGCTGCTCAAGGACGGCGAGCGGTTTCCGATCAACGATCCGGCGATGAAGCCGCGCATGACACCGCGGCCGCAGAGCGATGCGGAGTTCCTGAAAGCAATCTTCGAGGGGATTGCGGGCGTCGAAGCGTTGGCCTATCAGCGTCTTATGTCGCTCGGCAGCCCGGCGTTGCGCTCCATCCGCACGGTTGGCGGCGGGGCAAGGAACGCAGTCTGGACTGTAATCCGCAATCGGAAGAATGCAGTTCCCTTTCTGCCGGTGGCTTCGGAAGAGGCGGCGGCCGGGACGGCGCGGCTTGCGTTGATCGGCGCGAAATCGGCGGGTGTTTTATGAACGGTACGCCACTGACAATTTCCGGCATGGATGAGATCGCAGAGCGTTTCGACGCCTTCCTGATCGATCAATTTGGCGTGCTGCGGGATGGCAAGGGGCCGTATCCAGGCGCTGTAGAGACACTTCTTCGGCTGAAGACGTCTGGCAAGACAATCATCATCTTGTCCAACTCCGGAAAACGTTCGGTAGAGAATGATCGCCGTCTTGCAGCGCTTGGTTTCGACCCTCAGAGTTGGGATTGGTTCTTGACCTCCGGCGAGGTGGCCTGGCGTATCCTTCAGTCCGAAAGCCGGGACGGGAGCAGCAAAGCCACCCGCAAATGCCTGCTGATCAGCCGCGATGGCGATACATCGCCGTTGGATGGGCTTGATCTGACGCGGACCGAACGTGGTGAGGACGCCGAAGTCATCCTGCTGGCGGCAAGCGAAGGTGATGTGCATCCGCTGTCGTTCTACGAAACGCTGCTGGCGCCTGCAGCCGCGCGCGGTGTGCCATGCCTTTGCACCAACCCGGACAAGATCATGCTGACGAAGGATGGCACCGCCTTCGGGGCAGGGCGGATTGCGGAGCTTTACGAGGAACTCGGCGGGCAGGTGCGCTGGATAGGCAAGCCTTTTCCGGACATTTATGCGACGGCGCGCGAATTTCTCGGGCCTATCGCGCCAGAGAAAATCTGCTGCATCGGCGACAGTATCGAGCACGATATCGCCGGTGCTGCGGGTGCCGGGCTGAAATCGATCCTCGTGACGACCGGTATTCTGGAAACGGCGACAGAGGTGGAACGGCAGGCGCTGTTTGCCGCGCACCGCGCCACGCCTGATTTCATCCTGCCGACATTCATCTGGTCGGAGGGTGAACGCTCGTCGCGTTGACGCCGCGTGAGCGCCTGCTCAAAACAGCGCGTCGGCAAAAAGTTCGTCGTCATTGGCAGCGGCGGCGACCGGCGCTGCGATCACGGTACCGGCTGGAATGATGGCCTGGTGGACGGTGCGTTCCTGCGCCATCGTGTAAAGCTTGAAGATGCGCGGGCCAAGGCCGCCCAAAACGTCGCCGAGATCGTCGATATCAGGCATTGTATCGCCGGCGAGATCGCAGAGATCGTCGGCGCAGGTGGCGAGAACCTCGCCGAGGTCGTTCTGGAAATCCAGCTTGCCGATCGACAGGCTGATCTTGCTGGCCACTTCCCGGCCATGTTCGGAGAGAATGCCGAGTTCCGTTTCCATGGCGTTGGCCGCCGAGCGGATATTGCCGACGGCAGCGCTCAGGCGTTCGGCAAGACCCGGTTCGCCGGTGCTGTCTGTGGCGGCAATCGCGGATGCTGCCTGTTCGAAACCCGTCAGCCCGTTGACGATCGCATCGGCGGATTCGTCGAGCTTGGCGGCAAAAATGCGCAGTTCGCCGGTGACCACGTTGATCGACCGGCCTTCCTCGCCCATGCGGCTGCAGCGCAGGTTGGTGTTGAGCGCCATATAGTGGATGTCCATCTTGACGGCGCGGATATTCTCGATGCCCGTCAGCAGGTTGGCGGCGGTGGCCGTCGTCGATTGGCTGACATGGTTGGCCTGCAGGCTGGCGGTCTCGACCTGTTTGACGATGGCGTGCGCTGCTGAAACGCTTTCCTCCAGTGCCCGCATGAAATTTCCGCCCTTGGCATCGTCCTCGTTCTGCATCTCGGCCCGCAGGTTGAGAATGTCCTGCGTATCGTGGCTGAAGCTGGCGATGGTTTCGACGACGCTGCGGGAATCCCGCTGGAAGTTGTGCACCATATCGACCATCTGGGCGGCGGCGAGATGATGGACGAGGTTTTCCAGTCGCGCCTGTGCGTCGCGATCAAGAGTGCGGCCTTCGTCACTGCCCAGGAATTCGTCGAGGATCGTCAGTGTCGATTGCACATGCTCGATGCGCTGGCGAGTGATGTCGCCGATCTGGAGCGCCGAAAGCGTAGTTGCCACCTTGCCCTGAACCCCGCGGGCGAGGCCGCCGACCTGTTTGGCAATCTCGCCGAGCTTCTTGCGGTGCTCGCTGATTGTCTGGGCGTCACGCTGCAGGGCGCCGACCACGGCCGGTACCGTCTGCTCATAGCGTTGCGCGATGCCGGACCCGAAGGTCTGGGCGACCTTCAGTTCTTTCTCCAGTGAATTGAGCTGACCGGCGAAATTGTTGACTTCGCTCGTTCCAGAACGGATGCGATCGAGGATTTCCTCGGCAAATCCGGCGAATTCGGCAATGCCTGCGCCGGTAATTTTAACCGTCACGGCAAAGGTCTGCAGATAGCGCATGGTCTCCTGCATATCTGAGACATGCGTGCGCAGGCCGGCGCCGGAACTGGACAGAATGTCGAGGTTCTTCTGGCGCATGCTTTCCAGCTGCGGCAGTTCAGAAAGGTTCTTGACCGTTGCGAGCAGGTCGGCCGTCGTGTCTGTGGCAGCGCCGGCGTCGAGTGTCCTTGTGACATTATCCAGCGACGCAAGCAGGCTGTTGAGAACATCCATGACGGAAAGCAGAACGCTGCCGCCCTCGAGAAAGCGCTTCTCGACCTGGGTTCGCGCCGCTTCCAGCTTGCGGCCGATATCGGTGACGGTGGCAACGCCGGTTGGGTGGGCGCCGGTCTGGTGGGCCAATGCTGTGCTGTATGTCAAAATAGCCCTCAACTCAAAACATCTACGGTCTTGGCGACAGCCTTAGGGCAAGGATGGAAATGTCTGGTTAAACGCGGGACTCGCCTGCGTTGTACCGTTGCCGTTGCTCGGTGGCACACTTTTGGCGCGAGTCACTCTTTGCAAGCATTTTTCAACGCGGCACATTTATCCATAGCCATATGATTTAAAAGTTATTTTAGCGATTATTTTGGTTCTCCTATGAAATCTTCAGGGTAAAAATTCATAGTGAACAGACTCGTAATAAGTGCAGGTTCCTACAACCTGTCTTTACACCATGTTAAGGCTGGCATGAGATTCCATTGAAGGAGACAACAGTATTCATCGTTTCAGAGGACTGAAATGACCGCACTCTTTAATGAATATCAACCGGTTACTTTGCCGGATAAATTGAACATTAGAAATATAATTAATGTTTACGAGATGCTTCACCAAAATATAAAATCTGGAAAATCTATATTGATTTCCATACCTGATGGTGCAGAGGCAGATTTAAGCTTCATACAGCTTATCGAATCCGCGCGTATACAGGCAAAATCGTCCGGTACACATGTACTCATGTCTAAACCGGCAGAGGGATCTGTTCTGTCCGTCCTGAAGAGGGGTGGATTCAGCGAAACTTTCTCTCCCGAAGACAAGAAATTCTGGCTGCATGAAGAGGCAATACAATGACCGCGAGAATATTGACCGTCGATGACTCGGCGAGCATCCGTTTGACGACAAAGGTTACGCTGTCCAACGCGGGCTACGAGATCACCGAAGCCGTCAACGGCGCCGAAGGCCTGGAAAAGGCAAAATCGGGGCAATTCGACCTGATCGTCACCGACCTGAACATGCCGGTCATGGACGGACTGACGATGATCGAGGAACTGCGCAAGCTTCCTGCTCACACCGGCGTGCCGATCATCTTCCTGACAACGGAATCCGATGCTGACCTCAAGGCGCGGGCCAAGGCTGCCGGTGCCACCGGCTGGCTGACAAAACCGTTTGACCCGGAAAACCTCGTCAAGATTGTCAGGAAGGTCGTCGGAAGATGAGCATGACCGATCCCATTGCAGTGTTTCGAATGGAAGCGGCGGAACTGTTTGAGCAGATCGAGGCCGGCCTGCTCGATCTGACACATCGCCTCGACGACAAGGACCAGATCGACGCCGTCTTTCGCGGCCTTCACACACTCAAGGGATCGGGGGCGATGTTCGGCTTCGACGCGCTCGCGGCCTTTACCCATCACTGCGAAACTGCCTTCGACCGGGTCCGCAAGGGCGAAAAGCCGGCGACAAGCGAGCTGATTGCCGCCGTTCTGGCGGCACAGGATCATATGCGGGCGCTGGTCGACCGGCCGACGGACGACCATGGAAATATCGGCGACGTTCTTTTGAGCCAGTTGCAGCGCGCGGTCGAGGGCGATGCGCCGGTGGCAGCACCTGCGCAGGTCGTGCCAGTCGAGCCCGTGGCTGTGGCTGCGAAAAGTGGCGCCAACACCTGGCGAATTCGCTTCAGCCTGCCGGTCAACTCCATGGTCAACGGTACCAATCCGCTGGGGCTGCTGGATGAGCTGCGCGATCTCGGCGAATGCCGCATTACTGTGAACACTTCTGCCGTTCCGTCGCTCGACGTACTGGTCCCGACGGATCTGCATCTGTCCTGGGATGTCACGGTGACGACCGATCAGCCGCGTTCGGCGATCGATGATGTCTTTATCTTCGTGCTCGACGATATGCAGCTTGATGTCGAGACGCTGACGGATGGTGCCGTTGCAGAGCCTGAAGCCGTCGTTCAGGCCGAGCCGCCTGTCCCGGTGGCGGCCATCGTTCCTGCGGTTCTACCTGTACCTGTTCCCACACAGACGGCGCCTGCCGTCGAGCGCGAAACGCCGAGCGCCAATGATACGCGCCAGGCAAAGGCAGCCGAAAATGTCCGTGTTCCCGCCGAACGTCTGGATGAGCTGATGGACCGCGTCGGCGAGCTGGTGATCGCGCAATCGCGGTTGCGGCAGCTTGCCAGCTCCAGCATGGATCTGCAGCTGCGCTCCGTATCCGAAGAAATCGAGCGTCTCTCTGGCGAATTGCGCGACACGATGATGGTTCTGCGCATGGTGCCGGTCGGCAGTCTGTTCGGGCGGTTCCGGCGCCTGGTGCATGATCTGGCTCGTGAAACCGGCAAGGTCATCGAGCTGGTCACCGAAGGCGAGACCACGGAAGTCGACAAGACCGTCATCGAACGGCTGGCCGATCCGCTGGTGCACCTGGTGCGCAATTCGATCGACCACGGTCTTGAAACCCCGGAAGAGCGCCGTGCAGCCGGCAAGGACGAAGCCGGCAAGATTATGCTTTCGGCCCGTCAGGCCGGTGGCGAAGTGATCATCACCATCAAGGACGATGGCCGCGGCATCAACCGCGAGCGGGTGCGGGCCAAGGCGGAATCCTCCGGTCTCATCCAGCCCGGCGCTGTGCTTTCCGATCAGGACCTGCTGCAATTGATCTTTGCTCCCGGTTTCTCGACGGCAGCACAAGTCACCAACCTGTCCGGCCGTGGCGTCGGCATGGACGTGGTCAAGAAGACGGTCGAGACCCTGCGCGGTGCGATCGATATCACCAGCCATGCCGGCCAAGGCTCGGACGTATCGCTGCGCATTCCGCTGACACTGGCGATCATCGACGGGCTTTTGGTCCGTGTCGGAACTGGGCGCTATGTCATCCCACTATCGGCGGTGGAGGAGTGCCTGGAACTGTCGCTCGAGGAAGACCTGCGTTCACGTGGCCGCAGCTTCATCTCGCTGCGTGACAGCCTGGTGCCGTTCCTGCGGTTGCGGGATCTGTTCCGCACTGGCACCAAACCGGATGCGCATCAGAAGGTGGTGGTCATTTCGACCGGGACCGAGCGCGTCGGCATGGTCGTCGACCAGATCATCGGCGACCACCAGACGGTCATCAAGTCGATGTCGAAGCTGCATCATGACGTCGCGACCTTCTCGGGCGCGACCATCCTCGGCGACGGCAGCGTCGCCCTCATTCTCGATGTCGCCCATCTGGTGGCGGCCGGTCAGCAACAGGAGGCGCAGGTGCGCGCGGCAGGATGATTGAAGCAGTTCAGATGAACGACAGACAGCTGCAATCCGACACGCATTGGAACAGTGACGGCGAACTGGAGGTGCTGACATTCGACCTTCACGGCGAGACGTTTGCGCTCGAAGCGACGATGGTTCAGGAAATCCTCGACCTCTTGCCCGAAACAATGGTTCCAGGCGCCATGCCCTTTGTCGGCAGCGTCATCAATTTCCGCGGAAAGGTCATCCCGCTTGCGGATATTCGCCTCGCTTTTGGCATGGAAGCGGCGGAAACGACGATCGACAGCCGCATCATCGTGATCGAACTCGATCTCCAAGGCGAGCCGACGCTGGTCGGCTTGCGCACAGACAAGGTGAATGAAGTCACCACGCTTGCCAAGACATCCAGTGAGGCGCCTCCCAGCGTCGGGATGCGGTGGCGGCCGGACTACATCAATTGCCTCGTTAAGCGGGGAGGGCAATTCATCATCCTTCCCAACCTGCAGGCGATTTTCTCATTCAGAAAAGAAACCTAGCACCGCGCAGGCTGCTTACGGACTGCGCGCGGGTTCATATTCAAGGAATTTGATAATGCGATTTACCATCAAGCTCAAATTGGCGATCGCCTTCGGGTTCGTCATAACCCTTTTGCTCGGAACGGCCGGTTACGGCATCCTGAGCCTCGGCAACCTCAACCAGACGGTCGGGGATGTGCTGCAGGGTCCCGCCGAGCGGTTGAAGCTCGCCCAGCAGATCAATATCTACCAGCTGCAGGCGATCCGCCAGCAGAAGAACCTTCTGGCTGCGGCATCGGAAAAGGAATCGATGGATGCGCGCACCAAAGGCGATCACAACCGTAAGCTTTTCGATGAAACGCTGAGCGAAGCTGCGGCCAAGGCGACAGAGCAAGGCAAACCGCGCTGGGTGAAACTCCAGGCCCTCTCGGTTCAGGCCAACGAGGCCGAAAGCCAGATCCGCAAATTCCTTGATGCCGGCAATGCGCCGGCGGCGCAGAACATCTCCATCACCACGGCACGTCAGAGCGCCAATGATATGGATGCCATTCTCGAAGAGATCGTCAAGCTTGAAGAAACGCGTCTGACGGAAGCGCAGGCGGAAGCCGAGGCACTTTATCAGGACACGCGGTTGATGATGACTGCAGCGGCAAGCCTTGCCGTGCTGATTGCGATTGCTGCCGCCATCTGGATTTCGCTGACCATCAGCAAGGGCCTGCGCCGGGCAACGGTTGCCGTTGCCGATGTCGCCGATGGCGATCTGACCAAGCTTGCTGAATTTACCAACCGCGACGAGATTGGTGTCCTTCTCGGCAACGTCAATGTCATGATCGAACGCTTGCGCGGTGTCGTTGCCGATGCTCTGTCGGCCTCCGACAATGTCTCGGCCGGTAGCCAGGAACTGTCGGCAAGCTCCGAGCAGGTCAGCCAGGGTGCGACCGAGCAGGCAGCCTCTGCCGAAGAAGCGTCTGCCTCGATGGAAGAGATGGCGGCCAATATCAAGCAGAACGCCGACAACGCCGCCCAGACGGAAAAGATCGCCCGTCAATCGTCGAAAGACGCCGAAGCCAGCGGCGAAGCCGTTTCCCGTGCCGTCAGCGCCATGCGCACGATCGCCGAAAAGATCGGCATCGTCCAGGAAATCGCCCGCCAGACCGACCTTCTCGCTCTGAATGCGGCTGTGGAAGCAGCCCGTGCCGGCGAGCACGGCAAGGGTTTCGCTGTGGTTGCCTCGGAAGTCCGCAAGCTGGCTGAACGCAGCCAGTCGGCTGCCGCTGAAATCGGCCAGATGTCGAGCGATACCGTCAAGGCAGCAGCTGAAGCTGGCGACATGCTGAACCGCCTGGTGCCGGATATCCGCAAGACCGCCGAACTGGTCTCTGAAATCTCCGCTGCCTGCCGCGAGCAGGATATCGGTTCCAGCCAGATCAACGAGGCGATCCAGCAGCTCGACAAGGTGACCCAGCAGAATGCCAGTGCATCCGAGCAGATGTCGGCAACCTCGGAAGAGCTGGCAGCGCAGGCCGAAGAACTGCAGGCATCGATCGCCTTCTTCAAGGTCGATGGCGCAAACCATGCTGCCAGCGTCCGGAAGGTTGTTGCGCCGAAGGCGATGACCATGGTTTCCACGACAAAGCCGGTTACCAACCGCAGGCCGGTGGCCGCCGGAAATTCTGTGGCCTCCCAGCAGGCACGCGCCAAGGGCTTTGCTCTCGATCTCTCGATGGGCGGCCCGGATGCCGAGGACCAGAACTTTCGCGAGAGCGCATAACCGATCGTCATCCGGCGGCCCTCAGGGGCCGCCGCAGTGTCCGCGTGTGTAGGCGCGGGCAAGAACTCTCCGAAACTACCGGTTCCGCGGACGTGAATCATTCACCGCATCGCCTTGCTGGCTCGGACACCCCTCAAATTGGGCACCCATTCGGGATGCCCGTGTGTTTCCGACCCTAATGTAAGGACCTTCACGGTGCGTATAACTATCAAACTGAAACTCGCAATAGTCTTTGCGGTCATCATCCTGTTGACTGGCGGAATGGCCACTTTGTCCATTCTCAACCTGTCGTCGCTGAACTCGGCGGTTACGCATATGGTCAACGGACCGATCGTCGACATGAAAACCGTCGCCGACCTCAGCGGCGCCTTCAACGGCACGGTGCGCGCTGAAAAGAACTCGATCCTCAGCCAAAACCCGGCGGAGATCGCCGAGTTCGTCAAGTCGATGAAGGATCGCCAGGTTCAGCTGGACGGGTTCATAACCGCACTTTCAAAGTCGGAAGATCGGGACGTTCAGGCCAAGGCGGCTGAAATTCGCACGCTCTATGAGCAGTACATGCCACTTCAGTTGCGGGTAGCGGACCTCTCGACCCAGAACACGATGGATTCGAACAGCCAGGCATCGGCCCTGACCATGGGCGCCGGGCGCGACATGATGAACAAGGCGCTGAAAATCATTGATGAAGTCAACGTCGTGGTTACCGGCAATGTTCAGGAAACCGACGAGGCGACCGACGTTCAGTATCTGAACTCGCGCATGCTGCTGATTGCGGCCACCGTCGCGCTGACACTGTTCTCGCTCGCTGCCGCCATCTGGATTTCGCTGAACATCTCGCGCGGCCTGCGCCGTGCCGTCGAGCTCGCCGATGCTGTCAGCATTGGTGACCTCAACTATGAAATCGCCCACAAGAGCAATGACGAGATCAAGGATCTGGTCAACTCGATGCAGGTCATGACCGCCAACCTGCGCAACACGGCAAGCCTTGCCGACAAGGTTGCAGATGGCGACCTGACGGTCGAGCCGGCGCCGCTGTCGGAAAAAGATACGCTGGGTCTGGCGCTTCAGCGCATGGTCGAACGCCTGCGCGGCGTCGTTGCCGATGCCCTTTCTGCTTCTGACAATGTTTCGGCTGGTAGTCAGGAACTGTCGGCAAGCTCCGAGCAGATTTCGCAAGGCGCGACCGAGCAGGCCGCCTCTGCCGAAGAAGCCTCCGCTTCGATGGAAGAGATGGCAGCCAATATCAAGCAGAATGCCGACAATGCCGCCCAGACGGAAAAGATCGCCCGCCAGTCGTCCAAGGATGCCGAAGCTAGCGGCGAAGCGGTTGCCCGTGCCGTCAGCGCCATGCGCACGATCGCCGAAAAGATCGGCATCGTTCAGGAAATCGCCCGCCAGACCGACCTTCTCGCTCTGAATGCGGCTGTGGAAGCAGCCCGTGCCGGCGAACATGGCAAGGGCTTTGCCGTCGTTGCCTCCGAAGTCCGCAAGCTTGCCGAGCGTAGCCAGTCGGCTGCCGCCGAAATAGGCCAGATGTCCGGCGATACCGTCAAGGCGGCTGCCGAAGCAGGCGACATGCTCAACCGCCTGGTTCCGGATATCCGCAAGACCGCCGAACTGGTCTCGGAAATCTCGGCCGCCTGCCGCGAGCAGGATATCGGCGCCAGCCAGATCAACGAAGCGATCCAGCAGCTCGACAAGGTGACCCAGCAGAATGCCGGTGCCTCCGAGCAGATGTCGTCAACGTCTGAAGAGCTGGCAGCCCAGGCTGAGGAACTGCAGACCTCGATTGCCTTCTTCAAGGTCGACGGCGCCGGTGTTCGCGTCGGGAACAAGAAGCAGTCGCAGAAGCCTGCTGCCCGTAGCTTCAGCCATACGGCTGCCCGCAAGGCACCGGCGCCGGCCGCATCGCATAACAGCATCTCCGCCCAGCAGGCACGTGCCAAGGGCTTTGCTCTCGACCTGTCGATGGGCGGGCCGGATGCAGCCGATGCCGATTTCCGGGAAAGCGCTTGATCATGGCAACAGCGTCGCTTGAATCGCAATTCGTCACGTTCAGCCTCGGTGAGGAGGTCTTTGCCGTCCCCGTCGAGGTGGTCCGGGAAATCCTCGACTATGAGGAAGCCTTCAAGATCCCGAACGGCCCCGACTATCTGCTCGGCCTGCGCGATGTGCGCGGGCAGGGCGTGCCGACCATCGATCTCAGGCTGAAGCTTGGCCTGTCGAAAACCGTGCCAACACCCCATACGCGGGTGTTGGTGATGGATATCCCGCTTGAAAGCCGGACGTTATCGCTCGGTCTCGTCGCGGATCGCGTCTTCGAAGTCACGCCATTCCGGCGTGATCAGATCGAGGCGGCGCCCGATATCGGCATCCGTTGGCGCTCGGGCTATATCGCCGGTGTCGTGCGCCGGGAAGGCGGGTTCGTTGTCATCATCGATCTCGCCAGCCTGCTTTCGAGAGAAGAGACGGCCTTGCTGACCCTGCCGGGTGCGGCAGGGCATGCCGCCTGAGGTCACCAGTATGAATGTCGCCGTCCGTCAGACCCAGTCGCTTTCCGATCAAATCAGCAAGCGCAACTTCGATCGCCTCGCGCGGTTCATCTATGACTATAGCGGCATCAAGATGCCGCATAGCAAGCTGACGATGCTTGAAGGCCGCCTGCGCCGGCGTCTTCGGGCAACCAATATCGGCAGTTTCGACGATTATTGCGATTTCCTGTTCAACGACGACGGGATCGAGCAGGAAGCCGTCTACCTGATTGACGCCGTGACGACGAACAAGACGGATTTCTTCCGTGAATCCAAACATTTCGACTTCATGCGCGATGTGTCCCTGCCGGCCCTTGTCAACAAGGGGCATCATAACCTGCGGGTCTGGAGTTCGGCCTGCTCGACCGGTGCCGAGCCCTATACGATTGCCATGGTGCTGGCGGAGTTTGCCGAAGGGCGATCGAATGTCGACTATTCGATCCTTGCGACCGACCTTTCCACCGAGGTTCTGCAGGTTGCCCGCCAGGGCATCTATGCCGACGATATCGTCGCACCTGTGCCTGCCGCGTTGCGCAAGAAATATGTGATGGCGGCCAAGGAGTCAGCGCGCCGTGAGGTTCGGATCACCTCGAAACTGCGCTCGAGGGTTGGCTTCGGCCGCATGAACCTGATGGATGCCAAATATCCGGTCGGCAATCCCATGCACATCATCTTCTGCCGCAACGTGCTGATCTATTTCGATAAGCCGACGCAATCGGACGTGCTGACGCGGTTGTGCGATTGCCTTTTGCCCGGCGGTTACATGTTCATCGGCCATTCGGAATCCATCACCGGTATCGATCTGCCGCTGAAGCAGGTCTCGAATACGGTTTTCCAACGCACGTGATCCGCAATCCCGGAATGGTCTTCCGGTCCATCCTCTGAAGAGACAGGCCGATATGGGAAAGAAAGTCCGTGTTCTAATTATCGACGACAGCGCCAGCGTCCGCCAGACCCTGACGGCGGTGCTGCAGCAGGATCCTGATATCGAGGTGATGGGGTCGGCATCCGATCCATTCATGGCGGCGCGCAAGATCGCCGAGGATATCCCCGACGTCATCACGCTCGACGTGGAAATGCCGCGCATGGACGGCATCACCTTCCTGCGCAAACTGATGGCGCAGCACCCCATCCCGGTGGTGATGTGTTCGTCGCTCACTGAAGCCGGATCGGAGACGCTGCTGCAGGCGCTGGAAGCCGGTGCGGTCGATATCATTCTGAAGCCGAAAATCGGTGCTGCCGATCATCTGGCGGAAAGTGGCATGCGGATTTGCGAGGTCGTCAAAAGTGCTGCTCAGGCGCGGGTTTCCGGCGTTCGTCGCCCGGTGGCCCAGGCTGGTTCGTCCAATCCGAATGCCAAGCTTACGGCCGATGCCATGCTGCCGCCGCCCACCGGCCGGGCGATGGCCAAGACCACTGAAATGATTGTCTGCGTCGGCGCATCCACCGGTGGAACGGAGGCGTTGAGGGAGATGCTGGAGGCATTGCCGGCCAATGCGCCTGGTATCGTCATCGTCCAGCACATGCCGGAAAGATTCACCGCCGCCTTTGCCAAGCGGCTGAACAGCCTGTGCGAAGTCGAAGTCAAGGAAGCCGTCGATGGCGATCCGGTGCTGCGCGGCCATGTGCTGATTGCGCCAGGCGACCAGCACATGCTTCTGGAGCGCCAGGGTGCGCGCTATTATGTTTCAGTCAAGACCGGGCCGCTGGTGTCGCGCCACCGGCCATCGGTCGATGTGCTTTTCCGTTCAGCCGCCCGCGCTGCCGGTGGCAATGCCATGGGGATCATCATGACCGGCATGGGAGATGATGGTGCCCGCGGCATGGAGGAAATGAAACAGGCCGGCGCCTTCACGGTGGCGCAGGACGAAGCAACCTCCATCGTCTTCGGCATGCCGAAAGAGGCGATTGCGCGCGGCGGCGTCGACAGGGTCGTGCCGCTTGATCAGATTGCCCGCGAGATCTTGATGGCGCAGTCGCGGTTTTGAGGCAGGCTCCCTCTTCTCCCCAGCGGGGAGAAGNNGAGGGGGCGGTACGCTCCGAATCTGCCGACCCCCCCTCATCGCCTCACATGCGCTCGGCACTTCTCCCCGCGGGAGAGAAGAGCGCGTTTGTTGCACGCTCGCGCAAACTCCAAGTGACCCGAAGCCCTCAAGCCCCCTGCATCACCAGAAACGCCTTCATCCGTTCCGCCGCCATATCCGGCATATCCAGCACATTAGCCTTGTCGGCTAGGCGGAAAATGTCGGCATAGTGGAGGACGCCGCGGGCGGATTGCATGCCGGCGGGCATGGTGAAATGCCGTTGATGGCCGTTTAGCCAGGCGAGGAAGACGACGCCCGCCTTGTAATATTGCGTCGGCGCTTCGAAGATTTTTCGCGACAGGGGCACGGTCGGCTCGATTACTGCGCGGAACGTTGCGACATCGCCGGCGGCGAGCGAGGTCAATGCTTTGGAGGCGGACGGCGCGACGGCATCGAAAATGCCGAGCAGGGCGTGGCTGTATTTCTTGCCATCGCCTTCGATCAGTTCGGCATAATTGAAATCGTCGCCAGTGAAGCAGAGCACATCGCCGGGCAGACGGTTGCGCAGGGCAACTTCACAGGCATTGTCGAGCAGCGAAATCTTGATGCCTTCGACCTTCGCCCTGTTCTCCTCGATGATCGACAGGACGGTGTCGAGTGCCGTGTCGAAGTTTTCTGAACCCCAATAGCCTTTCAATTGCGGATCGAACATGTCGCCGAGCCAGTGTAGCACCACCTTGTCCCTGGTCTGCGACAGGATGCGGCCATAGACTTTGCGGTAGTCATCCGGCGAAGCGGCAATGCGGGCGAGCGCGCGGCTCGCCATCATGATCGACCGGCCGCCTTGCTGTTCGACGAAACCGATTTGGGTTTCATAGGCGTGGATGACGTCGTCGAGCGAGCGCGTATCGGCAGGCGACAGATGATCGGTGCCCGCACCACAGGCGAGATCGGCGCCCGGCACAGTGCGGGCCTCGGTCAGCGAGCGGCGGATCAGTTCCTGGGCGCCTGCCCAATCAAGCCCCATGCCGCGCTGGGAGGTATCCATTGCCTCGGCGATCTTGAAGCCCAGCGCCCAGAGGTGATGGCGAAACGCCATCGTCCGCTCCCAATCGATCGCGGGACGGCCCCACGGGTCGAGATCGCGCACCGGATCGGAGACGACATGGGCTGCCGCATAGGCGATGCGGTTGAAGGCCGGTGCCGTTTTCGGCCGCGCGATCGGCGTTCCCGTCAAGCGGTATATCTCAAGCGAACCATCGGCGCGCGGCAGCGGCAGGGTGGCAGACATGCGGGCTCCTCCTTGTATAGTGCAAGCCGAATAATTTAGATCGTTCCAAATTTCAAGAGATAATTTGTTGGATAGTCCATGCGGTGGCCTCTGTGGAAGATCGCTGTGAAGCGTTTTCTGGGTCTTGTTTCCAGCATTTTCTAACTAATTATCTTGAATAATAATAATTTATATCAATGATTTATGTGCGCGTGTCTTCCTCGCAGCGCCTTGTTTTTCTCTCAATGCGAGCGTGCCGTAACGTTTTCTCCGAAATCCGCTTGACAAAATTGGAACGTTCCAATTATTTTTTGATGGTAACGCTGAGGCAAAAAGACCTCGCCGGGAGGAAAATGTGGGTAAAGAACGGGTGACAGTCATCGATATTGCGCATGCCGCCGGCGTGTCGAAGTCGACCGTGTCGCTCGTCCTGCAGGCAAGTCCGCTGGTCAACGAGGTCACTCGTGCCAAGGTCAACGCTGTCATTCGCGATCTCGGTTATGTCTATAATCGCGGTGCGGCCAATCTTCGCCAGTCCAATTCCAAGTCGAAAATCATCGGCATCGTCGTCAACGACTTGACCAACAGCTTCTTTGCCGAGCTTGCCGTCGGCGTCGATATGGTCGTGCAATCGGCCGGTTATGTGCAGTTCCTTGCCAACACCGCCGAGAGCGTCGATCGCCAGCGCGAGGTCATCGCGTCGATGCGCGAACATGGTATTTCCGGCCTGATCCTGTCGCCGGCGCGCGGTACGGATGCTTCGGATCTGAAGCCGCTGGTGGCAAGCGGCATCCCGGTCGTCAATGTCGTCCGGCAGGTTGCCGGTGCAAAAGTGTCGTCGCTGGTGTCCGATAATCATGCCGGCATGCGCGATGCGGTGCGGCACCTTGTCGGCCTTGGCCATCACCGCATTGCCTTTCTTGGCGGCTTTCCCGATACGGCTGTCTTCAATGAACGGCTGCAGGGCTATCGCGACGCGCTGTCGGACATGGACCTGGCTGTTCACGACGAACTGGTCGTCAGTTCGGCGCCATCGCGGGCAGGGGGCGTTGCCGCCATCGAGCGGGCGCTGCTGTTGCGCGAACGGCCGACTGCTGCCGTTTGCTTCAACGATGCTGTCGCCTTCGGAGTCTGCGACGGTTTGCGTGCCCATCGTCTCGATCCCGGCGAGGATTTTGCCGTGATCGGTTTCGACGACGTGATCGAGGCGCAGACGGCGGTGCCGGCGCTGACGACGATCTCGGTCGATCCGCAGGGCATGGGGCGCCGGGCGGCACAGCTTCTTTTGAAACAGATCAATGCCGGACGGGCGGACGCCGAAGCGATCGTCAGTTCGGTGCGGCTGGTCGTGCGCCAAAGCTGTGGTGCCGCCATCGACAAACGCGAAAGGCTATCCTTGTTATGACACGTTGGGGTTTGATCGGGGCAAGCACGATTGCCCATGAATGGGTGATCGATGCAATCCGTGCCGTCGGCGGCGAGATCGTTTCGGCGATGAGCACCAATGCCGAACGTGGCGCCAAATATGCCAGCGACCACGGCATTGCCAAATCGGTGACCAGCGTTGCCGAGCTTGTTGGCGATCCCGATGTTCAGGCCGTCTACATCTCCACCACGAACGAACTGCATCGCGACCAGGTGACGGCGGCCGCCAAGGCTGGCAAGCACATTCTTTGTGAAAAACCGCTGGCGATGTCGCTGGAAGATGCGCGCATCATGGTCAAGGCTGCCCGCGATGCCGGTGTCGTCATGGCGACCAATCACCATCTGCGCGGCGCCGCCACCCACCGGACCATGCGCGACGCGATCGCTGCTGGCAAGATCGGCAAGCCCTTAGCGGCCCGCGTCTGCCATGCCGGTTACCTTCCGGCGCATCTGCAGGGCTGGCGTCTGGACAGACCGGAAGCGGGCGGCGGCGTCATCCTGGATATTACCGTGCATGACACCGACACGCTGCGCTTCGTGCTGGGCGACGATCCGGTCGAAGCGGTGGCGCTCGGTCAGTATAGCGGCATGGCCAAGGCAGGGCTTGAGGATGCGGCGATGGGCGTTCTGCGCTTTAAGTCGGGTTTGATTGCCCAGTTTCATGATGGTTTCACCACCAAATATGCCGTCACGGGCTTTGAGGTGCATGGCTCGGACGGATCGCTGATCGGCCGCAACTGCATGACGCAGAAGGCGATCGGCACTGTCACCCTGCGCAACGCCGATGGCGAGACGGAATTGCCGCTCGACCACCGCAATCTCTACGAAAACACGCTGATCGCCTTCGACGAGGCCATTGCGGGCAAGGGCAAGCCGCTTTGCGGTGGCGAGGACGGCATCTGGTCGCTGGCGACAGGGCTGGCGGTCATGCAGGCGGCCGCCAGCGGCAATGCCGTCGCGATCGAAACGGGACTTTGAGAGCATTTCCATGAGCAAGCATATCACCCCGGCTGAGGCCGCCGCCCTGATCCCCGATGGCGCGATCGTATCCGTTTCGTCGTCGAGTGGGCTCGGTTGCCCGGACCTGATGCTGAAGGCGATCGGCGAGCGCTTTGACGCGACCGGCCATCCGCGTGATCTGACGACGCTGCATCCGATTGCGGCAGGCGACATGAGCGGTATCAAGGGTGTGGATTACATCGCCAAGAAGGGTCTTCTGAAAAAGATCATTGGCGGTTCCTACCCCTCCGGCCCGTCGACATCCGAGCCGCCGCTGATCTGGCAGATGATCGGCAACAACGAGGTGGCCGCCTACAATATTCCGTCCGGCGTCCTGTTCGACATGCACCGCGAAGCCGCTGCCAAGCGTCCGGGCGTCCTGACCAAGATCGGTCTCGATACCTTTGTTGATCCATCGCGTCAGGGCTGTGCGATGAATGCATCGGCTGCAGCCGAACCGGTCGTCAAGAAGATGGAATTTGAAGGCGAGGACTGGCTCTATTTCAAGGCGATCGTGCCGCAGGTGGCGATCATCCGGGCGACGACCGCTGATGAGCGCGGCAACCTGACCTATGAACACGAGGGCGCCTATCTCGGTGGGCTCGATCAGGCGCTGGCCGCGCGCAACAATGGCGGCATCGTCATCGCGCAGGTTAAGCGCATCACCAAATCCGGCTCTATGAAGCCGCACGACGTGCGCGTTCCCGGCATGCTGGTCGATTATGTCATTGTTGATCCCGACCAGAAGCAGACGACGCTGACGGATTACGACCCGGCTATATCAGGCGAAATCTTCCGGCCGCTCGACAGTTTCCGCGTGCCCGAGTTCAATATCCAGAAGGTCATCGCGCGCCGCGTCGCGCAGGAGCTTCAGGGCGGTTCTTGCGTCAATCTCGGCTTCGGCATTTCGGCCAATGTCCCGCGCATCCTGCTTGAAGAAGGTCTGCACGGATCAGTCACCTGGGTGATCGAGCAGGGGGCGGTTGGCGGCGTGCCGCTGCTCGATTTTGCCTTCGGTTGCGCCTCCAATGCCGATGCCTTCATGCCGTCGCCCTATCAGTTCACCTATTTCCAGGGTGCCGGTTTCGATGCCTCGCTTTTGTCCTTCCTCGAGATCGACAGGTCCGGTTCGGTCAACGTCTCGAAACTCTCCTTCAGGCCGCATGTGACGGCAGGGGCGGGTGGGTTCGTCGATATTACCGCGCGGGCAAAGAAGATCGTGTTTTCCGGCATGTTCAATGCCGGGGCCAAGCTCTCGATGGCTAATAGCCAGCTGGTGATCGAGAAGGAGGGCAAGCTGAAGAAGCTGGTCAACGAGGTCGAGCACGTCACCTTCTCCGGCCGCCGGGCGGTCGAACAGGGGCAGGACATCACCTATGTCACCGAGCGTTGCGTGATGAAGCTGACGCCGCAGGGCATCATGCTGACGGAGATCGCGCCGGGCGTCGATCTGCAAACGCATATTCTCGACCAGTCGGAATTCCCTCTGATCGTTTCCGACACGCTCAAGGTCATGGATGCAGCGCTGTTCCATGAGGCGCCGATCGGGTTGACGCTGCCGCAAAAGCCGATCCGGACGCTGAAGGGAGCGTTGCATGGCTGATGAACGGATCAAGATCGGGATCGACGGCGCGATTGCCACCCTCACGGTTGCGCGGCCGGACAAGCTGAATGCGTTCGATATCGACATGCTGAAGGCACTGTCTGCTGCCTGCGATACGGTGGAAGCGGATGGCAATATTCGCGTGGTTATCCTGACGGGAGAGGGTAGGGCCTTTTCCGCGGGCGGCGATATCAAGGCCTGGGGGGCGATGAGCCCGAACGAATTCGGTCATCAATGGGTGCGCTTCGGGCACCGCGTGTTCGAGCGGCTGGCGACATTGCGCATGCCGGTGATTGCCGCAATCAACGGCCATACGCTCGGCGGCGGGCTGGAACTGGCGGCAGCGGCGGATATCCGCATTGCCGAGACCCAGGTGAAAGTCGGCCTGCCGGAAACGAGCCTTGGCATGGTGCCGGGCTGGTCGGGCACGCAGCGCCTGGTCAAGCGTTTTGGCGCGCAGACCGTGCGCCGGATGGTTCTGGGCGGCGAGATGTTCACGGCAGAAGAGGCGCATGTGCTGGGTCTGGTCGATGCAGTTGTGCCGACCGGAACGGTGCTGGACGCTGCCAGGGGTTATGCCCATCGCATCGCCAAGCGCGGTCCGGCCGCACTGGAAATATGCAAGCTGATGATCGCGTCTGCCAATGGCGAAGACAATGGAACCGCCGTCGAGGCGCTGGGTTCGATCCTGGCCGCCAAGACCGGCGATATGAAAGAGGGTGTTGCGGCTTTCACCGGCAAGCGCCCCGCGGAATTCAAGGGAGAATGGTAATGACGGTTCTGGTGAAGCCCAAGGCTTTGGTCGATGTGAAGGTGCGCGACTTCCAGATGCTGATCGACGGCAAATGGGGGAATGCGGCCGAGGGCAGGACGCTGGAGCGCGTGGCGCCCGGCCATGGCGTCACCGTCAGCCGCTATCCGGCTGCGACCAAGGCCGATGCCGAGCGGGCAATCGCTGCCGCGCGCAAGGCGTTTGACGATGGCCCCTGGCCGCGCATGACGGCGTCGGAGCGCTCGCTTGTTCTGCTGAAGGCTGCCGACATGATCGCGGCGCGTGCCGATGAGCTTGCCTATCTCGATTGCATCGAGAGCGGCAAGCCGATCAGCCAGGCCAAGAGCGAACTGGGCGGTGCCGCCGATATCTGGCGCTATGCTGCAGCCCTTGCCCGCGACCTGCACGGTGAAAGCTACAACACGCTCGGCGATGGCACGCTCGGCGTCGTGCTGCGCGAAGCCATCGGTGTCGTCTCGATTATCACGCCCTGGAATTTTCCGTTCCTGATCGTCAGCCAGAAGCTGCCGTTTGCGCTGGCCGCCGGCTGCACCACGGTGGTCAAGCCATCCGAACTCACCTCCGGTTCGACGCTGGTCCTCGGCGAAATCCTCGAAGCGGCCGGTGTTCCGGCAGGCGTCGTCAATATCATCACCGGTACCGGCCCGGATGTCGGGGCGATCATGACCTCGCACCCGCATGTCGACATGGTCTCCTTCACCGGCTCGACCGGTATCGGCAAGCTGACGATGACCAATGCGGCGCAGACCCTGAAGAAGGTGTCGCTGGAACTTGGCGGCAAGAACCCGCAGATCGTCTTCCCGGATGCCAATTTGGATGACTTCATCGATGCGGCGGTGTTCGGCGCCTATTTCAATGCCGGCGAATGCTGCAATGCCGGTTCGCGGCTGATCGTCCACAAGGATATTGCGCAGGACGTGATTGCCCGCATCGCGGCAATGTCGGCCAAGGTCAAGGTCGGCGATCCGCTCGATCCGGAAACCCAGGTTGGCGCGATCATCACGCCGCAGCATCTGGAAAAGATCGTCGGTTATGTCTCGGCAGCCTCCGGCGCCGGTGCGACGGTCTCGCATGGCGGCGCGGCAATCGATCTCGGCTCCGGCCAGTTCATGTCGCCAACGATCCTGTCGGCGGTAACACCCGACATGGCCGTCGCCCGCGAAGAGGTCTTTGGCCCGGTTCTGTCCGTTCTGACCTTCGAGACCACCGACGAGGCGATCAAGATTGCTAACTCCATTGACTATGGCCTGTCGGCCGGTGTCTGGAGCCGCGATTTCGATACCTGCCTGACGGTCGGACGCAAGGTGCGGGCCGGAACGGTGTGGATGAACACCTTCATGGACGGCGCTTCTGAACTGCCGTTCGGCGGCTATCGCCAGTCCGGCCTTGGACGTGAACTCGGCCGTCATGCGGTGGAGGATTACACCGAGACCAAGACACTCAACATGCATATCGGCGGCCGCACCGGCTGGTGGATGCCGCGCGGGTAAGGACGATTTGGACGATTTGATGAGGGAAAGGAGGGTGCGATGCAGAAATTGAATTTTGTGGAACAGGGCGTTGCTTCTTGCCCGTTCATCAATATGCCGGAGATCGGGGACTCCCACCCCCCTCTGTCACTGCGTGACATCTCCCCCACAGGGGGGGAGATCGTTCTTTTCCCTTACAGACTCAGCGTTCGCTGTCAGATTGCCAGCAAAGCCAGCGGTCAATCTCCCCCCTTGTGGGGGAGATGTCGGCGTCGCCGACAGAGGGGGGTGAGCCCCACGGGGATAGCAGTTGGTTTACACCGCCGGAAAATTCACCGCCGGCTTGAGCAGGACCTGCATGCCGGTGGTGTCCTTGCCGGAGATCCGGGCCAAAAGCACGTGGCCCATCTGTTCGCCGGTATCGGTCAGGTCTTCGTAGATCGTCTCGACCTTGGGCTGGATGTTGACCAGCAGTTTCGACGTCTGCTTGGCGACGATGTCATATTCGACGCCGAGCGTCAGGCCGTGGTCGCTCATGCCGGTAATGGTTGCCAGCGCCGAGACCTCGCCGCCGCAGGTGAAGCCATCCGGAGCGCCGGGCTCGCCGGCACGCCGGCTGATGAAGTCGCGGATATGGTCGATGGGGCTGTCGAGATGGATCTCGTCGGGGATTTCGTAGGCGACGCCGGCCTCGCGGACAGCGGTCATGAAGCCGTGCAGCAGGTGCTGGGAAAAGGTCAGGCGCTTGGGCGGCAGGATGATCATCGGCTTATGGCGGCCACGCACGATCAGCCGCTTGGTTGCCTCGTAGGCGAAGGAAAAGTTGTCGTAATCGACATAGGGGTGCGGGGTGGAGAGCTCCGTCCTGCCATGACAGACGAACGGAAAATCGTTCTCGATCAGGAAGCGCACACGCGGGTCAAACGGTTCGGTGCGCGAGAAGATCAGCCCGTCGGCCATGCTGTTGCGGACGATGTGGCGCACGGCATCGAGATTGCTGTCGTTCATGAAATTCGGCGTGACGATGATGTGATAGGGCGTGTCGGTCAGCGCCTTGGCAAGCCCCAGCATGAGCGAGGTGCCGTAGCCGAGGATTTCCTCGTGCGGATCGAGAAGCACGCCGATGACATTGGTGCGGCCGGTCTTCAATCGCTGGGCCGCCCGGTCGGGCAGGTAGCCGATCTCGGCCGCCACTTCATGCACGCGCCGCCGGGTCTCGGCCGAAATCTGCGGGGCGTTGCTGAGCGCGCGCGACACGGTGGTGACCGCAAATCCGGTGAGATCGGCGATCGTGCGCAGGGTCGGTCTAACATGCCGGGCCGTGGGTTGTTCCGGCGCCGGGGATTTGGGAGTGTCTGCCAATGACATTCTTTCTGTACGCGAGCACGAACCGCTTTGTAACGCGGGACAAACGGATGCGCAATGCATGCTGTGCAAACGTTATAAATGACTTTCTGCAATCGAACCTTGTTGCGGTGCAGCATGAAATTTCTGCTTATAAAACAGCAAATTCAATGTGTTCCCTTTCCATCATCCAAAACGCATGCAACGGCTTGACTTGAGGGTATTTATAACGTTTTAAATTATCCAGCGGCGTGTGCCGCAGATTTATTGCACCCCCGTTTTTGGGAGCGGGTGGGCACTCAACGGCGGGAGGAGATTCCGCCACGATGACTTGCAACCGGGAGGATTACGATGCGCAAGTTTATGACGACGACGGCAATGGCGGCTTTGATGGTGGCAGGCTGCGGGCTTGCTGCCCATGCCGAGGATGTCAAGGAAGTTCAGATGCTGCATTGGTGGACGTCGGGCGGCGAAGCGGCTGCTCTGAACGTCTTGAAGGGTGACCTTGCCAAGGAAGGCTTTGCCTGGAAGGACGTGCCGGTAGCCGGCGGTGGCGGCGATGCTGCCATGACCGCGCTGAAGGCCATGGTTGCCGCAGGCACCTATCCGACAGCCTCGCAGATGCTTGGCTATACCGTGCTTGACTATGCGGCTGCCGGCGTGATGGGCGACCTCACCGCAACCGCCGTCAAGGAAGGCTGGGACAAGTCGGTTCCGGCCGCGCTGCAGAAGTTCTCCGTCTATGACGGCAAGTGGGTTGCAGCCCCGGTCAACGTTCACTCGGTCAACTGGTTGTGGATCAACAAGTCGGTGATGGACAAGATCGGCGGCACCGAGCCGAAGACCTTTGAAGACCTAGTTGCCCTGCTCGACAAGGCCAAGGCTGCCGGCGTCACTCCGCTGGCTCTGGGTGGCCAGAACTGGCAGGAAGCCACGATGTTCGACTCGATCGTCCTCTCCACCGGCGGTCCTGAGTTCTACAAGAAGGCCTTCAACGACCTCGACGAAGAGTCGCTGAAGTCGGATACGATGAAGAAGTCGTTCGATAACCTCGCAACGATGATCAAATATGTCGATCCGAACTTCTCGGGCCGTGACTGGAACCTGGCAACCGCCATGGTCATCAAGGGCGATGCCCTCGTGCAGGTCATGGGCGACTGGGCAAAGGGCGAATTCGTCGCTGCCAAGAAGACCCCGAACACGGACTTCCTGTGCTACCGCTTCCCCGGCACCGACGGCAGCGTGATCTATAACTCCGACATGTTCGGCATGTTCAACGTTCCGGACAACCAGAAGGCTGCGCAGGTCGCACTGGCGACGGCAACGCTGTCGAAGAGCTTCCAGTCGGCGTTCAACGTCGTCAAGGGCTCGGTTCCGGCACGGACGGACGTTCCGGACACGGATTTCGACGCTTGCGGCAAGAAGGGCATTGCTGACCTCAAGGCAGCCAACGACGGCGGCACGCTGTTCGGATCGCTTGCCCAGGGTTACGGTGCACCTCCGGCCATCGCCAACGCCTACAAGGACGTGGTGTCCAAGTTCGTGCACGGCCAGATCAAGACCTCCGACGAAGCCGTGACGGAACTCGTCAAGGCGATCGACGACGCACGCTGATCTCCATCTGAACAGGACCCTTCCCCGCCAAGGCGGGGGAGGTCTCCGGACATGAATGCCGATGACGGCCCTGGGAGGGGACGATTTCCATGAGCACTGTGACTACCCCCGAAATCAGCCTGACGCCGGAGCGCTCGACGCGGACCTCCGTGCGCTCGCGACTGCAGGATGCGCTGCCGAAGATCGTGCTGGCGCCAAGCTTCGTCATCACACTGGTCTTCGTCTACGGCTTCATCCTCTGGACGGGCTATCTGTCCTTCACCAATTCCAAGACGTTTCCCTCGTATGCGATCACGGGTGCGCGGGCCTATCAACGGCTGTGGCGCTGGACGTTCGAAAGCGACCCGCCATCGAGCTGGTACACGTCGATCACCAATATGGGCATTTTCGGCTTTCTCTATATCGGCATTTGCCTTGCCCTCGGCCTGTTCCTGGCCATCCTGCTGGATCAGAAGATCCGGGGCGAGGGCCTGCTGCGGCCGATCTATCTCTATCCGATGGCGCTCTCCTTCATCGTCACCGGCGTTGCCTGGAAATGGTTCCTCGATCCGGGGCTCGGCCTCGAGCAGACGCTGCATCAATGGGGCTGGACGAGCTTCCATTTCGACTGGATCAAGAACAAGGATTTCGTGATCTATACCGTCGTCATTGCCGGTGTCTGGCAGGCCTCGGGCTTCGTCATGGCAATGTTTCTCGCCGGACTGCGCGGCATCGATGGCGAGATCATGAAGGCGGCGCAGATCGATGGCGCGACCACGGTTCAGCTCTATCGCCGTATCATTATCCCGCTGCTGCGTCCGGTCTTCCTGTCCGCCTTCATCGTGCTCGCCCATATGGCGATCAAGTCCTACGACCTTGTCGTGGCGCTGACATCCGGCGGTCCCGGCGGCTCCGCCTGGCTGCCGTCCAATTTCATGTACGAATACACGTTCAAGCGCAACGAAATGGCCGTCGGCTCGGCCAGTGCCATCATCATGCTGATGACGATCTCGGCAATCATCGTTCCCTATCTCTATTCGGAACTCAGGGAGAAATCACGATGAGCGCGATCGTCTCCTCGGGTACGGCGGCACGCCGCAGCAATGGCGCACGGATCTTCAATCGCGTCGTCATCTATGGGCTGCTGGCCTTCTTCGCCATCGTTTACCTCATGCCGCTGTTCGTCATGCTGGTCACCTCCTTCAAGACCATGGACGAAATCCAGAACGGCAACATGCTCTCGCTGCCCAGTTCTCCAACCTTTGAGCCTTGGGTAAAGGCCTGGGGCGAGACCTGCGTCGGCCTAACCTGCGCCGGCATCAAGGGTTATTTCTGGAATTCGCTGAAGATGGTCATTCCGGCCGTCCTGATCTCGACGATCCTTGGTGCGCTGAACGGTTACGTGCTGACCAAATGGCGGTTTCGCGGCCATACGCTGGTCTTCGGTATGATGCTGTTTGCCTGCTTCATACCCTTCCAGTCGGTGCTTCTGCCGATGGCGACCATCCTCGGTAGCCTTGGACGTTTCGGGGTGACACTGCAGAATGCGACGGGCATGAGTTTCGGCTTCGGCAATCCGACAGTCAATCT
This sequence comes from Hyphomicrobiales bacterium, assembly GCA_900468065.1. GTDB lineage: Bacteria > Pseudomonadota > Alphaproteobacteria > Rhizobiales > Rhizobiaceae > Pararhizobium. The sequence continues at coordinate 16,479 of UBTA01000005.1, read as the reverse complement.
GGTGCTGGTCCACGTCATTTATGGTCTGGGCTTCACGACGCTGTTTTTCCGCAATTTCTACGAGGCTTTCCCGACCGAACTGGTGAAGGCCGCGCAGGTCGATGGCGCCGGTTTCTTTCAGATCTTCCGGCGGATCATGCTGCCAAATTCGCTGCCGATCATCGTGGTCACGGTGATCTACCAGTTCACCAATATCTGGAACGACTTCCTGTTCGCCTCGGCCTATGCCGGAACCGGGGAATCTATGCCGATGACGGTGGCTCTGAACAACGTCGTCAACACCTCCACCGGGGTGGTCGAATATAACGTCAACATGGCTGCCGCGATGATCGCCGCCATGCCCACGCTTCTCGTTTACATTCTCGCCGGCCGCTATTTCGTACGCGGACTGATGGCGGGCGCCGTCAAAGGATAACACATGGCTTTCCTCGAAATATCCGGCCTCAGAAAGCGTTTCGGCTCTCTGGAAATCCTCAAGGGCATCGACCTTGAACTCGAGAAGGGCGGATTCCTGGTCCTTGTCGGTCCCTCCGGCTGCGGCAAGTCCACGCTTCTCAACACGATTGCCGGGCTTGAATCGATCACCGAAGGTTCGATCCGCGTCGATGGACGGGCGATCGACGACCTGCATCCGTCCAAGCGCGATATCGCCATGGTGTTCCAGTCCTATGCGCTCTATCCGAATATGACCGTGGCCGGGAACATTTCCTTCGGTATGGAAATGCGCGGCGTTCCGGTCGAGGAGCGCAGACAAGCCATCGACAAGGTGGCCAAGGTGCTGCAGATCACCCATCTGCTTGACCGCAAGCCGAGCCAGCTTTCCGGCGGCCAGCGCCAGCGCGTCGCCATGGGCCGGGCGCTGGTGCGCGATCCAAAACTGTTCCTGTTCGACGAACCGTTGTCCAACCTTGATGCCAAGCTGCGTGTCGACATGCGCATCGAGATCAAGCGGCTGCATCAGGCGACCGGCACGTCGATTGTCTACGTTACCCATGACCAGATCGAGGCGATGACGCTGGCGACCAAGATCGCCGTGATGCGCGACGGTGAAGTGCAGCAGTTTGGCACCCCGGCCGAGATCTACAACAATCCGAAGAACCTGTTCGTGGCCGATTTCATGGGTTCGCCCGCGATGAACCTTCTGACCGCGACGATCGAAGGTGGCGGCAACGACCTGCATGTTTCGCTGCTGCGCCCGGAAGCCGAACCTTTGCGCGTGCCGGTGCCGCAGATCGGCGGGCTGGCCGCCTATTCCGGCAAGCAGGTGATTTTCGGTATCCGTCCGGAAGCGCTGACCGATCCGGATGGCGCAGACCGCAATGCGAAATCGCTGTTTGAGGGCGAATGTTTGATTGATGTGGTGGAGCCTGCCGGTTCCGATACATTCGCTGTCACCAAGCTTGGCGGCAAGGAAGTGGTGGCCCGGCTGCGGGCCGACGCCCGCATCGCGCCCGGCCAGACCGCCCGGCTTGCCTTCAATCTGGACAAGGCGGTGTTCTTCGATCCGCAAAGCCAGCAGCGCATCGGCTGAGTGCTGTCATGATGAAGCAGCCCGATATCGTCATCATCGGCTCCGGTATTGGCGGAGCGACGATCGCTTCCGCTCTTGCCGGGTCTGGCGCACGTATCACGATCCTCGAGCGGGGCGAACGCCTTGCCGACACACCGGAGACGCGCAGCTACCGTTCCATCTTTGTCGACGGCCACTTCCGGCCGAAGGAGATTTGGCGCGAACCGGATGGCACGGCGTTCAATCCGGGAAACTTCTATTTCGTCGGTGGCAATTCCAAGCTGTTCGGTGCGGTGTTGCTGCGCTATCGCGCCGAGGACTTTACCGAGATGCAGCATCTCGGCGGCATCTCTCCGGCTTGGCCCTTTGCCTACGAGGAGCTGGAGCCATGGTACGGGAAGGCGGAACAGCTGTTCGAGGTGCGCGGCGAGCTTGGACAGGATCCGACGGAGCCGGCCCACTCGACGCCCTATTCCCACGGCCCCGTGCCGGACGAGCCCGCCATCGCCCGCGCCCGCGCAGAATTGAAATCGCAGGGGCTGCATCCGGCGACATTGCCACTCGGCGTTGACATCGACGCCTGGCTGGCTGGCGGACGTACGCCTTGGGACGGGTTTCCCAACACCGGCAAAGGCAAGAAGGATGCCGAGACCGCGCCGCTCGCTGCTGCGCTGAAGGACCCGAATATCGAGCTGATCACCTCTGCTTATGTCGAGACGCTCGAGGCCGGGCCGGGCGGCCGGATCGAGGCGATCCACTATACCCACAAGGGCGAGAGGAAACGGCTGTCCCCGAAGCTGGTGATCCTGTCGGCGGGCGCGATCAATTCCGCTGCGATCCTGCTGCGTTCCGGTGACGGCAAGGGGCTCGCCAACCGCTCCGATCAGGTTGGCCGCAACTTCATGAACCACAATTGCAGCGCCATGCTGGCGATCAACCCGTTCCGGCGCAATGACAGCGTTTACCAGAAGACGCTGATGCTGAACGACTACTACCTGACTGGTGGCCCGGGTGGCCTGCCACTCGGCAATGTCCAGCTGCTCGGCAAGATCAACGGAGACATCCTCAAGGCTAATGCGCCGCGTTACGCGCCGCGCTTCGTACTTGATTTCATGGCCGGCCACGCTGTCGACTGGTACATGATGACGGAGGACCTGCCGAATCCCGAAAGCCGCATCATGGTCGATGGCAAAGGCATCATCATGCAGTGGCGGCGCTCGAACATGGAAGCACTGTCCGGGCTTGAGGCGAAGATGCGCGCGCATTTCAAGGCGGCGGGCTATCCGATCGTGCTGTCCCAACCTTTTGACAAACGGACACCTTCGCATCAATGCGGCCCGGTGCGGATGGGCAACGATCCGGCCGCGGCGCCGCTTGATGTCTACTGCCGCGCGTTCGATCACCAGAATCTCTTCGTCGTCGATGCCGGCTGCCTGCCGACATCGGCTGCGGTCAATCCGGCCCTGACGGTTGCGGCGCAGGCATTGCGGGTTGCCGATCATATCGTCGCGAAGGAACTGGCGGCATGAGCGATCCCAAGCGCCCCGTTGCCATCGTCACCGGCGGTCGCCGCGGCATTGGTCTCGGCATCGCCAAGGCGTTGGCGAAAGACGGTTTCGATATTGCCATCACCGGCATCGGTGATGCGGATCAGGTGTCAGGCGTGCTGGACGATCTGGCGGTGCTCGGTGCCAAGGCGATTTTCCTGAAGGCGGATCTTTCCGATCTCTCCGGCCATCAGGCGACAGTTGATGCGGTTCTGGCGCAATTCGGCGGGATCGACTGCCTCGTCAACAATGCCGGGATGGCATCGGTGGTGCGCGGGGACTTCCTCGATCTTGCGCCGGAAAACTTCGACGTGATCATCGGTACCAATCTGCGCGGCACCGTGTTTTTCACGCAAGCGGTGGTGAAGGCGATGCTGGCAGGAGGTGCCAACGGGCCTCGCTCGGTGGTCAACATCACCTCCGTTTCAGCGGCGATGACGTCGCCGGAGCGCCTGGATTACTGCATGAGCAAGGCCGGGCTCGCCGCCTTTTCCCAAGGACTGGCCCTTCGCTTGGCCGAAACCGGTATCTCGGTGTTCGAACTCCGGCCCGGGATCATCCGCTCCGATATGACGGCGGGCGTTTCGGCCAAGTACGATGCATTGATCGACGGCGGTCTGGTGCCAATGAAACGCTGGGGCGAGGCGGATGATATCGGCCGCATGGTTGCGGCATTGGCAAACGGCGGTTTCGGTTTTGCCACCGGCTCGGTGATCAATGCCGATGGCGGGCTGTCGATCGGGCGGTTGTGAACTTTACCTCCCCCTTGAGGGGGGAGGTCGCGCGGAACGCGCGGGTGGGGGTGATCCAATGGGACCGCAACAGGTCACCCCAACCCGGAGCGTTGCTCCGACCCTCCCCCTCAAGGGGAGGGTGAAGATAGATTTTTAAGGACGACGACATGACCTACGACTACATCATCACAGGTGCTGGACCGGCCGGTTGTGTGCTTGCCAATCGCCTGACCGAAGACGCCGATGTCAAGGTGCTGCTGCTTGAAGCCGGTGGCAGCGACTGGAATCCGCTGTTCCATATGCCGGCCGGCTTTGCCAAGATGACCAAGGGTGTCGCCAGCTGGGGTTGGGAGACCGTGCCGCAAAAGCACATGAAGAACCGGGTGCTGCGCTATACGCAGGCCAAGGTGATTGGGGGCGGCTCGTCGATCAATGCGCAGCTTTATACGCGCGGCAATGCGGCCGATTACGATCTCTGGGCCAGCGAAGACGGCTGCACCGGCTGGGATTACCGCAATGTGCTGCCCTATTTCAAACGCTCGGAAGACAACCAGCGTTTCGCCGACGACTATCATTCCTATGGCGGGCCGCTTGGCGTCTCGATGCCGGTGTCAGGCCTGCCGATCTGCGATGCCTATATCCGCGCGGGGCAGGAGCTCGGCATTCCCTACAATCACGATTTCAACGGCAAGCAGCAGGCGGGCGTCGGCTTCTACCAGTTGACCCAGCGCAACCGCCGCCGGTCTTCGGCGTCGCTCGCCTATCTCAATCCGATCCGGGATCGCAAGAACCTAACGGTGCGGCTGGGCGCCCGGGTGACGCGGATCGTGCTGGAAGGAACACGCGCTATCGGCGTGGAGGTCGCCACCGCAAAGGGACTGGAAATCATCCGGGCCGAGCGCGAGGTTCTGGTCTCTTCCGGCGCCATCGGTTCGCCAAAGCTGCTGCAGCAGTCGGGCATCGGCCCGGCCGATCACTTGCGTTCCGTTGGCGTCGAGGTGAAACATGATCTGCCGGGTGTCGGCAGCAATCTTCAGGATCATCTCGACCTGTTCGTCATTTCCGAATGCACCGGCGACCATACTTATGACGGCGTCGCAAAACTCCATCGTACTGTCTGGGCCGGCCTGCAATATGTGCTGTTCCGCTCCGGCCCGGTCGCCTCGTCGCTGTTTGAGACCGGCGGCTTCTGGTATGCCGATCCGAATGCGCGCTCGCCGGATATCCAGTTCCACCTGGGGCTCGGTTCCGGCATCGAGGCCGGTGTCGAGAAGCTGAAGAATGCCGGCGTGACACTGAATTCCGCTTACTTACATCCACGCTCGCGCGGCACGGTGCGGCTCTCGTCTTCCGATCCGGCGGCCGCCCCGCTGATTGATCCGAATTACTGGAGTGATCCGCATGATCGCAAGATGTCGCTCGAAGGCCTGAAGATCGCCCGCGAAATCTTCCAGCAGCAAGCGTTGAAACCTTTCATCATGGCAGAGCGCTTGCCGGGGCCGAAGGTGATGACCGACGAAGAATTGTTCGACTATGGCTGTGCCAATGCCAAGACCGATCATCATCCGGTCGGAACCTGCAAGATGGGCACCGGCGCCGATGCGGTCGTCGGGCTGGACCTGAAGGTGCACGGGCTGCAAGGCCTGCGCGTCTGCGATAGTTCGGTCATGCCGCGTGTTCCCTCTTGCAATACCAACGGGCCGACGATCATGATGGGCGAAAAGGGGGCTGATATCATCCGCGAGCGGCAACCCTTGCCGGCCACCATTTTCAGCCATGAGCGCAACGACCAGCGGCCGCGGGCGCGCGCCGATATCCGATAGGAACCTGCCATGATCCGCCACTGTGTCTTCATCCGCTTCCAGTCCACCATCGCCGATGCCGAGCGTCAGTCCATCCTGGCAGATATCGCCGCGCTGCAACGGTTGGTTCCCGGCTACCTCGCCTTCACCGCCGGTGCCAATGTCAGCCCCGAGGGCCTCGGCAAGGGCTACAATAGCGGCTTCATCATCGACTTCGCCGATGTTGCGGCGCGCGATGCCTATCTCGTCCACCCCGCGCATGAAAAGGCTGGAGGCCGGATCGTTGCGGCGACTGAGGGCGGCATTGATGGCGTCTTTGTCTATGACTTCGAGATTGCGGGCTGAGTTTTGATGATCGTTGAACCACGCGCCTTCCTGACAAGCCTGTTTGAGGTTGCTGTCGAGGCGGCAGATCCATTGGCCGCGATCCGTGCGCATCTGCCGGAAAAGCCAAAGGGCCGGACGATCGTCGTCGGTGCCGGCAAGGCGGCAAGCCAGATGGCGGCGGCGTTCGAAAGCCTATGGGATGGGACATTGGAGGGTGCTGTCGTCGCGCGCCATGGCCCGATCGCCGAATGCAATCGCATCCGTGTGCTGCAGTCGGCGCATCCGGTGCCGGACGAGGCCGGGCTTGCGGGCTCGGCAGATTTGCTTCGGCTGGTTGAGGGGCTGACGCCGGACGATCTGGTGGTGGCCTTGATTTCCGGCGGCGGCTCTTCGCTTCTGCCGGCTCCACCCGAAGGCCTGACATTGGCTGACGAAATCGCCGTCAACAAGGCACTGCTTGCCTCCGGGGCGCCGATCTCGGCAATGAACGTGGTGCGCAAGCATGTCTCTCGTATCAAGGGCGGACGGCTAGCTTTTGCGGCCGCACCGGCGCGGGTCGTCAGCCTGATCGTCTCCGATGTGCCTGGCGACAATCCGGCCTTCGTTGCCTCTGGCCCGACTATCCCCGATGTTTCCACACCTGCGGATGCTCTGGCGATTGTCAGCCGCTACGGGATGATCTTGCCCGAGGCTGTCATGCGCCACCTTGCATCGAAACATTCGGCAGCGCCAAAGCCGGATCATCCTGCGTTCGCAAGCCAGCAGCACCACATCATTGCATCGGCGAGCGTCTCGCTGGAGGCTGCGGCGGCAAAAGCGCGGACACTGGGTATCGAGGCGGTTATCCTGTCGGATGCGATCGAAGGGGAGGCCCGTGATATCGGCCGGATGCACGCGGCGATCGCCCGGGAGACGGCGCTGCGCAACCGGCCCTTCGTAAAGCCCGTCGTCATTCTCTCCGGTGGCGAGACCACCGTAACGATTTCGGGCGAAACCTATGGCAAGGGTGGCCGCAACAGCGAGTTCCTGCTCTCCCTAGCGTTGGATATCGATGGTATGGACGGCATCCATGCACTGGCAGCCGATACAGACGGTATTGACGGGTCGGAGGATAATGCCGGTGCCTTTGCCGATGGCGCTACGATAACCCGCATGCGGGCGGCCGGCGCTGATCCACGCGATCATCTCGCCCGTCACGATGCCTGGAGCGCGTTCCACGCCAGTGGCGATTTGTTCGTGCCGGGTCCGACGGGCACCAATGTCAACGATCTGCGGGCGATGCTGGTCCTTTAGCGCATCGCTAAAACGATTCACGGGCCATCCGGCCAAGCCTGCCGCCCGGCAACGCGTGTAAACTGTGGATATCGCCGAAATTCTGCATATGGCCCGGAACAATCCGGGCGGGCAGGCGTTGGCTGCCTGCCACGGATTGATATTCCTGACTTCGGCGGATGCCGTGAGTTCAGCACTATTTGTCCTATACCAACGATCATGGGGCTGTTTGGTTGAAAAAAGTGTCCCATATCTCTTCGACTGTCCGGCTTGCCGGACAGGCCGCGCGGAGCAAGGGGTAGAGCAAAAGATAATCCCACTCCGCAAAACGCACATGTTGTACGAAAGTTTTGGAATGAGCTGCAAAATCCTGGTGGTCGAAGACGAAATCTTCGTTGCGACCGAAATCGAATATCTGGTCGCCGAACTTGGGCATAACCCGATTGGTATTGCTGCGGACAAGGCGTCGGCGTTCAATCTTGCGCCTTTCGCCGATATCGCCCTTGTCGATCTCAATCTTCGCGACGGGCCGACGGGTACGGAGATCGGCCGCGCGCTGGCCGAACAGCATGGCGTCACGGTTCTCTTCATGACCGCAAATCCATCTCAGCTCGCCGATGGCGTTCCGGGAACCGTCGGTGTTATTTCCAAGCCGGTTGGTGAAGACGAGCTTCGCCAAGTCGTCAGCTATGCCGTCGCCAAGCGCAATTCGCTTGCGGCCGACGTGCCACCGCGTTTGCGGGTCTTTCAGTAATCATTCATCGAGAGTTATCGATCGAGCGCGGCGTTATGGCCGCGCCGCGAGCTTGCTGCTGCGCAGGATCGACGCAACCGGCACCGATACACGTACGCGCACCCCATCCTCGTCCCACTGACGCTGGAATTGTCCCCCGAGCTGCCCTTCGACACTGATCTTCATCAGCCGTGACCCGAACCCTTCCTGGTCGGGTTGGCGCACCGCAACCGGGTTGCCGCTCTCCTTCCATTCCAGCACGTAATTTTCCTTGTCGTGATGGCCGGTCATGGTCAGGCGGCCAGCGGCATGGGAAAACGCGCCATATTTGGCCGAATTGGTCGCCAGCTCGTGCAAAAGCAGCGCCAGTGGCGTGGCAGCGCTGTCGCCGATGACGGTGTCGTCGCCCACAAAGACGATGCGATTGTTCGTCTCTTCCAGGCCATAGGGCTCCAGCAACCGCTGCGACAGGCCGAATATGCTGGTTTCTACATCGACCGGTCGTGAGGTTCTGCTGTGCGGCCGCACAAAATCATGCGCGCGTCCCATCGCTTCGATGCGATTGCGCAGCAGATCGGCAAAATTTCGTGATTCAGGCGCTGAACGGGCCGAAAGGCTGATAATGCCGCTCAGCACCGAGAATATGTTCTTGATGCGGTGGCTGAGTTCATGGGCAACGATCTCGCGCTCGGCATGGACCAGCTTGGCATCGTGGATATCGGTGCAGGTGCCATACCAGCGGGTGATATCGCCCTTGTCATCGCGAATGGGCAGCGCACGTCCGAGCACCCAGCGGTAGATGCCGGTGTGGTGGCGCAGCCGGTATTCGATCTGGTAGGCATCGCCTGTCTGCAACGAATGGCGCCAGGCCGCCCAGGCGCGTTCCTGATCGTCTGCGTGGAACATGCCGCTCCAGCCCTCGCCATCGGTCGACCCTGCCGGAACGCCGGTGAATTCGTACCAGCGGGCATTGTAATAGTCGTGGAAACCGTCCGGCAATGTCGACCAGACCATCTGCGGCATGGCGTCGGCAAGGGTGCGGAAGCCGATTTCCGACCGGGCATGCGCCTCAACGGCTTCCTTTTGCGCGGTGATATCGACGGAGACGCCGGGGAACCGGGTGCAGTGTCCGTTTCGATCGATCAATGGCTGTCCTTCAGCAAGGACCCATTTGATGCTGCCATCCTCCTGAACGAGGCGATATTCCTTGGAAAAACGGCTGCCCGTTTCCATCGCGCTCTGCATGGCGCTGCCAACCGATTGAACATCGTCGGGATGGATCGTTCTGACGAAATTTGCGATGGGTGTGCCATGGCCGGCAACCTGCGGATCGACCCCGTAGAGACGCGCGAACTTTTCGTCGGAATAGACCAGATCCTCTGGAACATGCCAGTCCCAGGTGCCGACGATGGCGGAACTGCCGAGAGCCAGCGAAAGCTGTTCGCGGCTTTGGGCAAGCTCCTGTTCGGCCATCACCCTCTTGGTGGTTTCGGCGACAAGGGCGAGCACGGCGACAGTGCTGCCGTCGTCGTCGAGGATGGGGCTGTAGTCGAGATCGAGCCAAACGTTTTCAGCGATGCCGTTGCGGGTAAAGGTAAAATTCTGGTCCTCATAGGAGAGGCTTTCCCCTTCAAACACGCGGCCGATGACGTCAACGTTGAACTCTGCAACTTCCGGCCAGGCGGACAGGACGGAAGCGCCGAAGCATTCAGGATGCCGCCCGCCGGCGATGGCGATATAGCCGTCATTGTAGAGCATGATGCCCTCGCGCCCGGCCAGCAATGCCATCGGGATGGGCGAGGCGAGCATCATCCGGCAAGCAGCCTTCAGCGCATTGGGCCAGCTTTCGGCCGCGCCAAGGCTTGTCGTCTTCCAATCGGTTCGATTGAAACGGCCCAGCATTTCGCTGGTGGCGAGTTTGGCTGGAATCTTTCCCCCAGCGAGGGAAAACAAAGGCGACTGACTATCCATACGCTCTCAAATGCTATGACGGGCGGGCTCAACACGAAGGCAGCATATAGAGAGGGGTTGCCGGAAGTCATCCGATGCACTGTTATTTTTTCTTTCGCAGGCTGCCCCAGCGAGCGGTGCATATGATGTGCAGCCGCATGCAACGATGTTGCCGGATTGTACAAGTTGGCCTAGTATCCCGGTCTAACGCGCGCGTAATTCCGGCGCGGGATCGGGATCGGGACCGTGGCGTGGCCACCTGTCCAGCCGTTTGCCGCTGAATCCGTCCGCCCAATTAACCGCTTTTGTATGCGTCAGGTCTGACAGCAACGTGCCCAGCGTCAGAGGCTCGTCCGGCCATTTTTTACCGACATGAAACCGGAACAAATCCGCAGGATGTCCGTTCCTGCCGTGTGGTGGAGGTAGCATATGTTCATTCGGTTGGGATACGAGATAGGCATCAGTTGCAGTCAGCCGACCCCGATGATGACCTTTCTGTCCGTGGATCGTGCAAGACGGCACGATATCGTCAGCGAGCGCGGGCCGATTTCTGATCCGGTGGTGAAAATGGGAGAGGTCACCGACCCCTTCGGCAATGTCTGCATGCGGATGGTGATTCCAGCAGGCGGCTTGCGCCTCAGCTACGATGCCGTGATCAAGGATAGTGGACGGCCGGATCAGGTAAACCGTGGCGCTCAGGCTGTCCCCGTGGAAAAACTGCCGCCCGAATGCCTGCAGTATCTGTCTGCCAGTCGCTATTGCGAAACCGACCGCTTCGGTGCCCTTGCCTGGCGTCTTTTCGGCGAGATGGAGCCGGGCTGGGCACGTGTTCAGGCAATCTGCGACTACGTCCATCAGCGCCTGACCTTCAGCTACGGTTACACTGCGACGCTGCGCACCGCGATGGAGGCACATGAGGAAAGGGCAGGGGTGTGCCGCGACTACGCCCACCTTGCGGTCACGCTCTGCCGCTGCATGAATATGCCGGCGCGCTACGTCAACGGTTACATGAGCGATATCGGTGTGACCGACAATCCGGCGCCGATGGATTTCAATGCCTGGTTCGAAGTGTTTCTGGATGACCGCTGGTACACGTTCGATGCCCGTCACAACATTCCCCGTATCGGCCGCATCGCCGTCGCCCGAGGCCGCGATGCTGCCGATATTCCGCTGATCCAAACATTCGGCAAGCATGAATTGACGACCTTCAAGGTATGGACCTCCACGGAGGCGGATGGGGCGCTGACCAAGCCGCACAGCCGGGCGGATGTCTCGCTTGTGACGCCGTGGTTCAGCGAGCGCTGGTCCCGTCTTGTTCAGCAAAGAGAGCATGAGCGCGAACATTGAGGCGCTGTAGTTTTTTGCCCTATGGAAATTAGCCCCGAGGTTGGTTTTTCCCTGCAGGGCGTAAAAAGCAGAAAATAATATCTATAAACTTGGTGTAAAATATCGGAGAAACATACTTGGCACTGCAGCCGTAGCGGCAGCAGTGCATCTGCACCAACTCAAGTGGAGGACAGAATGCAAGGTTCGAAACCAGTCATGCAGAAAAGTCCGGTGAGCTATAGCGTTCACTCGGCGCCTCATTTTTCCTGGACGATGGCCGCGCAGGCCACTGCACTTGCCGCCGCCTTCCTGTTCGTGACCGCGCTGGTCTGCGGCGCGATCTGAGTTGCAGGCAGCGTATCGCGGATGTTTTTATCAAGCCCCTGATCCCTGTGGATACAGGGGCTTTGTTTTTCAGGATGCGCGTGAAAGGTGCTCATGGACGGCAAGCCATGTGCCATCCTCCTGTCTTTCGAAAACGATTGTCTCCCGCTCCTGACTGGTGATGGTTTTGCCGCCGAACTCCGCCTTTGTTTCGACGCTATGGGTGAAGATCGCCACGCTACCCAGCACTTGGATGTTGCGATCGCTGGAGTTGCACGACAGAACCTTGAAACCGTCGCGTTCCCAGAGCGCCCATTCGACTTCGTAAGCTGCGCGGTTTCTCAACGGCCGATCGAGATTGTGGAAGATGAAGGTTGCGTCCTTCGAAAAAGCCGCGAAATATCGCTCGCGGTCATGTCTGGAAAAGGCATCGACGAGGCTGTCGGCGGCAGCGAGAACCGTATTTCGTGTGTGTTCCATCCCTGAATATCCTGCTCGCTATTGTATTTTTGGGCCGCTGATCAGCGTTGCCAGCGGCCGGTTCTGGCGGGCGACGATTTCCTTCAACGTATCGAGCGCCATCGCCTCGTCCTTGACGAATTCGATGAACATCATGTTGAGATTGTTGAAGAACATCTGGCCGGCACCGGTCGCATCGATGCCTGGCATGACGCCGCCGCGCAGCTGCAGCTTGGCGATCAGCGTCGAGACCTGATCGCAGAGGCGGCCGTCGAGTTCGGTATAGCGCTGGCTGAACGGGCTTTCCGGCTGCTGGATCGAGATCGCCATGGCGGTGCGCCACATTTCCTTGCTGAGATAGACCAGTGAGTGATCGTAATACTGGCCGATCAGCACCGTCAGCGCTTCGCCGACGGTATCCGGCGGGTTGTCAACGATGGTCTTGCCGGCGGCAAGCACTTCCTCGACTTCCATGGAGACGGCAGCGACGAGGATATCGCCCTTGTTCTGGTAGTAATTGTAGAAGGTGCCGACTGAGACTTCCGCGCGCTCGGCAATATCCTCGATGCGGGCACTGTCATAACCGACCTCCCGGAAAAGGTCCGTGGCTGCCTGCAGGATGCGCCGATTCCTGTCGGCTTTCTGTTTTGCGCGAAGTCCCGTCACCCCGTCTTTTTCCTTTTTTTGAATGCCCTCAAAATTGACATTGACTTAAAAATTGAACTCATTCAATCTTTTTGTGAAGGCGCCGCAATGAGCGCTGTAAACCAGAGGGCAACGCGATGATCACTTCTGTGAATGGCGCTTTCGCGCGCCGATTTTTCTCTTCCGTGGCTGCAGCCTCGCTCGCCGCCGTCTCCACCGTCAGTGCGCCTGCACCGGCCTTAGCGACCGAGGAACTGAACGCGCTGGTCTGGTGCGATCACACCGATCCGGCGCTGGTGGAGCCGTTCGAGAAGGCCAACGATGTCAAAGTCAATCTGAAGGATTACGAGGGCACAGGTGCCGCCCTGTCGATCCTTGAACAGTCGCAGCCGGGTGACTGGGATGTGCTGGTCATCGACGGGGTCGATGTCCAGCGCGCCGTTGGTCTCGATCTGCTCGCCGAAATTCCCGCCGACAAGCTGCCGACCGCCGACATCTTTCCGGAAGTCCGGATGGAAGCCAACAACATGAAGGACGGCAAGACCTATGCCGTCACCGAAAAGTTTGGCTACAACACGATTTCCTACGACAAGACCAAGGTCGATCCGAACGACATGAAGGATCTGTCGGTCATCTGGTCCGACAAATACAAGGGTCGCATCGCGCTCTACGATTATTACCTGCCGATGATCGGCCTCGTGGCGCTCGGCCTTGGCAAGAAGACGGCCGAGCTGTCCGATGCGGACATGCCGGCCATTACCGAAAAGCTGTCTGAGATGAAGACGGTCTCCAAACAGGTGAGTGACGTCGTCTCGTCGCAGACGGCGCTGGCAACCGGTGAGGTCGATATTCTCGTTGGCGGCGGTGAGTGGATCACGGCAGCGTTGTCGGGCGAAAAGCCGAACCTCGACTGGACCGTGCCGGATCAGGGCGCGGTGCGCTGGGCACAATCGATCGGGGTGATGAAGGCCTCGAAGAAGCAGGATCTGGCGCTGAAATTCGTCCAGTATATCGTCAGCCCCGAAGGCCAGGCGCGGCTTGCGACGTCCTCCTGCTATTGGGCAATGCCCGCCAACATGAAGGCCGGCGAGCATCTGACGGATGCCCAGAAGGCGGCGCTGCGCTGGAACGACCAGACCGAATATCTGAAGAAGACGCAGCTCTATCCGATCCCGAGCGCCGAGCTTGACCAGAAGATGCAGGATGCCTGGACGGATATGATGCAGCAGTAACAAGACTGCACAAGCACTGCCCTTCACCCTAGCCCTCTCCCCGCGTGCGGGGAGCGGGGACGACAGAGGTTTCCGCATCTCCCTTCTCCCCGTTGACGGGGAGAAGGTGGCCGGTAGGCCGGATGAGGGGCTATTCCGGCACTGGAGCTATCATCATGTCCACCATCACACTCGAAGACGCCGAACGCCGCAAGGCCTGGGGCTTTGTCGCGCCGGCGCTGCTCTGGACGATTGCCTTCTTCGTCGTGCCGTTTCTGTTCATGGCGGCGATGAGCCTGTGGTCGCGGCAAAGCGGGCAAATCGTGCGGGCCTGGAATCTCGACAACTACATCGCCTTTTTTGCCAAGGATTCCTTGTTCAAGGGGCTGATGAATTCGCTGGAAATCACCCTGATCGTTACGGTTCTGTCGGTGCTTCTTGCCTATCCGCTCGCCTGGATCATCGCCGAGCGGGTTCCAAAGCGGTTTCAGCGGCTGGCGCTGATTATGGCGGTCTTGCCGTTCTGGACGTCCTATGTGGTCCGATCCTACTCTTGGCTTCTGGTGCTGTCGAAGAATGGTGTAATCAACCAGACGCTGATGACGCTTGGCGTTGTGGCCGAACCGCTGGAAATCGCCAGCAACCGGACGGCGACGGTGATCGGCTTCGTGCATTTCTTCGTCATGCTGCTGACGCTGACGATTTACGCCAATCTGATCCAGCTGTCGCCCAACTACCGGCGGGCTGCGGCCGATCTCGGCGCCAACGCGCTGCAGACCTTCTGGCATGTGATCTTGCCGCTGACATTGCCGGGGATCATGACCGGCGCGTTTCTGACCTTTGTTCTGTGCATCGGTGACTATGTCACGCCGCAGATTCTCGGTGGCAACAACGAGCTGGTCTTGCCGCAGATCATCATGCTGCAGCTTGGGCGGCGCGCGGATTTTCCGATGGCGGCGGCGCTGTCGATCATCCTGATGCTGGCGGTGACCCTTGCCTATGTGCTGTGTGCCCGCTGGCTGAAGATCGAGAGGGCATAAGATGCGCGATATGCTGACGAAGATCGCCGCCTTCGGCTATGCCGGTCTGATCTACGGTTTCATCTTCCTGCCGGTCGCGGTGCTGGTGCTGTTCTCGTTCCAGGACGGCCGCCTGCCGGTGCCGCCGTTTAACGGCTTTTCGCTGCAATGGTACGAGGCCGTCTTTGCCGACCGCAAGCTGATGGCGGCGCTTGCCAATTCCTTTTTGGTGGCCATCGTTTCGTCGGTCATCGCCTGCCTGCTCGGCTTCCTCGCGGCCTATGCGCTCGCCCGCTACAAGCTGCCCGGCTCGGCCCTGCAGCGCGGGCTGCTGATCGCGCCGATGACGGTGAGCTATCTGATCATCGCGCTTGGGCTTTTGACCGTGCTCAACACGTTCGGCATCAGTCTGTCGCTGTGGACCGTCGGCATCGGCCATGTGGTGATCAACCTGCCACTCTGCTTTGCCATCATCTATTCGTCGATGGGCGATCATCATATCAACATCGAACGCGCTGCACGTGATCTCGGCGCCAATGATTTCAAGGTGATGGCATTGGTCACCGCGCCGATGCTCATGCCGTCTATCCTGGCCGCGTTCTTCCTGTCGGTCACGTTCAGCTGGGATGAGTTCATCATCGCGTTCCTGTTGTCGCGATTCGACGTGACGCTGCCGGTCGAAATCTGGAGCCTGCTCCGCTCGGGCCTCAACCCGAAAACCAATGCCATCGGCTCGCTGGTCTTCCTTGTTTCTGTAGCGCTGCTGGCGGTTCTGGAACTGACCCTGTTCGGAAAGACGAAAAAATCATGACCGCTGCGGTTTCGGTTCACAACGCCACCAAGACATTTGGCGCCTTCACCGCGCTCAACGATGTCTCGCTCGATATAAAGGCTGGTGAGTTCATCGTGCTGCTTGGGCCGTCCGGCTGCGGCAAGACCACCTTGCTCTCCATCCTCGGCGGCTTTCAGTCGCCGACCAAGGGGCGCGTGACCATTGCCGGCAAGGACATGACCAGCGTGCCGCCGGCGAAACGTCCGACCACGACGATGTTTCAGGACTATGCGCTGTTTCCGCATATGAAGCTGCGCGACAATGTCGGCTTTGGCCTGCGGATGCGCGGCATGGCGAAGGTGGAGCGGGACGAAAAGGCGCTCGGCTTTCTCGATCTCGTCGGCCTGAAAGCCTCCGCCGATAAGAAGCCGCATGAGCTTTCCGGCGGCCAGCGCCAGCGTGTCGCTCTTGCCCGAGCGCTCGCCGTCGATCCCGACGTGCTGTTGCTCGACGAGCCGCTCGGTGCGCTCGATCTCAAGCTGCGCCGCCAGATGCAGGACGAGTTGAAGGCGATCCAGAAGCGGGTCGGCACCACCTTTGTGCACGTGACCCACGATCAGGAGGAAGCCATGGCGATTGCCGACCGGATTGTGGTGATGAACCAGGGCCGGATCGAGGACTTTGGGCCACCCGCCGATATCTACATGCGGCCGCGCTCGGTGTTTTCTGCAGGCTTCATGGGCGAGGTCAATTTCATTCCGGGCAAGGTCAAAAGCGTGGACGCGACGGCGGCTTTGGTCGAAACGGCGGTTGGCGTTATGGCGCTGCCCATCGCCAGCTTTACGGCT